>NZ_JBHFIZ010000039.1:236580-259741 GCF_057334535.1 Achromobacter colocynthidis
GGGGGGCGGCCGCCAGCACGATGGGGTTGCGCACGCCGTCGGGCGTGGGCGTGACCATGACCAGTTCCTGCACGCCCGCGACCTTGGCGGGAATGGCGTTCATCAGCACCGACGAGGGGTAAGCGGCCTTGCCGCCCGGCACATACAGGCCCACGCGGTCCAGCGGCGTCACCTGTTGGCCCAGCATCGTGCCGTCGGCTTCGGTGTAGGTCCAGGTATGGGCAAGCTGGCGCTCGTGGTAGCTGCGCACGCGGTCGGCGGCGGCTTCCAGCGCGTTGCGTTGCGCGGTGGGCAAGGTGGCCAGCGCGGCGTGCCAATCGGCCTTGGGAATTTCAAGCGTGTCGGCCGAGGCGGCCGGCATGCGGTCAAAGCGCTGCGTGTATTCCACCAGCGCGGCGTCGCCACGCGCGCGCACGTCAGCCAGGATGCCGGCGGCGGCGCGGTCGATGGACTCGTCCTCGGTGGCCTCGAAAGCCAGCAGCTTGGACAGGGCGGATTTGAATCCGGGATCGCGGGAGTCGAGACGATTGATCAGGGCCATGGCGTCATGCAGCAAAGCGGAAAGCGGCCGCCGCGAGGGCGCGGCGGGCGGGGGTCAGGCGTTGCGGGAGGCGGCTCTTTCGAAGGCGTCCAGCAAGGGTTGCAGGCGGGCGCCGCGGGTCTTCAGCGCGGCCTGGTTGACGATCAGGCGCGACGAAATCGGCATGACGTCTTCCACCGCGACCAGGTCGTTGGCGCGTAGCGTGCCGCCGGTGGACACCAGGTCCACGATGCAGTCGGCCAAGCCAACCAGCGGCGCCAATTCCATCGAACCATACAGCTTGATGATGTCCACGTACACACCCTTGGCCGCGAAGTGTTCACGGGCTGAGTGCACGTATTTGGTGGCCACGCGCAGGCGCGCGCCTTGGTGCACGGCGCCTTCGTAGTCAAAGCCATTGCGCACGGCCACGGCCAGGCGGCACTTGGCGATGTTCAGGTCGATGGGTTGGTACAGGCCGCCGGGCTGCTCCTTGGCGTGCTCGATCAGCACGTCCTTGCCCGCGATGCCCAGGTCCGCCGCGCCGTACTGCACGTAGGTGGGCACGTCTGAGGCGCGCACGATGATCAGGCGCAGGCCGGGGTCGCTGGTCGGCAGGATCAGCTTGCGCGAGCTTTCCGGGCTTTCCGTGACTTCGATGCCGGCTTCGGCCAGCAACGGCATGGTTTCTTCAAAAATCCGACCCTTGGACAGCGCCAGGGTCAGGGGCTTCATCGTGGTGGCATTGTTCATTGCCGGGCAGCCTCAAAATGAACGGACCCACTCGGGGGGCAGCAAGCCGAAGGCGCAGCGTGGGGGCTACTACATTTCATGCCTGTTCCTTGCCGGTCACGCGTTGGATGTTCGCGCCCAGGGCGCGCAGTTTGACTTCCATCTGGTCGTAGCCACGATCCAGGTGGTAGATGCGGTCGACCAGCGTGTCGCCATCGGCGGCAAGGCCGGCGATGACCAGGCTGGCGGACGCGCGCAAATCGGTGGCCATGACGGTGGCGCCCGACAGGCGCTTCACGCCACGCACCACGGCGGTGTGGCCGTCGATGTCGATGTCGGCGCCCATGCGGCGCAGTTCCTGCACGTGCATGTAGCGGTTTTCGAAGATCGTTTCGACGATGACGGACGTGCCTTCGGCCACGGCGTTCAGCGCCATGAGCTGGGCCTGCATGTCGGTGGCGAAGCCGGGGTATTCATGCGTGCGAAAACCCACGGCCTTGGGGCGGGTGGACATCGCGCCCCGGATCCAGTCGGGGCCGGTTTCGATGGTCAGGCCGGCGTCGGCCAGCTTGTCCAGCGTGGCGCCCAGGATGGCGGGGTCGGTGTTGGTCAGGCGGATGTCGCCACCAGCCGCGCCCACGGCACACAGGAAGGTGCCGGCTTCGATGCGGTCGGAGATGACGCGGTGCTCGGCGCCATGCAGGCGCTCAACGCCGTCGATCACGATGCGGCCGGTGCCGTGGCCCTGGATGCGGGCGCCCATCTTGATAAGCAGTTCGGCCAGGTCCACCACTTCCGGTTCGCAAGCCGCGTTTTCCAGCACGGTCTGGCCCTCGGCAAGCACGGCGGCCATCAGCAGGTTCTCGGTGCCGGTGACGGTGACCATGTCGGTGCGTACGGACGCGCCCTTCAAGCGCTTGGCGCGCGCCACGACGAAGCCGTGCTCAATGCTGATCTCCGCGCCCAGCGCGGCCAGGCCCTTGATGTGCTGGTCCACCGGCCGCTGGCCGATGGTGCAGCCGCCCGGCAGGCTGACGCGGGCTTCGCCGAAGCGGGCCAGCAACGGGCCCAGCACCAGAATCGACGCGCGCATCGTCTTGACCAGGTCGTACGGCGCTTCCAGCTTGTCGACGCGGTCGGCTTGCAACGTCACCACGCCGTCGGTGCCGCGCGTGGCTTGCATGCCCATGCGCGCCAGCAGGCGCAGCATCGTGGCCGTGTCATTCAGGTGCGGCACGTTGGTCAGCGTCAGCGCGTCGGCGGTCAAGAGGCCGGCGCACAGAATCGGCAGGGCCGAATTCTTGGCGCCGGAAATCGAGATCTCGCCGTGCAGGGGCGTACCGCCGGTGATGCGCAGCTTATCCATTACTTGCCTGCTTGCTGGTATTCGTCAGGGGTCAGTGTGCGCATCGACAGGGCGTGGATCTCGGCCTTCATGCGGTCGCCCAGGGCGGCGTAGACCATTTGATGACGCTGGATCAGGCGCTTGCCTTCGAAGGCCGCGCTGACGATGACGGCGTCGAAATGCGAGCCGTCGCCTTGCACGTCAAGATGTTCACAGGACAGGCCGTCCGCAATGTATTGGCGGACTTGCGCGGGAGTGGGAAGCATGGACGTCAGTTCCTGAGTTTGTAGCCGCTGGCCAGAAGCCGCAGCGCGTAAAGCGAGAGCGCCAGGAATACCCCCGTCACCACCGCTAGGCTGCGCCAGGGCGAGACGTCCGACACCGAGAAGAATCCGTAGCGGAAACCGTCGATGGCGTAGAAGATGGGGTTCCAGTGGGACACGGCCTGCCAGAACGGCGGCAGGGTGTGGATGGAATAGAACACGCCGGACAGGAACGTCGCGGGCATGATCAAAAAGTTCTGGAAGGCGGCCAGCTGGTCGAATTTTTCAGACCACAGGCCCGCAACCACGCCCAGCACCGCCATGATGCCGCAGGACAGCACCGCGAACACCAGCAGCCACAGCGGGTTGGCCGGCACCAGCGACACAAAGCACAGCGCCACGAACCAGACGAACACGCCCACCGTCAGGCCGCGCACGATGGCCGCCAGCACGAAGGCGCCGAAGATGTCGCGGTGCGACAGCGGCGGCAGCAGCATGAACACCAGGTTGCCCGTGATGCGGCTTTGGATCAGAGACGAGGACGGGTTGGCGAAGGCGTTCTGCAGCATGCTCATCATCATGAGCCCGGGGATCAGGAACGCGGTGTAGGGCACGGTGCCATACACCATCAGGCGCCCTTCCAGCACGTGCGCAAAAACCAGCAGATACAGCAGCGCCGTGATGACGGGCGCGGCGATGGTCTGGAAACCCACCTTCCAGAAGCGCAGCAATTCCTTGCGCAGCAGGGTGGGAAAGCCGGAACCCGCATCCAGGCGGGGCTGCACCAGCGGCTGGCTGGCGGTCGCGTTGGACTGCGTCATGACGAGATCTCTTCAGGTTGCAGGGCGGGCGCGGCGGGTTCGTCGCCTTGGTGCATGATGCGCACGAAAGCGTCTTCCAGGTCGACGCCGCCCACGCGCGCCATCAGCGCCTGCGTGGTGTCCAGCGCGACGATGCGGCCGCGCTTGAGCATGGCGATGCGGCCGCACAGGGCTTCCGCTTCTTCCAGGTAATGCGTGGTCAGCATGATGGTGTGGCCGGCCTTGTTCAGGCGCGAAATGAATTCCCACAGCGTGCGGCGCAGGTCGACGTCAACGCCCGCCGTGGGCTCGTCCAGCACGATGACCGGCGGACGGTGCACCAGCGCCTGCGCCACCAGCACGCGGCGTTTCATGCCGCCGGACAGCGCGCGCATGTTGTTGTCGGCCTTGTCGGCCAGGCCCAGGTTGAACAGGATTTCGTCGATCCAGTCGTCGTTGTTGCGCAGGCCGAAGTAGCCGGACTGGATGCGCAGCGTTTCGCGCACGGTGAAGAACGGGTCGTAGACCAGCTCTTGGGGCACGACGCCCAGCGAACGCCGCGCCGCCTTGTAGTCGGTGACGACGTCATAGCCACAGACGCTGGCCCGGCCGGAAGTGGCGTGCGCCAAACCGGCAAGAATCGAAATCAGTGTGGTCTTGCCCGCGCCATTGGGCCCCAGCAGGCCGAAGAATTCGCCGTGTTCGATGTTCAGGCTGACATTGTCCAGCGCCTGGAAGCCGGGGGCGGGCTTGCGCCCAAGCAGCTTTTGCCAGCCGCGCTGGCGCGGCGAGTAGATCTTGGAGACGTTTTCGAGACTGACGGCTGACATGACGGCGGGTGGTGCCCGGAAAAGAGCGAATTGATCATTATATAAGCGCGCCGTGACGGCAAGCGCCTATGGCCCCGGCAAGCGTGGGGAATGCGCAGGTTATGCGTCCCCGAAATAATCGGCCCGGCGGGCCACTGAGGGCGCGCCGGGCCGAAAGCAGCCGGAACCTTGTGCTTACTGGTTGCGCTTGTTCAGCGCCTGGATCAGGCCGTCGATGCCGCTCTGGTTGATCTGCTGCGCAAACTGGTTGCGGTAGTTTTCAATCAGCCAGATGCCTTCGACGTTCATGTCGTAGATTTTCCAGCCTTGCGGGGTCTTTTCCAGGCGGTAATCCACGCCGGTGGGCTGGCCGTTGGACTGGCTGATAAGGGTGCGCACGACCACGTCGTCGGCCTTGGGATCGCCACGGAACGGCAGCGCCTTGACCGAGGTGTCGGGCGTGACGCGCGTCAGCGCGCCGCTGTACGTGCGCACCAGCGTGCCACGGAACGCATCGGCCAGTTCGGTCTTCTGCTGCTCGGAAGCCTGGCGCCAGAAGCGCCCGGCGGCCAGGCGCGTGGTCTTCTGGAAGTTGACGTACGGCAGGATGTGCTGGTTGACCACTTCGTTGATGCGCGTGGTGTTGCCGGCTTTGACGGCACCGTCGGCCTTCAGCACGTCCAGAGCCTCATTGGCCGTGGCGATGACGAATTGGTCGGGCGGACCATTGGGATCGGGTTTGGCCTGGGCAGCGCCGGCCGCGGCCAGGCCGACAAGGCCCGCGAAGGCCAGGCGTTGCAACAGGGAAACAAAAGCAAATCGCATCAAAACTCCTTACTGTACCGATGAACGCAAGGCCACAGCTTACTTGGTTGCGGGCGCCGGCGCCGGGGCGGCCTTGCCGGCGGCAGGGGCATCGTCCTCGTCGTCTTCGTAGTTGGGCAACGAGCTTTCGTCGTCAACGCGGTGGCCCAGCACCATGGCGTTGCGGCGTTGCAGATAGGCGTCGCGGATGAAGCTGTACGGGTCCAGGGCAACGCGGTCGACGGTGTCGGTGGCGTCCAGCAGGCTGGCGCGCGTGTCGACCAGGCGCAGACCCCACAGCGAGTTGCGCAGGCGCACGTTGTCGATGGAATCGATGCCCATGTAGCCATAGGTGGTGCCGGCGAAATCGCCGACCAGGCCCGCGCCGTCTCGCACGGTGGACGAACCAAAGATGGGCAGCACCAGGTACGGACCCTGGCCAAAGCCCCACACGCCCAGCGTGGTGCCGAAGTCGTTCGGGATCTTGCGGGCGCCATTGGCCGAGGCCACGTCAAAGCAGCCGCCCACGCCCATGGTGGTGTTGAACAGGAAGCGGCCCAGCGTGTTCACGAAGTCGTGGCCACGACCTTGCAGGAAGCTGTTCGTGCCCGACCAGAGGTCGGTCATGTTGCTGAAGATGTTGTGCACGCAACTGCGCACGGGCTGCGGCGTGACGAAGGTATAGGCCTGGGCCACCGGCTTGAATACCGCGCGGTCGACCGTGTCATTGAACTTGTAAACGCCCCGGTTAAAGCCTTCCCACGGATCGCGCGGGTCCGGGTTCTGCGGCGCGGCGCAGCCGGCCATCAGGGCACCCGCCGCCGCGATGGTGGCAATTCGGGAAAGTGCGTTCTTGTTCATGATCAGGAGATCCCTATCAACGATGCTTATGTTACGGCGATGTCGAGGCGCGGCCCGTTACGGCCCGTTGCGCATCGTCTTTAATTTGGCGCTTTCGCGGCAGGTTCAGGCGAAGTGGTGCCTTCTTTTTCGGCGGACCCGTACAGGAACTGGCTGATCAACTGCTCCAGCACAACCGCGCTCTGTGTATAGCGGATTTTTCCGCCGTCGGTAAAGTTCTCTTCCTCGCTACCCGCCGTCAAGCCCAGGTACTGCTCGCCCAGCAAGCCGGACGTGAGGATCGATGCCGATGAGTCTTTGGGAAACTGATAGGCCTTTTCCAGGTTCACCGACACGACCGCCTGGAAGGTCTTGTCGTCGAAGGTGATGCTGGACACGCGGCCCACCACAACGCCCGCGCTCTTGACGGCCGCGCGCGGCTTGAGGCCGCCTACGTTATCGAAATTGGCTGAAAGCGTATAGGTGGGGGCGAAGGAAAAGGTGCTGAGGTTGCCGGCCCGCAACGCCAGGAACACCAGCGCGACCGCGCCCAGCAATACGAACAGGCCTACCCAGAAGTCGGTTTTTTCGCGTGACATGATCAATCCGTTTCAATTTCCAAACATCAAGGCGGTGAGCAGGAAGTCCAGCCCAAGTACCGCCAGGGAACCCACGACCACGGTGCGCGTGGTGGCGCGCGCAACGCCTTCCGGGGTGGGCTTGGCCTGCCAGCCTTCATACAGCGCGACCAACGTGACCGTGATGCCGAACACCACGCTCTTGATGACGCCGTTGGCCACGTCTTTCCAGACGTCGACGCCGCTTTGCATTTGCGACCAGAAAGCGCCCGCGTCCACGCCGATCATCACGACGCCGACGACCCAGCCGCCCAGGATGCCCACCATGGAAAACACCGCGGCCAAGATAGGCATGGCGATGATGCCGCCCCACAGGCGCGGCACCAGCACGCGGCGGATGGGGTCGACGGCCATGACTTCCATGGCGGCCAGTTGTTCGCCCGCCTTCATCAGGCCGATCTCGGCGGTGAGCGACGTGCCCGCCCGCCCGGCGAACAA
Source organism: Achromobacter colocynthidis (assembly GCF_057334535.1). Taxonomy (NCBI): domain Bacteria; kingdom Pseudomonadati; phylum Pseudomonadota; class Betaproteobacteria; order Burkholderiales; family Alcaligenaceae; genus Achromobacter; species Achromobacter colocynthidis. Next base: position 243,770 of record NZ_JBHFIZ010000039.1, read on the forward strand.
CAGCGCCGTGACGACAGGCCCCAGTTCGCGCACCAGGGACAGCGCCACCAGCAAGCCCAGCGCTTCTTCGGAGCCGTAGCGGTTCAGCGTGTAATAGCCTTGCAGCCCCAGCACAAAGCCCACGAACATGCCCGACACGGCGATGATCAGCAGCGAATAGTTGCCGATGAAATGGACTTGCTGCGACACCAGGCGGGGGCGCGAGAACACGATGCCGCTGCGCGCCAGCATGCCGCCGAAAAAGCGGGTGAAAAAGCCGATGCCGGAGACCTGCTTGCGCACCCAGCCGCCCACCGCGTCGACCGCGTTGTTGGAACCGCTCATGCTTTGCGCCCTTTCTGTTGGGACAGCCACTTTTGGAAAGCGGGCGTCTCGGGGTACTGGAACGCGACCGGGCCGTCGGGGTCGCCTTTCAGGAATTGCTGGACATAGGGGTCTTGCGACGCCGACAGCGTTTCAGGCGTGCCGGCCGCGGCCAGCTTGCCCTGGCCGACCAGGTACACGTGGTCGGCGATGGAAAAGGATTCTTGAACGTCGTGGGTGATCAGCACCGAGGCGCAGCCCAGCCGGTCGGCCAGGTGGCGGATCAGTCGGGCGGTAATGCCCAGCGATATCGGGTCCAGCCCGGCAAAGGGCTCGTCGTACAGGATGAGTTCGGGTTCCAGCACCACGGCGCGCGCCAAGGCCACGCGCCGCGCCATGCCGCCGGAGACTTCGGCAACCTTCAGATGCGCGGCAGCGCGCAGGCCGACGGCGTCGAGTTTGTCCAGCGCCCGCTCGGTAACGTCGGCCTCGGACAGGCGGGTGTGTTCGCGCAGCGGGAAAGCGACGTTTTCGAACACGTTCAGATCGGTGAACAGGGCGCCTTGCTGGAACAGCACGCCCATGCGCTTGCGCAGGGCCTGCAATTCGTCGGGGTTGGCGCGGCTGATGTCCTGGCCGAACGCATGCACCTGGCCTTGCCGGGCGATGAGCTGGCCGGTGGCCGCGCGCAACAGCGTGGTCTTGCCCGAGCCCGAGCCGCCCATGATGGCGACCACTTCGCCCGCGCGCACGTCCATGGAGATGTCGCGCAAGACGGTGAAATCACCATAGCCTAGCGCCACACCGTCCAGGCGCAGGGCGAATTCCGGGGTGCTGCTTGATTGAGCGGGCATGGGCAACGAAAGGGTGTTTCGGTGGCGGAGCTTGCCCTGTCGGCTTGTCGATACGCAGGGCCGATAGCCGAGGCTGCGCGGGGCGAGACAAGCGGTGGCGGGAAGCGCCCGGTTACTCAGGTGCGGGGGCCAAGACAGGCGATGGCTCCCAGCGGCGAGGCGCCATTGTAGCTCGACGCTTTGTAATCACAATGTAAGGGGCCGCCCATGGAACAGTGTTTTCGGCATGGGGGACAATCCGGCCCGAATGCCGCACGGGCGCCCGCGGCCAGGGCGGCGGGCCGGGGGCACCGCCCTGGCTGGCGGTGGCGTCGCGGTAAGCGGGAATTGGTGTCGCGTCAGTGGCGCGCTTGCGCGGCGGCAAGTTCCTGCGCCAGGCGGCGGACGAGGTCAGCCGTGGACTCGCGCCGGGCCAGCGGCGCGGCCTGCCCCGCCCACAGGGACAGAACATTGATGTTGCCCGCCTTGCCGCCTTCGGTGCGCATCGGGCGGGTCAGGGCGTTCTGCAGGGGATACGGCAGGATGTCGGCAGCGATGGCGTCCGCGTCCTGCATGAAGGCGTTGGCGATGCCGCGCGCGGGGCGGCCGGAAAACGCCCGGGTCAGGCGCGATTGTTCCGAGCGCGATGCCGGCAGCACGGCCTTGTAGGCGTCGCTGATGCCGGATTCATCGGTCGTCAGAAAGGCTGTCCCCATTTGTGCGGCCTGGGCGCCCAGCGCCAGCGAGGCGGCGATGCCACGGCCATCCATGATGCCGCCGGACGCAATCACCGGCAGCGAAACCGCGTCCGCCATCTGGGGCACCAGCGCCATGGTGCCGATCAGCGATTGCTCGAAGCCGTCCAGGAACGTGCCACGATGCCCGCCCGCTTCCGCGCCCTGGGCCACCACGGCGTCCACCCCGTCCTGTTCCAGCGTGACCGCTTCGCGCACCGTGGTGGCGGTGCCCACCGTCAGGATGCCCAACTCGCGGCAGCGCGCCAGGACATCGGGGGCGATGCGGCCGAACGTGAAGCTGAAGACGGCGGGGCGCAGGCGCAGGATGGCGTCAATCTGGCCGGGCAGCGGATCCGCCTGCGGGCCCGGCATGGTCGGGGCCGGCAGGCCCAATTGCGCGTGGTAGCGGGCCATCAAGGCCAGCATCCGGTCGGCATCGCCCTGCATGGGCTGGTCCGGCACGCTGGCGAACAGGTTGATCGCGAACGGCCGGTCCGTTCGGGCGCGGATGGCGTCCACGGCGGCTTCAATCTGCGCCGGGCTCATGTAAGCCGCCCCAAGCGATCCCAGGACCCCCGCCTTGGATGCCTCGGACACCAGCTCCACCGGCGTGGCGCCGCCAGCCATGGGCGCCTGGATGATGGGATGGTCCAGCTTCAGCAGATCAAGCAGACGGGGGGACATGGGATGACTCCTCTGGGTTATTGAAGCTGGATGTTTCCAGCCTTGATGACGTGGGCCCACTTCTCGGTTTCGCTCTTGATGAAGGCAGCGAATTCCTCGGGCGTGCCGCCGCCGGCCTGGCTGCCCGTGTCGGCAATGGCTTTTTGCACGTCCGGTTCTTTCAGGATGCGGTTGAACTCGGCGTTCAGCTTGGCGATGATCGGCGCGGGAGTGCCGGCCGGGGCGACGATGCCTTGCCAGTTGTAGGACTCGAAGCCGGTCAGGCCCGATTCGGCCATCGTCGGCACATTGGGCAACACGGCCAGGCGCTTGGCGGACGTGACGGCAATGGGGTGGATCTTGGCGCCCTGGATGGCCGGCAGCGCGGAATAGCCCATTTCGAACATCATCGAGATATGGCCGCCCATCAAGTCGGTGGCGGCCAGGCTGCCGCCCTTGTAGGGCACGTGCACGATGTCGATCTTGGCTTGTTCCCGGAACATTTCGCCCGACAGGTGATGCGCGCCGCCCACGCCGGACGAACCGAACGACAGCTTGCCGGGTTGCTTCTTGGCCAGCGCGATCAGGTCGTCCAGCGTCTTGACCGGCAGTTCGTTGTTCACGCTCAGCACCAGCGGGCTGTTCTCGATCAGGATGATCGGCGCCAGGTCCTTTTGCGGGTTGTAGGGCATGTCCTTCATCAGCGTCGGGTTGACGGCCATCGGCGCCAGGTTGCCCGTGCCGATGGTGTAGCCGTCAGGCGCGGCCTTGGCGATCAGGCTGGTGCCGACCACGCCGCCCGCGCCCGCCTTGTTTTCAACCACGATGGGTTGCCCCAGCGATTCGCCCAGCTTGCGTGCCAGCAGGCGCACGCGCGTGTCGGCAAAGCCGCCCGGTGCGTAGGGCACGATCATGGTGATGGGCTTGGCGGGCCAGTCGCCAGTTTGGGCGTGGGCGGCGCCGCTGAAGGCGGCAACGGCCGACAGCGCGGCAATCAGGGGGCGCAGTGCTTTCATGCTGGGTGACTCCTCGTTCTTTTCTCTAATGTGTACAGCCCTGGGGGCCGATCGCATTATGCCCAGCGCCTTCGCCTTCTGTCGTGATTTTTCCCAACCGCCATGCCGACAGCGCCAGCAGTGCCGCGCCGCCACCCAGCACCTGCGCCAGGCCCGCGCCCCAGTGGGCGGCCCACGATGCCAAGAGCGGCCCCAGGATCTGGCCGGCCGCGAAGGCGGCGGTCATAAGGGCGGCGGCACGCGGGGCGGCAGCGCCCGCCATGCGCCGGGCCGTCAATATGCCGGCCTGGGTAATCACCATGAAGGTGCCGCCCACCAGCAGCGCGGCCACGATCACGGCGGCAATGTGCTGCCACAGCGCCACCGCCAGCATGCCGGCGGCCATGAGGGCCTGCGCGGCCTGCCAGACGCGCTTTTCGTCGCGACGGCGCGCCAGGCGGGGAACCAGCAGGCAAGATACCGCCGCGGCCAGGCCGAACAGCGGCCAGGCCCAGCCGAAGATCGCGGGGTTGGGGATAACCTGCTTGGCCATGGCGGGCAGGAATGTTGCGGGGATGATGTAGCCCACGCCGAAGACGCCGTAGTGCAGCGCCAGGCGGGGGATGACGCGGGGCAAGCGGGCGGTCGGTGCGGGGGGCGGTGTGTTTGGGGCGGTTGCGGTGTTTGAGGTGTTTGCAGCGTTTGCGGCGTTTGCAGCGCTCGCAGCGTTTGGCGCGTTTGCAGTGTTTGGGGAGTTCGCAGCGCTTGGCGCGGCCGGCGCGGTCGGCGCCGCTGCTGGCGCCGGCCGGTTCAGGCCCGGCCAAGCCATGGCGGACAGCGCTAATGTCAGCGCGCCCAGTATCAGCCAAGTGCCGTCGGCCCCCACCTTCCAGGCCATCAAACCCAGGCAAGCCAGCCCCGTCAGCGCGATACCGGCGCCTACCCCGGCGTAGGTCAGCGCCGCCGTGGCGGGTTCGCGCGGGTCTCCTTGGGGTACGACGCGGCTGGAGGCCACGCAGATGAAGGCGCTGGCGCTGGCGTAACCGGCGGCCAGCCGCAGCGCGCACCAGACCGCCACGTTATGCGTAAGCGGCATGGCCAGGGTCAAAAGCGCCACGGCCAGCAGGCTGATGGCAAGCTGCGCGCGGGCGTGGCGCACCGGCCAGGCCACGGCGGCCAGCGCGCCTAATAGGTAGCCGGCGTAGTTGGCCGATGCCATCCAGCTTCCCTGGGCCAAAGACAACCCGCCTTCCTGCGCCATCAGCGGCCACACCGGCGTAAAGGCGAATCGGCCGATGCCCATGGCGGCGGCCAGCGCCAGCGCCGCCGGCCAAGCCAGGCTGGCCGCGCTGCGGGAATCGAAACTGGAAGGGTAAGCAGGCGTTGACATGCGCCCACTCTACGGCTGTACTTATATCTTGAATAGTGAATTATTAAGAACACAGGTTCTTGAAATGAGAAACTTGGATCTCGACGCCTTGCAGATTTTCAAAGCGGTGGCCGACCAGGGCGGCGTGGCGCGCGCCGCCGCGCACCTGAACCGGGTGCAGTCCAACGTGTCGACGCGCCTGAAGCAGTTGGAGGCCTCGCTGAACGCCCCGCTGTTTCGGCGCCAGAACAGGCGGCTGGTGTTGTCGGACCAGGGGCGCGTGCTGCTGTCATACGCTGATCGCCTTTTGCGCCTGTCCGACGAAGCCCAGGCCGCCGTGCGCGATGGCGCGCCGCAAGGCGTGCTGCGCATCGGCACCATGGAAAGCACGGCGGCCGCGCGCTTGCCGCCGATTCTGGCGGCCTATCACGCGGCCTGGCCGCAAGTGGGCATTGAACTTGTCACTGGCACGTCGGGCGCGCTGGCGGCCAAGGTCCGCAACTACGAGATCGAAGCCGCCTTTGTGGCCCAGCCGTTTCCCGACGAGGGCCTGGCGGCCATGGATGCCTTCGATGAAGACCTGGCGTTGATCTCGCCGCTGGCCTGGGGCGACATCGATGGCGCCCGCGACGTGGGCGGCCGCACGGTGATCGCGTTTGCGGCGGGGTGCTCGTATCGGCGCATCCTGGAATCCTGGCTGAACCACGAAGGCGTGGCGCCCGCGCGCGTGATGGAGTTTGCGTCGTATCACGCCATCGTGGCGTGCGTGGCCGCGGGCTCTGGCGTGGCCATCGTGCCGCGTTCGGTGTTGGCGGTGTTGGGGGCGGAGCATTCCGTCCGCGTCAGCGCGCTGCGCGGCCCGTATGGGCAGGCACGCACGCAGTTGGTCTGGCGCGCGGATGACGACACGCCTGCGTTGCAGGCGCTGCGTCGGCAGTTGCAGCCTGAAGGCAATTGATCTGGATGTGGGTTGCGCGGCATGTCGCGCGCAACCGGTCCTGCCATTGATCAGAAGCGGTAGCCCACGCCCAGCGTCGCCACCCACGGGTCGATGCGCGCGGTGCCGATGTGCTGGCCGTCCAGCTTCACCTTCGACTTGATGTCGATGTAGCGGATGTCCGCGTTCATGAACCAGCGTTCATTGATCTTGAAGTCCGCGCCCAGTTGCGCGGCCACGCCCCAGGAATCTCCCAACTTCAAGTCCGATCCCTTCAGCGCGCCTTCGGCCTGGGTGTCGAAGAAGTGCGTGTAGTTGATGCCGACGCCGATGTAGGGCTGGATCATGCTGTCCGGCAAGATATGCCATTGCAGGCTCAGCGTAGGGGGCAATTGCTTGCTGGAACCGATCTTGCCCAGGCCGCTGCCGCTGACGTCATGCTGGAATGGCCAGGCGCCCAGCAGTTCGATGCCAATGTTGCGCGTCACCATGTAGCCCAGCGTGAAGCTGGGGCGCACGTTGTTGTTGACGTCCAGCTTGACGCTGCCATCCAGTACGGTGCCGTTGTTGGACGAGGGGCGAACCTGCGTGACGCCCACCCGGAACAGCACGTCGCCCGCTTCATGCGCGTGCGCCGGCGCGGCAAGCCCGCTGGCGGCGATCAGTGCGGCGATGGCAGTGGCGCGGATACGCCCGTTCAGCGAAAACATTTTTCTTCTCCGATCTTTCCATGAGGGTGAGGCCACAGGTTCTCAGACCTGGCGCCCGTCTCGATTGACGTGTATCAACCCGTGAAAAGATGCGGACCACGCCGTGGCGGCGCGGCAACAGAAGCTTTGCGACGCACCGTAGGATGGGTGGAGCGCGAATGAAACGATAAAAGAACGCCGAAGCAGATCGCGCGGAACCCATCAAGCAACGCCGGATTCTTTTGAAGAGCAGCCACATAGCGAGCGCTGCATGATGGGTTGCGCGCGTCAAACGGCAGCGTTCTTCTATCGTTTCACCCGCGCTTCACCCATCCTACGTTCAGCGCCTGGGCGCTGCCCAGATTGACGCGTGAAAAGATGCGGGCCGTGGCGCGGCAACAGAAAGCTTTGCGACGCACCGTAGGATGGGTGGAGCGCGAATGAAACGATAAAAGAACGCCAACGTAGATCGCGCGAAACCCATCAAGCAACGCCGAGTTCTTCTGAAGAGCAGCCACATAGCAACCACTGAATGATGGGTTGCGCGCGTTAAACGGCAGCGTTCTTCTATCGTTTCACCCGCGCTTCACCCATCCTACGTTCAGCGCCTGGGCGCTGCTCAGATTGACGCGTGAAAAGATGCGGACCGTGGCGCGGCAACGGAAGCTTTGCGACGCACCGTAGGATGGGTGGAGCGCGAATGAAACGATAAAAGAACGCCGAAGCAGATCGCGCGAAACCCATCAAGCAACGCCGGGTTCTTCTGAAGAGCAGCCACATAGCGAGCGCTGCATGATGGGTTGCGCGCGTTGGATGGCAGGGTTCTTCTATCGTTTCACCCGCGCTTCACCCATCCTACGTTCAGCCGTGCAGCACGGTCCGGCGGCCCGGTTTCCAAATAGCATTCGCCGCCTTGGCGCTACGGCGCGAAGGCGGCGAATGGGTGTTGCAGAGCCTGAGGATCAGCGCGGCAGTTCGCTGCTGCCCATCAGGAATTCATCCACCGAGCGTGCGCATTGGCGGCCTTCGCGGATGGCCCAGACCACCAGCGATTGGCCACGGCGCATGTCGCCCGCCGCGAAGACTTTTTCCACGTTGGTGCGGTAGTCGTCGGTGTTGGCGCGCACGTTGCCGCGCCCGTCGCGATCCACGCCGAAGGACTCCAGCACGGTCTGCACCGGCGACACAAAGCCCATGGCCAGCAGCACCAGGTCAGCTTTGATCTCGAACTCCGAGCCCTCGACTTCGCGCATCTTCATCTGGCCGGTGGCGTCGTCCTTGAACCATTCGACGCGCGCGCCGACCAGCTTTTCGACCTTGCCGTTGCTGCCCTTGAGCAGCTTGGTGGTCACGGACCAGTCGCGATCGCAGCCTTCTTCGTGCGAGGACGACGTGCGCATCTTCAGCGGCCAGTACGGCCACGTCATGGTCTTGTTTTCGGATTCGGGCGGTTGCGGCATCAGCTCGAATTGCGTGACCGAGGCCGCGCCATGGCGGTTGCTGGTGCCCACGCAGTCCGAACCCGTATCGCCGCCGCCGATCACGACCACGTGCTTGCCCTTGGCCAGCGTCTGGTTGCTCAAGCGGTCACCCGCCACGGCCTTGTTCTGCTGGCGCAGGAAGTCCATGGCGAAATACACGCCCGACAATTCACGGCCCGGAACCGGCAGGTCGCGCGGCGTTTCCGAACCGCCCGTCATGACGATCGCGTCGAATTCCGCCTTCAGCGATTCCGGCGTGCGCACCGTCAGGCCGTCGGCCACGGGGTCTTTCGGATTGCCGATGTAGGTGGACGGCGCGAACTCCACGCCTTCCGCTTCCATCTGCGAGATGCGGCGGTCGATCTGGTGCTTTTCCAGCTTGAAGTCGGGGATGCCGTAGCGCAGCAGGCCGCCGATGCGGTCGCTCTTTTCGAACAGCGTCACCGAGTGGCCGGCGCGCGCCAGTTGCTGCGCGCACGCCATGCCGGCGGGGCCGGAGCCCACCACGGCGACCTTCTTGCCCGTCTTGCGGGCCGGCACTTGCGGCGCCACCCAGCCTTCTTCCCAGCCCTTGTCGATGATCGCGTGTTCGATGGACTTGATGCCCACGGCGTCGCTGTTGATGTTCAAGGTACAGGCGGCTTCACACGGCGCCGGGCAGATGCGGCCGGTGAACTCGGGGAAGTTGTTGGTGGAGTGCAGCACGTCCAGCGCGCGGCGCCAGTCCTGCTTGTACACCAGGTCGTTCCAGTCAGGGATGATGTTGTTGACCGGGCAGCCGTTGTTGCAGAACGGGATGCCGCAGTCCATGCAGCGCGCGGCTTGCTGCTTGGCCTGGTCATCGGTCAGGTGCAGCACGAATTCGCGCCAGTTCTTCAGCCGCTTCTGCGGGGCCTCGGAGGCCTCCTGCAGACGCTGAAATTCCATAAAGCCAGTAATCTTTCCCATGGTATTCCTCACGCAGCCAATTGTTGCTGATTGGCCGCACGCCACATTTCACCCAATGCGCGACGGTAGTCCGTCGGCATGACCTTTACGAATTTGCCGCGCGAGGCTTCCCAGTCGCCCAGGATTTCGCGGGCGCGGTAGCTGCCGGTGTAGCGGAAGTGGTCTTCCACCAGGCGGCGCAAGATGGTTTCATCCGTCTCGCGTTCGCCACCGCGCTGCGCGCTGTGCCAGATGTCGATGTTGTTCAGCGCCTGCTGTTCCGCATGCGGCGCCACGCTTTCCAGTTCCACCATGGACAGGTTCACGCGGTGCTTGAGCGTGCGTTCCGGGTCCCACACGTAGGCCACGCCGCCCGACATGCCGGCCGCGAAGTTACGGCCCGTGGCGCCCAGCACCACGACCGTGCCGCCCGTCATGTATTCGCAGCCGTGGTCGCCCGTGCCTTCCACAACCGTCGCCGCGCCCGAGTTACGCACCGCGAAACGTTCGCCGGCCACGCCGTTGAAGAACGCCTCGCCCGCCAACGCGCCGTACAGCACGGTGTTGCCGGCAATGATGTGGTCGGGGCCGAAGCCGCGGAAGTCGTTGGGCGAGCGCACGATGATGCGGCCGCCCGACAAGCCCTTGCCGACGTAGTCGTTGCCTTCGCCCACCAGGTCCATCGTGATGCCGTGCGCCAGGAACGCGCCGAAGCTTTGGCCGGCGGTGCCGTTGCACTGGATGTGGATGGTGTCGTCCGGCAGGCCGTCGTGGCCGTAGCGCGAGGCCACGGCGCCCGACAGCATGGCGCCGATCGTGCGGTTGCGGTTGCGCACCGGCACGATGAACGACACCTTTTCGCCGCGCTCACGCGCGGGGCGGCTGCGGTCGATCAACTGGTGGTCCAGCGCGTTGGCCAGGCCGTGGTCCTGCTCTTCGGTCTGGCGCACGTCGGCATCCGACTGCGTTTGATGGAACACGCGGGCGAAGTCCAGGCCTTGCGCCTTCCAGTGTTCCACGCCCGAACGCATGTCCAGCAGATCGGCGCGGCCGATCAGGTCGTCGAACTTGCGGATGCCCAACTGCGCCATGATCTCGCGCACTTCTTCGGCGATGAAGAAGAAGAAGTTCACGACGTGTTCCGGCTTGCCCTGGAATTTCTTGCGCAGGACGGGGTCTTGCGTGGCCACGCCCACCGGGCAGGTGTTCAGGTGGCACTTGCGCATCATGATGCAGCCTTCCACCACCAGCGGCGCCGTGGCGAAACCGAATTCATCAGCGCCCAGCAGCGCGCCAATGACGACGTCGCGGCCGGTCTTCATCTGGCCGTCGGCCTGCACGCGGATGCGGCTGCGCAGGCGGTTCAAGACCAACGTCTGCTGCGTTTCGGCCAGGCCCAGTTCCCACGGCGTGCCCACGTGCTTGATGGACGACACCGGGGACGCGCCCGTGCCGCCGTCATGGCCGGCGATCACAACGTGATCGGCCTTGGCCTTGGCGACACCGGCGGCCACCGTGCCCACGCCCACTTCGGACACCAGCTTGACCGACACCGAGGCCTTGGAATTCACATTCTTTAGATCGTGGATCAGTTGGGCCAGGTCTTCAATGGAATAGATGTCGTGGTGCGGCGGGGGCGAAATCAAGCCCACGCCCGGCACGGAATAGCGCAGCTTGGCGATGTATTCCGACACCTTGTGGCCGGGCAACTGGCCGCCTTCGCCGGGCTTGGCGCCCTGGGCCATCTTGATCTGGATCTGGTCGGCGGACGACAGGTATTCGGCGGTCACCCCCAAACGGCCCGACGCCACCTGCTTGATCTTCGAACGCAGCGAGTCGCCCTTCTTCAGGGCAACGTCGGCTTCGATACGGTCGGAACCGAGCAGCGAGGCCAGCGTGTCGCCGTCCTTGATGGTGCTCTTGCCTTCGCGCATTTCGGCGCGGTAGCGCAGTTCGTCTTCGCCGCCTTCGCCGGTGTTGGACTTGCCGCCGATACGGTTCATGGCCACGGCCAGCACCGAGTGCGCTTCGGTCGAGATCGAACCCAGCGACATGGCGCCGGTGGCAAAGCGCTTGACGATGTCCTTGGCCGATTCCACGTCATCCAGCGGAATGGCGCGCGTGGGGTCGAAGCGGAACTCGAACAGGCCGCGCAAGGTCATGTGGCGACGGCTTTGGTCGTTGATGATCTGCGCGTATTCCTTGTACGTGCGGTAGTTGTTGGCGCGCGAGGCGTGCTGCAGCTTGGCGATGGAATCCGGCGTCCACATGTGCTCTTCGCCGCGCACGCGGTAGGCGTATTCGCCGCCCGCGTCCAGGTCGTTGGCCAGCACCGGGTCGGTGCTGAAAGCAGCGCGATGCTGGCGCAGCGCTTCTTCGGCCACCTGGAAAATACCGATGCCTTCGATGTTGGACGAGGTGCCGGTGAAGTACTTGTCCACCAGCTTGCTTTGCAGGCCCACGGCTTCGAAGATCTGCGCGCCGGTGTAGGACATATAGGTCGAAATGCCCATCTTGGACATGACCTTGTTCAAGCCCTTGCCGATGGCCTTGATGAAGTTCTTGACCGCCTTTTCGGGGTCATTCATCTTGCCCAGCGATTCCAGCGCCAGGTAGGGGTGGATGGCTTCGGCGCCGTAGCCGCCCAGCAGCGCGAAGTGGTGCACTTCACGCGCCGAACCGGTTTCCACGACCAGGCCGGTGTTGGTGCGCAGGCCGGCGCGGATCAGGTGTTGGTGCACGGCGGACGTTGCCAGCAGCGCGGGGATGGCCACGCGCTCGCTGTCGACCAGGCGGTCCGACACGATCAGGATGTTGTAGCCGCTTTGCACGGCATCGACGGCGCGCGCGCACAGCGCGGCCACGCGGGCTTCAATGCCCTCGGAGCCCCAGGCGGCGGGGTACGTGATGTCGAGCTCGAAGCTGCGGAATTTCTTGCCCGTGACCTGTTCGATGTCGCGGATCTGCGCCATGGCGGCGAAGTCCAGCACCGGCTGGGACACTTCCAGGCGTAGCGGCGGATTGACGTTGTTGATGTCCAGCAGGTTGGGCTTGGGGCCGATGAACGACACCAAGGACATCACCAACTGTTCGCGGATGGGGTCGATGGGCGGGTTCGTGACCTGCGCGAACAACTGGCGGAAATAGTTGTAGAACGGCTTGGCGCGGTCGGACAACACGGCCAGCGGGGCGTCGTTGCCCATCGAGCCGATCACTTCCTCACCGGTCGACGCCATGGGTTCCAGGATGAACTTGTAGTCTTCCTGGGTCCAGCCGAAGGCTTGCTGGCGGTCCAGCAGCGACACGGCCGATTGCGTGGCAACGGCGGTCTGGCGCGGCGCGGGCAGCGATTCCAGCTTGATCTGCAGGCGCTCGATCCATTGGCGGTACGGGCGGCTGTTGGCCAGTTGCAGCTTGATTTCGGCGTCGTCGATGATGCGGCCTTGTTCCAGGTCGATCAGGAACATCTTGCCCGGCTGCAGGCGCCACTTCTTGACGATGCGGTTTTCCGGAATCGACAGCGTGCCGGCTTCGGACGCCAGGATGACCATGTCGTCATCGGTGACCAGGTAGCGGGCGGGGCGCAGGCCGTTGCGGTCCAGCGTGGCGCCGATCTGGCGGCCATCGGTGAACGCGACGGCGGCGGGGCCGTCCCACGGCTCCATCATGGCGGCGTGATATTCGTAGAAAGCGCGGCGCGACTCGTCCATCTGCGTGTGCTGTTCCCAGGCTTCCGGGATCATCATCATCATGGCGTGGGCCAGCGAGTAGCCCGAATTCACCAGCAGTTCCAGGCAGTTGTCGAACGTAGCGGTGTCCGACTGGCCTTCATAAACGATGGGGTACAGCTTCTTCAGGTCGTCGCCCAGCACGGCCGACTGCATCATGCCTTCGCGGGCGCGCAGCCAGTTGAAGTTGCCCTTGACCGTGTTGATTTCGCCGTTGTGGGCAATCATGCGGTACGGGTGGGCCAGCGGCCAGGCGGGGAACGTGTTGGTCGAGAAGCGTTGGTGCACCAGCGCCAGGGCGGACACCGTGCGGGTGTCGGCCAGGTCGCGGTAGTAGCGGCCAACCTGGTCGGCCAGCAGCAGGCCCTTGTAGACCACGGTGCGCACCGATGCCGACGGCACGAAGTATTCCTTGCCGTGGGCCAGATGCATGGCCTGGATGGCGTGGCTGGCGGTCTTGCGGATGACGTACAGCTTGCGTTCCAGCGCGTCCGGCACCATCACGTCGGCGCCACGGCCGATGAACAACTGGCGGATGACGGGTTCGCAATCGCGCACGGTAGGCGACATGGGCATGTCGACGTCCACCGGCACATTGCGCCAGCCCAGCACGACCTGGCCTTCTGCGCGCACCGAGCGTTCAAGCTCTTGTTCGCAAGCCAGGCGCGAGGCGGTTTCCTTGGGCAGGAACACCATGGCCACGCCGTATTCACCCGGAGGCGGCAGGATGATGCCTTGCTGGCTGAGCTCGTCGCGATAGAGCGTGTCGGGAATCTGGATCAGGATGCCCGCGCCGTCGCCCATCAGCTTGTCCGCGCCAACCGCGCCGCGGTGGTCCAGGTTTTCAAGGATCTTCAGGCCTTGCTGGATGATCGCGTGGCTTTTCTTGCCCTTGATGTGCGCAACGAATCCAACGCCGCAGGCGTCATGCTCGTTCTTGGGGTGGTACAGACCCTGGGCCGCGGGCATACCGATACGGGACGCATCGATAGGGGTGGCCTTGGGCGTGGGACAGGATTCGATCGGGGTAATTTGGGGCATGGCGCGCTCCGCAGTGAGCCTGCGTCGTAATGTTGCAGTGCAGGAGACGGACAATACCCCCACCGAGGGTAGGGTGCAATAAAAACAAAAGGGGTATGACCCTATTTATATCGATGCTCCATCATAGGGCATTAATTTAGGGACATAACAATGGCCGCGCCGTTATTGGCCGGGCGTGCAGGGGTATGCGCGAGTGGATCCGAGCCTGCACCAAAATCGATCTATTTTGATTGATGCGTCCCTATTTATTAATGCATCGTTGGGCCCATCGCGTGTGGCGAAAAATGCACAGCCGGACGAGCTCGGCTCTCCAAGGGACCAATAAAAAACCCGCCAAGCAGGCGGGTCGGGAAATTCAGGAAGTTGCCGGAGGGTTGTTGCCCGGCGCTGGCGGCGCGGGCGAATCCGATTCCGTCGCGGCGGCGGGTTTCTTGCGCGGCCGGCCGCGCTGGCCGGGAGCCACGCGCCGACTGGCGGTATGTGCCAGGCTGGCAATGAAGCTGGGTCCGCCCAATGCCCACTGGCCGGATACGGCTTGATCAATGCGTTGGGATTCTTCTCGCGACAAGCCGTCTTGCAAGCGTTTGCGGTAATTGGCCTGGCGGTCGAACGGCGTGTTGCCGCAAGCCCAGTAATCGGCGTGGTCCGACTGCCATTGCACAGGCGCGGCGGTGGTGTTGCCGGTGTGGCTGGCCGCCGAAGACCAGGGCCATGAATCAGGGTCTTGCGATGCGCCGCTGCGCACGGGATACGTTTCCAGCCAGACCAGCGCCGGCAGCACCCACGCGCCCGGTTCCAGCAAGGCGGATCGGTAACGCCCCGCGAAGACCCGGCCACCGCGCAGGCGGGCGGCCAGATTGCGGCCCAGCGTCTGCATCAACCGAGGCAAACCTTCTTCGTCGGCGGGCGTGGCCAACAGCAGGATGCGGTCGTTGGCCAACAGCCAGCCGTGCACCGAGACCCGATGGCGTTGAGCGGATTCGCCCAGCCAGGTGGCGAGTTGGTTCAGGATGTCGGCGGGCGCGGGTTGAGACGGCGCGGCCAGCGGCGAAATGAAGTTGGCCTGCACCAGTTGGGGCAGCCCAGGGGCGTACAGGCGGGGCAGACGGGCCATAGTGTCAGGGCTTGCGTATCTGGAAGAACGGGTTGTCTTCGCTCACGGTATATAAATAGTGCCACGATGGGCGCTGGTCAAGTACCGCGATCACAATATGGGCACGGAATCGCTTTTTTTTGTCGTCCGGCCTGTATGCAGGGCAGGTTAACATTCGGCGACGGAACGTCGTACCGTGGATATACCCTAACCCGTCGACGAATTTTTCATCCCCCCGACCGGAGAACGTCCATGCCCGTGGCCCTGGAACTCATTTCCCAGCATCGCTGCTTTGGCGGTACGCAGCGCTACTACCGCCATGAGTCCGCCCAGATCGGCCTGCCCATGCGTTTTTCGGTCTTCGTGCCGCCCCAGGCCGAGCAAGGCCCCGTGCCCGTGTTGTTCTTTCTGGCAGGCCTGACCTGCACCGAAGAGACCTTCATGATCAAGGCCGGCGCGCAGCGACTGGCGGCGGAACTGGGCGTCATGCTGGTGACGCCGGACACCAGTCCGCGCGGCGCCAACGTGCCCGGCGAAGACGAAAGCTGGGACCTGGGTACCGGCGCGGGCTTCTATGTGGATGCCATCACGCCGGCTTGGCGCGACCACTACCGCATGTATAGCTACGTGACCGAAGAACTGCACGCCATCGTCACGGGCGACACGTTGCCGGGCGATGCGTCGCGCACAGGCATCTTCGGCCACTCCATGGGGGGCCATGGCGCGTTGGTGCTGGCACTGCGCAACCCGGGCAAATTTCGGTCGGTGTCGGCCTTTGCGCCCATCGCCGCGCCCAGCCAGTGCCCGTGGGGCAAAAAAGCGTTCGGCGCCTACCTGGGCGACAACCCCGCCGAATGGGCCGCGTACGACGCGGCTTCGCTGATGCAGGGGCTGAAGCAGCCTTTTCCCGCCGGCATCCTCATCGACCAGGGCGAATCCGACCAATTCCTGGCCGAGCAGTTGTATCCCGAGGTGTTCGAAGCTGCCTGCGCCACCGCCGGCCAGCCGCTTACCCTGCGCCGCCAGCCCGGTTACGACCACGGCTACTACTTCATCTCAACCTTCATCGAAGATCACATCCGGTTTCACGTCGAGCGGCTTGGAAAACCGGCGGGGTGAAAGCCCGCTTCTATACTGGGGAGCCTGCCGCGGCAGGCTCGCGGCGCCCTGGGCGCC
>NZ_JBHFIZ010000039.1:259794-340519 GCF_057334535.1 Achromobacter colocynthidis
CCCCCCCCCCCCGCGGCGCCCTGGGCGCATCGGGCCATGAGCCGCGATGCGCTATATAGGAACGCCTGACTTGATCAACGGTATCGCTCCCTTCGTCTGGATTCTTCTGGGCGCCGTCGTCGTCCTGCTGCCCGGCCTCGTCATGCTGCTGAGCCGCGGTGGCCCGCGTGACGAACGCGGCCGCAAGATGTTCCAGTTTCGCCCGGTGCGCCGCCTGTTCGGCCTGATGCTGGTGTTGCTGGGATGTGTTTCCGGTCTGCTGGCCTTGTCGCTGGTGCAGTTTTACAAGCTGACCACGGACGAATCCGTGGCCCGGGTCGAGATCCGCCAGCAGGCAGAAGGCCAGTTCCAACTGACGACTACCGCGCCCGGCACGGGCCCCAAGCAATATGTGCTGTATGGCGACCAATGGCAGATAGATGCCCGGGTCGTGCGCTGGAAGCTGCCGGCGCTGATGGCGGGTGTGCCGCCCTTGTACCGCCTGGAGCGCTTGTCGGGCCGCCACAGCGACATCGCGCGGGAAGCCTCGGCCACGCGCTCCGTCCACGCGCTGGACGATTGGCCGGCGCCTGATCTCGGGTCCTTGAAGAAGACTTTCCCGAACTGGTTTCCCTTCGTCGATGTCCAATTCGGAAGCGCTGCCTACATGCCGATGTTCGACGGCGCGAAGTACCAGGTCTTCATGGACCCGCGCGGAGCCTTGTTCATCCGCCCAGATGGCGAAGCGACCGCAGAGGGGTTGAAGCGCCTGGGCTGGTAGCCCCCGTTGCCCCCCAAACGGCGCATCAAAAAAATAGGGACGCGCCACAAACTTGAAACTTTGACGCGCCGCAATAGTCGTATTAGCACTCCCTTTACTAGAGTGCTAACATCGAATCCATGTCGCTATCCCTTCGCTTTCCGGAGACCCCCGCTATGAAGCAACCCAGTACCTCGTTGGCCGCGTCTGGCAACGCTCTGGCGTTGGCCATTGCCAATCCGGGCGCACTTGGCACGATCGACGCGTATATTTCCACGGTCAACCGCTTGCCGGTTCTGTCGGCAGAACGTGAAACCGAGTTGGGCCGTCGCCTGCGCGACCAGGAAGACCTGGGTGCCGCGCGCGAATTGATTCTGTCGCACCTGCGCCTGGTGGTGTCGGTTGCGCGCCAGTACCTGGGCTATGGTTTGCCCCACGCCGACCTTATCCAGGAAGGCAATGTTGGCCTGATGAAAGCCGTGAAGCGCTTCGACCCCGAGCGCGGCGTGCGCCTGGTGTCGTTTGCCGTGCACTGGATCAAGGCCGAAATCCACGAATACATCATCCGCAACTGGCGTCTGGTCAAGGTGGCCACCACCAAGGCCCAGCGCAAGCTGTTCTTCAATCTGCGCAGCATGCGCCCCGACGGCCAAACGCTGGACCCCGACCAGGTCGATCACATCGCCCGCGAACTGAATGTGCGCCGCGAAGATGTCAGCGAAATGGAAGTGCGTATGTCCGGGCGCGACATGTCGCTGGAAAACCAGGATGACGATGACGACAGCTATGCGCCCATCGCCTACCTGTCCGACGACGGCCGCCAGGAACCCACGCGGGTGCTCGAACGCGCCGCGCGCGATCAGCTTCAAAGCACCGGCTTGACCGGCGCGCTGGATGCGCTGGATGCCCGTTCGCGCCGCATCGTCGAGGCGCGCTGGCTGCAGGATGACGGCGGCGCCACGCTGCATGAACTGGCGCAAGAGTTCGGCGTATCCGCCGAGCGCATCCGCCAGATCGAAGCCGCCGCGTTGAAGAAAATGCGCGGCAATCTGGCTTCCTGATGGGTTGACTGATTTGCTGGTAATGCCCGAGCGGGGCCGCGCAAGCGGCCCGTTTCTTTGCGCGGCGATTCCTTGCGGAGCTCCCTGCCAAAATGGGTGCCAATAAATTGATACAAATTCGCCGCTAAATTTCGTGCTCTTGCAGAAACTTAATAAAGAGTGCGCCGCCTAAATCATGTAGACCGCGAACTTTAGCTAGTTTGCAGTCTTGCCATCCGTCTCGGCTTCTCCTCTTTCCCCTCCCCTATGAGACGGATGCTTGCGGGGCACCACATATATTCGTATATCTGGTGCCCCGATTTTTATGCGGCTTGCGCGTCGTCCGGCGCCAGCGCCGTATGCCACAGCGCGTCCTGCACGCGGCGCACGCCCGTGGCCATTGATCCATCCTGATAGAGCTTGATCCAACGGTAGCCTGGCGCCAGGTTGTCGACCACATGCTTGCCGTCGCGAATGCTGAACTGAAAGCAGGTCGATGGCGTGGCCAGCATGCGCAGGTTATGGCGGCGGCGGTCGAATTCATGATGGACATGGCCCCACAACAGCACGCGCGCCTGCGGCCACCGCGTCAGGCGCTTGAACAGCGCCTGCGGGTTGTCGATCATCATCGAGTCGTGCCAATGGCTGTCGATCTGCATGGGGTTGTGGTGCATGGCGATCAGGGTGTGGCGGCCGGGCGCGGCGGCGAGCGCCGCCTCCAGCATGTCCAACTGGCTGTCGGGCAAGTGGCCGGCATTGGAACCGGGCACCGTGGTGTCCAGCGTCACGACGCGCCAGGCGCCCACATCCGTCACGGGCTCAGACCATTGCGGCAGTTCTTGCCGCATCACGGCCGGTTGGTCGTGGTTGCCGGGCAGGCATCGGATCTGCGCGCCCGACAGCACGCCGGCTTGGCCAAGAATGGCCGCAAAGCGCCGGTAGGCGGCGGCCTCGCCGTCTTGCGACAAGTCGCCGGTGGCCAGCAGCAGGTCGGGACGTTTGCCGTCGGCTTCGATCTGGCGCAGCACCGCGCGCAGGCTCGCGTCGGTATTGACGCCCAGCATCGCGGTGTCGGGTTCGCCGAACAAATGGCTGTCGGTCAACTGGACCAGCATGGCGGGCGCGTCGTGACGGCGGGCCAGAGAGTGGACGCGTGGCAAGTGCCGCTCCTGCGTAGTTTGTACGTTTGCACATTACCCAAAAAACAGGGCGCGGCGCGTATCAGCAGCGGCACCTAGGGTAACGAAACGTGCATTCTCTACGATTCCCTACAGTTTCCTGGCCTGCCTCACTGAAAAATGCCGCTATTCTTGTCGCACCTCTCAATGCTCGGGACGTGGCAATACCCATGGATGTAGGATTTCTCGTATTCGGCTTGGCCGGATTGCTCACACTGGTTTGCTTTATGCCGCCGCTGGCCGGCCGGCTCAAGCTGCCTTATTCGGTATTGCTGGCTATCGTCGGGTGTTTGCTCGGCATCATCATCCACGTCCATGGTTGGGCGCCCAGTTGGATCGCCGATTTTCTCGATTCACTGGAACGCTTTGAGATCTCGTCCGAAACCTTCCTGATGGTGTTCCTGCCGGTGCTGTTGTTCGAGACCGCGCTGGCCATGAACGTGCGCCGCCTGATAGACGACATCGGGCCGATCCTGATGATGGCGATTGTGGCTGTCGTGGTGTGTACCGTGGTGGTCGGGGTGACGCTGGACGCGATTTCGCCCTACGGCCTGGTGGTCTGCCTGTTGTTGGGCGCCATTGTGGCGACGACGGACCCGGTCGCCGTGGTGGGTATTTTTCGGGAAGTGGGCGCGCCCAAGCGGCTGACCACGCTGGTCGAAGGCGAAAGCCTGTTCAACGACGCCGCGTCCATCGCCCTGTATTCGGTGCTGCTGGCCGTGTTGAGCGGCCACGGCGAACTTACCGTCAGCGGCATCTTCAACGACTTTATCGTGCACTTCATCGGGGGCGGCATCGCGGGCTTTGCGATGGGGCGGCTGGCTTGCTTCCTGTTCGCCTGGCTGCGCGGTTTTCCCACGGCCGAGATCACGCTGACCTTGACGCTGGCTTACCTGTCCTTCTTTATCTCGGAACACTATCTGAACGTGTCGGGTGTGGTGGCCACCGTGATCGCGGGTCTGGTCGTGGGCTCCACCGGCCGCACGCGCATGTCGCCCACCACCTTCGAATACCTGGCCAGCGCCTGGGGGCAATTCGGCTTCTGGGCCAATTCCCTGATCTTCCTGTTCGCGGCAATGCTGATTCCCAAGCTGATGGCGGCCGCGGATTGGCAGGAACTGCTGTTGGTGGCCGTGGTGTTCGTCGCGACCCTGGTGGCGCGCGCCATCGTCGTCTTCGGGCTGTTGCCCCTGTTGGGGCTGACGCGCCTGGGCACCAAGGTCAGCAACCCGTACAAGGTGGTGATGCTGTGGGGCGGACTGCGCGGCGCCGTGTCGCTGGCGCTGGCGCTGGCCGTGACCGAGCAGACCGGCGTGCCGGAAGAGGCGCGCCAGTTCATCGCGGTGGCCACCACCAGCTATGTGCTTCTGACGCTGTTCATCAATGGCATCAGCCTGCGGCCCTTGATCCGGATGCTGGGCCTGAACCAACTGTCTTCCGTGGAACGCACCATCCGCAACCAGGCGCTGGCGGTGGCTTTGGAAGACCTGCAAGGCAAGACGGATGAAGTGGCCAAGACCGAACACATCGGCACCGAAGTGCGCGACCGTATTCGCGCCGTGTTCGACGCCAGCCTGACCAGCGTGCACGATGGTCAGCTCAGCCAGATGAGCGACGAGCAGCGCGTGGCCGTGGGCCTGGCCATCGTGGCGCAGCGCGAAGAGGAAATGTTCTTTGACATCCTGAAGGCGCAGATCGTGGACTGGCGCATGGCCGAGACGCTGCTGGCGCGCGCCGAGCGGCTGGAAGACGCCATCCGCCTGGGCGGCGTGCCGGGTTTTGAGCGCGCCATCGTGCAGGACGTGCGCTATTCCACCCCCTTCCGGCTGGCGTTGCGCATGCATTACGTGTTCGGCTTTCAAAGCTGGCTGGCGCGCGAATTGGGCCAGCGCTTCGCCAATCTGATGAGCAAGCGTTCCGTCGCGCAACGGCTGATTGTGTTTGCCCGGGAGCAGATCACGCCCCTGCTGGGCGAGGAGGCGACGCAGCGCATCGTGGCTTTGCACCAGCGTCGGCTGGATCTGGTCGAAAACGCCCTGCAGGCGCTGAACCTGCAATACCCGTCCTATGCGCTATGGCTGCAGGAAAGCTATCTGGGCCGTGTCGCGCGCGAACTCGAGCGCATCCGCTACCGCGACATGCTTGAGCAATTTTTGATCAGCGGCGAGGTCTATGCGGACCTGATGGCGCAGTTGAAGAGCCGCTGGGCGCATATCGACGCGCACCCGCCGCTGGATATTGAAATGAGCGCGGCCGAGCTGATCAAGCGCGTGCCGCTGTTCGAGGGGCTGTCGCCGGATTCGCTGCGCGCCATCAGCAAACTGCTCAAGCCGCGTCTGGCGCTGCCCGATCAGCGGGTCTTGACCCAGGGGCGGCATGGCGAGGAAATGTGCTTCGTGGCGTCGGGCGCCGTGGCGGTGCATCTGCCCGACAACACCTTGATCGAGCTCGGTAGCGGCGAATTCTTCGGCGAACTTGGCCTGTTGGGCGAACAGCAGATTACGCCCGAGGTGACCTCATTGGGCTACTGCAAGCTGTTGATGCTGTCATCGCGCGACTTCCATGCCCTGC
Source organism: Achromobacter colocynthidis (assembly GCF_057334535.1). Lineage (NCBI taxonomy): Bacteria > Pseudomonadati > Pseudomonadota > Betaproteobacteria > Burkholderiales > Alcaligenaceae > Achromobacter > Achromobacter colocynthidis. The sequence continues at coordinate 265,323 of NZ_JBHFIZ010000039.1, forward strand.
TGGCGCGCGATGAGCATCTGCGCGAGCGTATCCAGGTGGTGGCCAAGCAGCGCCTGCGCGCCATCGAAGTGTGGAAGCAGTTCTCGCAGGCGTCGCACGCGGCGCCCGCCGCCACGCCCGCACCCGTCTCGGCCCCCAGCCCGGCGCAGGCGGCGGAAGCGGCCGAAGCGGCGGGCGTGACACGTGAACTGGAGGACGCCCGCAAGGACGAGGCCGCGGACGAAGTTCAGGAAAAATCCCGGGAAGAAACCCAGGACAAGACCCGGGACATGATTCAGAACAAGACCCGGGACAAGCCCCTGGACGGCGGAGCCGGCGGCTTGCAGGACGCGCCGGCGACCGATGCGCCGGGAATGGCGCCCCGCTGATTCAGATCTGGTCGGCGGCCTGGCGTTGCATGATGTCTTCGACGATCACCAGCGCCGCCTCCAGCGTGAATTCGCCTTCGGCGATCTGCCGCAGCACGGTCGCGACATCGACGGTGGCGATCTCCATGACTTCACCGTCACGGTTGGCGGGCCGCACGCCCGCCGCCAGCACGCAGGTGCTGGTCAGCACGTCTTCCACCTGATAGCCCTCCGGCAGCCGGCGATGAATGCGCAGGATGGTGCGCAAGGGCGTGCGGTTGGCCAGGTCGGGCGCGTCCAGGCCCGCTTCCTCGCCGCATTCGCGCACCAGCGCAAGTTCAAGGTCTTCGCCGCAGCCGGCCAGGCCGCCTACCAAGGTGTCCCACATACCGGGATCCGTCGACTTGCTGAGCGCGCGCCGCGCGACCCACATGCGTCCGTCCGGCGTCCAGGCGTTCAGGTGCACCGCGTGGGTCAGCAGGCCCAGGGGGCGGACCGCCGCGCGCTCGATGACGCCCAGCACGTCGTCGCCGTCCATCACGTCCAGCAGTTCATCGCGCCAGCCACGCAGGCAGTTGGCTTGACGCAACAGTTGCGCGGTATTTTCCAGCACGGCATTCAGTGCCGCGCCGGGTGTCAGGTGCGCGCCGATGTGCAGCGCGGCGTCGTCACAGATGACGCCGGGCGCATCGCGCAGTGCGTCGCAGGCGGCATGCGTGGCCCAGCCGCAGCGGCGGCCCGCTATATATAAAGCGTGCGCGCCGTCGGGGGCGGGTTCCTGCGCGCGTGCGCACAGGTCGGCATACAAATCGGGCAACTGCTTGGGCATCGTGGCGTGTCGTGATGAGGTTGCCGACGATTTTATGCCACACGGTTTGGGGCGCGCGTCAAGGGTTGAAGCTTGGGGCCGGCGCAGATGGGGGCGGGGCCCTTTTATTCAAGAGGCCTGTCTTACATCTATTTGCGTGTCCGCTATAATCCGCCAGTTTCTTTGTGATTTCGAGTGGGAACGCGGGGGCCGCTCTATCTCCCTGCTTAACCCTGCCATCTAATAATTGCGCGTAGTCCTGTTGAAGTGACACTCGTGCCACTAGGCGACAAGGGCCCTCGCGCCGTGTTTCGAGGTAAGCATGAAGAAGTGGAGAGGGATACTGGGGGCTTGTGCGATGCTGATTGGCAGCGTGGCCGGTGCTCAGGTGCAAGACATGCCCGGCGGCCCGAAGGTCAATCAGCTCAACCTGCATGAAGGTGTGACCGCGATTTCGCGCGACATCATGTGGCTGCACTGGCTGTTGCTCACGATCTGTATCGTGATCTTCATCGGTGTGTTCGGGGTGATGTTCTATTCCATCTGGGCGCACCGGAAGTCCCGCGGGCACAAGGCCGCGACGTTCCATGAGCATCTGGGCGTGGAAGTCGCCTGGACGGTCATCCCCTTCATCATCGTCATTGCCATGGCGTTGCCGGCCACCAAGACGGTCGTGGCCATGAAGGACACCTCAAGCGCCGACCTCACCATCAAGGTCACCGGCTATCAATGGAAGTGGGGCTACGAGTACCTCGACGGCTCCGCCGCCGGCGTCAAGTTCCTGTCCACGCTGTCCACGCCCCGCGCGCAGATCGAGAACCGCGAGCCCAAGGGCGAGTTCTATCTGATGGAAGTGGACAACCACATGGTTGTGCCGGTGGATAAAAAGGTCCGTGTCGTATTGACCGCGGCCGATGTCATCCACTCGTGGATGATTCCCGACTTCGGCGTCAAGCAGGATGCCATCCCCGGCTTCCTGCGCGATGCCTGGTTCCGTGCCGACACCCCGGGTATCTACCGTGGCCAGTGCGCGGAACTCTGTGGCAAAGACCACGCCTTCATGCCCATCGTTGTCGAAGTGCTGGCGCAAGCCGACTACGATAAGTGGGTTGAAGACCAAAAGAAGAAGATGGCGGCAAACGCCGACGATCCCAATAAAGAGTGGACGGAAGCCGAACTGGTTGCCCGTGGCGAAAAAGTCTTCGCTGCCAATTGCGTGGCCTGTCACCAGGCCAACGGCAAGGGCATTCCGGGCAGCTTCCCACCGCTTGACGGAGACAAGGTTGTGCTGGGCCCCCAAGCGGCTCAGATCAACACCGTGCTCAAGGGCAAGCCCGGCACCGCCATGGCGGCATTCGGCGGGCAGCTCAATGATGTCGAGATCGCAGCGGTCATCAGCTATACACGCCATGCCTGGAGCAATGCAGGCAAGGGGCAGGACCCGACGGTTCTACCGAAGGACGTTGCGGCTGCGCGTTAAGCGCGCCCCTCGCCCTACACCGATAGAACCGGTTCCGTTTAGTTAGAGATACCCTGCCGGTCCCGTGGATCGGGGCCGGCACTCAGCAGGAAGGAGTCCATCATGAGCAGCGTCACTGTAGACCACGTGTCGCCGGGCCACGGCCACGGTCACGATGACCACCACCACGCCATGCCCTCGGGCTGGCGCCGCTGGCTTTTCGCCACGAACCATAAAGACATCGGGACGATGTATCTCATCTTCTCGTTTGCCATGTTGCTGGAAGGCGGCACGCTTGCCTTGCTGCTGCGTACCGAATTGTTCGAGCCGGGCCTGCAATTCTTCCGCCCCGAACTGTTCAACCAGTTCACCACCATGCACGGCATCATCATGGTGTTCGGCGCCATCATGCCGGCCTTCGTGGGCTTTGCGAACTGGATGATCCCGATGCAGATCGGCGCGTCCGACATGGCGTTCGCGCGCATGAACAACTTCAGCTTCTGGCTGCTGCCGGTGGCCGCGATCATGCTGACGGCATCGTTCTTCGTGCCGGGCGGCGCTACCGCCGCGGGCTGGACGCTGTATGCGCCGCTGTCCTTGCAGATGGGTCCGGGCATGGACCTGGGCATTTTCGCGATGCACTTGATGGGCGCGTCCTCGATCATGGGCGCGATCAACATCATCGTGACCATCCTGAACATGCGCGCGCCCGGCCTCACGCTGATGAAGATGCCGCTGTTCTGCTGGACCTGGCTGATCACCGCCTTCCTGCTGCTGGCCGTGATGCCGGTGCTGGCCGCCGCCATCACCATGGTGCTGACCGACCGCCACTTCGGCACGGGCTTCTTCAACGCTGCCGCCGGCGGTGACCCGGTGCTGTACCAGCACGTGTTCTGGTTCTTCGGGCACCCCGAGGTCTACATCATGATCTTGCCGGCGTTCGGTATCGTGTCGGCCATCGTGCCCGCGTTCGCCCGCAAGAAGCTGTTCGGCTACGCCTCGATGGTGTACGCCACCGCGTCGATTGCCGTGCTGTCGTTCATTGTGTGGGCTCACCACATGTTCACGACGGGCATGCCGGTCACCGGGCAGCTTTACTTCATGTACGCCACCATGCTCATCTCCATCCCGACCGGGGTGAAGGTGTTCAACTGGGTTGCCACCATGTGGCGCGGCTCGATGACGTTCGAAACGCCGATGCTGTTCTCGATCGGCTTCATCTTCGTGTTCACCATGGGCGGCTTCACCGGCCTGATCCTGTCGGTGGCACCCATCGACATCCAGGTGCACGATACCTATTACGTGGTGGCGCACTTCCACTACGTGCTGGTGGCGGGTTCGCTGTTCGCGCTGTTCGCCGGCGCGTACTACTGGGTGCCGAAGTGGACGGGCCGCATGTACAGCGAAAAGTTGGGCAAGCTGCACTTCTGGTCCACGCTGATTTCGTTCAACGTCACCTTCTTCCCCATGCACTTCCTGGGGCTGGCCGGCATGCCGCGCCGCTACGCCGACTACGCCGCGCAGTTCACGACGTTCCACCAGATGGCCACCATTGGCGCGTTCTGGTTCGGCTTGTCGCAGCTGATCTTCCTGTGGGCGATCGTGCGCTGCTACATGGGCAAGGGCGAACCGGCGGCCGCCAAGCCGTGGGAAGGCGCCGAAGGGCTGGAATGGACGGTGCCTTCGCCCGCGCCGTTCCACACCTTCGAAACGCCGCCCGAAGTCAAATAAACCGTCTTCCACGTTTCAGGTAGCACAGCAATGACACCCGAGCAGCGCCGCCGTAACAAGATTGCAGGATGGGTCCTCGTGGCCTTCGTCATTGCCGTGTTTGGCTGGACCGTGTTTCGCGGTTCAGCCCTGCTGACCGGCAACGCGGTCAGCTAGGTCCAGGCCATGAGCGACGATCTGCACGAAACCTCCCGGCGCAAGCTGAGTTTCCTTCAGACCATGAAGGCGGTGGCTTGGGGGTTCTTCGGTGTGCGCAAGGGCGCGGGCCATCAGGAAGACATCGCCAAGCTGAACCCGGTGCACGTGATTGTGGCTGGGCTGCTGGCGGCGGCAATCTTCGTAACTGTGCTGGTTTTAATTGTGCGTTGGGCCGTTTCCAGCCTGACTTGAATCACTTAATTCTATAAATCTGTACCAGGGAGAAAGCCATGAGTGCAAGCCACTCGGTTCAAGGTAAAGAGGCACCGTACTACTTTGTGCCCGCCGACTCGGGTCATCCCGTACGCACGGCGGTGGCGCTGCTGTTCATGGGGCTGGGCGCCGCGGCCTGGATCAACGGGGTCGGCTGGGCCAAGTGGTCTGTCCTGGCGGGGTTCATCGGCCTGATCGTGGTGCTGTATTACTGGTTTGGCGACGCCATCCAGGAATCCGAAGCCGGCCTGAACAGCAAGCGCATCGACGGGTCCTACCGTTGGGGCATGAGCTGGTTCATCTTCTCGGAAGTGATGTTCTTCGCGGCGTTCTTTGGCGCGCTTTGGTACACGCGCACCGTCACTACGCCGTGGCTGGGCGACATGGACCACCGTCTGATGCTGTGGCCCGATTTCAAGGCCGCGTGGCCCAACTTCGGACCGGCCGGCGTGGTCGAGGAATTCCAGACGGTCGGCCCGTTCTGGCTGCCCACGATCAACACCGCGCTGCTGCTGTCCTCGGGCGTCACGTTGACCATCGCCCACCATGCGCTGCGCGAAAACCATCGCGGCAAGACGATGTTCTGGCTGGCCGCCACGGTCATCCTGGGCTTCATCTTCGTGGCCTGTCAGGCCGCGGAATACCACCACGCCTATACCGAACTGAACCTGAAGTTCAATTCGGGCGCGTACGGTTCGCTGTTCTACATGCTGACCGGGTTCCACGGGTTCCACGTGATCCTGGGCGCCACGATGTTGACGGTGATCCTGATACGCCTGATGCGGGGCCACTTTACCGCCGACCATCACTTCGGATTTGAAGGCGCGGCCTGGTATTGGCACTTTGTGGACGTGGTGTGGCTGGGGCTGTATTTGTTTGTGTATTGGTTCTGATGTTGAGTGATGGTGCTGATGTTGTGTGATGGGTTGCGCGCGTTCGGTGCCGGGGTATTGGCGGCGAATCAAGCGCGCTTCACCCATCCTACGTGGCGAGGTTGCAACAGCCGGACATCGTAGGATGGGTGAAGCGCGGGAACTCCTGCGCAAGAACCCTGTCGATAATCGCGCGCAACCCATCAAGCAGCGGTGAAGCGGTGCAAGCCCTCCAACGGAAGGTTGCGGTATGGCAAAGCTTGGTGATTGGGTGGCGTTGATGGGTTACGCGCGTTGGATATCGCGGTTCTTGCGGCGAATCTTGCGCGCTTCACCCATCCTACGTTGCCAGCGTCGTAGCCCCGGCCAAAGCCGTGGCCATAACCATGGCCACAGCCACCGTCACACCCATCACCGCAAACCCGTGCTTTCGATCCAGCCCATGTGATGGGCGAACAGCACGAACAGGAACAGGGCGACCGATAGCCCGATGCGTACCGTCAGCGCATTGACGGTGCGGTTGGTGGACCCTTTGTCCCGCATCAGATAGACCAGGGCGGATGCCAGACTGGCCAGGATTCCGATGAAGGCCAGTACGACGAAAACGCGCATGGTGGTCTCCGGACAAAACAGAGTTAGCAACGATACATGGCCCGACCGCATTCAACACGCTACACGGTAACCGCCCTACTTCTGCTTGGCATCGCCGTGGTGATTCTGGTGTCGCTTGGGCAGTGGCAGTTGCGTCGCAGCGATGAGCGACGCGCCATTCTGGACGCTATCGAAGCGGGCCGCAAGCAAGCGCCGGTGATGCTGACGCCCGCCACCCCTTCCGACGACTTGACGCCTTGGCGCGTGGCTCAGGCCACGGGCGTGTGGCAGCCGCAATTCAGTGTACTGCTGGACAACCGCAACCACGAAGGTCGGCCGGGCTACTGGCTGGCCACGCCGCTGCTGCTGGATGGGTCTTCGCGTCAGGCCGTACTGGTGCTGCGCGGCTGGTTGCCCCGGATCATGCCCGGCCAGGGCGAACCCGCATTGCCGGCTACGCCGCAAGGCCCGCAGACCGTCACCGGCGAAATGGCTGAACGTGTGCCGCGCATGTTTGAATTGTGGGCGCTTGGTGGGCAGGATCAATCGGCCCTGCCCGCCACGCTGCCGGTCGCGGACGGCAAGGTGCCGCAGGTTCAAAACTTGCCGCTGGATGCTTATGCGCGTGCGACAGGGCTGAACTTGCTGCCCGTCGTGTTGGCCCAGAGCGGCCAGACCAGCCCGAACGCTCAGAGTGCTCAAAGCAGCCCGAACAGCCAGGCCAGTCCGAACGCTCAGCCCAGCCAGACCGCTCAGACCAGCCAGGCCGACGGCGACGGCCTGGTGCGCGACTGGCCCCAGCCGTCCGTGGATTTTCAAAAGAATACGTCTTACGCGATCCAGTGGTTCGCGTTCGGCTTGATTGCCGCCATCGCATGGCTGGTGGTGCTGGGGGGCGCCATCAAGCGCATGCGCCAGCGCGCGGGACAAGGCCCCAGGGCCTGAGCGCGCATCAATGAATGACTCTTCCAGGATATAACGTGGCTCGCGACATCTCATCCCACACACCCGCACGCAAGCGCTCGTTGATGCCCATGCTGCTGGTGTTCCTGTGTTCGCTGGCGCCCATCGTGGCCGCCTTCGTGGTGTACATGAACCCGCAATGGTGGCCGGACGAGTCCAGCAATTACGGCACGCTGGTGTCGCCGCAGCGGCCCATGCCCGCCGCCAACGAACTGAAGCTGACGACCTTGGACGGCAAGCCGTTCGACCTGCAAAGCTTGAAGGGCAAGTGGTTGCTGGTGGCGGCCGATGGCGCGGAATGCCCGGAAAGCTGCGCTCGCAAGCTCTACATTACGCGCAACACGCACGCCAGCCAGGGCAAGAACGTGGACCGCCTGGCCCGCGTCTGGTTCATCACCGACGACGCGCCGGTGCCGCAGAAAGTGCTGGAGGCCTATCAAGGCACGGTCATGCTGCGCGTGAATCCGGACCAGCTCGCACATTACCTATTGGCCCGCGACACCGCCGCCGGGCAGCCGGGCTTGCAGGACCCGATCTGGGTGATCGACCCGCTGGGCAACCTGATGATGCAGTACCCTGCCCAGGCGGATGGCGTGAAGGTGCGCAAGGACATCAGCAAGCTGGTCTATAACTCGCGCATTGGTTAATTTTTGCCCGCGACAAGCACCCGCAGGGTGCGCAGCGTGGGGGCATTTTTTTCCGCCGGGCCGCCCCAAGGAAAAAAGCGGCCCCCTCGGGGGGCAGCAAGCACCCGTAGGGTGCGCAGCGTGGGGGCATTTTTTTCCGCCGGGCCGCCCCAAGGAAAAAAGCGGCCCCCTCGGGGGGCAGCAAGCACCCGTAGGGTGCGCAGCGTGGGGGCATTTTTTTCCGCCGGGCCGCCCCAAGGAAAAAAGCGGCCCCCTCGGGGGGCAGCAAGCACCCGTAGGGTGCGCAGCGTGGGGGCATTTTTTTCCGCCGGGCCGCCCCAAGGAAAAAAGCGGCCCCCTCGGGGGGCAGCAAGCACCCGTAGGGTGCGCAGCGTGGGGGCATTTTTTTCCGCCGGGCCGCCCCAAGGAAAAAAGCGGCCCCCTCGGGGGGCAGCAAGCACCCGTAGGGTGCGCAGCGTGGGGGCATTTTTTTCCGCCGGGCCGCCCCAAGGAAAAAAGCGGCCCCCTCGGGGGGCAGCAAGCACCCGTAGGGTGCGCAGCGTGGGGGCATTTTTTTCCGCCGGGCCGCCCCAAGGAAAAAAGCGGCCCCCTCGGGGGGCAGCAAGCACCCGTAGGGTGCGCAGCGTGGGGGCATTTTTTTCCGCCGGGCCGCCCCAAGGAAAAAAGCGGCCCCCTCGGGGGGCAGCAAGCACCCGTAGGGTGCGCAGCGTGGGGGCATTTTTTTCCGCCGGGCCGCCCCAAGTAAAAAAGCGGCCCCCTCGGGGGGCAGCAAGCACCTGCAGGGTGTGCGGCGTGGGGGCATTTTTTATGGTTGATATGGAACGCATCAAAGCGCGTTATCGCAAGCTCGTCTTCTTCACCTGGTTCCTGACGCTGGACCTGATCATGTTCGGCGCCTTCGTGCGCCTGACGGATTCCGGCCTGGGATGCCCGGATTGGCCCGGCTGCTACGGCAGCGTCACGCCCTTGGGCGCGCAGGGCGACATCCATCAAGCGTCGCAGGCCATGCCCTTTGGACCCGTGACGATGTCCAAGGCCTGGATCGAAATGATCCATCGCTACGTCGGCACCATCCTGGGCATGCTCATCATCGGCATCGTCTACATGGCATGGCGCTATCGCCGCGAACTGGGCCGCTCGCCCGCGCTGGCCGTCACGACGCTGGTCGCCGTGTGCGTGCAAGGCGCCTTCGGCGCGTGGGCCGTCACGCACAAGCTGATGCCCGCCGTGGTGACGGCCCACCTGGTGTTCGGGCTGTCGGTGCTGGCGCTGATGACGTGGCTATCGGCCCGCGAACGTCCGCACCTGGCGATTGCCGCCGCAGCGGCGCGCTGGAAGCCCTGGGTGGCGGTGGGCTTTGGCCTGCTGCTGGTGCAGGTGACGCTGGGCGGCTGGGTCAGCACCAACTACGCCGCGCTGGCCTGCATGGACTTTCCCATGTGCCACGGCCAGTGGGTGCCTGATATGGACTTTCACGGCGGCTATTCGGTGATCCGTGGCCTGGGTGAACTGCCATCGGGCGAAATGATCTCGCAGCCCGCGCTGACCGCCATCCACTGGGTACATCGTAATTTTGCCTTTGTCGTATTCCTGTACCTGGGAACCTTGGCCTGGCGGCTGCGGGCCGAACCGGGCTTGCGCGGCCCGGCAACGTTGATGCTGGCCCTGCTGGCCGCGCAACTGTTCACCGGCCTGACGACCATCTTCTTCCAGTGGCCGCTCTTGATCGCGGTGCTGCACAACGGGGGCGCCGCCGGCCTGACCTTGGCCGCCGTGGTGCTGATGGTGCGATTGTCCACGGCGGGAAGCGCGCCGACCGGGGGCAGTGGCCCCAATTCGGTGCGCGTTTAAAATAGGGTCCACTATGACCAGTCTTGCCGCTCCTCCCTCCGGATTGCTCCGCCAATACTTCGTACTCACCAAGCCGCGCGTCACGCAGTTGGCGGTGTTTTGCGCGGTCATCGGCATGTTTCTCGCCGTTCCGGGCGTACCCGATATGCGCCGCGTGCTGTTTGGCACCATCGGCATCTGGCTGCTTGCCGCAGCCGCCTTCGCCATCAACTGCCTGATCGAACAGGAAGTGGACGCGCGCATGCTGCGCACGGCGCGGCGCGCCACCGCCCGAGGCACCATTTCGGCCTTCCAGGTGCTGAGCCTGTCGGGCCTGTTGGGCGGCGCGGGCATGTTCGTGCTGTACACGCTGGTGAACCCGCTGACCATGTGGCTGACCTTCGCCACGTTTGTGGGCTACGCCGTTATCTATACCGTCATCCTCAAGCCGCGCACGCCGCAGAACATCGTGATCGGCGGCTTGTCGGGCGCGATGCCGCCCGCGCTGGGCTGGGCCGCCGTGGCGGATTCCGTGCCCGCCGAGGCCTGGGTGCTGGTGTTGATCATCTTCATCTGGACGCCGCCGCACTTCTGGGCGCTGGCGCTGTACCGCAACCATGATTACGCCAAGGCCGGCCTGCCCATGCTGCCGGTCACGCACGGCAACCAGTTCACGCGCCTGCACATCCTGCTCTATAGCGTGGCGCTGGTGGCCACGACGCTCTTGCCCTACGCCATCCGCATGAGCGGTGCGCTGTATCTGTTGTCGGCATTGGTGCTGGGCGGCATGTTCCTGTCCTATGCCTGGCGTCTGTACCGCGCCTATAGCGACGAACTGGCGCGCAGCATGTTCCGCTTTTCCATTCTCTACCTGGCGTTGCTGTTCGGCGCCCTGCTGGTGGACCACTGGGTCGCCCTGCTGCGCTGACCCCTGGAGGTTGTTTGATGTCCGTGTTTTCCGCCAGCCGCCGGCTGGGCCTGCGCCTTGCCGCCGCCGCCGCCGTCACTGTCCTTACCGCCACCCTTGCCGCTTGCGGCGAAAGCGCACCCACGTTCAAGGGCAGCGACATCAGCGGCACCCAGTTGGGACGTGGCATGGAGCTGACCGACACCAACGGCAAGACCCGCCAGTTGTCGGACTTTGCCGGCAAGGTTGTGGTGGTGTTCTTTGGTTTCACGCAATGCCCGGACGTGTGCCCCACGTCCTTGGCGGAACTGACCGAAGTCATGAAGAAGCTGGGCCCGGACGCCGACCGCGTGCAGGTGCTGCTGATCACGGTGGACCCCGAGCGCGATACGCAAGAAGTGTTGAAGCAGTATGTGACCGCGTTCGATCCGCGTTTTCTGGGCCTGACCGGCACGCCGGACCAGATCAAGAAGGCCGCCGCGTCATTCAAGGCGTATTACGCCAAGGCGCCCACCAAGGACGGCAACTACACCATGGACCACACCGCCGCGTTCTACCTGCTGGATGGCAAGGGCGAATCGCGCGTGCTGGCCAACAACACGCTGGGCGTGGACGCGCTTACGCACGACATCAAGGCGCTGCTGAAAGACTAGCGGCTTAGTGCGTAAGAAGGATCAGCGGGCCTGAGTGCCCGCCGCAGCCCAGCCGGCCAACGCCGCCTGGGCTTTTTCATTCAGCTCGGCCACCGCGATGTCGTGCCGGTGCGTGATGATCATCAGGGCGTAGGGCGTTGCCAGCGCCGCGGCTTCAGGGCACAGGCGCGACTCGTCGCCGACCGACGGCGAGACGTTGCGCCAGTAGTTGATTGCCTGTTCGAGCTGGGGCAGGGAAATGGAATCCATGCGCTATTGTCCACGAATGGGCATGGCTGTCCACCGACGCGCCCGGCGTCTGCAACCCCTGCAAAGAAGCGTCACCATCGCAACATGCCGAAACCGCGCGCGGGTGCTATACCGATGCCGGTTAGTTACGATGGAGCATCGTTATGAATACATCCACCCGAATCCAGAACTCGCGCAGCGGCTTGCACCCCCTGGTCGCGGCCGCCGCCATCGCGGTCATCGTCATGTGCGCGGTGGGCGTCGCGGCGGTGATGGGCTGGCTGCCTTCGCCCTCGGCCAATCCGCATGCGGATACGCCCGTGGTTGAAGCGGGCCCCGAAGGCGCCAATCTGGCACCGGCCCCGGGGGCACAGCCTGCCCCGCAACAAGCGCAACAGGCGCAGCAGGCCGCGCCGCAGACCCAGCAGGCCCGTCCGGCATCGGCCTCGGCGCCCCGCGCGGCGGCGCCCGCGCCGGCCAAGCAGGCATGCCAAAGCTGTGGGGTGGTGGAAACCATCCGCCAGGTGCAGGTTCCGGTGAAGGACAACAGCGACCACCTGGTCGGCACCATCGGCGGCGGCGTGGTCGGCGGCGTAGTGGGTAATCAATTTGGCGGAGGCAGCGGCAAGACGGCGCTGACCGTGCTGGGCGCGGTGGGCGGCGCTTTGGCAGGCCGTGAAGTTGAGCGTAATATCAGACAGCAACAAACGGTGACGCACTATGAGCTGACGGTTCGCATGAACGACGGCAGTGCGCGCCAGTTCCGCAGCGCGCAGCCCTTCGCCTTTGCCTCGGGCGATCATGTGCGCGTGGAAAACAACCAGCTGCTGCCGGGCTAAGCCAAGGCCGGTGGCGATCAGTCCATGGGGAGACCTGGCATGAGCGACCAATTCACGAACCCGTTTGTCCTTCCCGGCATGGGACAGAATTCCGATCTGTCGGGCAACCCCTTGCTGGCCAGCATGGAAATGATGCGCCAGGCCTGGGCCGGCCTGACCGGCCCGGGCGGCCTGGCCAGCAGCCTGCCCATGGCGCCGCCCATGAATCTTGAAGACCTGGACCGCCGTATCGCCGAGCTGCGTTCGGTGGAAAACTGGCTGCGCATGAACCTGTCCATGCTGTCATCCACCATCCAGGGCATGGAAGTGCAGCGTTCCACCATCAGCACCTTGCGTGCCTTTGTGGACAGCGCGGCCAGCATGGACATGAACGCCGTGCGCGATAGCGGCGCGGCCTCGCCGCTTGAAGTGGTGCTGGGCCTGAAGCCCGCGCCGAAGTCCGCCGCCAAACCGGCATCATCGGAAAGTGCCCGCGACGCCAAGCCGCAGGAAGCTTCCGCTGGCGCAACGTCGGAATCGGATGCCGGTAAAGCGGCGGCCGCCGACTCGGCCGGGCCTGGCATGACCGAGCAAATGGGCGCCGCGGCGCAGTCGGCCTCCAAGGCATGGTGGGACTTGCTGCAGCAGCAGTTCAACCAGATTGCGGCCGCCACCGCCGCGTCCATGCCAACCAACCCCGCCGAGCCGGGCGAGCCCGCCACGCCCAAATCCAAGGATTCCAAACCGGCAGCCAAGACCGAAGCCAAGGCTTCCAAGCCTGCCACCCGCAAGCCCGCGGCGCGCAAGACGGCAGCCAAGTCCGCGCCCCGGGCGTCCAAGAATAATGGGCCTGTCGACGGCAAGCCCTGAACTCCTTTCAATCGACCCGCATCGGCCGCAAGGCCGTTTGCGCCGTCTCTCAACCTATCAGAACTTATGCTTAATGTAGTGATCCTCGCCGCCGGACTGGGCAAACGCATGCAGTCCAACCTTCCCAAAGTCTTGCACACGCTGGCTGGCAAACCCATGCTGGCTCATGTGCTGGACAGCGCGCGCCAGTTGAAGCCCGCGCGCATCATCGTTGTGGTGGGCCATGGCGCGGACCGCGTCAAAGAGGCTTTTGAAGGCCAGGCGGACCTGCACTTCGTGTTGCAGCAACCGCAGCAAGGCACGGGCCACGCGGTGCAGCAGGCCGTGCCGTTGCTGCTGGAAGGCGATGGCAAGGACGACGTCACGCTGGTGCTGTACGGCGACGTGCCGCTGGTGCAGCCCGACACGCTGCAACGCCTGCTGGATGCGCGCGCCACGGGCGCTGCCGTGCTGACCGAAGTGCTGGACGATTCCACCGGCTATGGCCGCATCGTGCGCGATGACAAGGGCAACGTGTGCCGCATCGTCGAACACAAAGATGCGTCGGAAGCCGAACACGCCATCAAGGAAGTGAACACCGGCATCCTGACCGCCCCGACGGCCAAGCTGAAAGACTGGCTGACCCGCATCGACAACAAGAACGCGCAAGGCGAGTACTACCTGACCGACGTGGTCGGCCTGGCCGTGGTCGACAAGGTGCCCGTGGGCGCGGCGCAACCCGGCGCCGGCTGGGAAACGCTGGGCGTGAACAGCCGCGTGCAGCAAGCCGAACTGGAACGTCGCTGGCAGGGCGAACAGGCCCGCCGCCAGCTTGAAGCCGGTGTGACGCTGGCCGACCCCGCCCGCTTTGACGTGCGCGGCACGCTCACTTGCGGGCGCGACGTATTCATTGACGTGGGCTGCGTGTTCGAAGGCAAGGTCACGCTGGCTGACGGCGTGCGCGTGGGTCCGCACTGCGTGCTGCGCGACGTGACCGTGGGCGCGGGTACGCAGATCGAGGCATTCAGCCATTTGCAGCAAGCAGAAGTGGGCCAGGATGCGCGCGTGGGCCCGTATGCCCGCCTGCGCCCGGGCGCCGAATTGGGCGATCGCAGCCACGTCGGCAACTTCGTCGAAATCAAGAAGAGCGTGCTGGGCGCCGACAGCAAGGCCAATCACCTGGCCTACATCGGCGACGCCGACATTGGCCAGCGCGTGAACGTGGGCGCGGGCACCATCACCTGCAATTACGACGGCGTGAACAAGCACCGCACCGTCATCGAAGACGACGCCTTCATCGGGTCGGATACGCAATTGGTGGCGCCGGTGCGCGTGGGCCGGGGCGCAACCCTGGGCGCGGGCACCACCCTGACTCGCGACGCGCCGGCCGACAAGCTGACGGTGTCGCGCGCCAAGCAGATCACCGTTGAGGGTTGGCAGCGTCCCGCGAAGAAGTCGTGATGGCGGAGAACGACGCCGCCAAGGCCGCCCTGCCTGACGGCCTGCCCGCGCCGCGCCGTTACTGGGCGGCTGCCACGGTCATGACAGGCATCAGCCTGTCGGTGCTGGACACCACGATCGCCAACGTGGCGCTGCCCACGATTTCCGTGGACCTCAACGCCTCGCCGGCGCAGGCGGTGTGGATCGTCAACGCCTACAACCTGGCGGTGGTGATGACGCTGCTGCCCTTGTCGGCGCTGGCCGAGCGCATCGGCTTTCGCCGCATGTTCACCTTCGGCCTGATCCTGTTCACGCTGGCGTCGCTGGGCTGTGCGCTGGCCGGCACCTTGTGGCAATTGACCGCCGCGCGCGTCTTCCAGGGCGTGGGCGCCGCCACGCTGATGTGCATGTTCGGCGGCCTGGTGCGCAATATCTATCCCCTGCACATGCTGGGCCGGGGCATCAGCATCAACGCCACCACGGTGGCCGTGATGTCGGTGCTGGGGCCCACCATCGGCTCCGCCATCCTGTCGGTGGCGCCGTGGCCCTGGATCTTTGCCGTCAACCTGCCCATCTGCGTGCTGGCCATGTTCGGCCTGCGCCATCTGCCCGAAGTGCCGCGCAACGATGTGAAGCTGGACTGGGTCAGCGTGGTGCTATGCATGGCGACGCTGGGCGTGTTCATTTCCGGCGTCGACATGATGGGCCAGGACCTGCTGCGCGGCATCGGCCTGGTGGCCATTGCATCGGTGGCGGGCTGGGTGCTGGTGCGCCGCGCCAGCAAGCAGCCGGCGCCCTTGGTGCCGGTGGACTTGCTGCGCATCCGCCCGCTGGCGTTTGCCGTGGGCGCGTCCGCCTGCACGTTCGCCGCGCAGATGGCGTCGTATGTGTCCTTGCCGTTCTACTTCCAGCAGGTGCTGGGTCGGCCGTACCTGGAAGTGGGCTTGCTGATGGGCGCCTGGCCCGTGGGCACGGCGCTTATCGCCCCGCTGGCGGGTCGCCTGTCCGACCGCTATTCCGCCGCCACCTTGAGCGGCGTGGGGGCGGCGACCATGGTGGCCGGCATGCTGTGGCTGACCCTGTTGCCGGCCTCGGTATCGAATTGGCCCATCGTGGCCGGCATGTTCGTCGCGGGCGTGGGCTTTGGCTTCTTCCAGACGCCGAACAACCGCGCCATGCTGTCGGCCGCGCCGCGCGCCCGTAGCGGGGCGGCGGGCGGTTTGCAGGCCACCACCCGCGTGTTCGGGCAAAGCTTCGGCACCGCGCTGGTGGCCATCGCCTTCAGCATCAGCCTGGCGCACGGCCCTGGCCTGGCGCTGGTGCTGGGCACGATATGCGCCGCGTTGGCGGTGGTGGTGAACACGGTCCGGTTCAACAAACTACGCGCCTAGGGGCCGGCGCGCCCCTGGGCCCCGGCCGCTTCTATAATGGCGGCCGGCGTCTGGTTCCTCTTGCCAGGCGCGCAAGATTCCCTATTTTGAAGGCGTGCAGGCATGAAAATCACGGTCGTGGGTACCGGTTACGTGGGGTTGGTGTCGGGAGCGTGTCTGGCCGACATGGGCAACGACGTCATGTGTCTGGACGTGGACGCCGCAAAAATCGCCCTGCTGCTCCAAGGCGGCATCCCGATCTATGAGCCCGGCCTGGAAGACCTGGTCCGCCGCAACGTGCAGGCCGGCCGCCTGCATTTCACGGACGACGTGGCGCAAAGCGTGGCCTTTGGCGACGTGCAATTCATCGCCGTGGGCACGCCGCCCGGCGAAGACGGATCGGCCGACCTGAAGTACGTGCTGGCCGCCGCGCAGAACATCGCGCGCCACATGACGTCCCGCAAACTGATTGTGGACAAGTCCACCGTGCCCGTCGGCACCGCCGACAAGGTGCGTGCCGTGGTGCAGAAAGAATTGGCCGCGCGTGGCGTCGACATCCCGTTCAGCGTGGCGTCCAACCCCGAATTCCTGAAGGAAGGCGCGGCCATCAATGACTTCATGAGCCCGGACCGTGTCGTCGTGGGCGCCGACGACGACTACACCGTCGGCGTGATGCGCCGTATCTACGAACCGTTCCAGCGCACCCACGACCGCCTGATGGTGATGGATGTGCGCTCGGCCGAGCTGACCAAGTACGCCGCCAACGCCATGCTGGCCACGCGCATCTCGTTCATGAATGAAATGGCGAACCTGGCTGAAGCGCTGGGTGCCGACATTGAACAGGTGCGTCGCGGCATCGGCGCGGACCCTCGCATCGGTTACCACTTCCTGTACCCGGGCGCGGGCTACGGCGGCTCGTGCTTTCCCAAGGACGTGCAGGCGCTGGTGAACACCGCCGCCGAAAATTCGCTGCCCATGCGCGTCATCGAAGCGGCCGAGGCCGCCAACCACGCCCAGAAATTCCGCCTGTCCGAAAAGCTTGTCGCGCGCTACGGCAACGACCTGCGCGGCCGCAAGATTGCGCTGTGGGGCCTGTCGTTCAAGCCGAACACCGACGACATGCGCGAAGCCCCCAGCCTGACGGTCATTGCCGAACTGACGCGCCGTGGCGCCGACGTGCGCGCCTACGACCCCGTGGCCATGCATGAAGCGGCGCGCGTGCTGGTCGGGCAGCCCGGCATCAGCTTCGCCACCGACATGTACGACGCGCTGGACGGCGCCGATGCGCTGTTGATCGCCACCGAATGGAAAGTCTTCCGCGCGCCCGACTTCGACCGCGTGAAGGCCCTGCTGAAAACGCCCTTGATCATCGATGGCCGCAACCTGTACACGCCGGCTGACGTACGCGCCCTGGGCTTCGAGTATTCCGGCATCGGACGCGCATGAAGATCCTGCAACTGAACTTCGAGAAGGGCTGGCGCGGCGGCGAACGGCAGACGCTGTATTGCATGCGCGCCTTCCGCAAGGCGGGCCATGACGTCGAAGTGATGTGCCGGGAAGGCGCGCCGCTGGCCGAGCGCGCGCGCCAGGAAGGGTTTGTTGCTCATACCTGCCGCAACGTGCCGGGGCAACTGGCTTTTCTAGCGGGCGCGGGCCGCTATGACATCATCCACGCGCAAACGGCCAACACCATTACCTGGGCCGTGCTGACCAAATGGCTGCATCGCCGCCCCGTGGTGTTCTCGCGCCGCACCTCGTTCGTGGTGAAGCCGGGCGACGAATGGAAGACCGGTTTCAAGTGGCGCCACGCCAACCTGTTCGTGGCCATCAGCGAAATGGCCGCAGGCGAACCGCGCCGCCTGGGCATCGAGCCCGTCATCATCCGCAGCGCGGTTGAACCCCACGCCATCAACGCCGACAACGTCGCCAAGCTGGTGCAGGAATTCGACCTCGCCGGCAAGAAGGTCATGGCCACGTCCGCCGCGCTGATCCGCGACAAAGACCCCGTGACCCTGGTGCGCGCCGTGGGCGAACTGGCCAAGACACGGCGCGACTTCGTCTTCCTGCACTTCGGCGCGGGTGGCGATCGCGAGCAGCAGGCCAAGGACGAAGCGCGCCGCCTGGGTATTGAAGATGTCTACCGCTTCGCGGGCTTTCGCAAAGGCGTCGAAGACTTCTACAGCATCCTCGACGTGTTCGTCATGAGCTCAGAAGAAGAAGCGCTAGGCAGCAGCGTGCTGGACGCCTTCTTGCAGCATGTGCCGGTGGTCTCCACCGACGCGGGCGGCCTGAAGGAAAGCCTGGCTGATGGCCGCGGCGTGCTGGTGGCCGTGGGCGACCATCAAGCCATGGCAGCCGGCATGGCCCGCTGCCTGGACGACGCGGCATTCCGCAAAGACGTCACGGAACGCGCGTACGAATACGTGAAGAGCGAACACGACGTGCAGAAGATGGGAAATCGGTATCTGGCGCAGTTCGAGCGGTTGCTGGGGCGGGCTTAGGTGGGGGGGGGGGCGGGGTGGCCGCAACAGCGCCGCTGCATGATGGGTTCCGCGCGATGGGGCATTGGGGTTCTTGCCTGTGTCCGCGCGCGCTTCACCCATCCTACGGGTTTCGGTGCCTTGTTCACCCCCGCACATCAATCCTGGTTTCGAATTTGGCGCGGTGTACCGAAAAGAATGTGCGCACGTTGCGCACGTTGGCTAGTGCGGTGAACGCGCGGTGTACCAGGGCGTGGTAAGCGGGCATGTCTTTTACCTGGGCGATCACCACGAAATCCGGTCCTGGCGACACGCGGTAGCACTGCAGCACCGCCGGTTCGGTCAGCATGCTTTGTTCGAACGCATCCAGGCTTTCGGCCGCTTGCACGTCCAGCGTGATCTCCACAATCGCCGTCAATGTGCTGCCCAGTTTTTCAGCGGCAAGTATCGCGACCTGCCTTTCGATGACGCCTTCGTCCACCAGGCGCCGAACGCGGCGCAGGCAGGTGGGGGGCGACGCATGCACCCGCGCCGCCAGATCCTGGTTGGTCAGCGAGTTGTCCGCTTGTAGCTGCTCAAGAATGCGCAGATCCAAATCGTCCAGTTCAGGCGGGGAAAATGGCGTGTTTTGCATGATTAATTCAAAAATGGCACTTCGAAGAAAGATAATTTAATCACAAATCTGTAAGTGAATTAATTTTCAAATTAAGCTGTATTAAGAAATCATATTTCTTACGGCCTCGCGCACAATGCGTCGGTACACGAACTTAAGCGGAGTCTTCCTATGTGCGGCATTGTTGGCGCCGTCGCCCAGCGCGACATCACCCCTATCCTGGTTGAAGGTCTGAAGCGGCTGGAATATCGCGGCTACGACTCTTGCGGCGTTGCCGTGTATGCCGATGGCCATCTGCGCCGCACGCGCAGCACGCAGCGCGTGGCCGAGTTGGCGGACCAAGTGGCTCAGGACAAGGTCCAGGGTTTCACGGGCATCGCCCACACCCGTTGGGCTACTCACGGCGTGCCCGCCACGCACAATGCCCACCCGCACTTTTCGCATCTGGGCAACGAAGAGCCGCGCATCGCGCTGGTCCACAACGGCATCATCGAAAACCACGACGAACTGCGCGCTGAATTGCAGGCCGTGGGCTACGTCTTTGAAAGCCAGACCGACACCGAAGTCATCGCGCACCTGGTGAACCACCTGTACACGGGCGACCTGTTCGAAGCCGTGCAGAACGCCGTGCGCCGCCTGCATGGCGCGTATGCCATTGCCGTGTTCTGCCGCGATGAGCCGCATCGCGTGGTGGGCGCGCGCCAAGGTTCGCCGCTGGTGGTGGGCGTGGGCCAGAACGAGAACTTCCTGGCGTCCGACGCGCTGGCGCTGGCCGGCACGACCGACCAGATCATCTACCTGGAAGATGGCGACGTCGTCGACCTGCAGCTCTCGCGCGTGTGGATCGTGGACGCCAACGGCAAGAACGTGGACCGTGAAGTGCACACCGTGCACGTGCACACTGGCGCCGCCGAACTCGGCCCGTATCGCCACTACATGCAAAAGGAAATCTTCGAACAGCCGCGCGCCGTGGGCGACACGCTGCAAGACATCGAATCGATTTCGCCCGAGCTGTTCGGCGACGAGGCCTACAAGATCTTCAAGGACATCGATTCGCTATTGATCCTGGCGTGCGGCACGAGCTACTACGCCGGCCTGACCGCCAAGTACTGGATTGAATCGATTGCGAAGATTCCGGTGGCCGTCGAAATCGCCAGCGAATACCGCTACCGCGACAGCGTGCCCAACCCGCGTTCGCTGGTCGTCACGATCTCGCAGTCCGGCGAAACCGCCGACACGCTGGCGGCGCTGAAGCACGCGCGTTCGCTGGGCATGGACAAGACGCTGACCATCTGCAACGTGTCCACCAGCGCCATGGTGCGCGAGTGCAAGCTGTCGTACATCACGCGCGCCGGTGTTGAAATCGGCGTGGCCTCGACCAAGGCCTTCACCACGCAGTTGACCGCCTTGTTCCTGCTGACGCTGGCCCTGGCGCAAGTGCGCGGCCATCTCAGTGATGAGCAGGAAGCCGAGCACCTGAAGGCGCTGCGCCACCTGCCCGTGGCCATTGGTTCGGTGCTGGCGCTGGAGCCGCAGATCATGGCTTGGGCCGACCGCTTCGCGTCCAAGGAAAACGCCCTGTTCCTGGGCCGTGGCATGCACTACCCGATCGCGCTGGAAGGCGCGCTGAAGCTGAAGGAAATCAGCTACATCCACGCCGAAGCCTACCCGGCCGGCGAACTCAAGCACGGCCCGCTGGCGCTGGTGACGGAGCACATGCCCGTCGTGACCATCGCGCCCAAGGACGAGCTGCTGGAAAAGCTGAAGTCCAACATGCAGGAAGTGCGCGCGCGCGGCGGCGAGCTTTATGTGTTCGCCGATGCCGACAGCAAGATCCAAAGCGCCGAAGGCATGCACGTGATCCGCATGCCGGAAAACTACGGCAAACTGTCGCCGATCCTGCACACGATCCCGCTGCAACTGCTGTCGTATCACACGGCTTGCGCACGGGGTACGGATGTGGACAAGCCGCGGAATCTGGCGAAGAGCGTGACGGTGGAGTGATGGGGCTATAAAAGTACGTTAGTTTGAAAACTGGAAATAAAGTCGGTCGCGCGGAATAAAGTTGATCGCAGCGCCGACTTCCTTCTACTCCTTCGATCTACCGCCATATCAGCTTTTACCCCATTGCAAGGGCCGCGTAAGCGGCCCTTCTTCATTTTTGGCACGAGGTTCGGCTCAGCAGAAGACGTACCGACAGCCAATCGCTGATACTGGGACAACCATTCAAACCGTTCTGTTCAACCGTTCAACACGGGCGTTTGCTGCGGCTTGCCCGGATGGACGTACTCGAGCTTGGTGTGCCACGCCTGGTTAACGTGGGACGGGAGTCCCTTGTACCAACTGCGTCGTCGCGCAGCACCGTGCGTCACCACCTCTGGTGAGGCATCATTGAATTGCTCCGAAATCTCAGTTCAACGCCCCGATTTGGACCGGCGCTCGCGGATGTGCGTAAACTTCCCCTGCTTAGCGTGTAGACACCGTGGAGGCATTTGAATGGTTGTGTTCTTAAACCTCGAAGCACTTACCTCTAGGATGGAGGGTGACACATGATCGGCTGGTGGATCATCGTATCGACAGGCAGCCCCGAGGAATGCGACCGCGCCGACCCAGAAGCGCGTCGTGCTGCCATCCTGGCGCAGTGGGAAGCAGGCGCTGGCGGCATCGGTTGGATCGAGCATTTGACGCAAGTGAGCAAGGCCACCAAGTTCGCCGGTGGCGGCTATCCGAACCGCTATGCCGCACGCGCTCGCGATGTGCTGCCATTGATCGAAGGCGGCGGTATCTTGCCATCCAAGGATGGCGTCTGGATCTTCGGCATCGACGAGGGCGAGGAATACGCGCAGCCTCCCGGTTGGATAGGCAAGGTCCAGGTGCATGCCGACCGTGTGGCCGCGTGTTCTCCCGATCAGCTCTTGACAATTGATGCCTGGGATCAATCCTGACTGTCATTTGAGGCCGCCAGGTCATAAAACCCGCAGCCCGCGCTTGGCCAGCGGCGCGTTCACAAATGTCGACCGTGTGCCCGCTGCGCGTCAGGGACCGTAAGCGTTGGCGCCAGGCCTCACGGCTCTTTGATCCTGTCCCCAGGTCGAGCTATTTCGTGAAGGAGATCATCAAGGTATCCCGCGATATCTCCAACCTCCATATCGACCGGGATGATGATGTCATCCGCACGCACCTGCTTGCCGTCGGTTAGGCGGTACACCTCCCATCCCCGGGTCGTGTGAAGCACTTCCAGCGCAAATCTTCCGTAAACGTCGAACTTCATGGCATCTCCACGTGGTTATGCGGTCAGTGGTTACGGTCGCTACGGGCCCCTATCCGCCCGCACTTTACGAACCCGAACCTCCTGCGACCACTTTTGTTCAGTTTTCCTGCACTGAGGGCGGGAAGGCCTGGGGTGCGACCGACTTTGATCCAAGTTTTCTAAACTTCGAAGTCTTTCAAAATCAAGGGGTTGCAAGGCCCGTTTGCTTCGAACGCCTAGCTTCGGTTTTCAACGCCTATCAATTTTCTCCTAACGTCAACTTATCACTAGAGGGCCGCATTTCTGCGGCTTTCTTTTCGTTCGCACCACATTTCACCCGAATCTATTTGGGCTGCCGTTGGTGCTGATGAGTCCCTGAACTGCTCCCCGTGATTAGTACGAAATCAATGTAGAGTCCGTTCCCAAAGGAATGGCAACGAAGAAACGATTCACGGAAGAACAAGTCATTGGCGTCCTCAAGGGGGCCGATGCGGGTGCCAAGCCCACAGAACTGTGCCGCAAGCACGGTATCTCCTTTGCTGCGGATGTATATGCGCGGTCGCTTGCCCCCCTTGCCCGGTGCAATCCCTGCGCCCGTTCCCGCCGTACCCTGAGACGACCTATGACAGACTTTCATCCCGACATGAGCCGCGAGGCGTTTGCCGAAGCACTTCGCGAGAACACGCAGGCGCAGCAGTTCCCCGGGGCGATGCTCATGCCCAAGAGCCGCCACGACTATGTAGGCGCGGTCATCGCCATCACAGGTACCTTGTATTTCGAAGGCGGCTATACACAGCTTAAGCGGGAGGCAATCGCACAGTGTTTTGACGATTACCTGGCGCAGGCGGGCGATGCCCTTACATGGCTGTGGCGTGGCGAGCCGCCGTCAGGCCCGCCGTGCATGCCCTACGTCAAGGCTCCGAAAATCCGTGATTTTTTCGAAACGCTCGACGAAGACGAGAAGCTTGACCTGCAGTACACGAGCGGCACCAAGCGCGAGGACGCCGGCCCTTATTCCTTTTATGTCAATGCCGCACCGGCTTGGGCCGCCAAAAAAACAGGCCGTCTGGATGTGTTGCGGTTCGCGTTGCCCTTTGTTGATATTGTCGAGCAACCGAAAGCCTTTCAAACCTTGTTCGTCGAATTCGCTGGGCGGCTGCAAGCATTGCATGGCCATGGCGGTTTTGGTTTTGTGCTGTCCCCGTCGGAATGGAACAGTAATCAGCCCACCGAAGCCTTCGCGTCGGAGCAGGCCCGCGGCGTTGATGTGGGGGCACCAGTATTCTCCGCCATGGTGCTCAAGCCCGACACGTTCAAGACGGTGTCTTGGCTGACCGCAATCAATCGTGACATGGTGACGCAGGCAGGCGGTTTGCACACGTTGCGCTCGGAATTGCCTCCGGACTGGTTTGCCTTCTATGACTATGGCGCTGGCATCGTCATTCAAGCTGGCAATGAACCCGACCTGGCTGCGACGGCTATCGACCCTAAACCTCCGCAGTACGCGCTACCTAACGCAGCGCTCAAACCGCTGCGCAGTGCTGTGTTCGGGCTACACCTGGCAGCTAGTGCCGCCGGCGAACCGCGGCTGACCGGACTCAAAGGCGAAGCATGGGTTGAGCGCTTCGATGTATCTGACGAAGAGCTGCTCGACGTCAAGGCACGACTGCTTGATACGCCTCGGCTAGATACAACTCACACTCTGGACGAGCGACTGTAGCGCAGCCGGGGGACCAGCCCAGCGCATTTCTGAAAGCTGACGCTTGCGGGGGGCTTACGAGACCGGGGGCTCGGTACAACTTCCGCCCGGAGCCCGGCGCCATAGCGCCAACGGTCTGTGCATTGAAGGCGTCGCGCGCAGCGCCGCCTGGGCGTTTTACAACCCCTGAATTGTAAAGCGAGAATACAATTCCAGCGTTGTATTAACGACTTACAACCTATATTGAGTATTTCAATTTTACTCAGTAGAATTTGTAAATCAGCAAAACAACGTGAGGCCTGTATGCCCGATTTCACCGTCCGTACGGCGGAGCAGCTGCCAGCGCTGCTCCAGGGTTTTCGCAAACAGTCCGGCCTGACCCAAGCGGATACGGCTATGCGCCTGGGCGTCAGCCAGCAGGCCTTGTCTCATCTCGAGCGCCATGCCGACAAGGTCAGCGCCGACCGCCTGCTGGAGCTTCTGAGCATCCTGGGCGTCGAGCTCGTGCTGCGCAAGACCAGCGAATCGCCGGCGCCGAAGGCGTCGATTGGCCCCAACTGGTGAGCTCATGGGGCGACGCTCACACACCCGCACCCTGAATCTCTGGATGAACGGCGAATTCGTCGGCACCTGGAGCATGCAACCGCATGTCGGAGAAGTCCTGCAGTATGCCGACGCCTGGGTGGCATCCGGACAGGGGCGCCCGCTGTCGCTGTCCCTCCCCTTCACCCCGGGCAATCTGCCGCACCGTGGCGAAGCCGTGCGCACCTACTTCGAAAACCTGCTGCCGGACAGCAAGGAAATCCGCGAGCGCGTGGCACGTCGGTACCAGGCCGGCTCGACCAATGCGTTCGCCTTGCTGGCTGAAGTCGGTCGGGACTGTGTCGGCGCGCTGCAGGTGGTGCCGGGCCCCGATGCGCCGGACGGCGTTCAAGAGGTGAACGCGGTTCCGATGAGCGACGCCGAGATTGCCCAGCTGCTTCGCAACACCCTGGCGCCAGGCCCCCTGGGCCGGAACGCTGCCGAGGATGAAGACTTCCGCATCTCCATTGCCGGAGCACAGGAAAAGTCGGCCATGCTCTGGTACGACGGGCGGTGGTGCCGGCCGCATGGCGCGACACCGACCACTCACATCTTCAAGCTGCCACTGGGCCTGGTCGCAAACATGAAGTTCGACATGAGCGATTCGGTCGAAAACGAGTGGCTGTGCTCCGAAATCCTGCGTGCCTACGAAATGCCTGTGGCGCGCACCGAGCCCCTGATGTTCGAGGACATGAAGGTGCTGGCGGTCGAGCGCTTCGACCGGATGTGGTGGGAGAACCCAGAGGGCAAGCGCTGGCTCATCCGGCTGCCGCAGGAAGACATGTGCCAAGCGACGGCAACGCCGCCGCATTTGAAGTACGAGTCCGACGGCGGGCCGGGTGTGCGCCAAATCATGAAGCTGTTGGCTACGTCGCGCGCGCCTGACCGCGACCGTCGCACGTTCTTCCAGGCCCAGGTCCTCTTTTGGATGCTGCGTGCCACGGATGGCCACGCGAAGAACTTCAGCATTTTCCTGCGCCAGGGTGGCACCTACGAACTCACCCCGCTGTACGACGTGCTTTCCGCCTACCCCGTCATCGGCAAGGGTGCGAAAAAGCTGTCTCCGTACGACGCCAGGATGGCCATGGCCGTGCGCTCGAAAACCCCCCACTGGGTCATGCGCGACATCTTGCGTCGGCACTGGATTGCCGTGGGCACCGAGCATGGCGTAGTGAATCCCGACGGTAAGGGGGTGGAACATGTCCTCGACGATCTGGTGGCGCGTACGCCCGGGGTCGTGAAGACCGTCCGCGCGCTACTACCGGCTGGATTTCCCATGCACGTGGCCGACAGCATCCTCAACGGCCTGCAAGAGGCCGCCGACAAACTGGCAGCTTAGCGCCAGAGGACCAGCGTTCTTTATCGCGTATCAAATCACCCCGACACGGCTGGTGCCTCCTTGGGTCACGATTTGCACACGCTGCCCCGCTGAGATGGGCACGTCGGCCTCTTGGACGATGACTCGTGTTTCGCCATTGTCCAGCTGCACCGTTATTTCCAGCCCCGCGCGGCGCGCTGAGGCATTCTCGATGGCGTTGCCGGCTGCCGCGCCTCCGATCAAGCCTCCGACGGTGGTCAAGCGTCTGCCGGATCCGCCGCCGATTGCGTTACCGGCCACCGCGCCAAGCGCGCCGCCAGCAATCAATCCCGTGCCGGAACTGCCGGACGACTGGATGGTGATGCCTCGTACGGCGACCACCGTGCCTAACACGACAGTCTGCGCGCGTTGGGCCTGGTCGAAGGTGTAGACGCGTGACGACGCGCTTTGCTGGGCGCAGCCTCCCAGGGCCATCGCCGCCGCGCCCGCTAGCAGCGCGAATCGTTTCGTGAACAGTCCTCCTTAAGAACAAAAGGCCGTCCCAGCTAGCCAGGCCGCCGGAACGCCAGTCACCGCCAACCACGACATCGCGGTCGCGCGAGTGCGCAGGGATGTGCGGTCGCCACCTGGCGGCTCACATCGAAAACAGCAACGGAATCATCACGACGCTGACGCATAAGGTCACCAGCATCAGCGGCGTACCCACTTTCAAATAGTCGACAAATCGGAAGCCGCCGGCCACGCTGACCAGCGCGTTGGCGGGTGTGGAGACGGGTGACATGAACGCCGCTGAACAGGCGATCGCAACCGCCATGACATAGGGATGGGGCTCGGCGTGAATGGCTTCGGCTAGGCTGATCGCGACCGGTCCCATCAACACCGCCGTGGCGGTTCCCGAGATCACCGTGCCCAGCGCGATCGTTGCGCCGAACAGCAAGGCGATCTGGCCGTGCGCGCCCCAGGTTTGAGACAAGCGCAGCAGGTTCTCGGCGGCCAGGTCCACACCGCCGGTGTGTTCCAGCGCAATCGCGAACGGCAGCATGCCGATGATGAGGATGAGCGCGCGCCAGTTGATGGCCCGATAGGCAATGTCCAGCGTGATGCAGCCGAATAGCCCCATCAACAAACAGCCGATCAGGCCGGCAATGACGATAGGCACCCAGCCGGTGAGCATCAGCGCAATCGTAAGCGCCATGACCAGCACAGCAGCGGGCGCACGGCCAGGCACCGCCACCACCGAATCGGTTTCCACGGGCAGCGCAAGGCTCACGAGATCGTGCTCGACAGACTGCAACGCGAAAATCCCCTTCCACGGCCCGACCACCAACGCCGTGTCGCCCGCGCGCAGGGCAAGTGCGTGCACGGAGGTCTGCGATCGTCCATTGCGCCACACGCCGACCACGAACAGTCCATGTCGGCGCAGCAGCGCTGACTTGCGGGCAGAGGCCCCCACCAGCCGAGAGTCCGGCGGGATGATCACCTCGACCATGCCCACGTCGCGCGACTGGTCAGAGAAATAGTCGCCAGTCATGGGCAAGATGCGCAGTTCGTGGCGCTGGCAATATGCGCCGATCGGGAATGCCTCGTCATCGATGTCCAGAAGCAAGACATCCTCGGCCTCCAGCAGGGCGTCATCGGTGGCCTCGAGCACGGCGCGCCCGAACCGGGCGCTACGTTCGATTGCAACCACGCATGCCTGTGCGCCCAGCTCCTCGTGGCAGACCTCAAGCCGCATGCCTACCAAGTCGGAGCGGGGATCAACGCGCAAGCGGTAGGCGCGTTCGCGCAAGGCATATTTCTCGACCCAGCCCGACAGGCTTGGGCGCCGCGAATGTGAGCTGCGCGGAGGCTCCGTGGGCAGAAAGCGTCTTGCCACCAATAGATACGGGATGGCCGCGGCAAGCACCGCCAGGCCGATCGGCGTGAAGGCGAAGAAGCCGAAACCCGTGTGCCCCGCGTAGACCAGCGCACTGTTGAGCACCAGATTCGGCGTGGTTGCCACCAACGTCATCATGCCGCTGATGGCCGCCGCAGCGCCCATCGGGAACAGCACCTGTCGGCTTGATATCGCAGTCTGTTGCGCGATCCGCAGGACGATGGGGATGAAGATGGCGACCACTGCCGTCGAACTCATCACCGATCCCATCGTCGCCACGGCACCCATGATGAGTACGATAAGCCGCTGCTCGCGTGTTCCTCCCTTGTGCAGCAGCCAATCGCCCACGGCCTGGGCTGCGCCGGTGCGCACCAGCCCCTCGCCGATCACGAACAGGCAGGCGATCAGGATCAGGTTGGGGTTGGCGAAGCCTGCGATCGCCTCTCGATAGGTAATCGTTCCGCTCAAGGGAAGCACCACGATCACCATCAACGCGACCGCGTCCGCGCGGGGCCGGCCGATCAGGAAGAGCACGATCGCGACGCCGAGTAGCGCAAGAACGAGAGCGAGATCGGGCGTCATGGTGGAGGCTCCGGGCTCAAGGCGCGATGGCGCCGGCAGTGAGCGTCCAGACGCCGTAGGCGCAGGCAATGCCGCCCAGCGCGATCTCATAGCTGCTGCGCCGGCTCCAGCGCGGGCGGGTCTGTCTGTCGCGCCAGGCGGTCAGCAGCCCAAAGCCGGCCACGAACAGGTATGGCATCAGGCTCATCGAACTGGCCATGTGTTTGATGAGCACGAAGGTGTCGTCGGTGAACAAGGTCACGATGAGGAACACCTGAACGAATCCACTGCTTAACCAGAGCGCCGCCAGTTCGGCGCGCGGCAAGATGCCATAGGACAGCAGCGTCACCGTCACCGTCACCAGCAAGGTCAACACCAATAGAAAGCCGATGATGGAGGCGGCGGCCACATCTTCGCGCCGCCGCGCGTAGCGCGAACTACGCTTCATCGCAATGCTCCTTGTTGGAGGCAGTCGCCATGCGGGCGCTGTTTCGCCGTACCGACCAGGAGCGAGCGTGGCCTCCATCTCAGTTGCTAGCCATACTCAAAAGTGAGTATGGCGCAGTCGGGAAGAATGCCCTCCACCTGGGGCAGCGCCACCGCTTGTTGTCCGTTTAACCGGGATTGCCGCAGCGACAACCACCCGCGCCTGCGCGGCGCGTAAACGCTGGCATCATCATGCGCAGCATCGCCATGCCGGAAAGCGCCTTAAAAGGCTTCCCCCTGCCGCACCGCCAGCGCGGCCGCCGCCGCGCGCGTTTCCACGCCCAGCTTGACGTAGATGTGTTCCAGGTGCTTGTTCACCGTTCGTGGCGCCATGCCTAGAATGTCGGCGATATCCCGATTGGTTTTTCCCTTGGCCAACCATCGCAGCACATCGGCCTCACGCGGCGTCAGACCGTAGGCTTGCGCTAACGGCGCCGTCTCCTGCAATAGCAGCAAGGTCTCGCCGCTGCGCCGTGATGCCGACAGGCTCAAGGTCAAACGCCCTCGCGTGCTGACAATCACCAAAGGCGCCGCCGCCGGCCCGGCCGCCAGATTGCCCGCCACCCAATCCGCCAAGGGCGCAGGCAGGTCCGCCGCATCCTCGGCGCAACCAAAATACGCCGCCAACCAGATCCGCGCCTTGCCCGTCTTCCAGATCGGCAGCCCGCGCGCGTCCAGCGCCACGACGGCTCGCGCCGCCGCATCGATCGCATCAAAGGCCGCCGACAGGCTGCGCGCATTGCGCAAATGCGTACGCAGCCTGGCCACCACCACATCCGGATCCAGCGGCTTGGTCACATAGTCCACGCCGCCCACCCGAAAGCCCTTCAACACGTGCTCGGGCTCGGTCAGGCCCGTCATGAACACCACCGGCACATCGCCCGCCGCCGGATGCGCTTTCAAGCGCGCGCAGGTCTCGAAGCCATCCATCCCCGGCATCACCGCATCAAGCAGCACGATATCCGGCACCACGAAATCCACCCGTTCTATCGCCGACTGGCCGTCAGTTGCCACCAGCACCTGATAACCCGCCGCGTCCAATGCGGTAGAGAGCATTTTCAGATTGTCTGGCGCGTCATCGACCAGCATGACAAGGTTTTTATCGGGCGTGGGCATGGTGACGCTGTACATGGTGTTTGAGCACTTGATTGAATTCATGCAGTTGAAACTCGCCCGCCAGCGCCCGCAGATGCAGCGTCAATTCGCGCGCTTCGGCCCGGCGGCCCTGTATCTCTTCCAGCTTGGCCTGTATGCCCTTGATATAGCCCATGGCCCCCAGTTCCAGCAGCGCCTCGGCATCCTCGCGCTCTAGTGCCACCCGATGCAGATCCCCCGCCGGCAGCGCCGCTTCCACCGGCGCCACCTGCCAGTCCAGCTTGAGCAGACTGCCGAGTTGATTCAGCAGATCCTCAAACATCACGGGTTTGGCTATGAACGCGTTGTGCCCGCTTTGCGTCGGGTCTTTCGGATCCAGCCCCAGGATGTTGGCCGACAGCATCACGATGGGCACGGCCACGCCTTCGTCGCGCAAGCGCCGCAACACTTCCCATCCCGTCATCTCGGGCATGGAGACGTCCATCAATATCAGGGCTGGCCGCAGCGTATGCACGCAGGCCAGGCAAGCCGCGCCGTGCGGCGCTTCGTGTATCTCAAAGCCCAGCGGCTCCAGCAGGTCGCGCACCAGGCGACGCTGCGAAGGCTGGTCATCCACCGTGAGGATCCGCAGCCGCTCGCCGCGATAACCCACCACCAGCCCCGACGGCCGGACATCGCTGCGCGGCGAGCGCACCTCCGGCAAAAACAGCTTGAGCGTGAACACACTGCCGCGGCCGACGGTGCTGCGCACCGTCAACTCGCCGCCCATGATGCCGGTCAGCATGCGGCAGATGGTCAGGCCCAGGCCCGTGCCGGAATCGGCCTGCTCGGCCGCCGCCCAACTGCGTTCAAACGGCAGAAAGATGCGTTCCAGATCCTCGGCCGGTATGCCTCGGCCGCTATCCTCGACTTCGAACAACACCATATCCGCCGCCGACTTCACGCGCATCGACACCTGACCTTCCGAGGTGAACTTCAACGCATTGCTCAACAGGTTGATCAGAATCTGCCGCAACCGCTTTTCGTCGATATGCACGATGGACGGCAGTTCCGCCGCTTCATAGCAAAAGCGCAGCCCTTTAAGCGTGCTCTGCGGCCGGAACATCTGCACGATCTGCTCCAGAAACGCCGGCAAGCGCAGTTCGCTGTTCTCCAACCTCAGCCTGCCCGCCTCGATACGCGCGATGTCCAGCAAACCATCGATCAGGCCGATCAAATGCTTGCCACTGCGATGAATCACATCAATGGCCTCACGCCGCGCCGGTGGCAAGCTTGGGTCGCGCTGCAGAATCTGCGCGTAACCCAGAATGCTGTTCAAGGGCGCGCGCAACTCATGGCTCATGCCGCCCATGAAGCGGCTCTTGGCCAGATTGGCGCTTTCGGCCGCTTCCTTGGCCTGTTGCAACTGAGCGTCGGTCTGCTTGTGCGCCTCGATTTCGCGCAGCAGCAAATGGGTCTGTCGATCCGATTCCTCTTGCGCCACGCGCCGGCTTTCGTGGGCCAGCACCAGCCACCAGGCCACGACGCCGCCGATCAGCAACAAGGCGGCATACAACTTCAAGAAGCTGGGCCGCAAACCCGAGGGATTCAGGCCGGCGCGCATATGACTGGCGTACTCCTGGTAGTAGATCAAGCCCAGAATGCCGGCCAGCAGCGACCCCATCCCCGCCACGATCAAGAGGTAGTGGCCCAGGCGGCTATGCAGCAGCGGTGTGACCCGCGCCGGCAACAGCCGGCCCAGGACCGCCTGCACCTGATCCTTCAAGCGTCCCTGCTGTTTGCAGCGATCCTGGCAGCGGGCATCCAGCGTGCAGCACAAGGAACAGATGGCGCCGTTATAGGCCGGGCAATGCGCCATGTCCGGCTGTTCGAAGCGGTTGGCACAGATCACACAGACATGATCCGAACCCGCGACATCGACCGGCGTGCGCGCCAGGTTGTAGCGCCCGCGCGTGCGCCAGGCGATGACAGGCGCGCAGACAAAAGCCGCCAGCAAGGCCACAAAGGGCGACAAGGCCTGCGCCAGCGCGCCCGCCGTGCCCGGAAACACGCCGGCAAAGGCCAGCAGGCCCAGCGTCATGGCGATCAGCATGCTGCCCACACCGACCGGGTTGATGTCATACAGATAGGCGCGGCGAAACTCGATTCGCTTCGGCGACAGACCCAGCGGCTTGTTGATCACCAGATCCGCCACCAGCGCTCCTATCCAGGCCAGCGCAACGTGCGAGAACACCGCCAGCACGTGCTCCAACGCGCCAAACACGCCCATCTCCATCAGGACCACGGCGATCAGCACGTTGAACACCAGCCACACCACCCGGCCCGGATGGCTGTGCGTGATGCGGGCAAAGAAGTTGGACCAGGCCAGCGAGCCGGCATACGCATTGGTCACATTGATCTTGACCTGCGAAACCACCACGAAGGCCGTGACCAGCGCCAGCGCCAGGGCGGGATCGCTGACCACATAGGTATAGGCCGCCAGATACATATGGGTGGGGTCGCCCGCCTTGTCGGCCGGGGCTCCCAGGGACAGGGCCAGCCAGGCCAGAAAGGCGCCGCCCAGAATCTTGGCCGCGCCTGGCAGGATCCAGCCCGGACCCGCGCAGATCAGGGCGAGCCACCAGCGTCTGCGGTTGGCCGCCGTGCGTTCGGGCAGAAAGCGCAGAAAGTCGACCTGTTCGCCGATCTGCGTCACCAGCGAGGCGGCCACCGCCACCGCCGAGCCGAACATCAGCAAGTTGAAATTGCCGCCCCGGCCGTCATAGCCCGGAAACCGCAGAAACTCCTGCAAGGTCCCGGGATCACGGAAGGCGATGAAGGCATAGGGCAAGAGCAGCAGCACCAGCCATATCGGCTGCGTCCATGACTGCAACCGGCTGATGAAGGTAATGCCATACGCCACCATGGGCAGGATGACCACGGCGCACAAGAGGTAGCCGATAGACAGCGGCAAGCCGGTGGCCAGCTCGATGGCTAGCGCCATGATGGCCGCCTCCAGCGCAAAAAAGATAAAGGTAAAGGAGGCGTAGATCAGCGAGGTAATGGTTGAGCCGATGTAGCCAAAGCCGGCCCCGCGCGTCAGCAGATCCATGTCCAGGCCATGGCGCGCCGCGTAATAGGCAATCGGCAAGCCGGTCAGGAAGGTGACCAGGGCCACGGCGATAATGGCCCAGAAGGCATTGATAAAGCCATAGTTCAGCGCCAGCGCCCCGCCGATGGCTTCCAGCGCCAGGAATGACACGGCCCCCAGGGCGGTATTGGCGACGCGGAACTCCGACCACTTGCGAAACGACACCGGCGTGAAACGCAACGCGTAGTCTTCCAGCGTCTCATTGGCGACCCAGGTGTTGTAGTCACGGCGGATCTTGACGATGCGTTGCGGCGCGCTGGCAGACAAATCGGGCTCCGAGGGAGTAGGGGATACGTCATTGAACGTAGATGCCGTTGTAACGCCCGGGGGGTGGGCCTGCCTGTACGTCAATCAACGTATGTTGCACTGCGTCATAGGCTCCTAGTATGCCCTCACCCTCCGGGCCGCGGCATGTGTCGCGCATGCTCGGTTTCCCTGGTCGTGATCCATTGAGGAGTCATCGATGTCTGGCAAAACCCCTTTTGATAATGCTCCGGAACTGCCCTCGCGCCGGCGCCTGGCCCTGGCTTTTGCCTCCCTGCCGCTGTTGGGCATACCGGCGCTGTCGCGCGCGGCCGCCCCGGCCACTTCCGCCATCAACACCACCGGCCTGGCCATTACCGACACCGAAGTCACGGTAGGCCAGTTGCACTCGGCGACCGGCACCATGGCCATCAGCGAAACCGGGTCGATTCAATCCGAGCGCCTGGCCATCGAGCAGATCAATGCCATGGGCGGGATTCTGGGCCGCAAGATCAAGATCATCCAGGAAGACGGCGCCTCGGACTGGCCGACCTTTGCCGAAAAGGCCCGCAAACTGCTGGTTAGCGACAAAGTCGCCACCGTGTTCGGCTGCTGGACCTCGGCCTCGCGCAAGGCGGTCTTGCCGGTGTTCGAGAAAGAAAACGGCCTGCTGTATTACCCGACCTTTTATGAAGGCCTGGAGCAATCCAAGAACGTCTTCTATACCGGCCAGGAGGCCACGCAGCAGATTCTTTCCAGCCTGGACTGGCTGTCGCGCGAGAAGAAGGCGCGCTCGTTCTACCTGATCGGCTCTGACTACATCTGGCCGCGCACCTCGAACAAGATTGCCCGCAAGCATATCGAGAACGTGCTCAAGGGCGAAGTGGTTGGCGAGGAATACTACCCGCTGGGTCACACGCAATTCGGTTCGCTGATCAACAAGATCAAACTGAAAAAGCCCGATGTGGTCTTCGCCGTGGTGGTGGGCGGCAGCAACGTGTCGTTCTACAAACAGCTCAAGGCGGCCGGCGTCACCAGCGGCAAGCAAAAGCTCCTGACGATCTCGGTGACCGAAGATGAATTGCTGGGTATCGGCGGTGAAAACGCCGAGGGCTTCTGGTCGTGCATGAAGTACTTCCAGAGCCTGGACAATGCCAACAACAAGAAATTCGTCGAAGCCTTCAAGGCCAAGTACGGCGCCAACGCCGTGATCGGCGATGTGACCCAGGCGGCCTATCTGGGCCCCTGGCTGTGGAAGATGGCGGTGGAAAAGGCCGGCAGCTTCGATGTCGACAAGGTGGTCGCCGCCTCGGCCGGCCTGGAGTTCAAGGAAGCGCCCGAAGGCTACGTCAAGATCGATCCCAACCACCACCTGTGGAGCAAGACCCGCATTGGCCAGATTCGCAAGGACGGCCAGGTTGACGTGATCTTCGAAACCCCGGAACTGATCAAGCCCGATCCCTTCCCCAAGGGCTATCAGTAATCACCTCGATCCGGGCGCCGCGCGCGGCGCCCTTTTCACTGCCGGGAGCCATCCATGGAATCCTTTTCCGAACTCGGGGCCATCCTGCTGATGCAGGGCTTCAACGGCTTATCGGTCTTCAGCGTGTTGTTGCTGATGGCCTTGGGCCTGGCGATCATCTTTGGCCAGATGGGCGTCATCAACATGGCCCATGGCGAGTTCCTGGCGGTGGGCGCCTATTGCACCTATCTCTGTTCCGAACTGGTCCAGCAGTACGCGCCCGGCCTGATGCCGGCCTACTTCTTCATCGCCATCCTGTTGGCCTTTGCCGTGACTTTCGGCCTGGGCTGGCTGGTCGAGTGGCTGATGATCCGGCATCTCTACCGTCGGCCCCTGGACACGCTGCTGGCAACCTGGGGCTTGTCGCTGGTGCTGCAACAAACACTGCGCTCGCTGTTCGGCCCGCGTGAAGTCAGCCCCACGCTGCCCGACTGGCTGATGGGGTCCTGGCAACCGCTGGACGGCGTGGACATCCCCATCAACGGGCTGTTCGTCATGTCCATCAGCATCCTGCTGACGGGCGGGCTGCTCTTGGCGTTGTTCCGCTCAACCTGGGGCCTGCATGTGCGCGCCACGGTGCAAAACCGCGCCATGAGCGGCGCGGTCGGCATCGACACGAAGCGCGTGGACCGCGTGACGTTCTCGCTGGGCTGCGGTATCGCCGGCATTGCCGGCGCGGCCTTCACAACCATCGGTTCCACCGGCCCGACCAGCGGCTCGCTCTACATCGTCGACACCTTCCTGACCGTGGTGTTCGGCGGCGCGGCCAGCCTTTTCGGCACCATCGCGTCGGCCTTCGTCATCGCGCAGACGCAATCGATCTCGGAATTCTTCATGACGGGTTCGATGGCAAAAGTGCTGACGCTGTCGGCCATCGTGATCATTCTGATGCTGCGCCCGCAAGGCTTGTTCAGCATCAAGGTACGCAAGTAGGGGCGGATCATGCAGAAATTCTTTCGCAATGTCGTGGGTGGACGTGAAGGGCTGGCTGGGCTGGCGATTCTGGCGCTGCTGCTCTTTGTGGTGTTTCCGCTAAGCCTGGACGTCTTCCGGCTCAATCTGATTGGCAAATACCTTTCCTATGCCTTTGTCGCGCTGGGCCTGGTGCTGTGCTGGGGCTATGGCGGCATCCTGAGTCTGGGCCAGGGGGTGTTTTTCGGCTTGGGCGGCTATTGCATGGCCATGTTCCTGAAGCTGGAAGCCTCGACGCCGGAGGCCACCAAGATTCAGTCCACGCCCGGCATCCCGGACTTCATGGACTGGAACCAACTGACCTCGCTTCCCTGGCTCTGGGTGCCCTTCAAAAGCTTCTGGTTCACCTTGATGGCGGTACCGGTGCTGCCCTGCCTGCTGGCCTTGATTTTGGGCGCGGCCATGTTCAAGCGCCGCGTGGGCGACACCTATTTCGCCATCGTGACGCAGGCCGTGGCCCTGATCCTGTCGGTGCTCATCATCGGCCAGCAAGGCTGGACCGGCGGCGTCAACGGCATCACCGATCTGAAGACGCTGCTGGGCTGGGATATCCGCACGGACAGCGCGCGGCTGGTGCTGTATTTCATCAACGGCGCGCTGCTGTTTGCCTGCATCCTGTTCGGCCGCTACCTGCTTTCTTCCAAGCTGGGCAAGCTCTTGATGGCCATGCGCGACAAAGAAGAGCGCGTGCGCTTCTCGGGCTATGACGTCGCCAGCTTCAAGGTCTTTGTCTTCTGCGTGGCCGCCGTGTTCTCGGCCATCGGGGGCGCCATGTTCACCTTGCAGGTCGGCTTCATGTCGCCTTCCTTCGTGGGCATCGTGCCGTCCATTGAAATGGTCATCTTCGCCGCGGTCGGCGGCCGTCTGTCCCTGCTGGGCGCGGTCTACGGCACGCTGCTGGTCAACTTCGGCAAAAGCTATTTCTCCGAGGCTTTCCCGCAGCTCTGGCTGTTCCTGATGGGCGGCCTGTTCATTGCCGTCGTGATGGCCTTCCCTAATGGGCTGGCTGGTCTGTATCAGCAATACGCCCAAAAACGCCTGGCGCGCAAAGCACCGCGCCGCGAGGCGGATGGTGCCACGGAGGCCGCATGAACCCCTCAGAGTTCGCGTTGTACATCGAAGGCCTGACCGTCTCGTTCAACGGCTTTGTCGCCGTCAACGACCTCAACCTGTATGTCGATCAGGGAGAGCTGCGCGTGGTCATCGGCCCCAATGGCGCCGGCAAGACCACGCTGCTGGATCTGATCTGCGGCCGCACCAAGGCCACCGCCGGCTCTATCCGCTTCAAGGACACAGAGCTGACCGGCCTGGCCGAATATGAAATCGTGCGGGCCGGCGTGGGCCGAAAGTTTCAGACCCCCTCTATCTACGAAACCCTGTCCGTGCGCGAAAACCTGGAAGTGTCGTTACCGGCCGGGCGCAGCGTGTTTGGTGCGCTGACCTTTCGACGTAGTGCGGCCGTGATCGAACGGGTCGAGCAGGTGGCCGAAGAGATTTTTCTTGCTGATCACCTCGATCGCTCGGCGGAGCTGCTCTCGCACGGTCAAAAGCAATGGCTGGAAATCGGCATGCTGCTGATGCAGGAGCCCGAGCTGATGATGCTGGACGAACCGGTGGCCGGCATGAGCGTGTCCGAGCGCGAGCGCACCGCCGAACTGCTCAATCGCATCAGCCGCAATCGATCGCTCATCGTGATCGAGCATGACATGGAGTTCGTAAAAAACATCGCGCACAAAGTCACGGTGCTGCACCAGGGCCGTGTACTGGCCGAGGGCAGCATGGACATGGTGCAGTCCGATCCGCGCGTGGTTGAAGTCTATCTCGGCCACTGAGGCCAGGAGGCAATATGTTCAATATCGCTGGCCTGGTGTCAGGCTATGGCCAAAGCAAAGTCATCCACGGTGTCGACCTTGCCGTGGCTGCCGGTGAAATCGTCGCCGTGATGGGCCGCAACGGCATGGGCAAGACCACGCTGTTCAAAACCATGATGGGCATGCTGCCCACCATGCAGGGCTCGATCTCGCTGGATGGCAAGGCGCTTGAACGCCTGGAGAGCCATCAGCGCGTGCGCAGCGGGGTGGCTTACGTGCCGCAGGGACGCATGATCTTCCCGACGCTGACCGTGGAAGAGAACATCCGTACCGGCATGCGCGGGCGGGCACTGCGCGACACCATTCCGGAAGATATCTACGCCCTGTTTCCGGTGTTGCACGACATGCGTGGCCGGCGTGGCGGCGATCTGTCGGGTGGGCAGCAACAGCAGCTTGCCATCGCCCGCGCCTTGGTCACCAACCCGCGCGTGCTGCTGCTGGACGAACCCACCGAGGGCATACAGCCGTCCATCATCAAGGACATCGCCCGCAGCCTGCTGGAGATTCGCAAGCTGCGCAATCTGGCCATTGTGGTGTCCGAACAAGTCTTGAGTTTCACCATGCAGATCGCCGACCGGCTCATCGTGATCGACAAGGGCCGCTTCGTGCACGAAGACCCGCGCGAGCGCGTTGACGAGAAGACGATCAGCAAATACCTGTCTGTCTGAAGTCGTTGTCCATCTCAAAGGAGCATGACATGCCTGAAACCCTGATCAAGGTCGACCTGGCCCAATCCCCCTACGAAAACGAAGGCGTGCACAATCGCTGGCATCCCGATATTCCCATGGCGACGTGGGTCAAGCCGGGCGATGATTTCGTGCTTGAAACCTACGACTGGACGGGCGGCGCGATCAAGAACGATGACGATGCCTCTGACGTGCGCGATGTGGACCTGTCCACGGTGCACTTCCTGTCCGGCCCGGTCGGCGTCGAAGGCGCCGAGCCCGGTGACCTGCTGGTGGTGGACCTGCTGGATATCGGCGCCAAGCAGGAAAGCCTGTGGGGCTTCAATGGCTTTTTCAGCAAGAACAATGGCGGCGGCTTTCTGACCGAACACTTCCCTTCGGCGCAAAAGTCGATCTGGGATTTTGAAGGCATGTTCACGACCTCGCGCCATATCCCCGGTGTGCGCTTCGCCGGCCTTATCCATCCGGGCTTGATCGGTTGCCTGCCGGATCAGGCACTGCTGGACACGTGGAATGAGCGTGAACAGAAGCTGATCGACAGCGATCCCGAGCGCGTGCCGCCCCTGGCCAATCCGCCGGCGCCCAAGACGGCGCACATGGGCAAGCTGAAGGGGGCCGAGCGGGATCGTGCCGCCGCCACCGGCGCACGCACCGTACCGCCGCGCGAGCACGGCGGCAACTGCGACATCAAGGATCTATCGCGCGGTTCGCGGGTGTTCTTTCCGGTCTACGTCAACGGTGGCGGCCTGTCGGTCGGCGACCTGCACTTCTCGCAGGGCGACGGCGAGATCACCTTCTGCGGCGCCATCGAAATGGCGGGTTGGGTGCATATGCGCGTGTCGCTCATCAAGGGCGGCATGGCCAAGTACGGCATTCGCAATCCCATCTTCAAGCCCAGCCCCATCACGCCCAACTACAAAGACTATCTGATCTTCGAAGGCATTTCGGTCGATGAAGGCGGCAAGCAGCACTATCTGGACGTGCACATCGCTTATCGCCAGGCCTGCCTGAACGCCATTGAATACCTGAAGAAGTTTGGCTATTCGGGCGCGCAGGCGTACTCGATATTGGGCACGGCGCCGGTGCAGGGCCACATCAGCGGCGTGGTGGACATTCCCAATGCCTGCGCGACCTTGTGGCTGCC
The DNA here is from genome assembly GCF_057334535.1 of Achromobacter colocynthidis. Lineage (NCBI taxonomy): Bacteria > Pseudomonadati > Pseudomonadota > Betaproteobacteria > Burkholderiales > Alcaligenaceae > Achromobacter > Achromobacter colocynthidis. The sequence continues at coordinate 304,775 of NZ_JBHFIZ010000039.1, forward strand.
GACCGAGATCTTCGATATCGACATCCAGCCCAATGCGCTTGGCGACGTACCGCAGATAACGCGCGGCATGGACATGCCCATCGCCAAAGACCTTTAAGGAGGCACCATGCCGCTCTATGACTATCGCTGCCAGGACTGCGGTGAGTTCTCGGTGCTGAGGCCCTTGTCGCAATGGCGTGACCCAGCGCCTTGCCCTGATTGCGGTGGGGCTTGCGAGCGCTTTGTGAGCGGCGCGCCGGCGGTCTCGGCGTTGTCCTCGGCAATGCACCGCGCCCGCGCCGTCAACGAACGCGCCGCCCATGAACCCCGCAGCACGCGCAGCGGCCACGGCATGGGTTGCGGTTGCTGCTCAGGCGCCAAAGCCACCGGCCGAACACGCCAGACAGCCGACGGCGGCAAAACCTTCGCCGGCGCGCGGCCCTGGATGATCAGTCACTGAAAGTGGGCGGCGACAGCGTAAATGACTCACGCATGTCGCGCGCCTCTTCAATGGGTGTCCTTCCAAACAGGCGCTTGAATTCCCGGCTGAATTGCGAGGTGCTTTCATAGCCCACGCGCCCGGCGGCCCCGGCCGCGGTGGCGCCGTCGCGGATCATCATTAGGCGTGCCTGGTGCAGGCGGGTGGACTTGATGTACTGGATGGGCGAGGTCTGCGTCACCGTGCGGAAGTTTGCATGAAACGCGGGCACGCTCATGCCGGCTTCTTCAGCAAGGTGGGTCACATTCAGCGGCGCGGCGTAGTCGGCGTGGATGCGCTTCAGCGCTTTCGCGACGCGGCCGAATCGCCCGTGGTGGGCTAGCGCTGCGCGCATCGCGCCGCCCTGTTCACCCGTCAATACGCGGTAGCAGATCTCGCGCACCAGACTGGGGCCCAATATCTTGGCGTCCCTGGGCACCGTCAACGCCTCCAGCAGCCGCACCGTCGCGCTGGCCAGATTGTCGTCAAGCTTGGTGGACACCATGCCGTTGGGTGGTTCGTCGGCCAGGCCCGTGGCGCCGATCTGCATGATCAGGTCGCTGAGTTCGAGCAAATCCAAACGGATGGATACGGCCAGCATCGGCTCTTCCGGCGAGGCCTGCGTTTCCGTTGAGAACGGCAACGGTACCGACAGCACCAGGTAGTGCTGCGCGTCGTAGATGTAGACCTCACTGCCCAAAAAGCCCAGCTTGCGGCCCTGGCAAACGATCACGATGCTCGGTTCGTAGAGCACCGGCGTGCGGCCCAGCGGCCGATCAGAGCGCATCAGCCGAACGCTTTCCAACGTGGTCTGCGTGTAGCCCTCGTTAGGCGCCAGCTTTTGAATAAGGCTGATCATCTTGATCGAGGCGGGGAAGCGGGCTGTCGACACCGCGGTCTCCTGGTGGTTCGCGATAGCCGAAATTCTAACTGCACCCAGAGCGGGGTGCCAGCGCAAACGATAGGAATAGGCAATAACGGCATTGGTCCGTGTATTCGCCTGGAAGCGGGCGATCCCTATCATTCACTTAACGGCACACAAGCAATAACGCTTCATTTAGGGCCGTAATCCGGCAGCGGCGGTTCCAGGGGTCACCGTGGGCGTCGTTGGCCAGATTCGAACCAACGATAGGAGTATGCAACATGGCACGAAATTCAAACGAATCCAAAGTCATTCTGATCACCGGCGCCAGCAGCGGTATTGGCGAGGGCGCCGCCCGCTTGCTCGCGGCACAGGGCCACCGGCTTGTCATTGGCGCGCGCCGCACCGACAGGCTTGCGGAACTGGCTCAATCGATTGAAGCGGCTGGCGGCGTGGTTCGCTATCGCGAACTTGACGTGACCTCGGCCGATTACACGGCGGCGTTTGCGCGCTTCGCGCTTGACGCGTTTGGCCGCATTGACGTGCTGGTCAACAACGCAGGGGTGATGCCGCTCTCGCCGCTTAACGCGCTGAAGGTCGACGAGTGGAATCGCATGATCGACGTGAATGTGCGTGGCGTGCTGCATGGTATCGCCGCCGTGCTGCCGACGATGGAAGCGCAAGGCCAGGGCCAGATCATCAACATTTCATCGATCGGCGGCCTGACGGTGTCGCCCACGGCGGCGGTGTACTGCGCGACCAAGTTTGCGGTGCGCGCCATCTCAGACGGGCTGCGCCAGGAAACGGACAAGATCCGCGTCACGGTGATCTGCCCCGGCGTTGTGGAATCCGAACTTGCCGACACCATCTCCGACGACACCGCGCGCACGGCCATGCGGGAATTCCGCCGCATCGCCATCACGCCGGATGCCATCGCCCGCGCCATTGCCTACGCGGTCGAGCAACCCGCTGACGTCGACGTCAGCGAGATCGTGGTGCGGCCTACTGCCAGCCCGTACTGAACACCGCTACGCCAGGCCTCATCAATCAAGGAATTTTTATGAACCCCAAACCCACATCCCCTGTCTGGTTCATCACCGGCGCGTCGAAAGGCGTCGGCCGTCAACTCGTGACGCATCTGCTGAAGCAAGGCTGCCGCGTGGCTGCGACCTCCCGCGCAGCCGCTGCGCTGACCGAGGCGTTCGGCGCGACCTCGGACCGCTTCCTTCCGCTTGAGGTCGATCTGACTAGTGATCACAGCGTGCAAGCAGCCATCGACAAGACGGTACAAACCTTCGACGCGATCGACGTCGTGGTGAACAATGCCGGCTACGCCCAGCAAGGGGCGGTCGAGGCCTTGTCGGACGACGAGCTGCGCCGCAATTTCGAGGTGAATTTCTTTGCGCCGATGGCTGTGCTGCGCCATGCGCTGCCGCACCTTCGTCGCCAGCGCAGCGGACACATCATCAATATTTCGTCCATCGTCGGCTACCAAGGCGGCTACGCGGGTTGGGGCAGCTACGTCGCCAGCAAGTTCGCCTTGTCAGGGCTGACGGAAGCGCTCGCGGCGGAAGTGGCCGAGCTGGGCATCCGCGCAACCGTTGTCTACCCGGGCCCGGTGCGCACCGACTTCCTGAGCAGCGGCGCATTGGCGGTGGCCAAGCGGCAGATCGACGATTACGCGGAGGCCAAGGCGTCGCTGGATCTGCATCTGGATACGTTGCATGGCCACCAGGCCGGCGACCCTGACAAGCTTGCGCTGCTGATTATTCAGGCCGCGACGGTTGAATCGGCACCGCTGCATCTGTTTGCGGGCAAGATTGCCAATGAACTCGCGGCAGTCAAGGCAAGCGCGGTCGCAAAGGATCTTGATGCGTGGAGAGGGTCGTCTGAGGCGACCGACTTCGCGGACGATAAGTCGATGATTTAAAAGCGGTTTGGATGGTTTTTCGGTTTTTTGTTCGAACCATCCAAAACCCAATGAAATCATGGGCTTAGCTGCTTTCAGCCGCCTGCGCACGCAACCACTCCGCCACCGTCTGAACCGGCGCCGAACTCGGCCGGTCGGCATACATCGCCAGGTGATAAGTGTGCCCGTCGATCTCGGGCCCGAATGGCTGCACCAAATGGCCGGCTTCCAACTCGTCGGCAATCAACGCCAGGCTGACCAGCGCAATCCCGTGCCCGGCCACGGCCGCTTGTATCGCATGCCCCTCATCTGAAAAACGCAACTGGCTTGCTTGTTGCGGCAGCGGCAATTGCGCGACGGCGAACCAGCGTTCCCAAGTGGGGTTTTCAGGATGCGCCTGCTTCCAGTCGAAACGGATCAAGGGCACGCGCGCCAGATCAGCCGGTGAGGTGACGCCCAGGCGGGGATTCGCCACGGGAGCGAAGCGGTCGGCGAACAAGGGTTGCGTGACCAAGCCGGGATAGGGTCCGCGACCATAGCGGATGGCGATGTCGACCGCCGTGGATCGCAAGTCGGCAAGCTCGTCGCTGGCCTGCAACTGCAAGTCGATGCCGGGATGCTGGCCGCGGAAATCGCTCATGCGCGGCACCAACCACTTCACGGTGAACGCATTGGTGGCCGAGATGCTGACTTGAATCCGCGTGCGCTGTTGGGTCAATCGGGCGAGCGTGGCCTCGAAGGCATCGAAGCCGTCACGCAGCACCGGAAACAACTGCGCGCCGGCTTCGGTCAGCGCCACCTTGCGCACCTGGCGGTCGAACAGCGCCAGCCCGGTCTGCGCCTCCAGGGCGCGAATCTGGTGGCTGACAGCGGTTGGCGTTACCGCCAGTTCGGTGGCGGCGGCCTTGAAGCTGCCCAGGCGGGCGGCGGCTTCGAAGGCGCGTAGAGCGGACAGCGGAAGGGTGCGGCGATGCATGGCGGTGGGCTTATAGATGAATTTATCTCTTCTTATAGCTGACAAATGAACCTTTGTCAGGGGGGCGGCGTATTCCTAAAGTAGAGGAATGGATCAGTCATACATGGCTGATCATCCCACCATCTACAAATGAGGAAATTCGCATCATGCTGAAACGTGTCACCACCCAACCCGACAACTACGCACCCTTCCTGCTGTCGCAGGGCATCCAGTTTGGCAATCTGCTTTTCATCTCGGGGCAAGCGGGCGCCGCCGATGACGGCAAGATTGTTGAAGGCGGCTTCATGGCGCAAGGCGAGCAGGCATTCTCCAACCTGCGGCGTGCGCTGGAAGCCGGTGGCTCCAGCCTGGACGACGTCATCAAGGTCACCATCTTCGTGACCGACATGGGGCACTTCAAGGACGTCGTGGCATTGCGCCGTCGCTTCTTCTCGGCACCCTATCCGGCCGACACCATCGCCGAGATCAAGGCCTTGTACGACCCCGCCGCCATGATCGAAATCGAAGCCATCGCGGCCGTGCGCCACCAAGAGGGCGATTGACATGAACACGCCTGTCGATCGTTCCGTCAGCAATACGCCGACCGCGCACGCCGGGCTGTTCACGCCGCTGCGGATAGGCACGGCGCTGAGCCTGCCGAATCGTCTTGCCGTTGCGCCCATGACGCGCGTCAGCGCCACGGCAGACGGCCACGCCACCACGTTGATGGCCGATTACTACGAGGCCTTCGCGGCCGGCGGCTTTGGCCTGGTGATTACCGAGGGCATCTATACGGACAAGGCCTATGCACAGGGCTATCTCTTTCAGCCGGGGCTGGCCGACGACGCGCAGCGCGATGCGTGGCGCGCCGTGGTGGACCGCGTGCACGGCCAAGGCGGCCGCATCGTGGCGCAGTTGATGCATGCGGGGGCGCTGTCGCAGGGCAACCCCTATCGCGATACGACCAAGGGTCCTTCGGCGGTGTTGCCGAAGGGGCAACAGATGGCGTTCTATCGTGGCGAAGGGCCGTACCGCATGCCCGAAGCGATGTCCGCCGATGACATCGCCGAGGCCATCGACGGGTTTGCGCAAGCGGCGCGCCGCGCGCAAGAAGTGGGGTTCGACGGCGTGGAGATCCACGGCGCCAACGGCTATCTGCTGGACCAGTTTCTGACGGCCCACACCAATCTGCGCGATGACCGCTACGGTGGCAGTCTGGACAAGCGGCTGCGCTTGACGGTGGATGTCATCCAGGCGGTTCGGCAGGCCACGTCGGCGCCATTCGTGGTGGGCGTGCGTACTTCGCAAGGCAAGGTGAACGACTTCACGCACAAGTGGGACGGCGGCGAGGCCGATGCGGCGCACATCTTCCGCACGCTAGGTGCGCAGCCCATCGACTACCTGCACACGACGGAATTCGAGGCCTGGCGGCCTGCTTTTGGCGAGCATGGTGTAAGCCTGGCGGCTCTGGCGCGCAAGCAGGTTTCCGTGCCGGTACTGGCGAACGGTTCCTTGCATGACGCGGCGCGGGCCGAAGAAATGCTTGCCCGGCAAGAGGCGGACTTCGTGTCGCTGGGGCGCGGGGCGCTGACGCACGCCGACTGGCCCGCTAGGCTGCGCGCGGGTGTGGCGCACGAGGCATTTGATCGGGGTCTGCTGGCGCCGATTGCTGACCTGGCCAATGCGATTCGTCATCGTGCGCAGCATCAGCCTTGTATTGCGGACGTGGTGGCGGGTTAGACGCCGCGCCTTCAGTGCTGCTGCGTAGCTTTTCCGCCTGGGTCACCGGGGCAACCATGGTGGGCGTGGGCTGTGCTGCCGGGCTCAAGGGCAGCGGCAGCATCGGCGGCACGCCCACCACGAAGCGATAAGGTAGTTGCGGCAACAGGCCTTGGATGGTGCCCAGGTCATTGGCCGCGTCGGCGCGCACCTGCAAGGCGGTCTGCTCGTCTCGCAATGCCCGATTGACCGCGATGGCGTGCGCGTCCAGTCTGGCTTGCTGGTCATGGAACGCCTGGATGGCCAGCTTCAAGCAGTGGGCGGTGTACTGATCGCGCAGTGGGTCCGTGGATGCGCCAGGCACATCGGCCTTCGGACTGGCCGATTGCCGGGCCGCCGACGTGGCTGCCGCCGCCGTCGCAGCAACCGTTGCCTGCCGCGCGGAATGAATGCGCGCGAACTGCTGCGCCTGGGCTCGTGCCGCGTGTTGAGCGCGGTAGGGGTCCGGGACTGCGTCGATGCGGGTGTGGCCAATCGGGTCGACGGCGCTGGAACTCATGGCAACTCCTTGCGTGGCCGTGGCGAATCACGGCCCATGGCTTGATGGCATACCGTTGCGGCATGGCGGGTCAGCATGACCGTAGGCATGGCCAGCGGCTATCGCTGCCCGCCGCCAGCTTTCTGCGCGCGTCGCTGCATACCGATCCAGATCAATTGCGCTACCGACCCCACGAGAAACACCGCGAACCACGTCGCCAACGCCCCTCGCACCAACGGCGATTGCGGCCCGTCGGCAAGCGGATGGGAAACGGGCAGCCGCGTCAGCGTTTCCGCGATGCCCGGCACGCACATCAGGAAATAGCTGAATGAAAACCCAAGCTGCGACAGATAAGGATGCGCGCGGGACAGCAGGGGCAGTCGCGGCACAAGCAATGCGCCCGCCACCGACAGCAGCGCCAGGATGCCCAGCGCATGCCCGACATTGAACCCGCCCGAACTGGACAACCCGAACGACGTCAGCACCGCAATCAGCAAGCCGCCCAGATAGATCTTGCCGGTTCGCGTTGCGCTGTGGATGCCGCGATAGCGCACAAAGCTGTACGCGCCTGCTGCAAGAGGCACCAGGCTGATGAGGGTGTGCGCGGCCCCCAGGGTGGAAATAGGATGTGGCATGGGGAAGGCTCCTAAAAAACAACCGACTAGTTGGTCGGGGGAAAAGTTAAAAAAAAGCGCACCGTTTTGAATTGCCGATGCGCGTCCTGCTGTGATCAGGTCGAGGCGTCCAACTGCTTGATGGCGGCGCTGGAAATCGTGGCGAATACCTTGGGGGCGCCCAATGCCCGCGCGGTCAGCATCGCGCCGTGCAAGGTCGACATGAAGGCTTGCGCGTCTGCCTCGACGTTGTCGCGCAATTGGAATTGGCCTTGCGACACACCGCTTTCCAGCACCGACGCGATCCACGCGGTCAGTTCGCCGAAATAGGCGCGCACCTCGTCCGCGATCAGCGGGGGAATCATCGGCAATTCAGCGGCCAGCATGGCGCAGATGCACATGGGCATCGTGCCTTCGCGGATGCAGGTGGCCCAGTAGTCGGCGTAGGCGGTCAAGCGCGCGCGCGGGTCTGGCACATGTTGGTCCAGCGCCGCCAGGCCCTGCCGCGCTTGCGCGCGGTGATGCGACACCACGGTAAGGACCAGGTCCGCCTTGGTGGGGAAGTGATGATGGATGCTGGGCTTGCCGATATGCACCCGTTCGGACACATCGGCGTAGCTGAACCCGTGATAACCACCGGCGCCCAGCAGCAGCCGGGTCTGCTCGACAATCTCAAGGGCGCGGGGGGAAAGCTCCAAGCTCATGGGTAACAACTCTGGTCTGCTGAAAAAAAACGAAGCGCCGGGGCGCGCAGTGGCGTGGGATGGTTGAAGGATTCGCGTGGCAGCCAATCTACTAGTTGGTCGGTTACGTTGTCAAGCGGGGTCGCAGCCGGAAAGCTCGTGCGTAGGAGGGGGGGATGGATAGCACGGCGCCGTTACCGGAATTAGAAACTGATAATCTTTTTTTCAGTTATTAATTAATAACCGTTGTGCAAGTCGATATTATGCTGCTGTTAACCCGCTTTTCAGTTTCGTGAATTAATAATAAAAAACACGAATTTCAACATTCACTAACAGGTCGGCGACAACGCTATGTTGCCGTTTGTGTAATGAATGTAATTATTTGAGGGATTCCCCGGGGTTTATTACGGAACCTCTGACTTATTTGCACAGCAAAATAAATCTTTAGAAAGAAAATTGCTGTCCAGCGCCTCTACGATTCGTCTGCTCGCCGCCCAGCACCGTGATTTGGGTATCGAGACGTAACAACACCCCTAGCAAAAAGTCCGCCCAAGCGGGACAAAAGTAAATCGATTTCACGTCGATTTTTTGTCTTTTGGGCGTCGATTTCTAGTGTCCTAGACACGACGAAAACAGTGAGGCCCCCGTGGTAAAGAGAATCGCAGTGTGTGGCCTTGGTTATGTCGGCCTGCCCGTGGCAGTCGCATTTTCCAAGCGCTTTGATGTCATCGGCTTTGATGTGGATAAGCGGCGAATCGCGACACTGAAAGAGGGACATGACTGGACTGGCGAGATCGAACGTGACGCATTGCTAGCGTCTCCCATGACCTTCACCGACCAGATCTCTGAACTGGAAGGTTGCGACTTCTTCGTGGTCGCCGTCCCGACGCCCGTGGACGAAAAAAACAACCCCGACTTTTCCCTGCTGGTGCGGGCGTGCCGGTCCATCGGCCCCGTGCTGCGCCCGGGCTGCATCGTTGTCTTTGAATCCACCGTCCACCCCGGCGCCACCGAAGAAATCTGCGGCCCCGAGCTGGAAAAAGTGTCCGGCTTGCGCTGCGGCGTCGATTTCAAGCTGGGCTACAGCCCCGAACGCATCAACCCGGGCGACCGCGAGCACCCGCTGGAAAAGATCGTCAAGATCGTGTCCGGCCAGGACGAAGCGTCGCTGGAAATCATCGCGGGCGTCTACGAAAAAATCATTGATGCCGGCGTACACCGCGCCTCGTCCATCAAGGTGGCCGAAGCCGCCAAGGTGCTGGAAAACACCCAGCGCGACATCAACATCGCGTTGATGAACGAGATGTCGAAGATCTGCGACCTGGTCGGCATCCGCACCTCGGAAGTCTTGAACGCCGCCGGCACCAAGTGGAACTTCCTCAAATTCACGCCGGGCCTGGTCGGTGGCCATTGCATCGGTGTCGACCCGTACTACCTGACGTCCAAGGCGCAGGAACTGGGCTACCACCCCGAAGTCATCCTGTCGGGCCGCCGCATCAACGACGGCATGGCCAACCACGTGGCCTCGCGCATCGTGCAGAACCTGGCGCGCGCCGGTCGCCTGAATGCGTCGACTCGCGTCGGCATCCTGGGCATGACCTTCAAGGAAAACGTGCCTGACATCCGTAATTCCAAAGTCGTCGACCTCTACAAGGCGCTTGGCAACTACGGCATTACCCCGGTCGCGTGCGACCCGATGGTCGATCCGGACCAGATGGAGCACGAATACGGCATCCAGCTCGTCAAGCGCGAAGATTTCCGCGACATGGACGTGCTGATTCTTGCAGTTCCGCACCGCGAAACCATGGAGACCATCTGGGAAGACATGCCCACCTTGGTCAAGAGCGGAGGCATGGTGTGCGACTTGAAGTCTGTGCTTGATAGCAAGCGGCTCGCCTCCGACCTCTTGTACTGGACTCTTTAAGTTCAGGCTCGCTATCCCTCACTACAGGAGAGACCCTGAATGACCGCATTTACCATTGCTCCGATCGGCACCTGCCGCATCCACACCCCGCTGCGCGACGCCGTGGGCCGCTACCCCATCAAGTTGCAGCTGGGCCGCAACTACGGCTTTGTGCACACCAGCGCCGAGGCGCTGCAGCAAGCGCGCTTCATGTTCGGCCAGGCCGATATTCCGGCCGACGTGCAGCGCCTGGTGTTCCGCCCGTCCAACGGCGAGCAGGCTCGCCGTGGCACGCACAAGCCGGCCGACCTGTACATGGTCGAGCTGTCCTCGCGCAAGCTGCTGACCATTGACGGCTACCCCATCCAGTCCAACTACCTGGGGCGCTACTTCAGTGAGTTCTTCGCCGACCGCACCCGCACGCGGATGTTCTGGTCCATGGCGCACGCAGACCGCCTGGCTGAACGCCGCGCGCTGCTGGACCAGGATCCGGTCTTCAAGGGGCTTTCCCAGGACGACCGCGAGCTGCTCGCCCGCATCGTCAAGCGCGACCAGACGGACGAAGAGATCGACGGCGAGATGCGTCAGTTGGTGGACCTGCTGGGCCACGACAAAGTGGTGTTCGTCACGCACGTCAACGCCTTGACGCCGGACAACGTGCCGATCGAACAGCGCGCCCAACTGATTGCCGCGGTGGCCGCCGGCGCGCAGCGCATCGGCGTGCCGTGCTATGACCCGACGCCGCTGATGAACAAGATCGGCCAGGCCGATGCGATGGAAAACGGCGGGCTTGACCTGACGCACTACACGCAGACCTTCGCCGAGCGCCTGTACGCCGAGTGGTTCAAGAACTACATGCGTCCGCGCATGAGCACCGCCACGACGCAGCCCGTTGTGCCCAAGCTGACCGCGGACGAAAGCGCCGAGCGCATTGAAAAGATCTGGGAATCGGGCGACCTGCGCGAAGCCTCGCGCCGGGTGCGCGACGTGCTGCGCCGCCATCCCGGCCTGCCCGAGCACACGCTGCTGTTCGCTCGCATTCAAGAAGAACTGGGCGACTACGAAGGCTCGCTGGCGCTACTGGGTAGCGCGGACGGCGCAGACGGTGCGTTGGCCACCGGCAGCAAGGCCGAACAGGTGCTGATGCGCAATCAGTTCAAGCTGGGTCGCTACGACGTGGCGTACTCGCTGGCGGCCGGCCTGCTGGGCGACGAAATCGAAACCCCCGAAATCGTGCGCATCGCCGCCGTGTCGGCGGGGCAGTTGGGCTATGTGGACGAAGCGCTGGGCAACTGGAAGCAACTGTTCCGCATTGCCTCGCCGGACGAGGCCAGCGCGCTGGAAGCGGCCGACACGGTGCTGTCGCTGCTGCAAGCCAGCGGTGACATGGAAGCGGTGTTGCGCTGGGTTCAGGAAGTGCGCGAGGCCATTCCGTCGCATGGCCGAGGCTTTGCGGTGCTGTGGCGCGACAGGCTGTTGAATGGTGACCGCGCGGCGCTGCGCGTGCTGGCGTCCGAGTCGCCCGCGCTGGACGACGTGTTGGCGCTGGAACTGGTCAAAGAGGCTTCGTGGCGCGGCTTCATCCTGGCGGCGGCGGCGTTGGCCGTGTCTTGCCGACTGGCCCAGAGCGAGCGGGAAGACATCCGCGCCTGGCTGTTGTCGCAATCGTCCGCATGGGCCGAAGAAGGCACGCGCGCCTTGGAAGAAGGGCGCTTGCGTGACGCGGCAGAACGCATCTGCGCGCACCGCCTGCTTAACCCCGATGCCTTGACCGCCCTGCGCTCGCAGCGCGCCTTCGAACGTGCCATGCGCCTGGGCGTGCGCGCCGCGCTCTTGGCGGGCAACCACAAGGAAGTGATCGACCTGACGGACATCGCGCTGGACAGCCAGGTGGAGTTCCCCGAGCTGGACACCATGCGTGGCCGCGCCGCAGACGCCCTGGGCGACAAGCAAACCGCGATGCGCCATCTTGAGCAAGCCGCGGCGGAAGAAGCCGCCCCGCTCAGCACGCAGTTGTACTTTGCCCGCGTGGCATTCAACGGCGGCTGGTTCGGCGAAGCCATCGACGCCTACAAGATGGTGCTGGCGCATGCATCGGCCGATCAAAGCGCCAAGGACGAAGCCGAGCGCCAGCTTGGCAGACTGGGCCCGCGCGCCATCCGTGGCGCCCGCGAAATCCTGGCCGCCGGCGATCATCGCGGCGCCTGGAACCTGCTGGAGCGCGTGGCGCAGGCGTGGCCGGCCATGACCGAGGTCGAACACGAGAAGCGCCGCATCATCGCGGTCTTGTATGCCGAAGCGCGTGCGCTGGATCCGGCCAGCACCACCGAGCGCCTGGCGCTGGGCGAACGCATTCTGCAGCTTGTGCCGACCGACGCCATCGGCCTGCGCCTGGCCGCCGTGGGCGCCATGCGCCTGCATCGCTTCGAGCACGCCCTGCCTTACTGGCGGCGCCTGAAGGAACAGTCCGACAACCCGGCACAGTACGACCACTACATCGACCGCTGCCTGGTGTGGATTGAAAAGGCCAACCGCAGGAAGGCCGCATGAACCCGCCGCTGACAGCCGAGCGGACTGGCGTAATGTCCGACCTTCAATGGGTGCACGCCCAGTTGGAGGAGATCGTTGCGGCGTCGGTGCGGGTTCAGGTCGCCCAGGAAAACTTGCCGCGCGCCGAGGCGCTGGCGCGCGATCACCTGGAAGACTCCAAAGTGCGTTTTCTGCTCCTTCGACTGAAGGAGTCGGCGGGCTTGAACGAGGGCATGGCCGAGCAGTGGGCCACGCTCTTGAAAGAATGGCCGGACGATCTTCTGATCGTCCGCTACTGCGCGACTCGCCTCGTCAAGGAACGGCATGTCGACGAGGCCCTGGCCTTGGTCGACCGCCATCTGCCCGAGTCGTCGGAGAACCCCTCGCGCTTGTTTGCGCGTGCCAAGTTGCTGAGCGACATCCGCGCGCACGCGCAGTCGGATGCGCTGTTTCGCCGCTTGATCCTGCAACATACGGATCGCAATATCCGCGTCGAATTCGCCAAGCGCCTGCGCAAGCGCGGCTTGCTGCTTGAAGCCTATGAAGCGATCCGGCCCGTGGCCAGCCATCTGGCGCCGGGCAGCAAGGCGGCGGAACTGGCCGAGGGCCTGGCCCGCGACTACGCCTTTTATCGCGGCCTGGAACCCGAGGCGGCGCTGGCGGGCAAGGACATCAGGATCGTGTCGATGAAGCATGCGATCCTGCATTTTCGGAATCGCCAGATTCCCGAGCAGCCGCCGGAAAAGCCGATCTCGGTGGCGCTGGTTACCGGCAGCCTGGGGCCGGGCGGCGCCGAACGGCAATTGACGCGGCTGGCCGGTGAATTGACTCGCATGGCCGAATTGCCTGACCAGGTATTGCCTGGCAATGGCGCGGCCCCCGCGCTGATGCGGCCGGAAAAGGTCGAGGTGATGGTCAAGCAGCACACCGAGCCGTCCGGGTCCTCCAAGAAGCAAGGCTTGGACTTCTTCCTGCCCGTGCTGGTGAAGGCGCAGATTCCGGTCACCGAAATCAACCGCTTGCCCGCCGTGTCGGTGGCGCATCAGTCCGTGCCCGACGGCCGTCTGGGCCGCCTGCTGGAACAGTTGCCGCCGCCCGTGCACTATGGCGTCACGCGCCTGGCGCCGGTGTTGCGCGCCAACCCGTTCGACGTGGTCAGCTTGTGGCAGGACGGCACGTGCCTGTTCGGCGCACTGGCCGCGCTGCTGGCCGGCGCCCCGACCATCCACCTGGTGTTTCGCGGGCTGCCACCGAACATCCGCAAGGATCGGTTCCGCGAGGAATACCCCGAGCTGTTTCAGGCGCTGGCGCAGGTGCCTGGGGTGTATTTCGTCAGCAACAGCCGCACGGCCGCCGAGGCCTATGCGGACTGGCTGGGCATTCCCATCGTGCGTTTTCACGTGCTGTACAACGGCGTGCCGGACCTGGCCGTCAATGCCTCTCCCGCGGACGAAGCCAAGTGGGAGGCCTTCAAGGCCAGCACCACCGACGCGACGGAAACGATCGGCGGCGTGTTCCGCCTGGAGCCCGACAAGCGCCCGCAACTGTGGATCAAGCTTGCCGCGCTCTATCTGAAACGACGACCACAAGCGCGCTTTGTCATCGTGGGCGACGGCCGCCTGCACGACAACATCGTGGCGCTGGCGGAAGAGCTGCGCGTGCAAGACCGGCTGCTCTTGGTCGGCCTGTCGAACCACGTGGGCTACTGGTATTCGCAAATGGATGCCAGTGTGCTGCTGTCGCGTTACGAGGGCTTGCCCAACGTGCTGATCGAGGCGCAGCTTCTGGGCGTGCCGGTGATCTCCACACCGGCCGGCGGCGCGGGCGAGTGCTTTGTCGAGAACGAAACGGGGCATCTGCTTTCGGATGTCGAGCACCCGGACATGCACGAGGCTTGCGACAAGGTGGAGTCGATGATCGACCTGGCGCGCACCAACCAGGACTTGAAAACGCAAAGCCGTCAGCGGGCACAGAACCTGTTTTCGCTGGACGCGATGTTGTCCATGTTCCTGAGCCTGTGCGTGCCCGTCATGCCCGTCTCCGAAAACGATGAGCGCATCGACTACGTGCCGATGCAACGGATGCTTGCCTGATGGGCGGCTTTGAGCGGCCGATCAGCGATTGCGCTGATCGGCCGTTCATTCTTCCTAGGTCTTAAAGGTTAAGGTTTTTATGCAAATGAACGTCCCGGCTCCGAGCCTGCGGCGCAACGCGGCAATCACCCTGATGGTGCTTGCCGCACTTTCACTGACGGGCTGCCAACTGCCGCGTTCCGGTCCCATGTTGAGCGAGATGACGGGGGCGCACGACGACAAGGACGTCATCGTGATGCCCGCCTCGCGCGAGCTTGTGCAAGAAAGCAGGGTGCCCGACGTTGCGGACTTTCCGGTCCGCTACCGTGACCTGACCGAGGCGGGGTTCGACCGCCTGGTTCCGGGCGACGGCATCAACGTGAAGGTGTGGGAACGCGGTGGCCTGGGTGTGTTCGCGGCGGACCCGTCCGGCGTCAGCGACCTGGGCAACCAGCAGATCGACCGGGCGGGCAACGTCTATTTCCCCATCATCGGAAAATTCCAGGCCGGCGGCCTGACGCTGGCCCAGCTGCATGACCGCGTCGTGCAGCGCCTGGCCAAGCTGGTGGGGGGCGCCGACGTCAGCGTGACGCGCGCCGCCGCCGAGCGTGGCCAGATGGTGACCGTGCAGGGCAACCTGACCAAGCCCGGCATGTACCCCATCACCCAGACCGCGCAACGGCTGAGCAGCGCGCTGGCGCAGGCCGCGCCCGTGCAGACGAACCCCGAGCAACTGGTCATCAGCCTGCGCCGCGACAACCAGGTGGCGTCCGTGCGGCTGTCGGATATCTATCGCAACCAGAACAACGACATCCTGCTGCGGCCGGGCGACGTCATCACCGCCTACGATTCGCGCGAGTACCTGACGGTGCTGGGCGCGGCCGGCACGCAAGGCCGCGTGGCCATCAGCAAGCGCAACTACAGCGTGCTGGACGCGCTGGCTGATTCGCGCGGCCTGGACGACAAGCTGGCGGATCCGCGTTCGGTGTTCCTGTTCACGCCAGCGAAGGCGGGCGTGGAAGGCAAGCCGGACATGCTGCCGGTGGTCTACCAATTCGACCTGACCCGTCCGGAGCAGGTGGCGCTGGCGCGTGAATTCACCGTGCACGAAGGCCAGGCCATCTACATTTCGGACGCGCCGTTTACCCAGGTTCAGAAGGTCTTGTCGGCATTCCGCGTCACCATGAGCGCAGGCTTCAGCGCCACGCGGGCAATCGACAGCGATTCGGGCGGCAGCTCTACCGGCGTGACTCAATAGCGTGTCGATGAGCAACGAGGACCGGATCAAGGGTTGGCGCTCGCGCCGCAAGGACAGTAGTTACGCGGTAGGGTCCGGGGTCGCCGCGTGGCGGCTGGACCCGGCCGTGCTGTTTGAAGCCAAGGCGCCGCCAGCCGTCTTGTTCAAGCCTTTGCTGGCGCGCCTGCAGGGCGAGCCGCATGATTCCGTGGCCGCCCGCCGGGCGGTGTACGAGGCCGTGCAGGCGGAACTGGACGCGGAGATTGCGCGCGGCAAAGTCGATGAGACCGTCGCCGATTTTTCGCGGCGCAGGCTGCGCATCATCGTGCGCCTGCTTGAGCAGGACATCCGCGCGGGTGTCGAGGTGTTCGCGCCGGGCTATATGCCTGCCAAGCTGGTGGCGGAAGACCAGCGCCTGGCCGATGCGCATGCGCGGCGCGTGGAGCGGCGCAAGCAGGACGAGGCGCGTGACGCGCGTCGCCATGCCTCGCGCAACGACATCGCGCTGGAAGTCGAGCTGCCGCGCGACGAGGCCGCAGACCTTGAAATCCTGCGGCAACACCTGCGGGTGCTGCATGACGGGCATCATCCGCGCATGGCCGAATACCGGCCCGTGGGACGCACCTTGCTGGCGCTGTTCGTGTTTCAGTTGCGCGTGATCCACGGCGAAAGCCGCATCGCCCTGCTGTGGGCCCTGGTGGGCCCGGTGGTGCTGCTGACGCTGATTTCGTCGCTGTACATCCTGATGGGCACGCACTACATCCTGGGCATGGATGTGCAGACGTTTTCGCTGCTGGGCGCGACCACCTGGATCATGTTCCGGCAGATCATTTTCAGAAGCAGCGCGGCCTATATCTCGGCGCGCGGCATCTTGAATTTCCAGGGGGTGACGCCGCTGATGTGCGCGCTGGTGCAGTCGCTTATCTACCTTTCGATATACCTGGTGGTGTTCGCGATACTGATCAGTGCCGGGCACGCGCTGGGGTTCATCACCCTGCCGATAAGCTGGGGCGGGTTTGTGCTGTTTGTCGTGCTGATGGGATGTTGCGGCTCGGCCATGGGCCTGCTGTTCGGGTCGATTGCCACCTTCTGGCACTTCTTCCTGCGGCTGGCGCCGGTGATCGAGCGCTTCTTGCAGATCTTCTCGGGCGTGTTCTTCGTGTCGGAACAGCTACCCGAGCATTTGCGCCCGTGGATCCTGTGGTCTCCGTTCGCGCACGGCATGCAGCTGTTGCGCTCCGCGTACTTCGAGGCCTACGAATCGACCGACGCCAGCCTGGGTTACTTCCTGACGTCCTTGGTGTTCCTGATGGTGGTTGCCTTGGCGGCCGAGCGTCTGGCCCGTCCCAATATCCAGCCAATGTGAGGCACGAAGATGATTCATCTGAACGGCGTCACCGACGAGCCCTTTGCCTTTGGCGCCAGGCAGGCGCTGCTGGCCAACGTCACCCTGGACATTCCGGTGGGGCGCTATGCGCTGCTGTCGCCCGCGCCGGAAATGCATCGCCAGATTATCGACGTGCTGTGCAACCTGCGCCCGCCGCGCCAGGGCTTCGTCAAGCACGACGGCAACGTGTCGTGGGCCATCGGCCGGCAAGGCTTTATCCGCGGCAAGGCAAACGGCCTGAGCATGATCGACTTCGTCAGCGAGATGTACGAGATCGACGCGGATGCCACCCACGAACTGGTTGCCGACCTGATCAGCGACCCCAAGACCCTGGCCAAGCCCATGGAGCATTGGCCGCTCTACGCACGGCAGGAATTTTCGTTCGCATTGGCGCTGGCGCCGGCGTTCGACGTGTATGTGATCGAAGGATCCATCCCTTTCGAGCCCTGCCGTTTCACCCGTCTCTGGCTGGCGCTGTTCGAAGAGCGGCTGATCGGCCGGACATTGATTTTTTCCAGTTATCGCCAGAATCAGTTGGCGGACTATTGCCTGAAAGGCTTGATTTATGAACGAAGCAACCTCCGGATCGAAGACGACCTCGACCAATGCATCAGCCGGTTCCCCCCAAGACGATCAAGGAATGAATCCGGCAACGCAGGCGACGACGTCTTCGGAGGCTTCGAGGACAGCCAGCTTGGCATCTGAAGGCGGGTCCGAGATCGAACGCCGCCGTCTTGAACGGCAGGCGTCGATACGCGAGCGCCGCCGCCACCGCTGGATCAATGCGCTGATCGTGATTGCGCCGGTGGCGTTCGCCCTGGTCTACGCGCTGATCATCGCCACGCCGCGCTACGAAGCGGAATCGCGCTTCTTCGTGCAGGCGGGGTCGGGTCAGCAAGGCGGCGGAGGCGGGCCGGCAAGCCTGCTTACCACCGGCAACATGGGCGGCATGCTGGGCGGCTTCGTGGACGGCTGGGCCGTGGCCGATTTCCTGAAATCGCGCGACGCCATGCAGCAGCTTGATCAACGCGTCGGCCTGCGCCAGTACCTGGTGCATGCGGGCGTGGATCCGCTCAACCATCTTTCCGAAGGCTCAAGCAATGACGATCTTTACCGTGCCTATCAGAAGGCGGTGCACGTGTCGTTCAACGCGCTGGAGCAGATCGACGTGTTGCGCGTCAGCGCGTACTCGCCGGAAGATGCCGCCACCTTGTCCCGCGCGCTGATCGGGCTGGCCGAGGAATTCGTCAGTTCGATGAACAAGAAGGGCGTGGCCGACAAGCTCAAGGTCAGCGAAGAGTCGGTGCGGCTTGCCGAGCAAAAGGCGCTAGGCGCCCGCGAGGCGCTGACGGCGTGGCGCACCACGCACGGCAACATCGACCCGACCGCCACGGTGTCGATGCTGCTGAACCTGTCCAGCCAGCTTGAGACCGAGTTGAGCAGCGCGCAGATCAATCTGGACAAGATTCGCGCGCTGGGCAACAAAGACCATTTCATGCTGAAGCCCGCGGAGATGCAGGTGGTGGCGTTGAAGAAGCGGATTGAGTCGGTGCGCCGTCGCTTAAGCGGCCAGGGCAACACGGAAGCGAAGCAGCTTAAATCCTACGAAGCGCTGAGAAACACCCAGGCCTTCGCGGATTCGAACCTGACCCTGGCGCAGCAGTCATACCAGCAGGCCATGACGGATGCGCTGCGCTTGCAGCGGTACCTGTCCATCATTGCGCAACCGGTGCCGACCGACCGGCCGAGCAGCCCGCGCACTGCCATCTTGTTGCTGCAAGCGCTGGCGCTGGGCTTCGTGTTGATGTTCATCACCCGTGTGGGGATGGCGTTGTTGAGGGGGCTGCGACATGGTTGAAAACCCGGTTGAAAATTCGGTTGAAAACCCGGTTCAAAATTCGGTTGATTCGGCTGGTGCTTCGGCTGTCAATCCTGCTGTCGCGGCGCGCCGCGCGCAGGCCGACGCCACCGCGCGGCTGCGCGAAGTCATCAAGGAAATCCTGGACGCCGAAGACCCCGCGCGCGACATGGCCAAGCTTGCGCCGGTGCTGGCGGGCGCAAGCGATGGCTGGCGCGATGTGCGACGCTTGCTGGTTTCGCCTTACATGCGGGAAGGCCGGCTTGCGCTAGCCATTGCCGCGCTGGAGGTGCTGATTGCCGCGTACCCCTTGCGCGCCGATGAACGCCGCACGCTGGCCAGCCTGTTGGGGCGCACCGAGCAATGGGAACGCGCCATCGCCGAGGCCGACGCCGCCGGCGCGTTGGCGCCGGAATCCGCAGCCATGCATGCCGCGCGGATCCAGTTGCGCGTGCAAGCCGGCCGTGTCGCCGAGGCCGCCGAGGTCGCTCGCGCCACGCTGGACGTCGCGCACGCGGACCCCGGCGAAGCGCACTTCTGGATGCTGGCCTTTTCGCGCAACGGCGATGCGGCCGAAGCGGCAGGCATCGCGGCGTCGCTGGATCCGAACAAGCTGCCGAACGAGCGCGTGGCGACCGTTGCCGTGCGCGCCTTGATGGACGATGACCGTGCCGAGGCCGCCATTCAGCTTGGCAATGCGGCGCTGGGCGCGGGGCACGATAGCGCCGCCTTGCGCTCGTCGCTCGGCCTGTCGCACCTTCGGCGAAGCACCGAAGACGACCGCAAGGTGCACGCGCTGACGCACTTCGAAGCGGGCTTGCGCGCGTCGCCGGCCGACGTCAGGCTGCTGACGCTATACGGCGAAACGCTGCTGCGCGCCGGCCGCTACAAGGACGCCGTGGCGCCGCTCGCGCAAGCTATCGAACTGGCGCCGGATCTGGAGCAGACGCGGGCGCTGTATGCGCGCGCGCTACGCTACACCTTGCAGTACGACGAAGCCGCCGAGCAGATGCTGAAGCTGCTGGAGAAATCTCCCGAGAAGGGAATGTGGCAGCGCGCGGCCATCGGCGCCTTGTCGCAGGCGGGCCGCAAGCAAGAGGCCGAGGCGCTGTACGACAAGTATGTGGCGGCGCGTAGCGAGCAACTGCCCGCCACCTTTCAGGAAGCCGTGCGCCAGATGGAAGCGCGCCTGGATTCCGCGCCCATTCCTCAGGCGCGCCTGGACTGGGCGTGGTCGCTGCGTGGTGACAAGGATATTGACCGCGTGGAATGGGAGCGCCGGGTGCGCTGGGGCCACATGATGGACCACCTGCTGTTCGACTGGCTGGAATGCCGCGAGGACAGCGTCGAAGAGGCCATGCAGGTGCTGGGTGAGCTGGACACCGGCGAACGCTTCTTTGCGCCGCTCTTGGCGGCCGGCCGGGGAGTGGTGGTTGCCACGGCGCACGTCGGCCCCATGTATGCCGGGCTGATGGCGTTGGAATTGCTGGGGATTCCGTCGCGTTGGCTGGCGACGGCGCCCAGCGTTGCCCAGAGCAGCTACGCCACGGCCTTGATTTCCACCGCCGACCAGACCGAGGCGCAGGTGGCCAAGGCCTGCATGCGCGCACTGAACTCGGGCTATGTGCTGTGTCTGGCCATCGATGGCGCGGCAAACCCGGCGGCGCCGCGCACCACCTTCGAAGGGCAGGACGTCACGTATTCCAGCTTTGCGTCGCACCTGGCGCATCGGCTGGGCGTGCCGTCGGTGTTCTACGTGCCGCGCTGGGAAAACGGCCACGTGGCCTACACGCTGGAAATGCTGCCCGCCGCCAATCCCGGCGAAGACGCCGATGCGTATGCGGAGCGTTGGAAGGCCGCCTACTTCGAACGGCTGCGCGAACACCTGGCCGGCCCGCCGGAAGACCTGCGCGCAAGCGGCGGCATCTGGCGCCACGTGAAGCCTGCGGATCGCTCCGCGCAGTGACAAGGAGGGCGCGAATGCAGCCTGGAAAGAAGCCAGAAACGAAGACCCGAATGAAGGCTGTGCGTCGCTTGCTGGCCTGGGCCATTCCGGTCTGGGCCATGCTTGCCGGCGGCACCGCCGCAGCCAGTGAATCGTGCGCCAGCCCGGATGCAAGCTGCGCCTGGGTCGCGTCGCTCTTGCAACAGCGCGAGGGCTACGGCGCCCGGGCCACGGGCGGCTTGGGCGGCAGGTTGATCGAGGTCACCTCTGACCAGGACGCGGGGCCCGGCACGCTGCGCGCCGCGCTGGCGCAAGCCAAGAAGGGACCCACCTGGATCCGCTTTGCGTCCGACATGACGATTGTGCTGAAGAAGCAGCTTCGCGTGCCGTCCAACACCACGATCGATGGACGCGGCAAGCGTGTCGCCTTGATCGACGACGGCCTGGGCGTGTATGGCAGCCAGAACGTGATCCTGACGCATCTGACGATTGACGGACGCCTGAACCGGCTGACGCAAGCGGTGAACGTGGCCAATGGCAGCCGTGACGTGTGGGTGGATCATATGGATCTGTCGCGCATGTCCGACCGGCTGCTCAACGTGAAGAACGGCTCGACCGACGTCACGATTTCATGGACCAAGTTCCATAACTCGAACAAGGTCATGCTGCTGAACAACATTACGTCCAAAGACCTGTTCCACAACTACGACCGCGATTCCATCGCGCGCGTGACGCTGCACCACAATTACTTTTTCAATACCGTGCAGCGCAATCCGCGCGGGCAATTCGGCACCTTCCACCTGTTCAACAACCTGCTTGAAAACTGGGACTTCTACGGCATGAGCTTCAGCCTGGAAGCCAAGGCGCTGGTCGAAGGAAACATCTTCAACAACGACACGAAGCGCAAATGCGTCGAGCCGGAATTTTTCCCCACGGTGGAAGGCATCAATGTGAATTACTGCCGCTACATTCCCATCGCATCCGGACGCAGCGCGCTGGACAACGGCGAATCGGATCGTGGCGCCTATGAAAAATTGAAGGCCGTGCATGGCTACACGCGCGACTACAAGGCCTTCTTGCGCTTGAAAGACAACCTGTACCTGGGCGATGCCAAGCCCGTGCTTCAGGACTACCGCCCCGAGTCTGCCCCCACGCCGCCGTACTGCTACAGCTATGAGCGGCCAACACCGGAACTGGCCGAGAAGATCCGCAAGTTCGCCGGCAATACCTCGGGCGATACGCCTTTGCCGGCGTCACGCACCGGGGCGGGGTGCGCCGGGTAGTTGCACCTTGGCGTACTCCACCACCGCGATGTCACGAAACGCCCGGATCAGCGCCAGCCGGGGCGACACCCGTGACCAGATCAGCCCGAAGCGGCGCGGTTCGCAGTGTTCGGGCAGCGGTAGCGCCAACAGGCCCAGCCGTTCGATCGCGCCGTTGGTCGATTGCGGCAGGATGGCCACGCCCAGGTCGCGGCTGACCATCACCGCGATCGACTCGATGGCGTTCAGTTCGAAGCGTTCACGCGGCGTGATACCCACGCGGCGCAGATAGTCGTCAACATGGCTACCGCCCCAGTCGCTGCGCTGATAGCGGATGAATGGCTCGGCGGTCAGCAGGCTGTGCGGATGCCGACCCGCATGGCGCGGCGCCGCCGCCAGAACATAGGGTTCTTCGCGCAGCAACTGCCAGCCCAGGCTTTTGGATAGTGGGTAAGGCGCCTCCAGGGCGATGGCCGCATCCAGCTCGCCGCTTTCGATGGCGGGATAGAAGCGCACCGAATGCCCCGGCTGAATCTCCACGTTGATCAGCGGGTGGCGGCTGACCAGGTGTTCCAGGATGGCCGGCACCATGGAGTTCAACGCGGTGTTGCCCGCGCCCAGCCTCAGCTCTCCCATCATTTCGTCGGATCGCGCCAGGTAGCGGATCTTCTCGATGCGCTCCAGGACCTCGCGCATGGGGCCGATCAGTTCAATCGCCTTGGCCGTCAGGTGCACCGTGCGGCCGGCGCGCGCCACCAGCGGCACGCCCAATTCCTGTTCCAGTTTGCGCACCTGTTGCGCCACGGCGCCATGGGTCAACCCCAGGCGGCGAGCGGCCTCGGCCATGGAGCCATGCTGGCCCCCGGCGGCCAGCGGATGTAGGAAGTCGGTGTTCATAACGATAGATATTCTATCTTCTTATCGTAATTTGGCTGTCCCCTGACCCCGTGGCGCAGCGCCACAATGCCACCAGGAGACACCAATGAGAAGCAAGCTATTCGTGCCGGGTTCGCGCCCGGACCTCTTCGATAAAGCCATGGCCAGCCAGGCGGACGCGCTGTCCTTCGACCTGGAGGACGCCGTCGCGCCCACGCGCAAGCACGAGGCCCGCGATGCCTTGGCCCACTGGTTGGCTTCCCCCGGCTTTGCGTCGGCGCAGGCGCTACATCCCAAGAAAATTATCGTTCGCGTGAATGCGGCCGACACCCCGTACTTTGCCGCCGACCTAGGCGCGCTGGGCGGCTTGCCGATTGACCTGCTGAACCTGCCCAAGGTGGAAAGCGCCACCGCACTGTGCGAGGCCGCCGTCCAAGCCATTGCCGCCGGCTTTCAGAATGAATTCCTTATCACCGTGGAAACCCCGCGCGCCTTGGCTAGCGCGGCCGAGTTGGCCGCCGCGCATCCGCGTGTGGCCGGCTTGCAATTGGGCCTGGCCGATCTCTTCGAACCGCTGGGCATCGACCGCTACCAACCCGAAACGCTGCGCGCCGTGATGCTGTCCTTGCGCTTGGGCGCGGGTTGCGCGGGCAAGTACGCCATGGACGCGGCCTACGCCCGCGTGCGCGATGCCGAGGGCTTTCGCGCCGAAGCGAAGCTGGCCCGTTCGCTGGGCTTTCTGGGCAAATCCTGTGTGCATCCCAGCCAGATCGCCATCGCCAACGAGGTCTTCGGCTTCAGCGCCGAAGAGGTCGCCGAGGCCGAGCGGATCGTGTCGGCCAGCCGCGAGCAGGACGGCGTGGGCGCCTTCCTGCTGGACGGAAAGATGATCGACGCGCCCTTCGTGCAACGCGCCCGCGATGTGCTGCTGGCAGCCGGCCGGGCCGCCTGAACCGGGCCAGGCCCGGGCCTGGCCCTAGATATCGAGTGAATCGCAAAATGGAATTTGAATCCCCCGCCAACCTGCCGCTGGCAGGCATCAAGGTGCTGGACCTGAGCGCCTACATTGCCGGCCCCTACGGCTGCGCCCTGCTAGGCGACATGGGCGCCGACGTGATCAAGGTGGAGCCGCCCGAAGGCGACAACCTGCGCAAGTACCCGTCCACACTGGCGGCTGAAAGCCCCGCCTTTCTGGGCATCAACCGCAACAAGCGCGGCCTGTGCCTGAACCTGAAGGACGAGGCCGGCCACGAGGTGCTGCTT
Source organism: Achromobacter colocynthidis (assembly GCF_057334535.1). Lineage (NCBI taxonomy): Bacteria > Pseudomonadati > Pseudomonadota > Betaproteobacteria > Burkholderiales > Alcaligenaceae > Achromobacter > Achromobacter colocynthidis. Next base: position 328,844 of record NZ_JBHFIZ010000039.1, read on the forward strand.
CGGCTGGTGCGTGAGGCCGATGTGCTGGTCCATAACTTCCGGCCGGGCGTGCCGGAACGGCTGCGGATTGACTTCGCCACCCTGTCGGCCGTGAACCCCCGCCTGATCTATTGCGCCATGACGGGCTACGGCGCGGTCGGCCCCATGGCGCGCCATGCGGGTTACGACCAGGTGCTGCAATCGATGACGGGCATGTGCGCCGCGCAGGCCAAGGCCGACGGCCCGCCCGAAGTGTTGTACGGATCGGTGGTGGACTATTACGGCGCCGCGTTGATCTCGAACAGCGTGTCGGCGGCGCTCTACCAGCGCGAGAAAACGGGCCAGGGCCAGGCCATCGAGGTATCGCTTCTGGGCAGCGCGCTGGCCATGCAATCGGCCCGCCTGGTGTGGGCCGAGGGCGAGCCGCGTCATCTTGAGCGCGACATGCGCTCGGGCGGTATCACGGGCATCCATCCCACGCGCGAAGGCCATCTGTATTTGTCGGCCAACACGCCGCATTTCTGGCGCGCCCTGTGCGGCCATCTGGACCTGGCGGACCTGGCGGACCACCCCGACTACGACACCGTCAAGAAGCGCGCGGCGCAGGCGGCCGTGCTGGTGCCGCTGGTGCGCCAGGCCTTGTCGCGCGCCTCGGCCCGTGAATGGGCCGAGCGCTTTGGCCAGAGCGTGCCTTGCGCCGAGGTGCGTCCGGTGGAAGACATGTTCGACCACCCGCAGGTGCAAGCCATGGGGCTGATGCGCCCGTATCACAGCAAGCAGGCGGGCAACTATCTGGGCCTGGCGCAATGGGCGCATTTCGGTGCGGCCGGCCAGGCCGCTGCCAGCGAAGGCAAGACCACCGAAGAGGTCACCGAGAACGCCACGGGAAGCGCCAAGGACAGCACCAAGGACAGCACCAACGACAGCGCCACCGGCCGCGCCGCGCCCAGTTTGGGGGAACACAGCGAAAAAATACTGTCCACCCTGGGATACACCGAGCAGGAAATCGAGCAATTAATGCAATCCGCTGTGGTGCAATAAGCCGTAACAAAACGATAGCAAAATTCGTCCGTGACAGGACGAGGAGACAGCAGTCATGAATCAAGCACGCCGCTACGGGCATCGGCCGGAAGGATCGAATTGGGGGGACTTCGGGCATGACGACCAGCTCGGCACCCTTAATTACCTGGACAGCCAGGCGCGCTTGGCCGCTGTTGCCGAAATTCAGACCGGCCTGTCGTTTTCCTTGAGCCTGCCGCTGACGGTGCCGCGCGCACCCGTGCTCAACCCGCGCCGCAAGGGGCCAATGATCCAGCCCGCCGAAAAGAATGGCGTGCCGGTCTACCGCTACCCCTTGGCGCGCGACGTGCCCGGCGCCACCGACGTTGTCAGCGATGACCGCGTCACCCTGTCGCCGCAGTACTCCACGCAATGGGACGCGCTGGGCCATGTGGGGTCGATGTACGACGCGCATGGCACCGGCCAGGCGCAGCCCACCGGCTACAACGGCTTTACCGTCAGCGAACCTCAATCCGAAAATTTCAGCGGCACCCAAGACCTGTCCATCGCGCCGATGGCGCGTCACGGCATCCAGGGCCGTGGCGTGATGGTGGACCTGCGCGCCCGCTTTGGCGACGCGCACCGCAAGGTGTCCTACCGCGACCTGATGGACGTGATGCAGGCCGATGGCGTGCAGGTGCGGCCGGGCGACGTGCTGTGCCTGCACACGGGCCTGGCCGATCTGGCGCTGACCTTGGGCGACAACGAACAAGATCGGCTCAAGACCAGTTGCTGCGTGCTGGATGGCGCGGACGCGCAACTGCTGGCGTGGATCAAGGAGAGCCGCATCGCGGCCATCGCCGCCGACAACCACGCCGTGGAATTGCGCAACCATCACCTGGATACGGGCACGGGGCCACTGCTGCCCCTGCACGAACAATGCCTGTTCAAGCTGGGCCTGCCGCTGGGCGAGCTTTGGCACCTGACCCCGCTGGCGCAATGGTTGCGCCAGCATGGCCGACACGCTTTTTTCCTGACCGCCGCACCCATGTACGTGCCCGGTCTGGTGGGCGCGCCGGTCAACCCCATCGCGACCGTCTGACTTTGCCAGGCGGATCGCGCCACGATTCCATGATCCATTTCACATCCCCGTAGGGGGGACTTGAGGAGCACACATGAAGAAAACCTACATCGCGGCCCTGGCCGCCACCATTGGCCTGACCAGCGCGTTGGGCACGGCTAACGCCGCCGGCTATCCCGAGCAACCCATCACCATGGTGGTGCCGTACTCCGCCGGTGGCGGCGCCGATAACGCCGCGCGCATCATCGCGCAAGGCATGGGCGAAGTGGCCGGCCAAAGCGTGGTCATCGAAAACAAGGGTGGCGCCAGCGGCGCTATCGGCGCGGCCTACGTGGCGCGTGCCAAGCCGGACGGCTACACGGTGCTGTTCGATGCGTCCGCCTTCGCGATCAACCCGGCGCTGCGCAAGCTGCCCTACGACGTGAAAAAGGACTTCGTGCCGGTCTCGCAGGCCGTCAGCGTGCCGAACATCCTGGTGGCGGCGCCCGGTTCGGCCTTCAACAACCTGCCTGACTTCATCACGGCCGCGCGCGCCAACCCGGGCCGCTACACGTTTGCGTCCTACGGCCCGGGCAGCCTGGCGCAGATGGCCGCCGAACTGCTGAAGAAAGACGCCGGCATCGATGTGGTGCACGTGCCGTACAAGGGCGGCGCGCCGGCCATTGTTGACGTCATGGGCGGGCAGGTCGACGTCTATTTCGCCAACGCCGCGTCCAGCCTGAACTACGTCAGCGGCGGCAAGCTGAAGGCGCTGGCGGTATCGTCGGCCAAGCGCATGCCCGAACTGCCGAACGTGGCTACCGTGGGCGAAGCCGGCATCAAGGACTTTGATGTGGCCGAGTGGAACGGCTTGTTCCTGCCCGCCGGCACCGACCCCGCCGTGGTGGCCAAGCTGCAAGATCTGGTGCAAAAAGCGCTGGCCCGCCCCGACACCCGCGAAAAGCTCGCCAAGCTGGGCCTGACCCCCGTGGGCAGCAGCGCGGCCGACTTCGCCAAGTTCGTCGACGCCGAACAAGTGCGCTGGGCCGAGGTCGTGAAAGCCAATAACATCACGGTGAATTGATCGACAGGGGGCGCGGGCGGATTTTCAGCTTGCGCCCCTATCCTCACGCATTCACGCAAAAGGGGTATCAGATGAGCCGGGAAGACGATTTCGAGCGGGGCTTGGCCAACCGCCGCGCCGTGTTGGGCGATGAATGGGTGCAGCGCTCGCTGGACCGCGCCACCACGTTCACGGCCGACTACCAGAACCTGATCACGCGCTACGCCTGGCACGACATCTGGAGCCGTCCGGGCTTGCCGCACAAGGCTCGCCGCATGATGGTGCTGGCGGTGACGCTGTCGCTGGGCCGGTGGGAAGAGTTCGAGCTGCATGTGCGCGCGGCGTTGACGGCAGCGGATGAGTCCCGCCTGACGCCCGACGAGCTCAAGGAAGTGCTGTTGCAGAACGCGATCTACGCGGGCGTGCCCGCCGCCAATACCGCGTTCAATCTGGCGCAGGCCATCCTGCGCGAGGTCGCCGAGCAGATCGGCTACGACCTGACCGCCGCGGACCCCCGCCAGGCGGATCTGTTCGGCGGCGCATCTTCCTGATTCAAGCTTGTCTTTGCCCCGGGCCGGAGTGAAAATCGCCGCTTGGCGTGCTGCATGGCAGCACATGGACGATGTTCGATCCGGTCGCCAGGGGAAACGCAGTGAAGGATGCAGTCCAATACCAGACGCACACCGTAGCCGAACTCTCGCCTGACTCGTCGCTGAAGTGGCTGTATCGGTGCGCGATGAGTTTGCTCAAGCGCCCTGCCGATGACGCCATCGCCGAGCTGCTGGCCTTCATGGGCGAAACCTCGGATGTCGACCGCGCCTGGTTCATCGAGTACCGGCCCGACATGCTCCGGTTTCGCAACACTCATGAATGGTGCCGGGGCCAGACGCAGCCCTTTGTTGCCGAACTTCAGGATGTGCCCACGACGCTGATCGCATGGCTGCACAAGTTCATGGTGCAAGGCTATGCCGTGGCCATCCACGATGTGCACGACCTGCCGCGCACCGCACGCATCATCCAGGCCGAATTCGTGCGCCAGGGCAACAAGAGCGTGCTGAGCGTGCCGGTATTCCGCGACAAGAAGCTATGCGGGATCATCGGTTTCGACACCACCGTCCTGCATCGGACCTGGTCCGCCGCCGAGATCAACGCCTTGTACCAATGCGCCAATCTGATCGGGCAGGCCAAGTATTCGCACAGCCTGGAAAAAAATCGGACGGCGATGCACGAAAGCGCCATGTCCGTGGTCTATCTGACGATGCGCGGCGTGGTGCGCGGCGTGCAGCCCGAGACGATCGTGGGGGTGCGATCGGCCGGCAACTACAGCGAGATCTGGCTTGAAGACGGCTCGATGGTGCTGGACTCGCGCGCGTTGGGCATGTGGTCGACCTTGCTGCCCGAGAAGATCTTCTTCCGGGTCCACCGCACCGCCATTGCCAATGCGTTGCATGTCATGGACGTCGACCGCCGCAGCGTCGACAAGTGGCTGATCCGGATGCGGTCGGTCGAGAGCGCCTGGCCGGTGTCGCGTTCGTACCGAAAGCCGCTGCGCGAACGCATGGGGATTTGACCCCGGGGCCTAGCCCGCAGCGTCACCCCGGGGCTTGGGCCCCCGCCATGCCATTCGTCATGCCGGCATGTTGTTTCGTCCTTGCAATGTGGCCATTGCCTAAGTTTTTGGGATCATCTCGCTTGGCGGGTTTCCCGCTTCCCCGGGCTACCTTGAGAGAATCGGCATGCTGGCGTCTCGCGTCCTTTCACGCTTTACCTTCCTGGCTGTTGCCGCCTCTTGCGCGCTAGGCACGGCCCCGGCCCGCGCCACCGACCTGGCCTTGCAAGACGCCGTGTCCATGGCCGGCATGCAGCTGTATCTAAACGCCGGCGCACCCGCGCTGATCATCGCCGTGGTGCGTGGCGACGACGTCGTCATTCAGGGCTACGGCGAGACGGCGCCGGGCAACGGCGTTGAGCCGGACGAACATTCCATCTTCCGGATCGCGTCGGTATCCAAGGTGTTCGCCGGCGACGTGCTGGCCTCGCTGGCGGCCCAGGGCAAGCTCAAGCTGACCGACCCCCTGGCCAAGTACGCGCCAGACAAGGCCACCGTGCAGACCCAGGGACGCCCCATCAGCCTGCTGGACCTGGCCACGCATTCGGCGGGCCTGCCGCGCGAATTGCCGGACCCGAACGCCAAGCCGTCCGACAACCCCTTCGCGGCTTTCGACCGCGCGTATTACTGGAAGTGGATCGGCGCCAACTCGCCCGCCTACCGGCCCGGCACCACCACCCTGTATTCGAACCTGGGCTTCGGCTTGCTGGGCGATGCGCTGGCCCGGGCGGGGGGCGCCGACTATTCCTCGTTGCTTGCCAACGAAGTCACCAAGCCCGCCGGCCTGGTCGATACGACCAACGTGCTGAACGACGCGCAGAAAAAGCGCTTGATGACGGGCTTGGATCCTTTCGACAAACCGGATCCGAACGCACCCGTGCCTGATGTGATGTACGCCAGCGCGGGCATCTATTCCACGGCGGGCGACATGGCGCGCTGGATGCGCTGGCATCTGGACGGCGCCAGGCAGGGCAAGGAAGCGTTCACCCTGGCCCACACGATGTGGCTGCCGTATGACGGCTTGAAGTCCGTGGTGGGCACGGAAGTGACCGATGCCGACGGCATGGGGCTGGGCTGGGTGGTCAGCCTGCCCCGCAACGGCGCGCCCCTCCTGCTGGGCAAAAGCGGTGGCCTGGGCGGCTTCATGAGCTATGCGGTGTTGTCGCCCAATCGTGGCCTGGGCGTGTTCGTCGTGGCCAGCCGGGTCAACTTCGCCATGTTCGGGAACATCCATTCCCAAGTGCGCGAGCTGGCGGCCGAGCTGGCGCGGTGATCGGGTTTGGTCGGCGCCCTGCAATGGGCGCGCGTATGGCAAGAGCGCTTGGCCGCGCCATTGCGTTGGTCGCCCTGGCGTCTGGCGCCGCGTCCGCGCAAGAAGGGCCTGATCCCTTCAAGACCGAGATCTTCCTGACGCCCTACAGCCAGTTGGGCGACGGCGCGGACACATACCCGCACTTGAATGGCCGCTTCTTGCTAATGACCGGCTACACCGAATTCTTCGGCATCAAGGATGACAACGGACAGATTCCGCGTTCGCACTGGAGCAGCGTGCAACCCACGGCGGAAGCCGCGCTGGTGTTGCAACTGACGCAGCGGTTCTCGATCCGCACCAAGGCCACGCTCAACTCGTCAAACAACGAAACGAAGGACAACGCCTTTTCGGATCTGGGCGTGGACCTGGACAACCTGTTCGCGGCCTATACGGCGGACCGCTACGCGCTGTATGGCGGCAAGATGGACCTGGGCTTCGGCGACGCCTGGCATGTCATCGATGGCCTGTACAGCGGCTTCAACGAGAACTCGGAATTTCGCGGATCCATCGGCCTGGGCGGCCGCTACACCTTCGACGCCGGCGGCCATGGCACGCACTCGGTGGCGGCGATGCTGTTCAAGCGCGACGACACGGCGCTCAACCATCGGCTTAGCGTGGACGACGGCTTCATCCGGCCCGACCAGCCGCCGGCGTTCAGCGACCAACTGAAATCGTTCATCGTGTCTTACGACTTTCGAGACTTGCCGGGTTGGGAGGGGCTGTCGGGTGGCGTGGACGCCGGCCGCTTGCATGTAGACCCGGGCCAGGGCGAAAGCGCCAACACGGTTTCCGCCCGGTTTCGGGTGGACGCGCCGCTGGCCGATGCCTGGAGCCTGAGCTGGTTCAACGAGGCCACCTTTGCCAGCGCGTTCCGAGGCGCGCCGGTGGGCAACGGCAATGGGGTGACGTCGGTATCGCTGTCGCGCGAGCGCTGGCAATTCACCGCCACGGCCGCCGCGCGCAAGTTGTCCGGCAGTGACGGCAAGCTGGCGCAGTACGGCTTGCAAGACGATTGGGACTGGGCGCTATCCGGCGCGGTCACGTATGTGACGCCAGTCGGCTTCATCATTCAGGCCGGCATTACGCATCAGCGCGATCAGGCCATCCGCATCAACCAGGGCGTATTCCGCATCGCGTATCAAGCGGGTTTCTGAGAGGGTTCCATGACGAACAAACACACCATCATCGCCAGCCTTGTCGTTCTGACTCTGTGCGGTTCGATGACGGCGCGGGCGCAGCCGATCGCCATTGAAAGCCATGCCAGCCCGCCCGCCGACGCCATCGCGATTCCGGCGGGCAGCAAGGACCTGGCGGTGAAGGCGCTGCCGGGCATCGTCCAGGACATCATGGCGCGCAGTCAGGTGCCAGGCATGGCGGTGGCGGTCGTCATTGATGGCAAGACGGTGCTGGCCCAGGGCTACGGCACGCGCGAGGCAGGCAAGAACGCACCCGTGGATGCGCGCACGGTGTTCCAGATTGCGTCGATCTCGAAGTCGCTGTCGGCAACCGTCGCGGCCATCGAGGTGTCCAAGGGCGCGGTGTCGTGGGATGACCCCGTTGCGCGGTATCTGCCGGACTTTGCGCTCAGCAACGCGTACGTTTCCACGCACGGCACCATCGGCGATTTCTTCGCGCACCGCTCGGGCCTGCCAGGCACCGCGGGCGACGATCTGGAAGACCTGGGCTACACGCGCGCTGAGGTCATCGCGCGGCTGCGGCTGCAACCCCTGGACGCGTTTCGCACGTCGTATCACTACGCGAACTTCAGTACGACGATCGGCGCCGAGGCGGTGGCGAAGGCGGCGGGCCGCCCGTGGGAAAGCCTGGCGCAGGACCTGCTGTTCGCGCCGCTGGGTATGACGTCAACCAGTTATCGCTACGACGACTTCATGGCGCACGCCAATCGCGCCGTGCTGCATGGCTATCAGAAGGGCGCGTTCGTGCCGCTGGGGCAGCGCAACGCCGATCAACAGGCGCCGGCAGGCGGCGTGTCGTCCACGGTGGTCGATCTGGCGCAATGGTTGAAGCTGTTGCTGGCCGACGGCCAATACCAGGGCAAGCCGATGATTGCTTCCGGCGCGCTGTTGCCCGCCTTGTCGCCGCAATCATTCAGCGCGCGTGCTCACAGCATCGACGCGCGTTCCGGCTTCTATGGCTATGGCTTCAATATCAACACGGAGCTGGGCGGACGCCCGTCAATGGGGCATTCCGGCGCGTTCCTGATGGGCACGGGCACCACGTTCAAGATCGTGCCGTCCGCCGGTATCGGCATCGTGGTGCTGACCAACGGAGCGCCGGTGGGCGCGGCGGAATCCGTGGCCGCCACGTTTATCGATACGGCGCTGTATGGCAAGCCTACGCGGGATTGGTACGCGGCTTATCACGGCGCCATGCTGGGCTTCTTTGAGCCGCAGGCCGATCTTTCCGGCGCCGCCAAACCCGCGACCCCCACCCCTGCCAAGCCGCTGCGCCAGTATGTGGGCCGCTATGACAACGCCTACTACGGGCCTGCCGAGATTCAGGAGGCCGACGGCGCGCTGACGCTGGTGCTCGGACCCAAGGGCATGCGCTTTCCGATGACGCATTGGGACGGCGATACGTTTGCGTTCGCGCCCGCCGGGGAAGCGGACCTGGTGGATTCGCTGGCGTCCGTCGTGTTCAAGACGGACCCTGGCCAGGGGCAGGCCAGCGGCCTGGATATCAAGTTCTACGACGATGGCGGCCTGGGGCGCTGGGTCCGCAAGTAGGGGCAAGCCGTCGCAGGCGTGGTAAGGGCGGGCCATCGCAAGCGCGCGGAGTGATGGCCGGCCTATTGCTGGTGGTATCTTGTGCCTGTTTTCACCACAAGCCCCGCCCATGTCCGACCCCCATCTTCCCGTCGACGCATCGCCACCCGACTCCGCGCCTGGCGACGAGCCCACGGCCATCCACCGGCCTTTCGTTCAGAACGCGGGCACGCGCCGCACGCTGCATTTCACGCAGAAAGAAATTCAGAGCAGCATGTCGGTGCTTAATCCCGATGCGCTGGAAATCGAATACACGCGGATGATGATGGGCTTCGTGCTGTTCAAGCCCGAGCCCGCGCGCATTCTGATGGTGGGCCTGGGCGGCGGCTCGCTGCCCAAGTTCTGCTATCGCTACCTGACCCGGACCCGCATCGAAGTCGTCGAGATCGACCCCGCCGTCATAGCACTGCGCGACACCTTCATGGTGCCGCGCGACGACGACCGCTTCCAGGTCATCCAGGCCGACGCGGCCGACCACTTGCGCGGCATGTCGGACCACGCCGACGTGATCTTCCTGGACGGCTACGGCGTGGGCGGCATCCCCGATGCCTTGTGCTCGGAAGCGTTCTACGCCGACTGCTTCCGCGCGCTGCGCAACGACGGCATCCTGGTCATCAACTTCCACGTGAACCACCCCATGCACCACGACTACCTGGCCCGCGTGCGCGCATCGTTCGGGCCGGCGATGTTCGAAGTGGTGGACGACGACATGACCAACAGCATCGTGTTCGCCTGCAAGGGCGACCTGCTGAACGACCCCGCCGCCGCCGAACTGAAGCGCCCTGCGTCCATACCCAGGGACGCCTGGCGCCAGTTGATGCCGACAATGCGGGTGATCGGGGCGACGCTGGAACTTCGATAAACCGCTGCCTAATAGAAGATAGCCGGCGCACAGTCAAGATATTTCAATACGTGACTAAGTAATTCACTTGTTTATAATCGGCGCTCAATTTAATTGGCGACAGATGCCCGCCCTGCCGTTTTGGCTTCGGGCCGCCTGGAGAAAACGATGTTGAACAAGGTCGTGAAGATTGGTGCGTTGGCAGTGTTGTCGACGATTATTTCGGGCTGCGCTACTGAGCGTTCGCAAGCCCTGGCCGTGCCCGCCGTACAGGCGGCGAGCAAGCCTTACCAAGGCGTGCGCAGCCCGATTTCCGTGGGCAAGTTCGATAACCGCACCAACTATTTGCGTGGTGTGTTCTCCGACGGCATCGACCGCCTGGGCGGCCAGGCCAAGACGATCCTGGTCAGCCATCTGCAGCGCAGCGGCCGTTTTCAGGTGATGGACCGCGACAACCTCTCTGAAATCGCCCAGGAAGCGGGCTTCAACAAGAAAGCCAACCAGATCAAGGGCGCGCAGTACGTGGTCACGGGGGACGTGACCGCCTTCGGCCGCAAGGTCACCGGCGACCAGCAACTGTTCGGCATTCTGGGCCGTGGCAAGGAACAGGTGGCCTACGCCAAGGTTGATCTGAACGTGGTCGACGTGACGACGTCGGAAGTGGTGTATTCCGCGTCGGGCGCCGGTGAGTACAGCCTGTCGAACCGCGAAGTGATCGGCTTTGGCGGCACCGCGAGCTATGACTCAACCTTGAACGGCAAGGTGCTGGACTTGGCGATCCGCGAAGCCGTCGACCGCCTGGTTGAAGGCATCGAACAAGGCGCCTGGCAGCCTTCCGCGAAATAAAGAGGCGGCCATGTCGAACATTCTGGCGATGACTCGCCCGCTGACCCTTGCCCGCGCCTGCCGCGGATTGGCGCTTGTAGCGATAGCGGGCTTGCTGAGCGCGTGCGTACAGCAGCCTAAGCCCATGTATAGCTGGCAGGCGTATCAGCCCTCGGTCTATGCCTATCTGAAGGACGATGGCGCGGACGATGCGGTGCAGGCGCAGGCCTTGGAAAAGAACATCGAAACCGCGCGCGCGGCCAATGTCGAGCTGCCGCCGGGGTTCCGCGCGCATCTGGGCATGCTTTACCTGAAGATGGGTGACGGCGACAAGGGCATCGAACAGATGCAGGGCGAGAAAGTGGCCTTTCCCGAGTCCACGCCGTTCATGGACTTCCTGATGCGCAACGTGGGCAAGCCGCAAGCCCAACCCGAGGCCGCCACGCCGGCCGCCGAAGCACCGAAGAAGGGCTCATGATGATCGCTCGTTTACTCCAAGCCGGCATGCTGGCGGCGGTGACGCTGCTGACGGGTTGCGTTGCTCCGCAACAGCACGTGGACTACACCGCGTTCCGTGAAAGCAAGCCGGCGTCGATCCTGGTCTTGCCGCCGTTGAATTCGTCGGTGGACGTGGCGGCGACCGCTGCCGTGCTGTCGCAAGCCACGCGGCCGCTGGCCGAGTCCGGCTACTACGTGATCCCCGTGGGCGTCATGGACGAGACCTTCAAGCAGAACGGGCTGACCACCGCCGACGACATCCACGGGCTGCCCGCCACCAAGCTGCGCGAAATCTTCGGCGCCGACGCCGCGCTGTACATGACGGTCAAGCAGTACGGCACAAGCTATGCCGTGCTGTCGAGCAACGTCACCGTCGCCATCGACGCCGAGCTCATCGACCTGCGCAATGGCGCCAAGCTGTGGTCGGGCTCCAAGCAGGTAGTGCAGGCCAGCAATAGCAGCGGCGGCCTGATCGGCATGCTGGTGCAGGCCGTGGTGGACCAGATCGTCAACACCTTGTCCGACCGTAGCTACGGCGTGGCGGGCACGACGAACCAGATGCTGCTCAGCGCCGGCCAACCCGGCGGCATTCTGTACGGGCCGCGTTCGCCGCGCTACGACACGCAGTAAGCGACATCTAGCAATACACACGCAGCTAGCGACACGCAGTCACCCCAGCGGGGGGGAACGACACGTGCCAGGCC
>NZ_JBHFIZ010000039.1:340553-390763 GCF_057334535.1 Achromobacter colocynthidis
GCCTGGCACAACGACACGTGCCAGGCCCCTGTCTTTGCGGCGCGCTAGGCCACCTTCCGAATCACCACCGGAATCGACTTGTAGCTGGGCGTGCCGCTTTGCTTGTCCTGGTAGTCCAGCGGGCAAAGGTCATTGGCTTCGGGGTAGTACGCGCCGACCGAGCCGGACGCAATGTCGTAGGCAATCGCCGTCAGCCGCAGGCGCCGGTGGGACTGGCCGGGCAGGTCGGTCTGAAGCTCGACTTCGTCGCCGGGTTCCAGGCCGTGGCGCGTCAGGTCGGACGCATTCATGAACAGCACGTCGCGTCGGCCGAACACACCGCGATAGCGATCGTCCAGGCCGTAGATGGTGGTGTTGTACTGGTCGTGGCTGCGCAGCGTGGTCAGCTTCAGGCCGCCGGATGCGGTGGCGGGATCTTCCTGCAAGCCCTTGAAAGGCAGGAACTCAGCGCGGCCCGAGCGCGTTTTCCAGATGCGCTCGGTGGGCGGCAGCGGCAGGCGGAAGCCGCCCGGTTTCAGGATGCGTTCGTTGTAGCCGTGGAAGTCCGGATACACCTGTTCGATCAGGTCGCGGATGCGGCTGTAGTCTTCCACCAGATGCAGCCACGGTACGCGGCTGGCGGGCAGCGTGGCGGCGGCGATGCCGGCGATGATGGCGGGTTCGGAACGCAGATGCTCGGACGCCGGCGTCAGCTTGCCGCGCGAGGCGTGCACCATCGACATCGAGTCTTCCACGGTAATGGACTGCGCGCCGCTGGCCTGCACATCGCTTTCCGTGCGGCCCAGCACCGGCAGGATGATCGCGTCGCGACCGATCAGCAACTGCGAGCGGTTCAGCTTGGTGTTCATGTGCACCGCCAGGTCCAGGCGGCGCATGCCGGCCTCGCATTGGCTTGTGTCGGACAGCGCCATGGCCAGGTTGCCGCCCAGGCAGATCAACACGCGCGCGTCCCCGTTCACCATCGCCTTCATGCCGTCGACGGCGTCATGCCCATGGCGCTCGGGTGGTCGGAAGCCGAACGTCTTTTCAAAGTTGTCGAACATCACCGGGTCGATCTTTTCGGTGATGCCGACGCTGCGGTTGCCTTGCACATTGGAATGCCCGCGCAACGGGCAGATGCCGGCGCCGGGCTTGCCGAAGTTGCCTCGCATCAGCAGCAGCGCGGCGATCTGCTGCACGTTCTGCGTGCCGCGCGCGTGCTGGGTGATACCCATGCCGTAGGTGACGATGGTGGCGTTGGACTTGGCGTAGGCGGCGGCCACCTGTTCCAGCTCCGCGCGCGCCAGGCCGCTCACCTGTTCGATGTCGGCCCAGTCGGTGTTGTCCAGGTCTTGGACGTAGGCGTCAAAGCCGTTCGTGTGTTCCGCGATGAAAGCGTGATCCAACGCGCCCGGCGCCTTGCGGTCCGCCTCCACCAGCGCCTTCATGATGCCCTTGAGCGCCGCCGCGTCGCCGCCAACCTTCACCTGGTAGTAGGTGGATGCGATGCGGGTCGAGCCGAAGGTGCCCATTTCGATGGGGTCTTGCGGGTCTGCAAAGCGTTCCAGCGCGCGTTCACGCAAGGGGTTGAACACGATGATCGGCACGCCGCGCCGCGCGCATTCATGCAAGGTGCCCATCATGCGCGGGTGATTGGTGCCGGGGTTGTGGCCCATCGAGATGATCAGGTCGCAGGTATCGAAATCATCCAGCGACACCGTGCCCTTGCCGATGCCGATGGCTTGCGGCAGCCCGACGCTGGTGGCCTCGTGGCACATGTTCGAGCAGTCGGGAAAGTTGTTGGTGCCAAACTCGCGTGCAAACACGCTCAAGAGAAAAGCGGCCTCGTTCGAGGCGCGGCCAGACGTGTAGAACTCCACCATGTCCGGGGCCGGCAGGCTGGACAGCGTGCGGCCGATGTGGGCAAAGGCCGCGTCCCACGAAATGGGCTGATAGGTGTCGCTGGCGGCGTCGTAGCGCAAGGGATGCGTCAGGCGGCCGGCGTCTTCCAGCTTGTGGTCGCTCCAGGTCAGCAATTCGGTGACGGTGTGCGCGGCGAAGAATTCAGGCGTGACCCGCTTCTTGGTGGCCTCCCACGTGACCGCCTTGGCGCCGTTTTCGCAGAACTGGAAGGTGGAAGTATGGGCCTTGTCGGGCCAGGCGCAGCCCGGGCAGTCAAAGCCGTCCGGCTTGTTGGTGCGCAGCAGAAGCACGGGCGCTTCCGCGATCCGCATCTGGTCGGCCACGGCCTGGGCGGTGGCCTTGAGCGCACCCCAGCCGCCGGCGGGGGCGTCGTAGCGTTGGATACCGGTGAGGTTGTTGGGCTTCTTGGGTGGGTTCTTGCTAGGCGGGTTGTTTGACGGCTTGCTTGGCTTCATAAAAATCTCAGGTTCAAGATGCTATGAAGCACTGTATGCCAAGTGGCGTCAATAACACCCATCCCAGCGTTCGCTCAATCCCACTTCGCCGCCAGCCCCTCGGGACTGACTTCACGCCCGTTGCGCTCCAGCGCGGCGATCTGTGCCATATCCTCATCGCTCAGGCGCAGTTGCAGGGCGAGCAGGTTGCTGGCCAGGTTGTCGCGCTTGGTCGACGAGGGGATCACGGAATAGCCCAGTTGCAGCGCCCAGGCCAGCGCCACTTGTGCGGGCGTGGCGTTATGGCGTTGGGCGATCTGCTGGATGACGGGGTCTTTCAGCACCTTGCCGTAGGCCAGCGTCATGTACGACGTCACGTGAATGCCTTGTTCCTTCAGGAAGGCGGTCAGCGCTGCGTTCTGCAGATAGGGGCTGAGTTCGATCTGGTTGGTGGCGATGGCGTCAGCGCCCACGGCTTCGATGGCTTCACGGGTTTCGGCGATGGGGAAGTTCGAGATACCGATCTGGCGGGTCAGGCCTTGCGACTTGGCCTCGGCCAGCGCGCCCATGCATTCCGCGATCGACACGCCATTGCCGGGCGCGGGCCAGTGGATCAGGGTCAGGTCCACGTAGTCGGTGCGTAGCTTGGCCAGGCTGTCCTTCAGGCTGGGTACAAGCTTGTCCTGCGCCATGTTGGGCACCCAGATTTTCGTGGTGATGAACAGGGCGGCGCGCGCCACGCCGGATTCTGCGATGGCCTGGCCGACCTCGGCTTCGTTTTCGTAGATCTGCGCGGTGTCGATGGCGCGGTAGCCGACGTCCAGCGCGTTGCGCACGGAATCAATGACAACCAGGCCTTGCAAGCGGAACGTGCCGACGCCGAAATGGGGAATGCTCATGTAAAACTCCGGAAAGGGGGGTGAAGATCCAGGCGGCGATGGCCCGGGAATGCAGCCAGTGTGCCCGCCCGATCCTTGCTGAAAAAGCCCTGTATTGGCGAAAGACTTTTGATATAACGTCAAACATGAAAACCACACTCGACGAAATGCAGGTCTTTATCGCGGTCGTGGACAGCGGATCCATCACCGCTGCCGCCGACGTGCTGGGCCAAACCATTTCCGCTACCAGCCGCACGATGAGCCGGCTGGAAGAAAAGCTGCAAACCACCTTGATGCGCCGAACCACGCGCCGGCTGGAACTGACCGAAGAAGGCCGCGCCTATCTTGAGCAGGTGCGCCGCATCGTGGCGGCGGTGGAAGAAACCGAAGACCTGATGAATGTGCGGCGCAATCAGCCGGCCGGCTTGTTGCGCGTGGATGCCGCGTCACCGTTCATGCTGCATGTGATCGCGCCGCTGGTGCCGGGCTACCGCAAGCGCTATCCGCAAGTTGAGCTGGAGCTCAACAGCAATGAGGGCAATATCGATTTGCTGGAACGGCGCACCGATCTGGCCATTCGCATCGGGCGGCTGAAGGATTCGTCGCTGCACGCGGTGCCGCTGGGGCAAAGCCGCGTGCGCGTGCTGGCCAGCCCGGCCTATCTGGCGCAACACGGCACGCCCAAGCGCGTGGCCGACCTGGCCACGCACACGCTGCTGGGTTTCAGCCAACTGGAAGCGTTGAACGAATGGCCGCTGCTGGATGCCGATGGGCAAGCCTTGCACGTCAAGCCCGGCGTGCGCGCCCATAGCGGCGAGACGCTGCGGCAGTTGGCGCTGAACGCCGGTGGCATTGTCTGCCTGTCGGATTTCATGACGCGAGCGGACCGTGAATCAGGCGCGTTGCAGCAAGTGCTGCCGCGCCACACGCAAGATGTCAGGCAGCCGATCAACGCGGTGTACTACCGCAACACCGCGATCTCGTCGCGCATCAAATCGTTCATCGACTATGTGGTTGAAGCGGTGGGGCCGAACGGATTCTCGGAGCCGGCCAGACGGTGAGAGATGTGTCCAATCGAGACATGGCGTTGGGCGCACCAATGGGCAAACGTATACTGCCCCCGTTTTAATTCTGGATAGCCCCAAACCCCATGAGCATCTTCTCCCGCTTCTTTGGCAGCAAGGAAGAATCCGCCGACTCGCGCGCGCTGGCCGCCAACCCCGACGTTGAAAACCCGCTGAGCTTGCAGGTGCTGTTCAACGCACCGCTGGCGCTGGCCGAAGACACCTTGAAGGCCGCGTTGTGCGCGTATCACCCGTCAATGAGCAAGGCTCGCGTCGAGATCGCGCCCGACATGCCGGAAGTGCTGGGCCTGGCGGGCTGGGGCGAGCATGTGGTGCGGCTGGTGGGTTTTAACGCACCCTATCCCAAGGATTCGTTGGAAGCCTGCGTGGCGCCGGCCCATTACCCGGGCACGGTCAAGGACGAAGTCCGCGCGCATGCCAGCCACATCATCCTGTACTACGGTGGGTTCGCGAAAGATCCGCTGGAGCAGTACGTGGCGCTGGCCGCCGTGGCCGGCGCGTTGACGGGGTTTGGCGCCGTGGCGGTGTTGAACGAAACCGCGCACACCTCGTTGCCGGCCGGCGTGTTCGATGCCGAGTCGCTGGGTGAGGAAAGCCTGGACCTGTTGCGCACGCTACCGCTGAACATGCTGTATTGCGGCTTTGTGAAGTATGACGTGGACGGCGTGGCGGGCGTGTGGATGCGCACGTATGGCGCCGACCGGTTCGGCCTGCCCGATTTCGCGGCGCTGGCGCGGGGCCATGATGAAGGCGAGTACTACTCGAACATGTTCAACAACATCATGGGCTACATGCTGGAAAGCGGCGCGGAACTGGCCGCCGGGCACACCATGCAGATCGGCGAGAACGCCTACATGAAGCTGCGCGAGCCCGCCCAGGAAGAGTACTTCCTGGACGGTCCCGCGCAGGTGTTGGTGGCCGAGATCATCACGGCCGACGAGATCAACGCGCCGCAATAACCGCGCGGCCGCCCAAGGCGGGCCACACCCGCAAGCCCAGCGCTACCGCTGCCGCACTGGCCGCCACCACCGTCACGCCGGTCCAGCCCCAGTGCGCCAGCGCCAGGCTGCCCAGCGCGCCGCCAGCCGCCATGCCGATGAACACGCCCGTCATCAGGATGGCGTTGAGCCGGCTGCGGGCGGCGGGGTCGATGCCGTAGACGATGCTTTGATGCGCGATCAGCGAGGTCTGGATACCCAGGTCGAAACCGATGGCGGCGCCGGCGATCAGCCACAGGGCGGCGTGCGGCGACAGGAACGGCAGGAAGATCATGGACGCAAATGAAACCATGGTCAGGCCCGCGCCCAGGCTGGCTACGGCCAGCGGGCCACGAGTGTCGGCCACGCGGCCGGCCAGCGGCGCGGCCAATGCACCGGCCGCGCCCGCCAGGCCGAACGCGCCCGCCGCACCGGCGCCCAGGTGGAACGGCGCGCCATGCAGCATCACCGCCAGCGTCGACCAGAACGCACTGAAGCCTAACGACAGCAAGCCTTGCGCCGTGGCCGCGCGGCGCAGCCCCGGATGTTGGCGCCACAAGGTGGCCAGCGAACCCAGCAACGCCGCATACGACAACTGAGCGGTCGGCACGAAGCGCGGCAGGCCGCGCCACAGCGCCGCGCCCAAGGCCACGATGGCGACGGCGGCGGCCACGAACATGGCGCGCCAGCCGAATTGCTCGGCCACAAAACCGCTGACCACGCGCGACAGCAGGATGCCCAGCAGCAGGCCGGTCATGACGGTGCCGACGATCTTGCCGCGTTGCTCGGCGGGCGCCAGATGCGCGGCGGCGGGCACGATGTCTTGCGCCAAGGTGGCCGACAGGCCCACCACGAAACTTGCCGCCAACAGCACGCCGATGGACGGCGCCATGGCGGCCGCCAACAGCGCCAGGCTCAGCACGGCGGCTTTGATCAGGATGATGCGCTTACGGTCGTGGCGGTCGCCCAGCGGCGCCAGCATCAAGATGCCGAAGGCGTAGCCCAATTGCGTCAGGGTTGGAATCCAGCCCAGCGTTTCGGCGCTGGCGTGGATCTCAACGCCCAGCACGCCCAGCATGGGTTGGCTGTAATACAGGGACGCAACCGACAGGCCGGCGCCGATCGCTAGAAGAAAAACCAGGCCACGCGACAAGGTGGCGGAAGGGGTTTGGGATGACATGATGACGTGTCCGAAGGTTCGTGTACGGGGCAGATTCTCGGCGTCTCGACGATGTTTTGGTAGCCGGCGCGGCGGTACATCGGTTATACGGTTGGCGTATGAGCACCTCCATCCCGACTGTCACGACCCCTGTCAACGCCACTGCCGGCACCGACCGCCTGCTGCTGATCGAAACGTTCGTGCGCATCGTCGAGGCGGGCAGCCTGTCGGCCGCCGCCGCGCAACTGGGCGGCACGCAACCCACCGTCAGCCGCCGCCTGCAATTGCTGGAGCGCTCGATGGGGGTGCGGCTGCTGCAACGCTCCACCCACGCCATCCGGCTGACCGAGGATGGGCAGCGCTGTTATGAACGCGCCAAGGAACTGCTTGCCACGTGGCAGTCGTTTGAAAGTGATGTGCGCGGCGCGGGCGACGAACCCACCGGCACCTTGCGCGTGGTGGCCCCGCACGCCTTCGGCCAGGATCAATTCGTGGAGCCGTTGGCGCGCTACTTGCAGCAGTATCCGGCAATGCGCGTGGAATGGCTGCTGCATGACCGCATGCCGGATCTGATCGCCGAAAACGTGGACTGCGCGATTCGCGTGGGCGCGGTGACCGACCCGTCCGTGATCGCCGTGAAGCTGGGCGAAGTGCCGCGCATTGTCGTTGCATCGCCCGATCTGTTGCGTGGGGCTCCCGTGCCTTTGCAGCCGGAGGCGCTGGCGTGCCTGCCCTGGCTGGCGTTGCGCACGTTCTATCGCACCGAGGTCAGCCTGACGCATTGCGACACGGGCGCAACCGAGCGCTTCGGCATCCACCCGCGCCTGTCCACCGACGGCTTGCACGCGCTGCGCAAGGCCGCCGTGCTGGGCCTGGGCGTGGCGCTGGGATCGGCGTGGGTCATGCAAGACGACCTTGCCGCCGGCCGGCTGGTGCATCTGGCGCCCCAGTGGCGCGCCGACCCGCTGCCGGTATTCCTGGTGTATGCGCCGTCGCGTTTTCAGCCGGCGCGGCTGCGCCGATTCATCGAGATCATGCGCGAGCATCTGCCTGTCGGGCTGGCAGGCGGCTGACGCAACCAGCGCCGACTCTTATCAGACAGGCCATACCGTCGGGTCGCGATGGCCGGACGTGGCGGCGCTGGCTCCCGGACAGAAAGACGTTGCCGCTTGAGGGGCGGACGCGGACGGGGGGGGGGGGGGGGGGGTTGGATTGGCGCGCAGCAATTCCGCCCGGCACGGGCGACCATACAGCCAGCCCTGGCCGGTGGCTTCGGGTGCGCGTTCCAGCACATAGCGCGCCTGCTCTTCGGTTTCGATGCCTTCGACCAGCACAGAGATATTCAAACGGCGGGTCATCTCGAACACCGTGTCCAGCACCGTGGCCGCCCACGCATTCGCGCTGATCCAACGAATCAACGTGCGGTCCAGCTTCAGACCGCTGACGCCCCACGTGAGCAGATTGCTGAGGTTGGCGTAGCCCGCCCCGAAGTCATCAATGACCACGCGGAATCCAACTCGCAAGTATTGGGCAATCAACGTGCGCGGGTCTTCCACCAAGAACGCCAGTGATTCCGTAATCTCAAGCACGATTCGGTCGGGCGGTATTCCAAACTCGCGTGTGGTATCGACCATGAACTTCACAAAGGAAGCGTCTTCGATGTCGCGCGGCGTGACGTTGATGCTGGCGTAGAAATCGCCCGGCTCTCGCAAACGATCTTGAAGGTCGCCGAAGGCGGCGCGCACGACGTGGCGCGTGAGTTTGCGTCCCAGGCCCGTTGACTCTGCCCAAGCGAAAAACGTATCGGGCGGAATCACGCCCAGCGTCTCGTGCGTCCAGCGCGCCAACGCCTCGACGCCAACCATGTGGCCCGTGGACATCTCCACAAGCGGTTGATAGACGACGTGGATGTGCCCGCGTCGCATTGCCCGATTCAATCGGCGTCGCACCGCTGACGCACCGCCAAACCAGCGGTAGCACAACAGGCTGAGCAGCACGCCGCCAATGGCGCCAAGCAAGGCGGGCCAGTGCACATCGCGCGCGGGTTGCTCGGCTGTGCCGCTGTTCTCACCCGACGAGGAAGCGATGGCATCGTAGGCCACGCCAAAGATAGCGCCCGTTAAAACGAGCAATAAAAAATAGGGCAGGCAGGGGCGCAGGAAGCGATGAGGAATGGTCATGGATGCGAGCAGATCCGCAATATGTCTTGGTTGCCGCGGCAAAATAAAAGCCAAGAAACCGAGCACTAATAAAGGGCTTGCGCAGTGACCATGTGGACACCTTGCAAGACCGTGCCGATTACTCAGCACGCACTCACTAGTTCGCGCGATAACGCGGGCTTGTTGCAGCCTTGACGTTAATTTTCATTTGGCTCGATGCCTTGTTGCTAAGCTCATCGCAAACGCAATGTTCAGTAATCGGCAGTGCATGAAATTATGTATCTGTCTGTACTTTGCGAGCGTATACTTCCCTGCATGGTTCAGCCCATGCGCCATCTTTTGCGGCCAGGCCGCTTATCAGAATGGCGGTAGAAATGCCCAGAGAATTCGCCTCCCGCTTAGGGACTGTGGAATCCGAATTAAAGGCACTGTGGCTACAAGCTCAGGCCGGAGACGAAACCGCTTATCGAGATGTGTTGGGCCGCATTGCCCGTTTGCTGCGAGCCTATTTGCGCCGACGCATGGCGGGCTCCCTGGACGATGTCGAAGACCTGGTTCAAGAGTGTTTGTTGGCCCTGCACCTGCAGCGTGGAAGCTACGACTCCACCCAGCCGCTTTCCGCCTGGGTATATGCAATCTCTCGTCACAAGCTGATCGACTTCTGGCGCCGCAATCGGCGCTATGGTGCCCTGAACGATCCTATCGACGATGTAGACGAACTGCTTCTTGCCGGGGAAGCCAATGAAGCGACCTCCCATATGGATCTGGCTCGTTTGTTGGGCGAGTTGCCGGATGCGCAACGTCGAGCCATCGAACTGACTAAACTGGAAGGATTGAGTGTGGCGGAGGCCGCGGCGCGGATTGGCATGTCAG
Organism: Achromobacter colocynthidis; assembly: GCF_057334535.1. Lineage (NCBI taxonomy): Bacteria > Pseudomonadati > Pseudomonadota > Betaproteobacteria > Burkholderiales > Alcaligenaceae > Achromobacter > Achromobacter colocynthidis. The sequence continues at coordinate 350,021 of NZ_JBHFIZ010000039.1, forward strand.
AAGGCGCCATCCGGGTTCAAGTCCACCGTGGGTTAAAACGACTGAGCCTACTCGTCAAGGTGGTCATATAGTGAAAACCAAGGACTTCATCGATTTTCTAGCTACCGGCGCGGGGCCCGCGCCGGCGGCCAATACGTCCTTCAAGCTCCGCGCCGCCTTGCTCGCCGGATTGGCCACCAGCCTGGGAGCAGGCCTGGTGGCGAACGGCACCGCAACCCCCGCTATTTTTCTGGCCAGCCGCTGGTACAAGCTGCTTTATGCCTTGTCGATCCTTGCCTGCGGATGGGTAATGGTCACGCAGTTGGCTCGTCCGTTATCGCGCGTGCGTCGGTCCATGTGGTGCTTGGTGGCGGTGGTGTTGATCATGGCCGGATTCGGTGTATGGGTCTTGATTAACGCACCACCTGATCAATACGCGGCGTTGTTGTTGGGTCAAAGCTGGCAGGTTTGTTCGTTGTTGATCATGCTGTTTTCCCTACCCGGTTTGGCGGCGTTGCTATGGGCCTTGCGCTCGTTGGCGCCCACACGATTACGTCTTGCCGGCTTTGCCGCTGGCGTCTTTGCGGGGTCGTTGGGTGCATTGGGTTATAGCGTGATTTGCCTTGAGAATTCATTCTTGTTCGTGGCGGTCTGGTACACGTTGGGAATCGGCTTGAGTGGCTTGCTTGGCATGTTGCTTGGGCCCAAGGTGCTGAACTGGTAGGCGTATTGGTACGTATTGATAGCGGATGTCGTCACGGACCCATTGGGGTCCGTTGTTGTTTTTGGCGTTGATGTTTGTGGCGATGACGTTTGTGACGTTGATACGTGGTGTGACTGCATGGTGCAAGCGTTGTAACGAAACGGCGCACGACGGCGAATAAGAAGACATGCCGGCGCTGGCCGCCCCGCTCTTCGGTCGTGTGAATGGGGCGAGACGCGCGGGCGCCCAGCCGTCGCGCCGCGTCGGCGCCAACGAGTACGCCATGAACGCCCAAGAATTCTTCAATGTGTTGACTCAGCATGCGGCAAGCACCTACCGGCCCGCGGTGATCGGGCCGCGCGCGTCGCTGTCCTATAGCGCGCTGTGCGCGCATGTGAAAGAACGCGCGGCGCTATACAAGCAGTTGTCGGTGGGCGTGTTGCTGACGCTTCAAGACAACTCGCCTTGGACCATCGTCGATGATGTCGCGGCATTGATGACCGATGTCGTCCATGTCCCGTTGCCGCCGCTCGCGACGGACCGCATGGTGACTAGCGCGCTGGAACGCTGCGGCGCGGATACGGTGATCGCGCCCGGCGCCATGGCGGCCAGGCTTGTCAGGTTGGGGCTGCGGCCGTCGGTCTCGCTGTCCGGCGGCGATGGCGTGTTTGTCCGGGACGTTGCATCGCCCGCGCGCGCGCTGCCGCCAGGCACCGCGAAGATTGTGTTCGACATCGACGGCGAAGGCATGGGCCGGGGCATATGCCTGAGCGAGCAAGCGTTGCTGTCGGCCGCGTCGTCGACGGCGCAAGCCTTGGCGGAGCGGGGAATCAAACGGCATTTGATGACCCGCCCCTTGGCCACGCTGCAAGAGTGCGTGATGGGGGCCTATGCCAGCTTGATGTCAGGCGCAACGTGTGTGGCCATGCCGGGCAGCCATTTCGCGCTAGACGCGATGGGCGTTGACCCGCTGGCCTTGCACGAAGAGCTTGAGCACCACGGCGCGCAGAGCTTTCTGGCGACGCTGCAAACGCTGGTCGATTACGCCACGTTCTTGCAGGACCGTCGCGCCCGCGCGCCCGTCACATTGCGCTGTGCGCTGATCGACGGCCCGGCGGACGAGCTGGGTGTGCGCCGACTGTTCGAAGCGACCGGACTGCCTGTCGTGCCGACCTTCTCTTTGCCCGAGGCCGCTTCCGTCATCACGATGAGAACCGACGGCATCCGCCACGCCGGCTCGGCGGGAAAAGTGCTGCCGCACATGCGGATGCGCGTGTCCGCCAGAGGCGAACTCGAGGTCAAGGGAACGCTGTTCCTGGGCTACGTTGGCGACACGCCCTATACGGGGGAATGGCTGGGCACGGGCCGGTATGGAGAGATCGACGCCGAAGGGTTCGTGTATCTGTTGGATCGCGCGGGCTCCGCGCTGGTCGCTACCTCGCGCGCGGGGCCCACGCAGGCAAGCGCCGAACGCGCCTTGATGGATACGTTGCTGTTCATGCAAGCCGTCGTGTACCTCAAGCCGCGCGTGGGATGTTGCGCGGTGTTATGGCCGATCGGCCAGAGCCTGTCCGACGGCGAAATACAGGCCGCCATCGACCGGTGCAACGCCCGTCTGGATGCGCGGTCGAAGTTGGTGCGATGGACGCGCGCCAAAGCGCCGTTTTCATTCGTGGCGGGGCTTGCCACATCGCGAGGCCGGCCACGCCGTTCGATGATCTTGCGCCTGCATGATCATGAGTTCAATGAGGCGATCGCCGAAGACGCCCGCCACGATGCGCTGATCGCCGACGTGTGACGGCGGCGCAATGAAGGGGGCGCATCACTGCCCCCCCTTCTCTATTGCCTGACGCAATTGCCAAACGATCGCAAGACTATTGCGTTATTGGGCGCGGAATACTCGCACTTAGGCGATAAAAAAATACTCGCAAACTTCAGACCACATTGAGCGAGAGACAAATTTGCCGAACTCCCGCAAAGCTATGTCCATTATTTACCGTTCTTAACTATTGCCCCCGTAACCGGATGCAGCGGGCGCTCGTATTTACAGATATGGGCCGCTCGTCTGCATTCTCCGGGTCGATTCCATACGAGTTTTTCTTAGGCGGATTCTGTCAGGGACGCACGCAGTCGTGCGCGACAAGGGTAAAGAACATGAGCTCCATCGTAAGCCTCGGCATCGGCGGCACACGCCGGCCCAGAATTGAAAACAAAGCCAGGATAGGCACCGCTGTCGCTTCCTTGGCGGTGGTGGTGCTTGCGGGCTGCTCGGTGCAGCCCAAGCAATTCGAAGCGGCTGAAAACCGTGATCGCGCCATGGATCTGATTGCGCGATCCACCGCCAACCAAGAGCCCATCCTGGGGCCGGTGGATCTGTACGAAGCCATGGCGCGCGCCATCAAATACAACCTGGATGTGCGCGTTGAAATGATGGGCGTCGCCTTGGCGCAGCGCGAGCTGGACTTGAAGCACTACGACATGCTGCCGAAGTTTGTCGCGTCGTTGGATTACTCCGGCCGCGATAACTATTCGGGCGGCGCCAGCCAGTCATTGCTGACGGGCCAGACCTCGCTGGAACCTTCCACGTCGTCTGAAAAGAATGTGCTGCAAAGCAATCTGCAACTGAGCTGGGACGTGCTGGATTTTGGCCTGTCGTATGTGCGCGCCAAACAAGCGGCGGATCGGGTCAACATGGCCGACGAGCGCAAGCGCAAGGTCATGAACCGTTTGATCGAAGACGTGCGCACCGCCTACTGGCGCGCCGTCAGCGCGGAGCGTTTGCTGGGCAAGATCCGTGAATTGGAAACGGCTACGCAGACGGCGCTGGACCTGGCCGCCGAGCAAGACCGTCTTGGCCTGACCGCGCCGCTTGCGCCCTTGAGCTACCAGCGCGAAATGCTGGGCATCCGGCGCGACGTGCAGGCGCTGGGGCGCGAGCTGGGCGTGGCCAAGCAGCAGTTGGCCGCCTTGATGAACCTGCCGCCCAACACCCAATACACGATCGCGATGCCGCCGCCGATGGAAGCCAACCGGCCGCTGGTGCTGCCCGGCATCGCCGATGATTCGGCGGCATGGCTGCAAGTGGCGATCGAGAACCGGCCCGAGCTGCGTGAAGTGGCGTATCAGCTGCGTGCGAACGATCAGGAAAACACCGCCGCCTTGTTGCGCTCGTTGCCCAGCCTGAAGCTCTTTGGCGGCTTGAACGCCAGCACCAACGACCTGCTCTACAACAGCAACTGGATCGGTTGGGGCGCGGTGGCCAGTTGGAATCTGCTGAACATCTTCCGCCTGCCCGCCGAGAAGGCGCAGATCAAGGCAGAAGGCGACCTGCTGGACCAGCGGCAGTTGGCGCTGACCACGGCGGTGGCCACGCAAGTGGAAGTCAGCCGGGCGCGCTACGCCCTGCGCCAGGATGAGCTGGACACGGCGCGGCGCTTCTACGACGTGCAGGCACGTATTGAAGGGCAGATCGATTCGGGCTTCAAAGCGGAAAAGCTCAGCCGCCAAACCTTGATCCGGGAACAGATGAACACCTTGGTGGCGCGGGTGCGTTATGACCTGGCGCTGGCGGACCTGCAAAACGCCTATGCCAATGTCTTCGCCTCGCTCGGCATCGACCCCGTAGACACCTCCATGAGCACGTCTGACGCCGTGCCGACGCTGGCGGGCAAGCTGCGCGGCATGTGGACGGCGCGCGACGCCTTCGCCAGCAACGAGCAGGACGCTCGCGTGGCCGTGGTCGCGCCGACACGCTAACCCCTACGCGGGAACCATCATGAACAAGCAAAGAAGTATCGCGCCCAAGGCGGGTTGGCCCCGTCGCGTCTGGCTGACGCCGTTGTTGCTGGCCTGCGCCACGGCCTGGGGCTCGCAGCCGCCGGCTGATGGAGGCTCGGCGCGCGGGGTATTGCGCGCCACGGCCGAGGCCACGCTGTCGTCATCGGTCTCTGAAAAGATCCTGAGCATGCCGCTGCGCGAAGGCGAACGGTTCAAGCAGGGCGACGTGCTGGTCAGCTTCGATTGCCGTCGGCTGGAAGCCGAACTGCGCGCCGCGCGCGCCGGCGCCGCCGTCGAAGCGCGCAACGCGAAGGTGCAGTCAGAACTGTTGCGCATGGCGGCCACCGGCCGCGCCGATGCCGACATCGCACGCTTCAAGCATCAGGAACGCCAGGCGCAGGCCGACGTCATCCAGCAACGGATGGTGGACTGCAAGGTCGTGGCGCCGTATGCGGGCAGCGTGGTGGAAACGCTGGCGCGGCTGGACGAAACGCCGCCCGCCAACGAAAAGCTGATCTCTATCGTGAGCGATGGCCCGATGGAATTGCACATGGTCGTGCCGTCCAAATGGCTGGCGTGGTTGAAGGAAGGATCCGACCTGGACTTCATCGTCGATGAAACCGGTGATGTGCTGCCGGCCAAGGTGACGCGCGTGTCCGCGGCGGTGGATGCGGTCAGCCAGACGATCAAGGTGGTGGCGCGCGTGGAACAGGCCCCCGTGGGCGTGCTGCCGGGCATGAGCGGACGCGCAACCTTGGAAGGCGCCGCCGCGTCACCGGCAACGCCCATGGCATCGACGCCGGGGCCGGTGCAAGCCCCAGCCGGCAAGCTGCCCGTTCAGGCGGTCTATCACGTGCCGCCCGGTAGCGAAGGCCAGCCGCCGGCGGTCATGCCGATACCGTCGACGCCAGCCCATGCCACGCCCTCGGGGTCGGTGCGTGTTGGCGCGCCGGGTTCCAGCAATAGCGCTGTGCGGTAAGGAGTGCTTGTCATGGCCCTTCATGTTGCAAGCTCCCGGAGTGGGCCGGCTGAATCCGTGGCTGGCGGCGAAGCCGCGCGGCCTCGACCCGCCGCGAATGCGCCGTCGGTATCGCAGGCCGATCCGCAGAACAGCACGGGCGCGCAACTGATCCGCCTGGAAGGCGAGCTGCGCCGCTGCGCCTCGCGCGATGCCTTGTGGCAGCACCTGGCCAACGAGCCCATCGCGCTGTTGCCCTTTGGCCAGGCGCTGGTGTTCGAAGGCGCGCCAGGTGGCCGCTGGCGCGTGGCGGCCATATCGGGCCTGGCAAGCGTGAACCGCGATGCGCCGCTGGTGCGCTGGTACGAGAACATGGTGTCGGCCCTGTGTCGTCAGAAGGGGAATGCGGCCGGCGCGCCCGTTGCTTCCGATACGCCAGACCCAAGGGCCGTCCGCGCTTTCGATGTACACGCCTACGCCGATCCGGATGACCCCTGCTCGGCCGACGCAGTGCTGACTTCGCTCTTGTGGGTACCGCTGGCTGATGTGGGGCAGGCGCCGCGCGCAGGCTGGCTGCTGGCGCGTGATCAACCCTGGGAAGATGCGCACCAGCGCCTGGCTACGCGCCTGGGCGGGGCCTATGCCCATGGCCTGTCCGCCATCGCCGGCCGCGCCCGGCCGCCCGCCGGTTTGCGCCGTCATCGTCCCAAGCTGTATGTATTGGTGGCAGCGGTGGCGGCGGCGCTGGCGTTTGTCCACGTGCCGCTGACGACATTGGCGCCGGTGGAAGTCACGCCGCAAGACCCCTTCGTGGTGACGGCGGCGCTGCCCGCCGTGGTGGAGCGCATTCTGGTGGCCCCGGGCGCAACCGTCGCCGCCGGCACGCCGCTGGTGCAATTGGTGGACACCCAGCTGCGCAGCGATTACGAAGTGGCTATTCAGAAGGTGGAAGTGGCCCGCGCCAAGGTGCTGCGGCTGCAACAGGCGGCCGTGTCCGACTCTACCGCCAAGCGTGAACTGGCCGTGGCCTTGAGCGAAGAATCCGTCGCCACGGCGGAACGTGACTACGCACGCGCCATGCTGGCCAAGGCCTTGCTGCGCGCACCGCAGGACGGCGTTGCCCTGTATGGCGACCCGCGCGACTGGCTGGGCCGCCCGGTGGCGGTGGGCGAAGCCATCATGCGCGTGGCCGACCCTAAGCGGGTGCAATATCAATTGAAGGTGCCGGTGGCGGACTCCGTCAACTTGCAGGAGGGCGCCTCCGTGCGTGTGTTCCTGGATGCCGCGCCGCTAGACCCGCTGGACGCGAAGATCGTGCGGGTGGCGTATCGCGCGGAATCCGACGCCGCCGGCGTGGCCAGCTACACCGTGCTGGCACGGCTTAACGACCCCACCGCCGCGCCCGAACGCCTGGGCCTGCGCGGCACTGCGCGCGTCTATGGCGAACCGGTGTCCTTGTTCTACTACCTGATGCGGCGGCCGATTACGGCCTTGCGCCAATGGACCGGAGTCTGATGCCATGGACGCCACCGCACTGCGCATTGACGACCCAGAAGCCAACCCGGACGCGCGCAAGCTGCCGCCGCTGCGCCAGGACCTGCGCCTGATCGCCGACCAGGGCGGGGCGCGCGCGGGCGAATGGGGCGGCAACTGGCGCATCCATGACCCCGCCGCGCATCGCTTCTTCGCGATTGACCAGGACACCGTCGGCATGCTGGCCCAATGGCATCAGGGCACGGTGGGCGCGCTGCGCTCGGCGGTTGCGCGCAGCACGGGCCGCACGCCTGACGACCAGAAGATCCTGGGCCTGATCGAATTTCTGCAACGCCATGAACTGCTGGCGCCCGCAGCGGGCGAAACCTATGCGCGCGTGCGCCAGCAGCGCGGCGCGCAACAGCGCTCGCTAAGCGCACGGCTGCTGCACGGCTATCTGTTCTTCAAGGTGCCGCTGGCTCGCCCCGACGCCTTTCTGCGCCGCACGCTGCCGTGGGTAACGGTGTTCTTCTCGCGCACCTTCTGGGCCCTGGCAGCGTTGCTGGGTGTGTTGAGCCTGTATCTGGTTTCACGCCAATGGGACACCTTCCTGAGCACCTTCCCCGACATGATCTCGGCCACGGGCCTGATCGCCTTCGGCCTCAGCCTGGCCTTGGTGAAGACCTTGCACGAACTGGGCCACGGCTATACCGCCGTGCGTTTGGGTTCGCGCGTCACCACCATGGGCGTGGCGTTCGTTGTGATGACGCCCATCCTCTACACCGACACGACCGACGCCTGGCGCTTGCCCCGGCGCCAGCGCGTATTGATCGACAGCGCCGGCATGGCGGTGGAACTGCTGGTGGCGGTGCTGGCGACGCTGGCCTGGGTGTTCCTGCCTGACGGCGCCTGGCGCAACGTGGCCTTCGCGCTGGCCACCACCAGCTGGGTGCTGAGCCTGGCGGTCAACCTCAACCCGCTGATGCGCTTTGACGGCTACTACCTCTTTAGCGACCTGATCGGCATTCCCAGCCTGCAAGACCGCTCGTTTGCGATGGCGCGCTGGTGGATGCGCGAACGGCTCTTCGGCTACGGCGACGAGCAGCCCGAGCCCACCTACGGCTCGACGCGCACCTTGTTCATCGTCTTTGCGTACGCCACCTGGATCTATCGCTTCTTCCTGTTCCTGGCCATCGCGCTGCTGATCTATCACTACTTCTTCAAGATCCTGGGCATCTTCCTGTTCGTGGTGGAGATCGGCTGGTTCATCGTGTTGCCGATCTGGCGCGAAATGAAAGTGTGGGTACGCCGCCGCCACGAAGTGGGCCGGCAGGCGTTCGTCACGATGGGCGTCTTGGCGATACTCGCGGCCGTGTTGCTGGTGCCCTTGCCCTACACCGTGCGCATTCCCGCCGTGCTGACCGCAAGCGAGCAGGCGCCCGCCTTCGCGCCGCGCCCCGCGCGTCTGGAAGCCGTGCGCGTACGCCAGGGCGAAACCGTGCGTGCCGGACAGATCCTGATGGCGCTGAGCGCCTCGGAGATTGAACAACAGTTGGAAGCCGCGCGCGAGCGCGAACGGCTGTTGAACGAACGGCTGGATCGTCGCAGCGCCGACCGCAAGGATCTGTCCGAGTCCCTCACGCTGACGCGCGAAGTCCAGTTGGAGCGCGACCGCATTGCCGGGTTGGAACGCGAGCGTGCCCGCCTGGCCGTGCGCGCGCCCATCGACGGCGTGGTGGTCGAGCTGGCGCTGGAACTGTCGCCCGGGCGCTGGGTGGACGAGAAGACCCGCCTGGCCCTGATTGCCGCGCCCGACAGCCTGGAGGCGCGCGGCTACATCGATGCGGACGACCTGCATCGTATCCGCGAAGGCGACGCGGGCGAGTTCGTGGACGAGCAGCGCCTGATGCCCGCGCGCGCCATCCAGGTCTCGCGCGTGGGCGCGGCAGCCAACGACACATTGGACAACTGGGTGCTGACGTCCGCGCATGGCGGCGACGTGCCGGCGCGCCAGTTTGAGGGCCGGCTGCGTGCCGAACAGGCCGTGTTCGAAGTGGCCGGCGACGTGACCGACTTGTCCCGCCAAGCGCTGCCCTTGACCGAACTGCGCGGCGAAATGCAGATACGTGGTGAACCGATCAGCTTGGCCAGCCGCCTGGTGCGGCGCGTTGCAAGCGTGCTGTTGCGCGAGGCCGGCGCATGAGCACGAAGAAACATGAACGACGCGCCGTAGGCGTGTTGCATGAGTATGGGGGCGTTGCCACCGGCAGCGTCCAAGCGATCTCTGTGAGAGGTGTGCAGTGAAAAACAAATCCGCTTCGCGTTTCGGCAAGAAGACCCCGCAAGCCCTCGGCCCTCGCACGCTGAGCTCGCGCCTCTTCCTCCAGGCCCTTGAACCCCGCGTCCTGCTGGACGCCGCCATGGCCCAGACGGCGCACGAAGTGGCGCAGGCCGTCCCCGACGCGCCGCCCGCCGCGGATACCCAGGCGCATGCCGAACTGATCGCCGCCCTGGGCGCCGTGGAGCAGCACAAGGCGACCGCCACCGAACCGGCGGCGGAGCGCACCGAGGTCTATTTCATTGACCGCACCGTTGACGACGCGGATGCGCTGGCGCGGTCGCTGCCGCCCGGGGCCGAGGTTCACTTCATCGAGCCGGGTGTCGACGGCGTGCGCTTCATGGCTGACACACTGGACGGCCGCCAGGATGTGGATGCCGTCCATATCCTGAGCCACGGCGAAGAAGGCATGCTGAAACTTGGCACGGCCACGCTGACGCTCGAATCCATGCAAGGTGAATACCGCGAGGTGTTGACGCAGATCGGATCGGCCCTGAGCGCCGACGCCGACGTGCTGCTTTACGGCTGCGACTTCGGTCAGGGCGATGTTGGCGCGCTTGCGGTGCAGACACTGGGCGTGATCACCGGCGCGGACGTGGCTGCATCGTCGGACACCACCGGCGCGGCCATGCTGGGCGGCGACTGGACGCTGGAACACCAGAGCGGTTCCATCGAAACCGTCGCCGTGGCGGCAGAGGGCTGGAGCTATCTGCTGGCGCCGCCGGTGCTGGACAACGCCTTGAACCTGACCTATACCGGCGCAGAAGATTCCGGCACGCCCAGCGGCGCGGTGGGCGCCACGATTTCCAACTACACCGCCGGCCTGACCGATGCCGACCCCGGCGCCGTCAAGGGCATTGCGGTAATCGGCACCGTAACGACGAACGGCACGTGGTGGTACACGCTGGACGGCGGCGCCAACTGGAGCGCCGTCGGCACCGTCAGCACAACCAGCGCGCTGCTGTTGTCCGACACGCCGAATTCGCGCATCTACTTCCAGCCCAACGCCAACTTCAATGGCAGCGCGGGCAATGCGCTGACGTTGCGAGGCTGGGACCAAAGCGCCGGCACGGTGGGCACCAAGGTGAACCCCACCACGATTACCGGCGCGGTGTCTACCGCCTCGGACACCGTCGCGGTTTCAGTGACCGCGGTCAATGACGCGCCGTTGCTCAATGCGGCCACGCGCAGCTTGACGGCCATCAACGAAGATCTGAACGTCGGCGTGCCGGCGCCCGCGCCGACGGGTGCGGTTGGCTCGACGGTGAACAACTTCATCGGTTCGACCACCGACGTCGACGCCGGCGCATTGACGGGCATCGCGATCGTGGGCGCCGACACCGCCAATGGCACCTGGTGGTATTCCGCCAACAATGGCACGAACTGGACGCAGATGGGCGCGGTGTCCGACAGCAGCGCGGTGCTGCTTGCCAACAGCACCAGCTCGCGCGTGTACTTCCGTCCTAACGCGGACTACAACGGCACGGCCACGCTGACGATCCGGGCCTGGGACCAGACCAGCGGCACCAATGGCGGCACGGCCGACGCCAGCGTCAATGGCGGCATCACCGCCTTTTCCAGCGCCACGGGCTCGGTCGGCATCACGGTCAGCGCTGTCGCCGATATCGTGGCGGACACGGCCACCACGGCGGAAGAAGCGCCGGTCATTATCAATGTGCTGGGCAACGACACGTTCGAGAACAGCGGCCGCGTCGTCACCGCCATCAACGGCACCGGGATCACCGTGGGCGGGCCGGCAGTCAGCGTGGCGAACGGGTCGGTGGTGTTGAACGCCGACGGCACCATCACCTTCACGCCGGGCGCCGATTATCCGGGCGCCCTGGCCTCTGCGAACACCGTCTTCACGTATACGGCAACGTCGGGCGGCGTGTCCGAGACCGCCAACGTGACGGTCACCGTGACGCAAGTGCAGGACGCGCCCCGCATTGACCTGGATGGTTTGACTGCTGGGTCCAACTACAGCACCACGCTTGATCAAGGCGCCATCGCCATCGGCAACCTGGTGTCCGTGACCGACCCCGAAGGCAATAACCTGGCGTCGATGACCATCACCTTGTCGGGCGCCACGGCGGCCGCCACCCTGGCGCTGACCGGCAGCGTGGCCGGCATTACGGCCAGCTACAACAGCGGCACCGGCGTGCTGACCTTGACGGGCAGCACCACGCTGGCCAATTACCAGACCGCGCTGGGCCTGGTCTCGTTCACCACCACGTCCGGTTCGACCGCTGCGCGTACCCTCTCGGTCCAGGCCACGTCGGTCGCCGCGCCCACCGCATCCAACGTGGCGGTTGCCACGATCACGCCCATCGATACCGATGGCGATGGTCTTGCCAATACTGCCGACATCGATGACGACAACGACGGCATCCTGGACATCAACGAAGCGGGCAATACCGACGCCGATGGCATTGTCGATCGGTTGGATCTGGACAGCGACAACGACGGCATTGCCGACAACGTCGAAGCGCAGGCGACGGCGGGCTACAAGCCGCCCAGCGGCCAGGGCCTGTCGATGGTCGATGTGGACCAGGATGGCCTGGATGACCGCTATGACGCGGACACCGTCAGCGTCAGCAGGACGACGGCGGTGGCCAGCCTGGGCCTGACGCCGGTGGATTCCGACGCAGACGGCACGAAAGATTTCCGTGATGCCGATAGCGACAACGATGGCACGGCCGACGTGGCCGAGCGCGGCGACGGCCAGGCGATTTCGGTGACCAGCACCACGGACACCGACCTGGATGGCCTGCTGGATATCTTTGAACACGGCACCGTCAGCGACGGCTTTGCCGTGCACGACGGCGCGGTGGTCACCAGCGGCAGCGGGCTGACCGCCACCGTCACCGGTTTCAACCTGAGTGACACCGACGCAGACATTCTCGCCAACGGCAGCAACGCCCAAGTGCTTAGCGCTGACCTGGACTGGCGTGACAACTTCGTCGGCGTGGCGCCTCCGGTGGCGCTGGCCGATTCCGCGATCACCGTGGAAGACACACCCCTGTCGGTGTCGGCGGCGGCGGGCCTGCTGGCCAACGACACCTACAACCGCGACGGCAGCATTACGGCCGCCAGCTATGACAGCAATGCCGACGGCACGCCTGACACGGCGATCACCGTGGGCGTGGCCACCGCGCTGGTGCGCAATGGCGTCACCACCGGCAGCCTGACGCTGAACGCGGACGGTTCCTATACCTTCACCCCGGCATCCAACTACGACGGCCTGGTTCCGCTGGTGCGCTACACCATCACCACCCCGGGCGGCAGTTCCAACGGGGACCTGTCGCTGGCCATCACCCCGGTCAACGATGCGCCGGTGCTGGCGGATACGACGCTGACCGTGGTGGCGGTCATGCCGACCAACGGCGCGCCGGTCGGCCAAGTAGGCATGCTGGTGTCGGACCTCGTGGGCGGCGTCACGGACGCCGATACCGGTGCGGTGAAAGGCGTTGCGGTCACCGGCATGAGCGGTCTCGGCACGCTGTACTACTCCATCAACAACGGCACGGCCTGGACGCAGGTTGCGTCCTTGACCGAGGCCACGGCGCGCTTGCTGGCCGCCGATGGCGTTACCCGCCTGTACTTCCGACCCAACGTCGCGGTGTTGGGCAATGTCGCCAACGCGCTGACCATCCGGGCCTGGGACCGCACCAGCGGCACCAATGGGGCGACGGCCGACGCTACGGTCCACGGCGGCGCCACGGCGTTCTCGGATGCGACAGACACCATACAGATGCGGGCAAACACCGCTCCGGTACTTAACACAGTACCGGCGCTGACCTATACGGGTAGCGAAGATGACCCGGTCCCCGTGGGGGCGGTGGGACAACTGGTCTCGGCCTATACGGTGGGCATCGTCGATCTGGATCCGGCCGCGCTGTCGGGCATCGCGCTGACGGCGGCGAACGCTGGCAACGGCGTCTGGTGGTACACGGTGGATGGCGGCGCGACCTGGAACCTGGTGGGCACCGTCAGCGGCACCAACGCGCTGCTGCTGTCCGACACGCCAGATTCGCGCATCTACTTCCAGCCCACGACCAATTTCAATGGCAGCGCGGGCAATGCGTTGACGCTGCGCGCCTGGGACCAAAGTTCCGGCACGGCCGGCACCAAGGTGAATCCCGGAACGTCGACCGCCTTCTCTGCCGCCAGCGATACCGTGGCGGTTTCCGTGACGGCGGTGAACGACGCGCCGGTTCTGCTGGTGGATACGCGCAACCTGTCCACCATCAACGAAGACCTGAACGCCAGCGTGCCCGCGCCCGCGCCCCCCGGCGCGGTCGGCACGTCGGTCAACAACTTCATTGAGTCCACCTCCGACATCGACGCCAGCCCGTTGACGGGCATCGCCATCGTGGGCGCGGATACGACCAACGGCACCTGGTGGTATTCCACCAACAACGGAACCAACTGGACGCAGATGGGCACGATCGCCGACAGCAGCGCGGTGTTGCTCGTCAACAGTGGAAACTCGCGCGTGTACTTCCGGCCCACCGCCGACTACAACGGCACCGCAACGCTGACCATCCGTGCGTGGGACCAGACCAGCGGCACCAATGGCGGCACGGCCGACGCCAGCGTCAATGGCGGCATCACGGCCTTCTCCACCGCGACGGGCCTGGTCAACATCATCGTCAACCCCATTGCGGATATCGTGGCCAACACCGCCACCACCGCCGAAGAAACGGCGGTCATCATCAACGTGCTGGGCAACGACACGTTCGAGAACAGCGGCCGCGCGGTCACCGCCATCAACGGCACCGCGATCACCGTGGGCGGGCCCGCGGTCAGCGTCGCCAACGGATCGGTGGTGTTGAACGCCGACGGCACCATTACCTTCACCCCGGGCCTCGACTTCCCCGGCGCGGCGGCGTCAGCCAACACGGTCTTTACGTATACGGCAACGTCGGGCGGCGCCTCCGAGACGGCCAACGTCACGGTCACGGTCACGCAGGTGCAGGACGCGCCGCGTATCGACCTGGACGGCTCGGCGGCCGGCACCGGCTACAGCAGCACCCAGGACCAGGACAAGGTCGCGATTGGCAAGCAGGTGTCGGTAACGGACCCGGAAGGCAACAACCTGGCCTCGATGACCGTTACCTTGTCGAGCCCGGCGACGGGCGATCTGTTGTCTTTTGACGGCAGCGTTACCGGTATCACCGCCAGCTACAACAGCGTGACGGGTGTATTGACGCTGACGGGCAGCGCCACGCTGGCCAGCTACCAGGCCGCGCTGGAGCAGGTTTACTTCAGCACCACGTCCGGCTCGACCGCCGTGCGCACCATCTCGGTACAGGCCATCTCGGTGCTTGCTCCCACCGCCTCGAATGTGGCGGTGACGACCATTACGCCCATCGATACCGATAGCGATGGCGTGTCCAACACGGTTGACCTGGACGACGACAACGACGGGATCCTGGATGGCGTTGAGTCTCAAGCCACCACGCCGTCTTTGATCGACGGCTCGATGGAAGGCGGGCTGCCGGACGCGCATACTGAAAATCAAAGCCTGAACTTCAGTGTCGACGGCACCGGCTTCACGGACGCCTTGGCCACGCCGGATACGTGGAAGGGTAGTTTCTCCCTGGCCGGGTCCGGCCAATGGTCGGGCGCCATGAATGGTGTACCCGGCGCGGCGGATGGGCAGGTCTTCATGGGGATCTACAGCGGCTTCGTGGAAGAGGCGTCGCAAGTCATCCTTCCGGCTTCCGCGGGCATCCAGGTGGGCGACGTGGTCCGTATCACGTTCCAGGAGATTTTCGGCGGGGTCAATGGCTTGACCATCCCGGGCATGCAGGCGTATTTCGTCGTCACCGTGGACGGGGTGTCGTACAACGCCGATACGCTGACCTATAACGGCAACAACTTCAAGACCTGGTCCACGGGCTCAATCACGTTTACCGCCACGTCGACAACGCCCGTGGTGGTGTTCTCCATTGGTCGGCCCAATGGTGGTGATGGCGCGTATTTGGGCCTGGATGATGTGCGCGTCTATAAGGTCAGCTCGCTGAACGCCGCGCAGGACCGCGACGGCGACGGGCTGGTGGATCGCCTGGACCTGGACAGCGACAACGACGGCATCCCGGATAACGTCGAAGCGCAAACCACGGCCGCCTACAAGCCGCCCAGCGGCCAGGGCCTGGCCATGGTGGACGCAGACGATGACGGCCTGGATGACCGCTACGATGCCGACACCGCCAGCATCAACAGAATGACCGCCGCAGCCAGTCTGGGCCTGACGCCGGTGGACACCGACGTCGACGGTACCGCGGACTACTACGATGCGGACAGCGATAACGATGGCAAGACGGACGTAACCGAACGCGGTGACGGACAAGCGACTTCGGTGACCAGCACCACCGATACCGACAATGACGGCTTGCTGGACATCTTCGAACACGGCAACGTCAGTGACGGCTACAGCGTGCAGGACGGCGTCATCACGACCAGCGGGCCCGGCTTGACGGCTACGGTCGTGTCATTCAACCTGGCCGACACCGATCTGGACACCGCGATCAATGGCAGCAACGCCGTGCCGCTGACCCGCAATTTCGACTGGCGCGATAACGTCAGCGCGCCCGTCATCGACCTGAATTCCACGGTCGGCGCGGTGGATGGCACGATCAACTACAGCACCAATCAAACCGGTGCGGGCGTCGCCGTGAATACCGCGGCAGCCGCCGCCGACGTCAGTGACTTCGGCGACAACGACATTCAACAACTGGCGATCACCGTATCCGGCACGCTGGACGGCGCCAACGAGGTTGTCACGCTGGGCGGCGCAAGTTTCGCGTTGAACGCCGCTGCGTCGGCCACGGTGACGGTCGACACCGTTGACCTGCTGATCAACTACACCGTCCTGGGCGGCTTCGTGATCACGCGCAGCGGTGGCGGCGTGATTGCCCATGCCGTCCTGGATACCCTGGTGCGCGGCGCCACGTACCGCAACACGCAATTGGCGGCCACGGCCGGCGCGCGTCAACTCAGCTTCGTGCTGACCGATACCGGCGGGGCCGCTTCCGCCACGGCGGTGTCCACGATTCAGGTCACCCCGGGCAACCGCCCGCCGGTGCCCGCCGATCCGGCGATTGCGGGCCAGGTGTTCGATCCGGGCACCGGCAACTATGCCGTCAGCGCCCAGGAGGACACGGCCTTCAACGGCCAGGTGTCGGCCACCGACGCCGACAACGACACGCTGGCCTATGCCGTCACGACGCAGCCGCTTCATGGCGCCGTCGTGATTGACCCCGCAACGGGCGTGTACACCTACACCCCCGATGCCGACTACAACGGCAGCGACAGCTTCGTGGTGACCGTGTCGGACGGCATGGGTGAAACCGTGCAGTCCATCGTCAACGTGACGATGGCGGCCGTGGCGGATATCGTCAACGACACGATCACGACGAATGAAGACACCACGGTCAATATCGCGGTGAGCGGCAACGACACCTTCGATGACGCCGGGTATGCGATTACGGCGATCGACGGCATCGCGGTCGTGGTGGACACGCCGGTCGTGGTCGCCAACGGGACCGTCACGCTCAAAGCCAACGGCACCTTGGACTTCACGCCGGCGCCCAACTACAACGGGCTGGCCAGTTTCACGTACACCGTGACATCGGCCGGCACGGTGGAGACGGCATCGGTCACGGTGACCGTGACGGCGGTGGCGGACGTGCCGGTGACGGTGGATCCCGCCGTACCCGGTCAAGTGTTTGATCCTGCCACGGGCAACTACGCAATCAGCCTGAACGAGGACGCTGTCTTCAATGGCCAGGTCTCGGCGGTGGATGGCGACGGCGACACGCTGGTGTATGGGGCGGATACCGCGGCCACGCACGGCATGGTCACGGTGGATTCGGTGACGGGCGCGTACACGTACACGCCGACGGCCGACTACTACGGTGCCGACAGCTTCATCATCAGCATCGGTGACGGTGCGGGCAACATCGTCCTGTCGACGGTGAGTGTCACGGTAGCGGCGGTGGTGGATATCACCGACGACACGATCACGACCGATGAGGACACGACGGTCAACATCGCAGTGATCGGCAACGACAGCTTCGAGAACGCTGGACGCTCGATCACTGCCATTGATGGCATTGCGGTGGTGGTCGATACGCCGGTCCTGGTGGCCAATGGTTCTGTCACGTTGAAAGCCAATGGCACCTTGGACTTCACGCCCACGGCCAACTACAACGGTTCGACCAGCTTCACGTACACCGTGACGTCGGGCGGGGCGGTGGAGACGGCAACGGTCACGGTGACTGTCACCTCGGTAGCGGATGCACCGGTGACGGTGGATCCCGCAGTACCCGGTCAAGTCTTCGATCCAGCAACAGGCAACTACGCGATCAGCCTGAACGAGGACGCCGTCTTCAGCGGCCAGGTCTCGGCGATTGATGGAGACGGAGACACGCTGCTGTATGCGGTGAACACTCCGGCAACGCACGGCATGGTGACGGTTGATCCGGCAACGGGCGTCTACACCTACACGCCCACGGCGGATTACTACGGTACCGACAGCTTCATCATCAGCATCGATGACGGCGAAGGCAACGTGACGCAGTCGACCGTAAGCGTCACGGTCGCGGCGGTGGTGGATATCGTCAACGATACGATCACGACCGACGAGGACACCACGGTCAACATCGCAGTCGTCGGCAACGACAACTTCGAGAACGCGGGTCGCGCCGTTACGGCCATTGACGGCAACGCGGTGGTGGTGGGTACGCCGGTTGCGGTTGCCAACGGATCGGTCACGCTGAAAGCCGACGGCACCTTGGACTTCGCGCCGGCCTTGAACTACAACGGGTCCACGAGCTTCACCTATACCGTGACATCTGGCGGCGCGGTGGAGACGGCAACCGTTACGGTCACCGTGACGGCAGTGGCGGATGTACCAGTGACGGTCGACCCGGCAGTCCCGGGCCAGGTCTTTGATACTGCTACTGGCAACTATGCGATCAGTTTGAACGAAGACGGGGCGTTCACGGGCCAGGTCTCGGCGGTTGATGGCGACGGCGATACGCTGACCTACAGCGTATCCTCGGCTGCCACGCACGGCATGGTGACGGTGGACCCGGCAACGGGCGGCTACACCTACACCCCGACGGCGGATTACTACGGCAGCGACAGCTTCGTCATCCGCATCGATGATGGCGCAGGCAACTTCATTCTGTCGACGGTGGGTGTCACAGTAGCGGCGGCGGTGGATATCACCGACGACACGATCACGACGAATGAAGACACGACGGTCAACATCGCGGTGGTCGGCAACGACAGCTTCGAGAACGCCGGGCGCGCCATAACCGCCATCGACGGCATTGCGGTGGTGGTGGGAACGCCGATTCTGGTCAGCAACGGTTCGGTCACCTTGAAGGCCGACGGCACCTTGGACTTCGCTCCGGCTGCGAACTACAACGGCTCGACCAACTTCACGTACACCGTGACATCTGGCGGCGCGGCGGAGACGGCAACCGTTACGGTCACCGTCACTGCCGTGGCTGATGCGCCGATGACGGTGGACCCCGCAGTACCCGGTCAAGTCTTCGATCCGGCAACAGGCAACTACGCGATCAGCCTGAACGAGGACGGGGCATTCGCTGGCCAGGTCTCGGCGGTTGATGGCGATGGAGACACGCTGGTGTATGGGGTGGATACCCCGGCAACCCACGGCATGGTCACGGTGGATTCCGTGACGGGTGCGTACACCTACACGCCGACGGCCGACTACTACGGTGCCGACAGCTTCATCATCAGCATCGGTGACGGCGCAGGCAACTTCGTCCTGTCGACGGTGAGTGTCACGGTTGCGGCGGTGGTGGATATCACCGACGACACGATCACGACGAATGAAGACACGACGGTCAACATCGCAGTAGTCGGCAACGACAGCTTCGAGAACGCCGGACGCACTATCACGGCCATCGACGGCATTGCAGTGGTGGTGGGTGCGCCGATCCCGGTTGCCAATGGCTCAGTCACGCTGAAAGCCGACGGCACCTTGGACTTTGCACCGACGGCTAACTACAACGGCTTGACCAGTTTCACGTACAGCGTGACGTCTGGTGGTGTGGTTGAGACGGCAACGGTCACGGTGACCGTCACCGCAGTGGCGGATGCGCCGATGACGGTGGATCCTGCCGTACCCGGTCAAACCTTTGACCCTGCCACGGGTAACTATGCGATCAGCCTGGACGAAGACGGAGCGTTTACCGGCCAAGTCTCGGCGGTGGATGGTGACGGTGACACGTTGACCTACAGCGTATCCGCGGCTGCCACGCATGGCCTCGTCACGGTGGACCTGGCAACGGGTGCCTACACCTACACGCCGGCGGCGGATTACTACGGTACCGACAGCTTCATCATCAGCATCGATGACGGCGAAGGCAACGTGACGCAGTCGACGGTAAGTGTCACAGTCGGGGCGGTGGTCGACATCGACAACGACGCGATCACCACCAACGAGGACACGACGGTCAACATCGCCGTGGTCGGCAACGACAGTTTCGAGAACGCCGGACGCACGATCACGGCCATCGACGGCATTGCGGTGGTAGTGGGAACGCCGGTCGCGGTCGCGAACGGCTCAGTCACACTGAAGGCCGACGGCACCTTGGACTTCGCTCCGGCCTTGAACTACAACGGTTCGACCAGCTTCACGTACACCGTGACGTCTGGCGGGGCCATGGAGACGGCAGGGGTCACAGTCACAGTCACTGCGGTGGCGGATGCACCGATGACGGTGGACCCCGCAGTGCCCGGTCAAACCTTTGACCCGGCCACGGGCGACTATGCAATCAGCCTGAACGAGGACGCTGTCTTCAACGGCCAGGTCTCGGCGGTTGATGGCGACGGCGACACGCTGGTTTATGGCGTTGATACCGTCGCGACGCACGGCTCGGTGACGGTGGACCCGGCAACGGGTGCGTACACCTACACGCCCACGGCGGACTACTACGGCAGCGACAGCTTCATCATCAGCATCGGTGACGGCGCAGGCAACGTGATCCTGTCGACGGTCACTGTGACGGTGGCGGCGGTAGTGGATATCGCCGATGACACGATCACGACGAATGAAGACACGACAGTCAACATCGCCGTAGTCGGCAACGACAGCTTCGAGAACGCGGGACGCAGCATCACGGCCATCGACGGCATGGCGGTGGTGGTTGGAACGCCGGTCGTGGTTGCCAACGGTTCGGTCACGCTGAAGGCCGACGGCACCTTGGACTTCGCCCCAGCTGCGAACTACAACGGCTCGACCAACTTCACGTACACCGTGACATCCGGCGGGGCCATGGAGACGGCATCGGTTACCGTGACCGTTACTGCGGTGGCGGATGCACCGATGACGGTGGACCCGGCAGTACCCGGTCAAGCCTTTGACCCGGCCACAGGCAACTACGCGATCAGCCTGAACGAAGACGGTGCGTTCAATGGCCAGGTCTCGGCGGTGGATGGCGATGGCGACACCCTGACTTATGGGTTGGATACGCCGGCAACGCATGGCATGGTCACGGTGGACCCGGCAACGGGCGCGTACACCTACACGCCCACGGCGGATTACTACGGCAGCGACAGCTTCATCATCAGCATCGATGACGGCGAAGGCAACGTGACGCAGTCGACAGTAAGCGTCACGGTCTCGGCGGTGGTGGATATCGTCAACGACACGATCACGACGGACGAGGACACCCCGGTCAATATCGCGGTGGTCGGCAACGACAGCTTCGAGAATGCGGGTCGCGCCATTACGGCCATTGACGGCAACGCAGTCGTGGTCGGTACACCGGTCGCGGTTGCCAACGGCACGGTGACGCTGAAAGCCGACGGCACCTTGGACTTCGCCCCGGCTGCGAACTACAACGGCTCGACCAGTTTCACGTATACCGTGACATCCGGCGGTGCGGTCGAGACGGCATCGGTCACGGTGACCGTGACGGCATTGGCTGATGCGCCGATGACGGTGGACCCCGCAGTACTCGGTCAAACCTTTGACCCGGCCACGGGCAACTACGCGATCAGCCTGAACGAGGACGGAGCGTTCACTGGCCAGGTCTCGGCGGTTGATGGCGACGGCGACACCCTGACTTATGGGGTGGATACTCCGGCAACGCACGGCATGGTCACGGTGGACCCGGCAACGGGCGCCTACACCTACACGCCCACGGCGGACTACTACGGCAGCGACAGCTTCATCATCAGCATCGATGATGGCGCAGGCAACTTCGTCCTGTCGACGGTAAGCGTCACGGTCGTGGCGGTGGTGGATATCACCGACGACACGATCACGACCAATGAAGACACGACGGTCAACATCTCCGTAGTCGGCAACGACAGCTTCGAGAACGCTGGACGCACTATCACGGCCATCGACGGCATTGCAGTGGTGGTGGGTGCGCCGATCCTGGTTGCCAATGGCTCGGTCACGCTGAAGGCAGACGGCACCTTGGACTTCGCGCCGGCCTTGAACTACAACGGGTCCACGAGCTTCACCTATACGGTGACGTCGGGCGGCGCGGTGGAGACGGCAACCGTCACGGTCACCGTCACTGCGGTGGCGGATGCGCCGATGACGGTTGACCCGGCAGTCCCGGGCCAGGTCTTCGACCCGGCCACAGGCAACTACGCTATCAGCCTGAACGAGGACGCTGTCTTCAACGGCCAGGTTTCGGCGGTTGATGGCGATGGTGACACGCTTGTTTATGGGGTGGATGCCCCGGCAGCGCACGGCATGGTCACGGTTGATCCGGCGACGGGTGCCTACACCTACACGCCGACCGCCGACTACTACGGCGCCGACAGCTTTGTTATCAGCATCGACGACGGCGCGGGCAATATCATCCTCTCCACGGTCAGTGTGACTGTCGCGGCGGTGGTGGATATCACCGACGACACCATCACGACCAGTGAAGACACGACGGTCAACATCGCCGTGGTCTCCAACGACAGCTTCGAGAACGCCGGACGCAGCATTACGGCCATTGACGGCAACGCTGTCTTGGTCGGTACGCCGGTCGCGGTTGCCAACGGTTCGGTCACCTTGAAAGCCGACGGCACCTTGGACTTTGCGCCGACAGCCAACTACAACGGCTCGACCAGCTTCACCTACACCGTGACATCTGGCGGTGCGGTTGAGACGGCAACGGTCACGGTGACCGTGACGGCGGCGGCCGATGCCCCGATGACGGTCGACCCGGCAGTCCCGGGCCAAGTCTTCGACCCGGCCACCGGCAACTATGCGGTCAGTACCAACGAGGACATGGCCTTCAATGGCCAGGTTTCGGCGGTGGATGGTGACGGCGACACGCTGACCTACAGCGTATCCTCGGCTGCCACGCACGGCATGGTGACGGTGGATTCGGCAACGGGTGCGTACACCTATACGCCGACTTTCGACTACTACGGCAGCGACAGCTTCATCATCAGCATCGATGACGGCGAAGGCAACGTGACGCAGTCGACGGTGAGTGTCACGGTCGCGGCCGTGGTGGATATCACCGACGACACGATCACGACCAATGAAGACACAACGGTCAACATCGCGGTGGTCGGCAACGACAGCTTCGAGAACGCCGGACGCAGCGTCACCGCTATCGACGGAATTGCGGCTACGGTCGGGGTGCCTGTCCTGGTCAGCAACGGTTCTGTGACCTTGAAGGCCGACGGCACTTTGGATTTCGCGCCGACGCTCAACTACAACGGATCAACCAGTTTCACCTACACGGTCACTTCGGGCGGCGCGGTTGAGACGGCAACCGTCACGGTGACGGTCTCGGCCGTGGCCGACGCGCCGATGACGGTGGATCCGGCAGTGCCTGGTCAAGTCTTCGATCCGGCCACCGGCAACTATGCGGTCAGCACCAACGAGGACATGGCCTTCAATGGCCAGGTTTCAGCGGTGGATGGTGACGGCGACACGCTGATTTACAGCGTATCCTCGGCAGCCACGCACGGCATGGTGACGGTGGATTCGGCAACGGGCGCGTACACCTATACGCCGACTTCCGACTACTACGGCAGCGACAGCTTCATCATCAGCATCGATGACGGCGAAGGCAACGTGACGCAGTCGACGGTAAGTGTCACGGTGGCGGCCGTGGTGGATATCGTCAACGACACGATCACGACCAATGAAGACACAACGGTCAATATCGCGGTGGTCGGCAACGACAGCTTCGAGAACGCCGGACGCACGATCACGGCCATTGACGGCGTTGCGGTGGCGGTGGGAGCGCCGGTCGCGGTCGCGAACGGTTCTGTGACGTTGAAAGCCGACGGCACCTTGGACTTCACGCCGGCCACCGACTACAACGGCTCGACCAGCTTCACGTACACCGTGACCTCTGGCGGTGCGGTGGAAACGGCATCGGTCACGGTGACCGTGACGCCGGTGGCGGATGTGCCAGTGACGGTCGACCCGGCAGCCCCGGGCCAGGTCTTCGACCCGGCCACGGGCAACTACGCGATCAGCCCGAACGAGGACGCTGTCTTCAATGGCCAGGTCTCGGCGGTGGATGGCGACGGCGATACGCTGGTTTACGGCGTTAACACCCCCGCGACGCACGGCATGGTGACGGTGGATTCGGCAACGGGCGCGTACACCTACACGCCGACTGCCGACTACTACGGCAGCGACAGCTTCATCATCAGCATCGACGACGGCGCGGGCAACATCAGCTTGTCGACGGTGACGGTGACCGTGGCAGCCGTGGCGGATATTGCCGACGACACGATCACGACCAATGAGGACACGACGGTCAACATCGCCGTAGTCGGCAACGACAGTTTCGAGAACGCCGGACGCAGCATCACGGCCATCGACGGCACGGCGGTAGTGGTGGGCACGCCGGTCCTGGTCAGCAACGGTTCTGTGACCTTGAAGGCCGACGGTACGTTGGACTTCACGCCAACCACCGACTACAACGGTTCGACCAGCTTCACGTACACCGTGGCTTCTGGCGGCGCGGTGGAGACGGCAACCGTCACGGTCACCGTCACTGCGGTGGCGGATGTGCCAGTGACGGTCGACCCGGCAGTGCCTGGCCAAACCTTCGACCCGGCCACGGGCAACTATTCAATCATCTTGAACGAAGACGCTGTTTTCAACGGCCAGGTCTCGGCGGTTGATGGCGACGGCGACACGCTGACCTACAGCGTATTCTCGGTTGCCACGCACGGCGTGGTGACAGTCGATCCGGCAACGGGTGCATACACCTACACGCCCACGGCGGATTACTACGGCAGCGACAGCTTCATCATCAGCATCGACGACAGCGAGGGCAACGTGACGCAGTCGACGGTGAGCGTCACGGTCGCGGCAGTGGTGGATATCACCGATGACACGGTCACGACCAATGAGGACACGACGGTCAATATCGCCGTGGTCGGAAACGATAGCTTCGAGAACGCCGGACGCACGATCACTGCCATTGACGGCAACGCGGTAGTGGTGGGAACGCCGGTCCTGGTCAGCAATGGTTCGGTCACCTTGAAGGCCGATGGCACCTTGGACTTCACGCCCACCACCGATTTCAACGGCCCGACCAGCTTCACGTACACCGTGACCTCTGGCGGAGCGGTGGAGACGGCAACCGTTACGGTCACCGTCACTGCCGTGGCGGATGCGCCGGTGACGGTCGACCCAGCGGTCCCGGGCCAGGTCTTTGACCCTGCCACGGGCAACTACGCGATCAGCCTGAACGAGGATGGGGCCTTCAACGGCCAGGTTTCGGCGGTGGATGGCGATGGAGACACGCTTGTTTATGGGGTGGATGCTCCGGCCACGCACGGCATGGTGACAGTCGATCCGGCAACGGGTGCATACACCTACACGCCCACGGCGGATTACTACGGCAGCGACAGCTTCATCATCAGCATCGACGACAGCGAGGGCAACGTGACGCAGTCGACGGTGAGCGTCACGGTCGCGGCAGTGGTGGATATCACCGATGACACGGTCACGACCAATGAGGACACGACGGTCAATATCGCCGTAGTCGGCAACGACAGCTTCGAGAACGCCGGACGCAGCATCACGGCCATTGACGGCAATGCGGTGGTGGTGGGAACGCCGATCCTGGTTGCCAACGGTTCGGTCACCTTGAAAGCCGACGGCACCTTGGACTTCACGCCGGCAACGGACTACAACGGTTCGACCAGCTTCACGTACACCGTGACATCTGGCGGCGCGGTGGAGACGGCAGCCGTCACGGTCACCGTCACTGCGGTGGCGGATGCACCGATGACGGTGGATCCGGCGGTACCCGGTCAAACCTTTGATCCGGCCACGGGCAACTATGCAATCAGCCTGAACGAGGATGCTGTCTTCAACGGCCAGGTCTCGGCGGTGGATGGAGACGGCGACACGCTGACCTACAGCGTATCCGCAGCTGCCACGCACGGCATGGTGACGGTGGATCTGGCAACGGGCGCGTACACCTACACGCCCACGGCCGACTACTACGGTGCCGACAGCTTCATCATCAGCATCGACGACGGCGAAGGCAACGTAACGCAGTCGACGATAAGCGTCACGGTCGCGGCAGTGGTGGATATCAGCGACGACACGATCACGACCAATGAAGACACGACGGTCAACATCGCGGTGGTCGGCAACGACAGTTTCGAGAACGCCGGACGCGCCATCACGGCCATCGACGGCAACGCAGTCATGGTCGGTACGCCGGTCGCAGTTGCCAACGGTTCGGTCACGCTGAAGGCCGATGGCACCTTGGACTTCGCGCCGGCCTTGAACTACAACGGCTCGACCAGCTTCACGTACACCGTGACGTCTGGCGGCGCGGTGGAGACGGCAACGGTCACGGTGACCGTGACGGCGGTGGCCGATGCCCCGATGACGGTCGACCCGGCAGTCCCGGGCCAGGTCTTCGACCCGGCCACGGGCAACTACGCGATCAGCCTGAACGAGGACGCTGTCTTCAACGGCCAGGTTTCGGCGGTTGATGGCGATGGTGACACGCTTGTTTATGGGGTGGATGCCCCGGCAACGCACGGCATGGTCACGGTTGATCCGGCGACGGGTGCCTATACCTACACGCCGACGGCCGACTACTACGGTACTGACAGCTTCATCATCAGCATCGACGACGGCGCGGGCAACCTCAGCTTGTCGACGGTGACGGTGGCCGTGGCCGCCGTGGCGGATATTGCCGACGACACGATCACGACCAATGAAGACACGACGGTCAACATCGCCGTAGTCGGCAACGACAGCTTCGAGAACGCCGGACGCAGCATCACGGCCATTGACGGCAATGCCATCTTGGTTGGCACGCCGGTCGCGGTCGCGAACGGTTCGGTCACGTTGAAGGCCGATGGCACCTTGGACTTCACGCCGGCCTTGAACTACAACGGCTCGACCAGCTTCACGTACACCGTGACGTCTGGCGGCGCGGTGGAGACGGCAACGGTCACGGTGACCGTGACGGCGGTGGTCGATGCGCCGATGACGGTCGACCCGGCAGTCCCTGGCCAGGTCTTTGACGCGGCCACGGGCAACTATGCAATCAGCTTGAACGAGGATGGAGCCTTCACTGGCCAGGTCTCGGCAGTGGATGGTGATGGAGACACGCTGCTGTATTCGGTGAACACCCCTGCCACGCACGGCATGGTGACAGTCGATCCGGCAACGGGCGCCTACACCTACACGCCGACGGCCGACTACTACGGTGCCGACAGCTTCATCATCAGCATTGACGACGGCGAAGGCAACGTAACGCAGTCGACGGTGAGTGTCACGGTCGCTGCGGTGGTGGATGTCACCGACGACACGATCACGACCAACGAGGACACGACGGTCAATATCGCCGTGGTCGGGAACGACAGCTTCGAGAACGTCGGGCGCGCCATCACGGCCATCGACGGCATTGCGGTGGTGGTGGGTGCGCCGGTCCTGGTGAACAACGGTTCGGTCACCTTGAAGGCCGACGGCACCTTGGACTTCGCCCCGGCTGCGAACTACAACGGTTCGACCAGCTTCACCTACACCGTCACGTCTGGCGGCGCGGTGGAGACGGCAACCGTCACGGTGACCGTCACCGCGGTGGCTGATGCGCCAATGACGGTGGACCCGGCGGTACCCGGCCAAACCTTTGACCCGGCCACGGGCAACTATGCAATCAGCCTGAACGAGGACGCTGTCTTCAACGGCCAAGTCTCGGCGGTTGATGGCGACGGCGATACGCTGGTTTACGGCGTTGACACCTCCGCGATCCACGGTACTGTCACGGTTGATCCGGCAACGGGTGCGTACACCTACACGCCGACGGCCGACTACTACGGTGCCGACAGCTTCATCATCAGCATCGACGACGGCGCGGGCAACATCAGCTTGTCGACGGTGACGGTGACCGTGGCCGCCGTGGCGGATATTGCCGACGACACCATCACGACCAATGAAGACACGACGGTCAACATCCCGGTGGTCGGCAACGACAGCTTCGAGAACGTCGGGCGCGCCATCACGGCCATCGACGGCATGGCGGTGGTGGTGGGCACGCCGGTCGCCGTCATGAACGGCTCGGTCACCTTGAAGGCCGACGGCACCTTGGACTTCGCCCCGGCCTTGAACTACAACGGCTCGACCAGCTTCACGTACACCGTGACGTCTGGCGGCGCGGTGGAGACGGCATCCGTCACGGTCACTGTTACGGCGGTGGCCGATGCACCGATGACGGTCGACCCGGCAGTCCCAGGCCAGGTCTTTGATACTGCTACTGGCAACTATGCGATCAGTTTGAACGAAGACGGGGCGTTCACGGGCCAGGTCTCGGCGGTTGATGGCGACGGCGATACGCTGACCTACGGTGTATCCGCAGCTGCCACGAATGGCATGGTGACAGTCGATCCAGCAACGGGTGCGTACACCTACACGCCCACGGCGGACTACTACGGTGCCGACAGCTTCATCATCAGCATCGACGACGGCGAAGGCAACGTGACGCAGTCGACGGTAAGCGTCACGGTAGCGGCGGTGGTGGATATCACCGACGACACGATCACCACCAATGAAGACACGACAGTCAATATCTCCGTAGTCGGCAACGACAATTTCGAGAACGCTGGACGCGCTATCACCGCCATCGACGGCATTGCGGTGGTGGTGGGTGCGCCGGTCCTGGTGAACAACGGTGCTGTGACGCTGAAGGCCGACGGCACCCTGGACTTCGCTCCGGCAGCTAATTACAACGGCTCGACCAGCTTCACCTACACCGTGACGTCTGGCGGTGCGGTGGAGACGGCAACCGTCACGGTGACCGTCACTGCGGTGGCGGATGCGCCGATGACGGTCGACCCGGCGGTCCCGGGCCAGGTCTTTGACCCGGCCACGGGCAACTACGCAATCAGCCTGAACGAGGATGGAGCCTTCACTGGCCAGGTCTCGGCAGTGGATGGTGATGGAGACACGCTGCTGTATTCGGTGAACACCCCTGCCACGCACGGCATGGTGACGGTCGATCCGGCAACGGGCGCCTACACCTACACGCCGACGGCCGACTACTACGGCAGCGACAGCTTCATCATCAGTATCGACGACGGCGAAGGCAACGTAACGCAGTCGATGGTAAGCGTCACGGCCTCGGCGGTGGTGGATATCACCGACGACACGATCACGACCAACGAGGACACGACGGTCAATATCGCCGTGGTCGGGAACGACAGCTTCGAGAACGTCGGGCGCGCCATCACGGCCATCGACGGCAATGCCATCCTGGTGGGCACGCCGGTCGCCGTCATGAACGGCTCGGTCACGCTGAAAGCCGACGGTACCTTGGACTTCACGCCGGCCACGGATTTCAACGGCCCGACCAGCTTCACGTACACCGTGACGTCTGGCGGGGCGGTGGAGACGGCATCGGTCACGGTAACCGTGACGGCGGTGGCGGATGTACCAGTGACGGCCGACCCGGCAGTTCCCGGTCAGATTTTTGACCCGGCCACGGGCAACTACGCAATCAGCCTGAACGAGGACGCTGTCTTCAGTGGCCAGGTCTCGGCAGTGGATGGCGACGGCGATACGCTGGTCTACAGCGTATCCGCAGCCGCCACGCAGGGGATGGTGACGGTGGATCTGGCAACGGGTGCGTACACGTACACGCCCACGGCGGATTACTACGGTACTGACAGTTTCGTCATCCGTATTGATGACGGCACCGGAAATGTCATCTTGTCGACGGTAAACGTGACCGTCGCGGCGGTGGTGGATATCGTCGACGACACGGTCACGACCAATGAGGACACGACGGTCAATATCGCCGTGGTCGGCAACGATGGCTTCGAGAACGCCGGGCGCATGATCACGGCCATTGATGGCAACGCGGTGGTGGTGGGAACGCCGATTCTGGTCAGCAACGGTTCGGTCACCTTGAAGGCCGACGGCACCTTGGACTTCGCCCCGGCTGCGAACTACAACGGTTCGACCAGCTTCACGTACACCGTGACATCCGGCGGGGCCGTGGAGACGGCGTCGGTCACGGTCACTGTGACGGCGGTGGCGGATGCGCCGATAACGGTGGATCCAGCGGTCCCCGGTCAAATCTTTGACCCTGCCACGGGCAACTACGCGGTCAGTCTGAACGAAGACGCTGTCTTCAACGGCCAGGTCTCGGCGGTTGATGGCGACGGCGATACGCTGGTTTACGGCGTTAACACCCCCGCGACGCACGGCATGGTGACGGTGGATTCGGCAACGGGCGCGTACACGTACACGCCGACGGCGGATTACTACGGCACCGACAGCTTCATCATCAGCATCGACGACGGCACGGGCAACATCAGCTTGTCGACGGTGACGGTGACCGTGGCCGCCGTGGCGGATATTGCCGACGACACGATCACGACCAATGAGGACACGACGGTCAACATCCCGGTGGTCGGCAACGATAGCTTCGAGAACGCCGGACGCACGATCACTGCCATCGACGGCAACGCCATCATGGTGGGCACGCCGGTCCTGGTTGCCAACGGTTCGGTCACGTTGAAAGCCGACGGCACCTTGGACTTCACGCCCGCCACGGACTTCAACGGCCCGACCAGCTTCACGTACACCGTGACGTCTGGCGGCGCGGTGGAGACGGCAACGGTCACGGTGACTGTGACGGCAGTAGCTGATGTGCCGATGTTGGTCGACCCGGCAGTACCGGGCCAGACCTTTGACCCGGCTACTGGTAACTATGCGGTGAGCACTAGCGAGGAAACGGCAGTCAATGGTCAAGCCGCTGCGGTGGATGGTGACGGTGACACGCTAACTTATGGCGTAAGCATCCCGGCGACGCACGGCATGGTGACGGTTGATTCGGCGACGGGCGCCTACACCTACACGCCGACGGCCGACTACTACGGTGCCGACAGCTTCATCATCAGCATCGACGACGGCACGGGCAACATCAGCTTGTCGACGGTGACGGTGACCGTGGCCGCCGTGGTGGACATTGCCAACGACACGGTCACGACGAATGAAGACACGACGGTCAACCTCGCCGTGCTCGGCAACGACAGCTTCGAGAATGCCGGGCGCACGATCACGGCCATTGATGGCAACGCGGTGGTGGTGGGAACGCCGATTCTGGTCAGCAACGGTTCGGTCACCTTGAAGGCCGACGGCACCTTGGACTTCGCCCCGGCTGCGAATTACAACGGTTCGACCAGCTTCACCTACACCGTAACGTCTGGCGGCGCGGTGGAGACGGCAACGGTTACGGTGACCGTGACGGCGGTGGCGGATGTACCAGTGACGGTCGACCCGGCAGTCCCCGGTCAAACCTTTGACCCTGCCACGGGCAACTACGCGATCAGCCTGAACGAGGACGCTGTCTTCAGCGGCCAGGTCTCGGCGGTTGACGGCGACGGTGACACGTTGGTTTACGGCGTTAACACCCCCGCGACGCACGGCATGGTCACGGTGGACCCGGCAACGGGCGCCTACACCTACACGCCGACGGCCGACTACTACGGTGCCGACAGCTTCGTCATCAGCATCGATGACGGCGAAGGCAACGTCATCCTGTCGGCGGTCAGTGTGACGGTGGCGGCGGTGGTGGATATCATCGACGACACGATCACGACCACCGAGGACACGACGGTCAACATCCCGGTGGTCGGCAACGATAGTTTCGAGAACGCCGGGCGCACCATCACCGCCATTGATGGCATTGCGGTGGTGGTGGGCATGCCGGTCGCAGTCGCCAACGGTTCGGTCACGTTGAAAGCCGATGGCACCTTGGACTTCACGCCGACCACGGATTTCAACGGTCCGACCGGCTTCACGTATACCGTGACATCCGGCGGAGTGGCCGAGACGGCATCGGTCACGGTGACCGTCACTGCGGTGGCGGATGCGCCGATGACGGTGGACCCGGCAGTACCTGGTCAAACCTTTGACCCGGCCACGGGCAACTATGCAATCAGCCTGAACGAGGACGCTGCCTTCAACGGCCAGGTGTCGGCGGTGGATGGCGACGGTGACACGCTGACCTACAGCGTATCCTCGGTTGCCACGCGCGGCATGGTGACGGTGGATTCGGCAACGGGTGCGTATACCTACACACCGGCTTCCGATTACTACGGTACCGACAGCTTCATCATCAGCATCGACGACGGCATGGGCAGCATCAGCCTGTCGACGGTGACGGTGACCGTGGCCGCCGTGGCGGATGTTGCCGACGATACGATCACGACGAATGAAGACACGACGGTCAACATCGCCGTGCTCGGCAACGACAGCTTCGAGAACGCCGGACGCAGCATCACGGCCATCGACGGTAACGCCATCATGGTGGGCACGCCGGGCGTGGTTGCCCACGGCTCGGTCACGTTGAAGGCCGACGGCACCTTGGACTTCACACCCGCCACCGATTTCAACGGCCCGACCAGCTTCACGTACACCGTGACCTCTGGCGGAGCGGTGGAGACGGCAACGGTTACGGTGACCGTGACGGCGGTGGCGGATGTGCCAGTGACGGTCGATCCTGCGATTCCCGGTCAAACCTTTGATCCTGCCACGGGCAACTACGCAAT
Organism: Achromobacter colocynthidis; assembly: GCF_057334535.1. Taxonomy (NCBI): domain Bacteria; kingdom Pseudomonadati; phylum Pseudomonadota; class Betaproteobacteria; order Burkholderiales; family Alcaligenaceae; genus Achromobacter; species Achromobacter colocynthidis. The sequence goes on from NZ_JBHFIZ010000039.1 coordinate 382,310, forward strand.
CAACCTGAACGAGGACGGGGCCTACAACGGCCAGGTCTCCGCGGTCGACGGCGACGGAGACCCGCTGACTTATGGGGTGGATACCCCGGCAACGCACGGTATGGTCGTGGTGGATCCGGTGACGGGCGCGTATACGTACACGCCGACGGCCGACTACTACGGTACAGACAGCTTCATCATCAGCATCAACGACGGCGCGGGCAACATCAGCCTGTCGACGGTGACGGTGACAGTGGCCGCCGTGGTGGACATCACCAGCGACACGATCACGACCAATGAAGACACCCCGGTCAACATCGCCGTGGTCGGCAACGACAGCTTCGAGAACGCCGGACGCAGCATCACGGCCATCGACGGCAACGCAGTCATTGTCGGTACGCCGGTCGCGGTTGCCAACGGATCGGTCACGCTGAAAGCCGATGGCACCTTGGACTTCGCCCCGGATACGAACTACAACGGCCCGACCAGCTTCACCTACACCGTGACGTCTGGCGGCGCGGTCGAGACGGCAACGGTCACGGTGACCGTCACTGCGGTGGCGGATGCGCCGATGGCGGTGGATCCGGTAGTACCTGGTCAAACCTTTGACCCTGCCACGGGCAACTACGCAATCAGCCTGAACGAGGACGGTGCCTTCAATGGCCAAGTCTCGGCGCTGGATGGTGACGGTGACGCGCTGACTTATGGCGTAAGCACCCCTGCGATGCATGGCATGGTCACGGTCGATTCGGCAACGGGCGCGTACACGTACACGCCGACGGCGGATTACACCGGTACCGACAGCTTCATCATCAGCATCGACGATGGCGAAGGCAACGTGACGCAGTCGACGGTAAGCGTCACGGTCGCGGCAGTGGTCGACATCGACAACGACGCGATCACCACCAACGAGGACACGACGGTCAACCTCGCCGTGGTCGGCAACGACAGCTTCGAGAACGCTGGACGCACCATCACTGCCATCGACGGCAACGCAGTCGTGGTCGGTACGCCGGTCGCGGTCGCCAACGGTTCGGTCACGCTGAAAGCCGATGGCACCATCGACTTCACGCCGACCACGGACTTCAACGGCCCGACCAGCTTCACGTACACCGTGACATCTGGCGGTGCGGTGGAGACGGCAACGGTCACGGTGACCGTCACTGCGGTGGCGGATGCGCCGATGACGGTGGACCCGGCAGTACCTGGTCAAACCTTTGATCCGGCCACGGGCAACTACGCGATCAGCCTGAATGAGGACGCAGTCTTCAGTGGCCAGGTCTCGGCGGTTGACGGCGACGGTGACACGTTGATTTATGGCGTAAGCACCCCGGCGCTGCATGGCATGGTGACGGTTGACCCGGCAACGGGCGCCTACACCTACACGCCAACGGCCGACTACTACGGTGCCGACAGCTTCATCATCAGCATCGACGATGGTGAAGGCAACGTGACGCAGTCGACGGTAAGCGTCACGGTCGCGGCAGTGGTGGATATCCTCAACGACACGGTCACGACCGATGAGGATACGACGGTCAACATCGCGGTGCTCGGCAACGACAGCTTCGAGAACGCCGGACGCAGCATCACGGCCATCGACGGCAACGCAGTCTTGGTCGGTACGCCGGTCGCGGTTGCCAACGGTTCGGTCACGCTGAAGGCCGATGGCACCTTGGACTTCACGCCCTCGGCCAACTACAACGGTTCGACCAGCTTCACCTACACCGTGACGTCTGGCGGCGCGGTCGAGACGGCGACCGTGACGGTCACAGTGACCGCCGTGGCGGATGTGCCGACGATGGTGGACCCGGCGGTGCCTGGTCAGACGTTTGACCCCGCCACGGGCAACTACGTGATCAGCCTGAACGAGGACGCTGTCTTCAATGGCCAGGTCTCGGCGGTGGATGGCGACGGCGATACGCTGGTCTACAGCGTATCTTCGGCGGCCATGCACGGCATGGTGACGGTTGATCCGGCAACGGGCGCGTACACCTACACGCCGACGGGCGACTACTACGGTGCCGACAGCTTCATCATCAGCATCGATGACGGCGAAGGCAATGTGACGCAGTCGACGGTAAGCGTCACGGTCGCGGCAGTCGTGGACATTGCCAACGACACGGTCACGACCAACGAAGACACAGCGGTCAACATCGTGGTGTTCGGCAACGACAGCTTCGAGAACGCCGGGCGCAGCATCTCGGCCATCGACGGCAACGCCATCGTGGTGGGCACGCCGGTGGCAGTCGCCAACGGGTCGGTTACGCTGAAGGCGGACGGCACCCTGGACTTCCTGCCGGCCTCGCACTACCACGGTTCAACCAGCTTCACCTATACCGTGACCTCGGGTGGCGTCACCGAGACCGCTACGGCCACGGTCAACGTCGCCTCGATCAACGACGTACCGATCTTGGTGGATGTCCGGATTGGCGGCCAGGTGTTGAACCCCGCCACCGGCGAGTACGGCGTGCCGACAACGGAAGACACATCGGTCGCCGGGCGCGTGGAGGCGCTGGATTCGGACGGTGAACCGGTGCAGTACACGATGACCACCTTGCCGGCCCACGGTGTGGTGACGCTGAATGCCGCGACGGGAGACTACGTCTATACGGCCATCGGTGATTTCCACGGCAACGACCGCTTCGTGGTCACGATTACCGATAGCAGCGGCGGCTCGGTGCGAACGGTGGTGAATGTGACCGTCGGGGCGATTGTGGACATCGACCACGACACGGTGACGACCAACGAAGACACGACGGTCAACATTGCGGTTCAGGCTAACAACACCTTCGAGAACGCTACGCACGTCATTACGGCCATCGATGGGTCGGCCGTGATGGTGGGAACCCCGGTCGCGGTCGCCAACGGCCTGGTGACGCTGCGCGCAGATGGCACCTTGGACTTCACACCTTCGGCCAACTACAACGGCACCACCAACTTCACCTACACCGTGACTGCGGGTGGCGTGACCGAGACGGCGACCGTTACGGTGAATGTGACGGCCGTGAACGATAGTCCGATCGTGCCGGGAGGATCGGTGAACTTGCCGCTGGGCGACGGCGTGGACGTGCCGGCTGACCAGGGCTTGCTGGCCGGCGCGTCAGATCCCGAAGGCGACCCCTTGCGCGTCATCGAGGTCAGCGTGGACGGGGTGGCCGGAAGCACGCCCGCCGGCACGCCGATCGTGATCCCGGGCCGGGGAACGTTGTTGGTACGGGCCGACGGCAGCTATGTCTTCACCCCATCCGCGAACTTCGTGGGCGAGCTGGTCGTGCGCTACACGGTGGGTGACGGCAACGGCGGTGTAACCGAAGCGACGATCAGGCTGTCCAACTCGACGCCTGTGTTTACGGAGCAAGAGGAGCTTCGTCGGGTTCCGCTGCCGGGGGCCGGCGCCTTGGACACGAGTGGCAGCGGCGGTTTGTATCGGGCGGGCGAGGCGGATTCGGTGCTGATCCAAACGGTCAATGGCCTGGGTTCACTGAACGGCACCGCGGATCTTCTGCATCCGGATGGCGCGGTGTCGCGGGCGGTCAATGGTGTCGACAACCTTGGCCATGTGGCTTCCTTTGGCGGCGTGGGCGCGGTCCTGAATGCGGTCAACGATATCTCGGCGCTGAACGGCAACGACGATATGGGCGCGCGCAGCGGCTTGCACCACTTGCTACGGTCCGCCTTGGGCGGCGGGCTGGAAGGGGGCCAGGCGGTGTTGTCGTCCTTGCCGCTGGGCGGCGGATTGCAGCTGGATATGCTGGGGCGTGGCGACCAGTTGCTCATCATCATCAACGGGGGAGCCGGTGCAGACGGCATGAGCGTCACGCTGGCCAACGGCGCGGCGCTGCCGGATTGGGTGCAGGCGGATGGACGGGGGCTTTTCCTGATCAATCGCCCGGCAGGCGTGGAGTCTCTGAGTCTGCGGTTGACGCAGCGTTCAGCGGCTGGCGTCACGGTCGACCGGCTTGTCACGATCGACTTCCTGTCTGGCGAGCTGCGTGAACAACGCGAACAGCGTGGCGCGGCGGATGCGGCTTTGCGTCCGGAAACCTCACCCGACACCGCGCCCCAGGCAGCGGCAGCCGAGCCGGTCCGGTTGGCGGGAGCACCGTTCGCGCAGCAGTTGGCGCAAGCGGCCCGGCAGCACGATGCGGAGGATGCCGCCTTGATGGACCTGCTTAACTAAGGGCCTGGCGACAGGGTGACAGGGCGGGCGGGGGTAACCCTGCCCGCCCTGTCGCGCTTGTTGGTCGTCGATAGTGCCGCGCGACACGTCCAGCCTCTTGGCATGTGGAATATTATTGTCACTACGAATTGATTTGGGCATCAGCCAGAATTTCCTTTCCATCCCTTGGGGAGAAAAGAATGACGACACTGCTCACAACGTCGGACGTGGCCAGCATCATGGCCTTGCAAGGCTCGCGCAAGGTGTACACCGAACTGCTCGACTACGTGCTGGCGGACTTTATGCGATGGCCGGAATTCGACAAGTGCGCGCGCGTCGCCAGCCATTCCCCCACCGGCGTCATCGAACTGATGCCCACCGCCGACCACGAGCTCTACAGCTTCAAGTTCGTGAACGGCCACCCGAAGAATCCGCATGCCGGCCTGTCCACCGTGATGGCCTTTGGCGCGCTGGCGCAGGTCAACACGGGTGAACCGCTGCTGATCAGCGAACTGACGCTGACCACCGCCCTGCGTACCGCCGTCACCTCAGCCTTGGCCGCGCGCGCGCTGGCGCGGCCCGACTCGCGGTCGATGGCCCTGATCGGCAACGGCGCGCAAGCCGAATTCCAGGCGCTGGCTTTCCACACCGTGCTGGGTATCGACACGCTGCACGTGTACGACGTGGACGAAGGCGCCACCCGCAAGCTGCAAGCCAACCTGGCCTCCGCCGCGCCGTCCATGCGTGTCGTCCGCTTTGATAGCACGGCCCAGGCCGTCAAGGGCGTGGACATCGTCACTACCGTTACGGCCGACAAGGCCTACGCCACCATCCTCTGCGCCGACATGGTCGAGCCGGGCATGCACATCAATGCCTTGGGCGGCGATTGCCCCGGTAAGACCGAGCTGCATGCCGACGTGCTGAAGATGGGCCCCGTGTTCGTCGAATACGAACCACAGACGCGCATTGAAGGCGACTTGCAGCAGATGCCCGCGGATTTCCCGGTGACGGAATTGTGGCGCGTGCTGACGGGCCAGGCGGAGGGCCGCCAGAGCGCGTCAGACGTGACCATCTTCGATTCGGTGGGATTCGCGCTGGAGGACTTCTCGGCGCTGCGCTGGCTGCGCGACAGCGCTGCCCGGTTGGGCGTAGGCACCCGCATTGAAGTGGCGCCGCAATTGCAGGACCCCAAGAACCTGTTCGACGTGGTGCGCGCGGCAACCCGCGTCACGACGGGTGGCGCGGGTTGAAGGCGTGGCCACGGCGCTTGGTTGACGGCCCCGTAGTTGACGGCCCTTAGTTGACGCGCGTATTTGATGGCGCGTAGCTGTCGGCGATCACGCGCGCGCGGGCGTCTCGACCGAAGGGGTGCCCTCGTGGAACATGCCTTTTAGCTGGGTCCGTAGCTCGGGGCTGTCCGCATGTTTGTGTACGGTCGTGGCGTGCTGCACGGCGGCTTCCAGCAGTTCGTCGTCGGTATCCGCTACCAAGGCCACCGAGCAGTTCAGCTCGCTTGGGTACTCGCGGCAATCGATGTATTTGCGGCTCATGATGGGCTCCCTGCGCAGCGGCCCAGGGGGCGGCTTGCGCGATGGAATATCCGACGCGCGGCGTGGCAGGCACCGGGCAGGATGGCGCGTCACAGCGCACCCGATGATTCGAAAAGTATAGGTCCGCGGGCAGTCAGGCGGGGGTCGAAATTGAGGGGTCGGCCCCTGATTTGATACGACCCCATGATTGAGCGGTCCGGCGGTCCGGCGATCCGGCGATCCGGCGATCCGGCGATCCGGCGACTCCGCGATCTCGCAATCTCCTACGTCGCGTCGTCCGGCTGCGTTTCATGAGACACCGGTCGGCCCAGCAGATAGCCCTGGAAGTGCGAGCAGCCCTCTTGGGTCAGCCGCTCCAGTTGCGCGGCGGTTTCCACGCCTTCGGCGGTGGTGGGAATGTCCAGGCTGCGCCCGATGCCGTTGATGGCGCGGATGATGGCCAGCGCTTCCTTGCTGGATTCCACATCTTGCGTGAACGACTTGTCGATCTTGATCTTGTCGAAGTCGAACGACCGCAGATAGCCCAACGAGGAATAGCCGGTGCCGAAGTCGTCCAGCGCCACCTTCACACCCAGTGCCTTCAGCCGGTTCAAGGTGGTCAGGTTGGCGGCGGAATTCGCCAGCAGCACCGACTCGGTAATCTCCAATTCCAGGCGCCACGCGGGCAGGCCGGAATTGGACAGGGCCGACTCCACCAACGACACCAGTGCGCTGTTGGTGAATTGGGTGGCCGACAGGTTGACCGCCACGGTTTCGTGGTCGTCCCAGCGCATGGCTTCCGCGCAAGCCTCGTGCAGGGTGAACGCGCCCAGCTCGTGGATCAGCCCGGTCTCTTCAGCGATGGGGATGAAGGCGTCGGGCATGATCAGGCCCTTCACCGGATGCTGCCAGCGCATCAGCGCCTCGCGGCCCACGATGCGGACGTGGCTGACGTCCAGGATGGGCTGGTAATGCAATTGAAACTGCTGCCCCATGATGGCTTGGCGCAGATCCATCTCGATTTCATGGCGCTTGAGCGCGGCGACTTCCATCTCGGGTTCAAAACACGCCAGGCGGTTGCGCCCGTTGCGCTTGGCTTCATACAGCGCCATGTCGGCGTAGCGCAGCAGGTGGTCGGCCGTGTAGTCGGGCGTTTCGGCCAGCGCGATGCCAATGCTGACGGTAACGGGCACGGTATGGCCGTCCACCTCGAACGGCTGGCGCATCGTTTCGATCAAGCGCTCGGCCAGCTTGCGCACGTCTTCCTGCTGGCCGATGTTGGGCAGCACCACGGCAAACTCGTCGCCACCCAGCCGGGCCAGCGTGTCCTGCTCGCGCAGCACCTTGGGCAGGCGCTTGGCGAACAGGCGCAGCAGTTCGTCGCCGCAGGGGTGGCCCAGCGTATCGTTCACGCTCTTGAAGTTGTCCAGGTCCAGGCACAGCACGGCGGTGCGGCGGTCGCCGGCACGGTTTTGCAGCGCCTTGAGCAGTTGTTCGCGGAACAGCCGGCGGTTGGGCATGCCGGTCAGCGTGTCGTGGTGCGCCATGTAGCGCACCTGCGCGTGGGCGGCGTTTTCGTCGGTGACGTCGTCCGAGATCAAGAGCGCGTAGCGCGAGCGCGGGTCGCTGCTGTGGAATACCAGCGTGCGCGTGCGCAATGTGCGCATGCCGCGCGCGGTGATCAGTTCTTCTTCGGCTTCGCGCAGCGCGCCGTCCGTGCGCAGGGCATCGTTGGTCAGGCGGTCGAAAAATTCGCAGACGGGCGCGGGCAGGCATTGCTGGGCAGTCTTGCCCAACATCTCGGCGCGTGTGGCGCCGAACGTGGCTTCGGCCTGACGATTGGCCAACAGGATATTGCGCGACACGGCATCCAGCACCAGCACGCACGACGGGATGTGCGACACCACGGCATCCAGGAAGCTCGACAGCGACGTCAGCTCGGTGTTGTAGTGCTCGGCCAGCTCTTTGGCCCGGACAAGCTGCTGTTCGCGTTCACGCCGTTCGGTGATGTCGCGCGTGACTTTGGCAAAACCCAGCAGCGCGCCCTGGTCGTCGTGGATGGCATCGATCACCACGTTGGCCCAGAACAGCGTGCCGTCCTTGCGCACCCGCCACCCTTCGGCTTCAAAGCGGCCTTGTTCGCGGGCAGTGGCCAGTCCGCGCTGCGGCAGGCCTGAAGCCTGGTCTTCCGCGCTATAAAAGCAGGCGAAGTTCTTGCCGACGATTTCTTCCTGTGTGTAGCCCTTGGCGCGTTGCGCCCCGGCGTTCCAGTTGGCGACGGTGCCGTCCGGATGCAGCATGTAGATGGCGTAGTCGACGACGCCCTGCACAAGGTGCCGGTACATGACGTCGGAGTTGTCGATGATCATTGGATGTGACGGGAGCCGACCCCGTCGCGGGGCGTTTGCGCATTCGCGTGCGTTGCGTTTTGCCTGCGTGGGTCGTCCCGCAAAAAGACTGAGGGATATACGGCTTTACGTCGTATGACGGACGATAGTTAAGCCGAGCGCCTGAAAAGGCGCAAATCTAACGAATGATGTCGTGAAAACGCAATTCATTGCATGCGGGAGCGTTGCGTGCACGTTGCGGGTATGCCTGCGCGCAGGCATGCGAATGCGCCGCGGCTTAGAGCTTTACCCGCTGCTTAAGCGCCTGCGCGATCATGCCGATGTCGATGTCCTTGCCCGGGTTCTTCTGGCAAAAGTCGTACAGCACCGCCACGTAGGCATTGCCCAGCAGCTTGGTGATGGCGCCGGCGGTGGTGGCGGCAATGGTGCCGCCCACGGC
>NZ_JBHFIZ010000039.1:390823-399109 GCF_057334535.1 Achromobacter colocynthidis
GGCGGCAATGGGGCCGCCCACGGCGCTGCCCGCGCCGGGTATGAACTTCAGCATGCCCGACACGACTGACCGGCCGATCAGCGTGGCCGCCGAGGCGCCCAGGGTGGACGTGACCAGCGTGGTGATGGCGGTGGTGTCCAGTTCCATGCCGAAGGTGATGCCGATCTTGGCAATCATGCCCACCTGGATAGGCACCAGCGCGAAGGCATCGGAAAACGGAATGGGCGCGGCGGCGGCGGAGGCGGCCAGGCCGGCGGCCACGTTGACCTCTATCTCAGCCCGCTTTTTTTTTACTTCCAGGGCCTTCTTGTTGCGGGTGGACAGCGCGTTGGCGTAGGCCCGCTGCTGGGATTCGGGGATGTACTCGGCCGTGACCTCGATCAGCTTGTCCAGGCCCATCGGCGGCAATTCCGCGTCCAGTTCCTCGATCCATTCCGGCAGCGCCCGCACCGCCACCACTTGCTTGGCGCGCGGCAGCAGGGCGCGCGCTTGTTCCACGAAGGGGCTGTTCTTGCGCGCCTTGGTCAGCACCACCACCACGGGGATGCCGGCGTTGGCCAGCATGTCGGCAAGCTCGATCTCGGCGTCTTCCACGCGATGGCTGCTGTCCTGGATGCAAAGCCAGGCCACGTGCAGGTGCTTGTCCTGGTCGTCGGACGCGGAGCGCTCCTGGATCAGGTCCGTCAACTGCTGGCGCGAGCGCGCGTAGTCGCCCACTTCCAGGCCGCGCGTGTCGATGATGGTCAGCGGGTGGCCGGGCTTGGTGTATTCCTGGGTGGTCTGGGTGACGGGCTTGCCCGCGCCGGTCCTGGCCAATTCGCCACGGAACACGGCATTGATCAGCGTGCTTTTTCCTACCCCCGTCTTGCCCGCGATCAGGATGTTCACGCGGCCCGCGCCGCGCGTGGCCGTGCTGATGGCGTCGGCGATGGCGTCCTGCAAGGCGGGGGAGTCGGGGCGTAGAGGCGGCATGGGGTAGGCGCGAAGGCGGAGGATTGAGCAACGATATCAGATGCGTCTGACATTCGCGCCAATAGCGATATTTTTGGCGCGGCTTGAACGAAGATCCGGGTTGATCGATAAGCCCGGCGCGTGGGCAGGCGCGCCGGGCTCAAAACAACCATTGCTGCCGTGGCGGGTGAGGAGACTTCGGACATGATGTTGGATATAAGCGTAGTGGTGATTTACCTGGCGGCGATGCTGCTGCTGGGCTGGTACGGCATGCGGCGCGCGAAGACGCATGAAGACTATCTGGTGGCGGGCCGCAACCTGGGGCCGGGCCTGTACATGGGCACCATGGCGGCCACGGTGCTGGGCGGCGCCAGCACGGTGGGCACGGTGAAGCTGGGGTACACGTACGGCCTGTCGGGGTTCTGGCTATGCGGGGCGCTGGGCCTGGGCATCATCGTGCTGAACCGGGTGCTGGCCAAGCCCTTGCTGAAACTGCGCATCTTTACCGTGACGCAGATCCTGGAACGGCGGTTCAGCACCGGCGCCAAGCACGTCAGCGCGCTGGTGATGATGGCCTATGCGCTGATGCTGGCAGCCACGTCCGTCATCGCCATCGGCACGGTGATGGAAGTGCTGTTCGAGCTGCCGTTCTGGGTGGCGGTGGTCGTGGGTGGCGGCGTTGTCGCGGTGTATTCCGCGCTTGGCGGCATGTGGTCGCTGACGCTGACCGACATCGTTCAGTTCGTGATCAAGACGGTTGGGCTGATGTTCGTGTTGCTGCCCATCTGCCTGATGCGGGTCGGGGGCTGGGACGAACTCGTCGCCCGTCTGCCTGCCGCCAGCTTCGACCTGACCTCGATTGGCTGGAGCACGATCATCACGTACTTCGTCATTTACTTCCTGGGCATCCTGATCGGCCAGGAAATATGGCAGCGCGTGTTCACCGCCCGCGATGAGCGCGTGGCGCGCGTGGCGGGCACCGCCGCCGGCCTGTACTGCATTGTGTACGGCCTGGTCGGCGCCTTGATCGGCATGACGGCCCAGGTGCTGCTTCCCGGTTTGGAAAATGCCAACAACGCCTTCGCGGCCATCGTGCAATCGCAGTTGCCGGATGGCATACGCGGGCTGGTCATCGCCGCGGCATTGGCGGCCATGATGTCGACCGCCAGCGCCACGATGCTGGCCACGGCCACCGTGCTGGCCGAAGACCTGCTGCCGGCCCTGCGTGGCGGGCGGTCTTTCAAGGACCTGCGCGTGCACCGCGTGATCACGCTGCTGGCGGCGCTGTCGGCGGTGGGTATTGCGCTGGTGGTGGACGACGTGCTCAGCGCGCTGACCTGCGCCTACAACCTGTTGGTGGGCGGCATGCTGGTGCCCTTGTTGGGCGCCATCTACTGGCGCCGCGCCACCACGGCCGGGGCCGTTGCCAGCATGTTGCTGGGCTGCGCCGCCGCGATCGTCTTCATGGTCAAGGACGGCCTGGCGGCCAACTCGCCGATCTACGCGGCGCTGGCAGCCAGCGCGGCCAGCTTCGTGCTGATCAGCCTGATGGGACGCGCCGGCGCGCCGTATGGCCAGGCGGCCGTGTCGCCGGCGGATGCCGACTGAACAATGCCAACCCTGTAGCGCCAACGCATCGGCGCCGCGTTATCGGCGCCACCCTTATCGACCCCATCTAATCGACTCCACCTAATCGACCCCTTTCAGGAAGACAACATGCGCTTTACACCGGAACGCCTTGCTGCGCTGCGCGCCCGCTTCGGCGGCGACAACGAAGCCGCCATCCATGACGCCCACTTTCGGGCGGTGGCCGCGAACATCATCGACAACACCGGCACGCGCAGCGCGCCCTATGCGGGCATGCCCACCTTGCTGTACGCGCCCGCCCGATACATCGACTGGCAGTCGCCAGACTTCGGTGACCTGCAGGTGGCGCTGGCGGGTGTGCCGATGGATCTGGGCGCCAGCAACCGCAGCGGCTGCCGCTTTGGGCCACGCGCACTGCGCGCCATTGAACGGGTCGGCCCGTACAACCACGTGCTGCGCTGTACCCCCACGCGCGACCTGCGCGTGGCCGACATTGGCGACGTGCCCATGCGCAGCCGCTTCAGCCTGGAGCAATCGCACGAAGATATCGAAAGCGCCTATGCCCAGATCCAGGCGGCGGGCGTCATTCCCGTGTCGGTGGGCGGCGACCACTCCGTCACGCTGCCGATCCTGCGCGCGTTGGGGCGGCGCGAGCCGGTGTCCCTGATCCACTTTGACGCGCATTGCGACACGGGCGGGCCGTTCGACGGCAGCCGCTTCCATCATGGCGGCCCATTCCGCCAGGCGGTGCTGGACGGCGTGCTGGACCCCACCCGCACCATCCAGATCGGAATTCGAGGGTCGGCGGAATACCTGTGGGAATTCTCGTACGAATCCGGCATGACGGTGGTGCATGCGGAAGACATCGCGCGGGTGGGCGTGCCCGCGGTCATCGCGCGCGCCCGCGACATCGTCGGCGACACGCCGGTGTATGTCTCGTTCGATATCGATTGCCTGGACCCCGCCTTCGCGCCCGGCACGGGCACGCCAGAGGTCGGGGGCGTGACGGTGCGTGAAGCGCAGGCGATATTGCGCGGGCTGGCCGGCATCGACATCATCGGTGGCGACGTGGTCGAAGTGGCGCCCGCCTATGACGCCACGGCAAACACGGCGCACGCGGGGGCGCAGATCCTGTTTGAAATCCTCAGCCTGATCAGCATTCGGCACGCGGGCTGAAAGGGCCGGATCGCCGCGCAGGAAAGTCGCTTGCAATTGCCTATCGCTTTGCCGCAAATGGTAATGGAAGGTTCCAGCGCGGTGGGCGTCGTGCGTAACCGGGTTTAGTACGGCGGGCAGGGTGCCGATGCACGGAAATGGTGCCGATTCGGCGCATTCGGCACCCTTCGTTCCGCTATGTGGGAAGGCGGCTTTCCGCCCGGTGCACACCCCAAAATAGGGGGCGAATGCGCCCATTCCACGTTGTTACATCTCAAATGTTTCTAAGCTCCTGGGACGGGGGGCGTCTGCGTAGAATCAGCGCCTCGTAAGGTTTCGCCGCGCTTTCAGCGGCACCATTCATGACCCGGTTTGCCCTCGTTCCCCGTTTGCTTCGCTCGCGTCCTTTGACCAAGGGCTTTCGCTATCTTTACCGCTATACACAGGGTGGGGCCTATCGGCACAACGAGACGCTGTGGCCGCTGGTGAAGGTGCGCCGCGAAGGCCGCGAACGGCTGGTGGCGTGTGATCTTGTCGGCGTGCGTGGCCCGGCGACGCTGCCAATGGCGCAGGTGCCGCAAGACATACGCGGCGACGCACATTTGATTCTTAGCGGCCCCTCGGTCGCCCAGATCGACTATGCGCGGTGCCATCTGGACACCGTCATGGGCGTGAACGGATCCATCGCGCTGCAACGCGCGCATCCAACGTTGCGCTTTCATTACTACGCGATGCTGGATGCGGGCTTCGTCAAGCGTCGGCGCGATCTGGTGGCCGACGTGCTGTCGCAAGACCTGCTGCTGTTCGTGACGCCCGAGGTGTATCGCTGGATCTCGTTCCTGTTCGATGCGAAGGCGGTCCGCTGCCGCATCGCGCTGTTTGAAGAAGTGCATCAGCGTGCGCTGCAACCGCGCGCGCAGCCGGACGAGCTGGAGGCGCAGTTGGCCACAGACCCCGAGCTGGTGCTGTTTGACGCGCACAACCCCCAGCACGCGCACGGCTTCAGCTTGAACCCGGCGCGCGGGCTTTTCGGTGGCGGCACCGTCGCCTACACGGCGCTGCAACTGTTGGCCTGGATGGGCGCCCGCACGCTGTACTTGCATGGCCTGGACCTGAGCGCCGCCGCGGGCCCGCGTTTTTATGAACAACCCGGCGCGCAGTTGGCCACCGCGCTGGACCGGCAGTTTGCCGGACACATCGAACCCGCGTTCCGACAGGCCAGCCACCTGTTGGCAGAGCGCGGCGTCAAGGTCTACAACCTGTCGGTCGACAGCCGCCTGGGCGACGACGTATTCGAAAAGCGTCATTGGAGCTGTTTGCTCAATCAAGGGGAATCTCCGCCTTCCCCGCAACGGCTTTCAGGCCTTTCATGATGAAAATTCTCTACACCAACTTTCACCAGGGCGACGGGGGCGGTCACACCACCTACGTCATGTCCTTGGCGCGCATGCTGCGCCAGCGCGCCCAGATCACGGTTGCCGCGCCGCGTGGCAGCCGTCTCCTGGCCGAGGCGGACGCCTTGCCCGGCGTGCATTCGATCGACCTGGAATTCAAGGGCCGGCCCTTCCAGCAATTGGGCGCCTTGCACCGCCTGCGCACGCTGTTGCGCAAGGAACGGTTCGATGTCATTCACGTGAACGGCTCGGCCGACCATCGTCTTTGCATGCTGGCCGCCGTGGGCATGGGCGCCAAGCGCCCGTTCATCGTCTATACGCAGCACAACGACCGTAACGCCAAGAGCCTGGGCGTGCGCGTGCGGGCCAAGTGGGGCACCAATCGCGTCATCTGCGTCTGCGGCCACACGTTCCGGCGCATGAAGGAATCGGTGTACCGCGATGAAGACCTGCGCGTGGTGCTCAATGGCGTGGACACGCAGAAGTACCAGCCGGCGACCCCCGAACAAGCCGCGCAGGCACGCGCCGCGCTGTTGCCCGAGGGCATGCGGCGCCGCTTCGTGATCGGCAGCAATGCCGGCACGGCGTCGTACAAGAACTGGTTGGACATGGTGACCGCCGTGTCGCTCCTGCCCGAGCATCAGCGCGACCAGGTCGTTATCCTGATTGCCGGCAAGGAACCTGATGCCGAACAGCGCCAGCGCGTGGCCGATCTGGCCATGACGCATCAGGTGGTGTTCACGGGGCTGCTCGATGACGTGCGCCCCTTCCTGGCCGCGCTGGATGTGGGCTTTGTGTTGTCGTCCCGGCTGGAGACGATTTCATTCGCCTGCCGCGAAATGATGGCGGCCGGCAAGCCGGTCATCGTCAGCAAGGTGGGCGGGCTGACCGAGAACGTCACCGACGGCCGCAACGGCTGGGTGGTGAACCCGGGGGCGGTGAGCAGCGTAATGACCACGGTATCCGCCATCCTGAACGACCGCGGCGTCCTCGCGCGGATGGGCGAGGACGCCCGCAACACGGCGTTGCGGGAATTTTCGCTGGCGCAGTTTGTGGGTCAGACCGAGCAGGTATACCTGGAGGGCAGGACGCCGGGCCGGCAATTCGGCCTGACGTCCTGACCCCCTCGCGGACTACTCGCTATACGACTTCGTGCTGTACAGGCTGACGGGTAGCAGGTTCAGCACCGGCAGGCCGGACACCGGGTCCTTGGCCTGCGTGTCGATGTAGGTCTGCAGCACGTCGGCGTCCAGTACGCCGATATCCTGGCGGCGTTCGGCGGGCACGTTGGCAAGGGTCTTGTACCCGTCGCCGCCCGTCGCGTTGAAGCTCAGCACGAACAGCTTGTAGGTGCGGGCGGCGTCCAGCGCTTGCCAGGTGGACGTGGCGGCATCCAGCACTTCAATGTTGGTCACGCGGTTGCCTTGCGCCTGCGCACCGTTCACGTCCCAACGCAGGCCGCCGGTATACGGGTAGGGGCCGGTTGACCCGCCCGCGCCGAAGACCGCCTGCATGCCGTCTTCCAACATGCCCTTGACCTCGGCGCCCGTGATGTCCAGCCGCCACAGCATGTTCCCGAACGGCACCACCTCGATCACGTTGGCCGCGGTCACGTTGCCTTTGAGCGCCACGCGCACGCCGCCACCGCTCTGCAGCGTGATGTCGGCGCCGCCGTAGCTGGCGTTGGCGACTTCCAGGTACGCTTGCGCCACCAGTTGCTGGATGTCGCCGCCGCGCAGGTCCACGCTGCCCAATGTGTTGCAGTCGGCGCTGGAGCGGCTGCGGTCGCGCGTCAGGCCCGGCACGCGGCGCGAGCACAGTTCCTGCGGCACCGAGGCCACGACGCTGGCGCTGAACACGTCGACCTTGTCCTTGAAGGGCTGTAGTACCGCGCTGGCCTGGGCATCCGGCTGCTGGATGCGCAGAAAGCCGCTGGCCGCCACATCGGCAAGCATGGCGGTGTTGTCGGCGGCGGCGGGGGCGGCGCCCGCCACCGTCAGCGCATCGCCCATCAGCACATGGGGCGTGCCGGCGCATTCGGTCACGTCGCCGTTGGCGTCGAAGCTGACTTTCAGTTCGCCCACGACCTGTGAGTATTCCCAGGCCTGTACCAGGCAGACGCGCTTGCCGTCCTTGTTCTGCAACACGGTCGGGTAGGCGCCCGACGGCGTTCCCACGCCGTAGTCCACCATGGCATCGGGACCCAGCAAGGTATGCGAATCGCCGCCCACCACCACGTCCACGCCGCTCAAGGTCGGGATGATCTGCTTGTCGTAGCCATAGCCGATATGGCTCAGCACCACGATCTTGTTCACGCCCTGCGCGCGCAGCGCATCAATCTGCGTTTGCGCTGCAATGGCTTCGTCCGAAAACAGTGTGCCGGCGTCCGGGCTGGACGACTGCTGCGTCTTGTTGGCAATCGTCAGGCCGATGAGGCCGATGGACTGGCCATCGCGTTGCAGCACGATGGACGGCTTGACCAGGCCCGGCGCGCGCGACGGATTCAGCGCGGACCCGTCGGCAAAGGTGACGTTGGCGCTTAGCAAGGGGGTCTGGCACGTGCCGGCGTGCAGCAGGTCGATGAAGCGCTTCAAGCCGCTGTCGCCCTTGTCGAACTCGTGGTTGCCCACCGCCATCGCGTCAAAGCACACGGTGTTCATCATGGCCGCGTCGGCCTCGCCGGGTTCGCCCGCGCGGTTGAAGTACAGCGTGCCGGTATTGGCGTCGCCGGCGTGCAGCTTCAGCACATTGGCGGACTGGGCCGCCAGCGTGTTGATGGCGCCGGTCACACGGGGAAAGCCGCCCACGTCCACGTTCACTGTCACCGGCGTGCCGGCGGCGTTCTTGAGTTTCAGGTCTTTCTTCTTGCTGTCCAGCGTGGAGTGGTGATCGTTGATGTGCAGGATCGTCAGTTCCATCGGCCGGCTGGCGGCCGGTTGTTCCGGTGCGGGCTGCTCCGGCGCCGGGTTACCCGACGGCTCGTCATCGTTGTCGTCGCCGCCGCAGCCGGCCAGCAACAGGGCGCTCAGCATGGCGGCGCCCGCAGTCCTCTTCCACGTATTCATTCGTGTGATCCCTCGTTGTTGAAGGGCGAATGGTTGCGTTGGAAGATGACGTGAAGATGAATGACAACGCTGTCATGAAGACACGCGGACCTGTCTTGCGCGTGTCATGAAAAAAGGCCCGGCGCATTCTGCGC
>NZ_JBHFIZ010000039.1:399180-420344 GCF_057334535.1 Achromobacter colocynthidis
ATTCTGCGCGGGGCCTGTCGTATGCCGCGTCGGAGGCGGACGTTAGAAGTGGATCACGGTGCGGATCGACTTGCCTTCATGCATCAGGTCGAAGGCTTCGTTGATGCGTTCCAGGGGCAGCGTGTGCGTCACGAACGGGTCCAGGTCGATCTTGCCGCTCATGGCGTCTTCGACCATGCCCGGCAGTTGCGTACGGCCCTTCACACCACCGAACGCCGAACCGCGCCACACACGGCCGGTGACCAGTTGGAACGGGCGCGTGCTGATTTCCTGGCCCGCGCCGGCCACGCCGATGATGATGCTTTCGCCCCAACCCTTGTGGCAGCATTCCAGCGCCGCGCGCATCACGTGCACGTTGCCGATGCATTCGAACGAGAAGTCCACGCCGCCATCGGTCAGTTCAACGATGACGTCCTGGATGGGCTTGTCGTAGTCCTTGGGGTTGATGCAGTCGGTGGCGCCCATGGCGCTGGCCAGCACGAACTTGTTCGGGTTGGTGTCCACGGCGATGATGCGGCCGGCCTTGGCCTGCACCGCGCCCTGGATCACGGCCAGGCCGATGCCGCCCAGGCCGAACACGGCGACCGTATCGCCCTCCTTGACCTTGGCGGTGTTGTGCACGGCGCCCAGGCCGGTGGTGACACCGCAGCCCAGCAGGCAGACTTTTTCATGGGGGGCGGCGGGGTTGATCTTGGCCAGCGAGATCTCGTTGACGACCGAGTATTCGCTGAAGGTCGAGCAGCCCATGTAGTGGTAGAGCGGCTTGCCTTCGTAGCTGAAGCGCGAGGTGCCGTCGGGCATCACACCCTTGCCTTGGGTGGCGCGCACCTTCTGGCACAGGTTGGTCTTGCCGGACAGGCAGAACTTGCACTCGCGGCATTCGGCCGTGTAGAGCGGAATGACGTGGTCACCGGGCTTCAGGGACGTGACGCCTTCGCCCACTTCCACGACGATGCCCGCGCCCTCGTGGCCCAGCACGGCGGGAAACAGGCCTTCGGGGTCATCACCGCTAAGCGTGAAGGCGTCGGTATGGCAGACACCGGTGTGGGTGATCTGCACCAGCACCTCGCCGCGCTGCGGGGGCGCGACGTCGATTTCAACGATTTCCAGCGGCTTGCCGGGTCCGAATGCGACTGCTGCGCGTGATTTCATAGTTGTGCTCCACGAATGTCGGGGGAATTACTTCAAATAGGAACGGACGATGCGCATCAGCTGATCGACTTCGGCTTCGGCGTCGATCCCGGCGTGTTGCGGTCCGCCCTGGGCGGATTGCAGGAAGGTTTCCCGGAGATGGCTTTCCAGCACCTCGGCCATCAGGCCGGTGGCGGCGCCGCGCAAGGCGGCCAGTTGCTGTAACAGCGCCCCGCATTCCGTGCCCTCGTTGACCGCGCGTTCCAATGCTAACGCCTGCCCCTGGATACGGCGCAAGCGGGTGACGACACGTTTTTTTTCTTCCGGCGAATGCGGCACGGCAGGCTCCGAAAACGATACAGGGGGGGAGTATACGGAAAGCGGCGGGCGATTCGCAAGTCATGTGTACCTGTCTATACTGGAGGCCAATTTTTACCGCCTCAGCGGCGCCCACCCAGGATTCTTCCGTGGCTTCTCCTCCCCCCCGATTGCCCGTCCAGACCAACGCCCTGCCCGCGCCCTTGTATGCGCAGGTCAAGCAGATGATCGCGCAGCAGATCCGCACAGGCGCCTGGCCCGCGCACTACCGCGTGCCCTCGGAAAGCGAGCTGGTCGATGAGCTGGGGTTCAGCCGCATGACGATCAATCGCGCGCTGCGCGAGCTGACCGCCGAAGGGCTGCTGGTGCGGATGCAGGGCGTGGGTACGTTCGTGGCGCAGCCCAAGGCGCGGTCGGCGCTGTTCGCGGTGAACAACATCGCGGATGAGATCGCGGCGCGTAATCATCACCATCACAGCCGCGTGGTGCGCCTGGTTGAAGAACCGGCCGGCCCTGAGCAGGCCCAGGCGCTGGAGTTGCGCCCGGGGCAGCCGGTATTCCATTCCGTGATCGTGCATTTTGAAGACGACGTGCCGATCCAGTTGGAAGACCGTTACGTCAATGTGCGGCTGGCGCCCGACTACCTGAAGCAGGACTTCACGCAACACACGCCCTATGAGTACCTGACGCGCGTGGCGCCGCTGAGCGAGGGCGAGCACGTGGTCGAAGCCATTCTGGCCAAGCCGCGCGAATGCCAGTTGTTGCAGATCGAGCGCAACGAACCGTGTTTGCTGATCCGCCGCCGCACCTGGTCGGGCGACCGCGCGGTGACGCTTGCCCGCCTGATCCACCCCGGGTCGCGCCACCGCCTGGAAGGCAAGTTCACGACATGACAGCGCGCAACATCCGTTTGTATCAAGCCGCCGATTATCCGCGCATGCCGTGGAAGAACGGCGGAGGCACCACGCAAGAGGTCGCCCGCAATCCTGGAGACAGCAGCGCTGCGTTTGAGTGGCGCTTGTCGATTGCCGATGTGGCGCAGGATGGGGGGTTTTCGGCGTTCAATGGCTATCAGCGGGTTATCACCGTGCTTGAAGGCCAGGGAATTCAGTTGACGGTTGATGGCCGAGAGCAAACGCCGTTGACGTCACGCCAGGTCTACGCATTTTCGGGGGGTGCGCGGGTGGATTGCCGTTTGCTGGATGGGCCGATCCGGGACTTCAACTTGATCTATGCGCCCCAGCGCTATCAGGCGCGCCTGCAATGGGCATCGGCGCCGTGGGTGTTTCATAGCGCCGCGCCCATCGTGCTGGTGCTGAACGCGGGCGGTATGTTGGGGGTGCGAGTGGATGGTGAGGCGCACGCGCTGCCGTCGCGATATGACTGCCTGCACAGTGAGGGGCCGGTGGATCTGGTGGAATATCGACTGGAAGGCGAAGTCGATGCCTGCGTGATCGAACTAACGCCCCGGTAGGATGGGTGAAGCGCGAACAAACAATGAAAAGAACCCGACCGCGGATCGCGCGCAACCCATCAAGCAGCGGTTGCGCTGTAGCAGGCGTCGTTTAGAAACGGGGGCTGTGCTGTAGCCAGCTTCGTTGAAAACGCGGCTGTGCTGTGGCCAATCGTGTTTAGAACCCTGCGCTGCTTGATGGGTTTCGCGCGTTGGGCGGTTGGGTTCTTGCCTTGAGCCTTGCGCGCTCCACCCATCCTACGGGCCCGAGCCGGCGTACGTAGGATGGGTGAAGCGCGAACAAACAATGAAAAGAACCCAACCGCGGATCGCGCGCAACCCATCAAGCAGCGGTTGCGCTGTGGCTGACTTTGTTTAGAACGCGTTTGCGCTGTAGCCAGCTTCGTTAGAACGCGGTTGTGCTGTGGCCAATCGTGTTTAGAACCCTGCGCTGCTTGATGGGTTTCGCGCGTTGGGCGGTTGGGTTCTTGCCTTGAGCCTTGCGCGCTCCACCCATCCTACGGGCCCGAGCCGGCGTACGTAGGATGGGTGAAGCGCGAACAAACAATGAAAAGAACCCAACCGCGGATCGCGCGCAACCCATCAAGCAGCGGTTGCGCTGTGGCTGACTTTGTTTAGAACGCGTTTGCGCTGTAGCCAGCTTCGTTAGAACGCGGTTGTGCTGTGGCCAATCGTGTTTAGAACCCTGCGCTGCTTGATGGGTTTCGCGCGTTGGGCGGTTGGGTTCTTGCCTTGAGCCTTGCGCGCTCCACCCATCCTACGGGCTCGAGCCGGCGTACGTAGGATGGGTGAAGCGCGAATAAACCATGAAAAGAACCCAACTGCGGATCGCGCGCAACCCATCTATCAGCCGTCCCCACAACTCCCTCCATCCATTCGGGTATTCCCTTATCAAAATTTCGCTTATCTAGGCTTGTATATACAACCCTAGGCATCCTATGATGCGGGCAACCGCTGCGTGGGGAACTTCGCGGCAGAACCGATCAAGGAGACTCTCTTGGACCAATCGAACCGATACCGCGATGTCGTGATCCGCGCCGCGCGCGGCAATAAGCTGACCGCCAAGAGCTGGTTGACCGAAGCGCCGTTGCGCATGTTGATGAACAACCTGGACCCGGACGTTGCCGAGAACCCCAAGGAACTGGTCGTGTACGGCGGCATCGGCCGTGCCGCGCGCAACTGGGATTGCTACGACAAGATCGTTGAATCGCTCACCCATCTGAACGACGACGAAACCTTGTTGGTGCAGTCGGGCAAGCCGGTAGGCGTGTTCAAGACCCATGCCAATGCGCCGCGCGTGCTGATCGCCAACTCCAACCTGGTGCCGCACTGGGCCACCTGGGAACACTTCAACGAGCTGGACGCCAAGGGCTTGGCCATGTACGGCCAGATGACGGCGGGTAGCTGGATCTACATCGGCAGCCAGGGCATCGTGCAGGGCACCTACGAAACCTTTGTGGAAGCCGGCCGCCAGCACTACGGCGGCAATCTGACCGGCCGCTGGGTGCTGACCGCGGGCCTGGGCGGCATGGGCGGCGCGCAGCCGCTGGCCGCCACCTTGGCCGGCGCATGTTCTCTGAACATCGAATGCCAGCAAGCCAGCATCGACTTCCGCCTGCGCACCCGCTATGTGGACGAACAGGCCACTGACCTGGACGACGCGCTGGCGCGCATTGCCGCGTACACGAAGGAAGGCCGCGCGGTGTCCATCGCGCTGTGCGGCAACGCCGCCGACATCCTGCCCGAACTGGTGCGCCGTGGCGTCAAGCCCGACATGGTTACCGACCAGACCAGCGCGCACGATCCGCTTAACGGCTATCTGCCCGCCGGCTGGACCTGGCAGGAATACCGCGAACGCGCCAAGCGCGAGCCCGCCGTCGTCATCAAGGCCGCAAAGCAATCGATGGCCGTCCACGTGCAGGCCATGCTGGCGTTCAAGCGCCAGGGCATTCCCACCTTTGACTACGGCAACAACATTCGCCAGATGGCCAAGGAAGAAGGCGTGGTCGACGCCTTCGACTTCCCCGGCTTCGTGCCCGCCTACATCCGGCCGCTGTTCTGCCGGGGCGTGGGCCCGTTCCGCTGGGCCGCGCTGTCCGGCGACCCGCAAGACATCTACAAGACGGACGCCAAGGTCAAGGAACTGATTCCGAACGACGAGCACCTGCACCGCTGGCTGGCCATGGCGCGCGAGCGCATCAGCTTCCAGGGCCTGCCGGCGCGCATCTGCTGGGTGGGCCTGGGCGAACGCGCGAAGCTGGGCCTGGCCTTCAATGAAATGGTCCGCTCGGGCGAACTGTTCGCGCCCGTCGTCATTGGCCGTGACCATCTGGATTCCGGGTCGGTCGCCAGCCCCAACCGCGAAACCGAATCCATGCGCGACGGCTCGGACGCCGTGTCCGACTGGCCGCTGCTGAACGCCTTGCTGAACACCGCCAGCGGCGCCACCTGGGTGTCGCTGCACCATGGCGGCGGCGTGGGCATGGGGTTCTCGCAGCACTCCGGCATGGTCGTGGTGTGCGACGGCACCGACGAGGCCGCCGAGCGCATCGCCCGCGTGCTGACCAACGACCCGGCAACGGGCGTGATGCGGCATGCGGACGCGGGCTACGACATCGCCATCGACTGCGCGAAAGAGCAGGGGCTGAACCTGCCCATGGTCACGGGCCAACGCTAAAGCCACACCCGTTCCAATTCCGCCAACCCGCGTGGGGCCGCCATCGGCAACGATCGGCCCCCCGCCCCCCCCGAGGCAACGCGATGGTGCAGGCAAGCGAGGCAGGGTCCACGCCGCTTATCGAACGGCGTTCCATCGACTACATTCCGGCGTCCGAACGGCACGGCAAGCTCTACAGCCAGTTCACGCTGTGGATGGGCGCCAACCTTCAGATCACCGCCATCGTCACGGGCGCGCTGGCGGTGGTGCTGGGCGGCGACGTGTTCTGGTCCTTGATCGGGCTGTTCATCGGGCAGGTGCTGGGCGGTGTGGTGATGGCGCTGCATGCGGCGCAGGGGCCGAAGCTGGGCTTGCCGCAAATGATCTCCAGCCGCGTGCAGTTCGGCGTGTATGGCGCGGCGATACCCATCGTGCTGGTGTGCCTGATGTACCTGGGCTTCACGGCCACGGGCACGGTGTTGTCGGGCCAGGCGCTGGGGCAGTTGTTCGGCGTGAGCGACACCATCGGCATCCTGATATTC
Source organism: Achromobacter colocynthidis (assembly GCF_057334535.1). Classification (NCBI taxonomy): domain Bacteria; kingdom Pseudomonadati; phylum Pseudomonadota; class Betaproteobacteria; order Burkholderiales; family Alcaligenaceae; genus Achromobacter; species Achromobacter colocynthidis. Next base: position 405,302 of record NZ_JBHFIZ010000039.1, read on the forward strand.
GCGTCGGTCATCGTGGTGGCCACGCTGTTTGGCTATCGGGTCATCCACATCATCGGGCGCATCGCCACCGTGTTCGGCTTGATCGCGTTCGTGTACCTGTTCAGCCGCGTCATCGCCGTGGGCGATGTGGGCCAGTTGCTGCAGATCCGGCATTTTGCGTGGGGGCCGTTCCTGCTTGCCGTGTCGCTGGCCGCGTCCTGGCAGATTGCCTATGGGCCTTATGTGGCCGACTACTCGCGCTACCTGCCCAGCTCGACCTCGTCGGTGAAGACGTTCCTGGCGGTAGGGCTGGGTTCGGTGCTGGGCGCGCAGATTGCCATGGTGCTGGGCGTGCTGGCCGCGGCGATGTCGGCCGGGCAGTTCGCGGGGCGGGAAGTCGCGTACATCGTGGGCCTGGGCGGCACGGGCACGATGGCGGCGCTGCTGTACTTCAGCATTGCGTTCGGAAAGGTCACGATATCTACGCTGAATTCCTACGGCAGCTTCATGTGCATCGCGACCATCGTCAGCGGGTTTCGCGGGCATGTCGACATTACGCGGCGCCAGCGCGCGGTAGCCGTGGTGTTGATCGTGGGTGCCGCCACGGCGGTGGCCTTGGTGGGCCAACATTCCTTCCTGAACGCATTCAAGTCCTTCATCCTGTTCCTCCTGGCCTTCTTCGTGCCCTGGAGCGCGGTGAACCTGGTGGACTACTACTTCGTGAATCGCGAACGCTATGACGTGGCCGCGCTGTCCGACCCCAACGGCCGCTACGGCCGCTGGAACCTGCCCGGCATCCTGGTCTACGCCTTCGGCGTATTGGTACAGATGCCGTTCATCTCGACCAAGCTTTATACCGGCCCGATGGTTGAACGCCTGGGTGGCGTGGACATCTCGTGGATCATCGGCCTGATCGTTCCCAGCATTCTTTATTACCTATTTGCCCGCCGCGATACGCGGCTTGCGGCGCACGCGCCGGCATGACGGCCGGCCTGACCACCCCATTTAAAGACGCCGAAGCACCGGCGCAGGAGAAAAAAATGGAATTGCACTTGAAACCCGGCCACCTCACCTTGGCCGACTTGCGGCGCGTCTACCAGGAGCCGGTCCGCTTGACGCTGGATGCGGGCGCGGCGGACGCCATCGACGCCAGCGTGGCTACCGTTGAACGGCTGATCGCCGAGGGCCGCACGGTGTATGGCATCAACACGGGCTTTGGCTTGTTGGCGTCCACCAAGATCGCGCGCGAAGACCTCGAAGCGCTGCAAAGTTCGCTGGTGCGCTCGCACGCGGCGGGCGTGGGCGAGCCCCTGGATGACGCCATGGTGCGGCTGATCATGGTCTTGAAGATCAACAGCCTGGCGCGTGGCTATTCCGGTATCCGCCGCCACGTTATCGACAGCCTGATCGCGATGGTGAACGCGGGCGTTTATCCGCATATTCCGCTAAAAGGCTCGGTGGGCGCCTCGGGTGACCTGGCGCCGTTGGCGCATATGTCCATCGTGCTGCTGGGCGAGAGCCGCGCGCGGTATCAAGGCGAGTGGTTGCCCGCGCAGGAAGCGTTGGCGCGCGCAGGCCTCGTGCCGCTGACGCTGGCGGCCAAGGAAGGGCTGGCGCTGTTGAACGGCACGCAGGTGTCCACGGCCTACGCCCTGCGCGGTTTGTTCGACGCCGAAGACATGATGGCGGCCGGGCTGGTGTGCGGCAGTCTCAGCGTGGAAGCCATGCTGGGTTCGCGCGTGCCATTCGATGCGCGCATTCACGCCGCGCGCGGCCAGCCGGGCCAGATCGCCGTGGCCGGCGTCTATCGTGACCTGCTGGGCCAGGACAGCGAAGTGGGCCATTCGCACGCCGATTGCGAAAAGGTGCAAGACCCGTACTCCCTGCGCTGTCAGCCCCAGGTGATGGGCGCCTGCCTGACGCAGATCCGCCACGCCGCGCATGTGCTGCAAATTGAATCCAACGCCGTGTCGGACAACCCGCTGGTGTTCGTGTCCCAGGGCGACGTGATCTCGGGCGGCAACTTCCATGCCGAACCCGTGGCCATGGTGGCGGACAACCTGGCCTTGGCGCTGGCCGAAATCGGCGCGCTGTCCGAACGGCGCATCGCGCTGATGATGGACAAGCACATGTCGCAGTTGCCGCCGTTCCTGGTCGCCAAGGGTGGCGTGAATTCGGGCTTCATGATTGCCCAGGTGACCGCCGCCGCGCTGGCCAGCGACAACAAGGCGCTGGCGCATCCGGCCAGCGTGGACAGCATGCCCACGTCGGCCAACCAGGAAGACCACGTATCGATGGCGCCCAACGCCGGCAAGCGGCTCTGGGCCATGGCAGACAACGTGCGCGACATCCTGGCCATCGAATGGCTAGGCGCGTGCCAGGGGCTGGACTTCCGTGAAGGCTTGAAGACATCGCCCCAACTTGAACAGGCGCGCCGCGTACTGCGCGAGCAAGTGCCGCACTACGAAGAAGACCGTTTCTTCGCGCCGGACATCGCCGCCGCCAGCAGCCTGATATCGGCGCAGGTCCTGAACGGGTTGATGCCCGCGGGGCTGCTTCCGAGCCTTTGATTTTCCTCTTTGCGGCCGTCGCCTGACGGCCGCATTCCCGCGCTGTGCGTACGCGCCCGTAGAAGGCGCTCGCACGGCGTGATGCTGCACGCCTATAACAAGTACGGAGACGGAAATGCAAGCTGAAACGCAGGATCTGAAACGGGGGCTAAACGCCAGGCACATACGCTTCATGGCGTTGGGATCGGCCATCGGCACGGGCCTGTTCTATGGATCGGCCAAGGCCATCCAGGACGCCGGCCCGTCGGTGCTGATCGCCTATCTGATTGCCGGCGCGGCCGTGTACATGGTGATGCGCGCGTTGGGGGAAATGGCGGTCAGAAACCCCGTGTCCGGGTCCTTCGGGCAGTACGCCACCAGCTACCTCGGACCCATCGCGGGCTTTTTGACGGGGTGGACTTATGCCTTCGAGATGATCATCGTCTGCCTGGCCGACGTGACCGCCTTCGGCTTGTACATGGGGTTCTGGTATCCGGACGTGCCGCGCTGGATCTGGGTGCTGTCCATCGTGTTCTTCATCGGCGCCATCAACCTGTGTTCGGTAAAGGTGTTTGGTGAACTGGAATTCTGGCTGTCCTTGCTGAAGGTGGGCGCGATTATCGCCATGATTGCCGGCGGCTTGGGCATCATGCTGTTCGGCTTCGGCTTGAACGTGGACAGCGCGGCGACGGGTGTGCATAACCTGTGGGAGCACGGCGGCTTCATGCCTAACGGCGTGGGCGGGCTGATCGCGTCGCTGGCGGTGGTGGTGTTTGCTTTTGGCGGCATCGAGATCATCGGCATCACGGCGGGCGAAGCCAAGGACCCCGGCCGCACCATCCCGCGCGCCATCAACGCGGTGCCGCTGCGCATTTTGCTGTTCTATGTGCTGACGCTGTTCGTGCTGATGTCAATTTTCCCGTGGACGCAGATCGGTAGCCAGGGCAGTCCCTTCGTGCAGATCTTTGACGGGCTGGGCATCAAGTCGGCGGCCACGATCCTGAATATCGTGGTGATCTCGGCGGCCGTGTCGGCCATCAACAGCGACATCTTTGGCGCGGGCCGCATGCTCTACGGCATGGCCCGCCAAGGCCAGGCACCGCGCGGCTTCGCGGCGGTGTCCAAATCCGGCGTGCCGTGGATGACGGTGGTGGTGATGACCGTGGCGCTGCTGCTGGGCGTGCTGCTGAACTACCTGATTCCCGAAGACGTGTTCGTGCTGATTGCGTCGATTGCCACCTTCGCGACCGTGTGGGTGTGGCTGATGATTCTGTTGTCGCAGGTGGCGATGCGGCGCAAGATGAGTCCTGCGGAAATCGCCGACCTGAAGTTCCCGGTGCCGTTCTGGCCGATCGGGCCGCTGTTGGCGATTGCGTTCCTGGTGTTCGTGATCGGGGTCCTGGGGTATTTTCCGCGCACGCAGATGGCCTTGGTCGTGGGCGCGGTGTGGATTGCGTTGCTGTGCGTGGCGTACCGCTACCTGGTCCTGCCGCGCGGTCCCAGCGGCGGCATCCCGGTGCCGGTGGCGCAGGGGTCCGACTGATGGGATTGACTGATGGGTCCGACTGACCGAGTACGGCGCCCGCCACCCCCCAGTGGCGCGGCGCCGGTTTCAAGGAGTATGTGCATGAGACAGATCTGGCGACATTGCCACGCGGCCACCATGGCGGGCGGCGCCTATTCGGTGATTGAAGGCGCGGCCATCGTGACCCAAGCGGACCGCATCGAATGGATCGGCCACGAAGCGGACCTGCCGTCGGTGGATGCCGCGCATGAACACGACCTGGGCGGCGCGTGGGTGACGCCCGGGCTGATTGACTGCCACACGCACCTGGTCTTTGGCGGCAACCGCAGCAAGGAATTCGAACAGCGGCTGCAAGGCGTGGACTACGCAACGATTGCGGCGCAGGGCGGTGGCATCGCCAGCACGGTGCGCGCCACGCGCGAGGCGTCCGAAGACGCGCTGTATGTCAGCGCCCGCCAACGCGCGCTGCATCTGCTGCAAGATGGCGTGACGACGGTGGAGGTCAAGTCGGGCTACGGCCTGGACCTGCCCAATGAACGCAAGATGCTGCGCGTGGCGCGGCGTTTGGGGCAGACACTGCCGATGACCGTGCAGGCCACCTGTCTTGCGGCGCACGCGCTGCCGCCGGAATTCGTGGGGCGCTCGGATGACTACATCGACGAAGTGGCGCGGCGCATGCTGCCGGTGCTGGCGGCCGAAGGGCTGATTGATGCGGTCGATGCGTTCTGCGAGCACCTGGCGTTTTCCCCGGAGCAGGTCGAGCGGGTGTTCCAGGCCGCCAAGCACCTGGACCTGCCCGTGAAGCTGCATGCCGAGCAATTGTCTTCGCTGCATGGCGCATCGCTGGCCGCCCGCTATGGGGCCTTGTCGGCGGACCATCTTGAATACCTGACCGAAAGCGATGTGCGGGCGATGGCGGATGCCGGCACCGTGGCGGTGCTGTTGCCAGGCGCGTTCTACGCGCTGCGTGAAACGCAGTTGCCGCCCTTGGACCTGCTGCGCCGCCACGGCGTGCCCATTGCGATTTCAACCGACCTGAACCCGGGCACGTCGCCGGTGTTGTCGCTGCGCTTGATGCTGAGCATGGCGTGCACGCTGTTCAAGATGACGCCGGAAGAGGCTTTGGCGGGCGCCACGGTGAACGCGGCGCGCGCCCTGGGCCTGCATGCCACGCACGGTGCGCTGGAACCCGGCAAGGTGGCGGACTTTGTCGCGTGGCGCGTGGCGCATCCGGCTGAGTTGGCGTACTGGATCGGCGGGGATATCCCCAAGCGCGTGATCCGTCATGGCGCGCTGGTGGATGTGGCGGCGCTGGCCTGAAGCCGTCTGGGTTCAGGCCAGCGTGCGCACCTCGCGTCAGGCCGCGATAGCCATCTGCCGTCGGTCCTGGATCAGCGCCGGCAGGCGGAACGCGCTGACGGCGCCTTGCAGGCGTTGAGCCTGGGTTTCCAGCGAGGAGGCGGCCGCGGCGGCTTCTTCCACCAGCGCGGCGTTTTGCTGCGTGACCTGGTCCATCTGATTCACGGCGGTATTGACCTGGTCGATGCCCGTCACCTGCTCCTGCGACGCCGTGGCAATGTCATTGACCAGCAGCGTCAGGCGTTCGATGGTCTCCAGGATTTCCTGCATGGTGTGCCCGGCCGCTTCGACCTGCGCCGAACCGGCCTGCACCGTGGCGCTGGACGCCGACAGCAGTTGCTTGATCTCTTTCGCGGCCCCGGCGCTGCGCTGCGCCAGCGATCGCACTTCGGCGGCTACCACGGCAAAGCCCTTGCCTTCCTCGCCCGCGCGCGCGGCCTCGACCGCCGCGTTCAGCGCCAGGATGTTGGTCTGGAAGGCAATGCCGTCGATGACGCCGACGATGTCTTCGATGCGGCCCGAGTCCTGCGCAATTTCGCGCATGGTGCTCACCGCTTCCTGCACGGCCATGCCGCCGCGCTGCACCACCTGGCTGGCGGTGGCCGCCATCTGGTTGGCTTGGCGGGCATTCTCGGCGTTGCTGGTCACGGTGGACAGCAATTGCTCCATGCTGGCGGCGGTTTCTTCCAGGGACGCGGCCTGCTGCTCGGTGCGGCTGGACAGGTCCTGATTGCCGGCCGCGATTTCGCTGGACCCCGCGTTGATCTCGACCACGCCCTCGCGCACGGCGTGCACGGTATGCACCAAGCTGGTCTGCATTTCCTGCAGATAAGGAATGAGCTGCCCCACGCAATTCTTGCCATACGAGGCGATGGGCGTGGTCAGGTCGCCGCCGGCGATGCGTTGAAAGTGGGCTTTGACCTGGTCCAGCGGGCGTCGCACGAACAGCACTACGTAGCGGTCGCCCAGCAACAGCAGCAACAGGCAGATGCCCAGCACGGCGCCCATGCCGATATAGGCCTCTTGGCGCTTGGCGGCGGCGTCTTCCCACAACTGCGTTTCGCGGTCCTTTGCATAGGCTTCGTAGTTTTCCATGCTCTTGCCGAACGCGCGGCTGGCCGACACCACGGCGGTGGCGGCGTGCTCGCGCGCACGCGCGATGTCGCCCGCTTCCAGGTGCTGGCGCTGCACGGCGATGCCGCCGTTGACCAGTGCATCAAAGCCCGCTTGCATGGGTTGAAGGATGGTGGCGGGAGCGTCCTTGGTGGCCAATTCAATAAAGATGGCCTGTTGCTTGCGCGCTTCGGCAAGCGCGGTGTCGATGCTGCGGCCTTCTTCGGCCGCCTTGGCGGCCTGGCCTTCGGCGGCATATTCTAATTGCCGCGACAAGCGCAGGCGGGCGCGCATGATCTGGTCGTTGACCCGGGATAGCGCCGAAACCTCGTGCAGCAGGTCGCCGCTGGTGGCAAGCGCTTCCCCAGCGCTGCGTAATCCGTTGACGCTGATGGCTGACAAGCCCGTGACCAGCGCGCTGATGGCGAGCAGGGTGCACAGGATCATGCGTCGGATCGTGATGTCTTTCAGTAACTGTGTCATAGCGAGTCGTCCGATATACAGCGAGTGCTGCACTACGAACAACGACGCCGCTCAGCGGATATTTAGCAACTGTTTCACAACTTACGAATATATCGGCCCGTTCGACGAATATATCGATAAATAGCGCAACAATGTTGCGACTTAGATGCTATTTCATGGATCGCGGCGCCGGGCATGCCATGGGTTCCGATGCGTCAAAGCGCAAGCGCGAAAAGCTGGCGATGCAGGCCAGGGCGGCGCACAAGCCGCCCAGCCACAAGGCGGTCACCGCGCCGTGCGTCGTGGACACGTGAAAGCACGCCGCAACCAGCGCCGCGCCAGTCGCCTGGCCCAGCAGCCGCACGGTGCCAATCATGCCGCTGGCGCCGCCCGCCCGGGAAGCTGGCGCCGAGGTCATGATGGCCCGCAGATTGGGCGATTGGAAAAAGCCGAAACCCGCACCGCAGATGGCCATGCGCCAGCAGATATCCCACGCGGAGGGCGCGGCCGGCAGCATCGCCAGCAGCACCATGCCCAAGGCCAGCAACGCCAGGCCGACGCCGCCCAGGATGCCGGCGGGATAGCGGTCGGACAGCCGGCCCGCGATCGGGGCCATGAAGGCCACCACCACCGGCCATGGCGTAATCAGAAAGCCGGTATGCACCTGGCTGTAGCCCAGCACGGTTTGCAGCATGAACGGCAGCGACACAAACGCAAGCCCCTGCGCGGCGAAGGCGCAAACTGCGGTGGCGGCGGACAGCGCGAACAAGGGACGCCGCAGCAGGTCAACCGCCAGGATGGGCGCCGGGTGGCCGGCCTGGCGCCGCATCAGCAGCCACAAGCTGGCGATGGCGCCGCCCCATTCCAGCGCAATGCGCGCCCAGGGCGCGCCATGCGCCAGTTCATTGGAGCCCAACACAAACAGGCCCAGCGTCAGCGCGCACAGCACGGCGGCAATGCCGTCGAAGCCGTGCGGCGCGCGCTCGGTTTCGGGCAGGCCGCGCAGGCCCAGCACCGCGGCCAGGATGCCGATGGGCACGTTGATCAGGAACAGCCAGTGCCAGGACCCCAGCAACAGGATGGCGGACGCGGCGGTGGGGCCGGCCGCGAACGACAGCCCCACCACCATCGCGTTCAAGCCCAGGCCGCGTCCCAGCATGGATGACGGGTAGATAAAACGCAGCAAGGCGCCGTTCACGCTCATGACGCCGGCCGCGCCCAACCCTTGCAGAATCCGCGCCACCACCAGCGTGGGCAAGGTCGGCGCCAGGCCACAGGCAAGCGACGACAGGGTGAACACCACCAGCCCCACCATGTACACACGCCGATGCCCCAGGATTTCGCCCAGCGCGGCGGCGGGCAGCAGCCCGGCCACCATGGCCAGTTGATAGCCGCTGATGACCCAGATAGAGCCGGCGTCGCTGGCCTGAAGGTCACGCGCGATGGTGGGTAGCGCCGTGTTGGCAATCGCCGTGTCCAGGCTGGCCATGCACACAGCCAACATGACGGCGAGCAAGGCGCCAAGACGTTCCGAGGCGGGCAGGCCGGCGCCGGCCGGATAGACGGTATTGCGAGAGAACGGGAGCATGGGCAGCAACATGGCGAGGCGTGCGGGCGGGGCGTCCGGCATCAAGGGACTGATTCTAATGCGGCATCAGGTCTGCTTGGGCGCGGGCCGGGGCTTGACCGGCCAGAAGAGCGTGGTGGGCCGCTGCCAGATGCGTTGCCGCACGCTGGCCGACAGCGAATCGCGATCGCCCCGACGCAGGTCGCGTGAACGCAGCGCCACATTGAAGGCCAGCGCAAAGCTGACCGCCACATTCAGCAGGCCCGTGGCGGCAATGCCGGCCACGGCCAGCCAGAACCCCTGGGTACGCACGATGTCCCAACCCAGCGTGGCGATCACCGTGCCAAGCTGGCCGGCGCTGAGTGTCACGTGGCGCGCCTCCACATGGGCGCCGAGCAGTTCGACGATGGCCGGCCCCAAGCCCAGCATCAGGCCCAACGACACGTTGGCCGCGATGCCGGAGATGTTGCGTTGCCAGAACCCGGCCCACCGCAACGCGCCGCGCGCGCCAAACAGGTGCCGCGCCCGGCGGCTGTAGGCCAGCACGTCGTGGACGCGATGCAGAGCAAACCAGTTGTCAGCCCAACCGGCGATCAGGCTGGACAGCCACAGCAGCACGCCGGTGATGGCGGCGTAGAGCGGAGTCGCGCCCCAGATGGAAAACGACGCCAGCGTTTCCTCTGCCTTGTCCGCGTTGATCAGCGGCCGGTCCAGGCCGTGGACCGCCACCCATTGCACGGCCAGGGCCAGCGGAAATATCACCGCCAGGTTGCCCAGGATGGCGGCGGCGTTGGACCGCAGCATCGCCAGCGTGTCGTCCAGGAAGGCGTCGCGACCCTCCGGCGTGTGGGCGTCGTCCAGGCGGTGGGCCAGCGCGGGCCCGGTCATGGCGGGCTGCTTGGTGGCCAGCGTGAAATGCGCAAAGTGGATAACCAGGAATCCGCCCGCGTAGTTCAGCGCCGCCAACAGCCCTTCCAGCAGCTTGTCCAGGTGCGCCGACGTGATGAAGAATTTCAAGTACACCGTGAACACCATGACGAAGCCGCCGCCCAGCGAGGCTTTCAGCATCGCCAGGTATTCGATGGTGTCACGCGCGATGTAGTGTTCGCCGGTTTGGGCGGTGCGTTCCATAACGCGGCGCGCCAGTTGCGCAAACGCCGAGGTCACCAGGTGGCGGATGCTGTTGCGCGCCTGGGTGGACCGGATCAGCTCCGTGGTCAGCTGTACGAACTTATGACGCTGGGTCGGATCCACCCATACGCCCAGCAGCAGTTCGATGCGCGCCAGGCGCAGCTTCATGCGTTCAATCTGAAACACGACGTCGACCGACACGCCGTTTTCCGCAAGCTCGTCATACACGCCTTGCGCGGTCATGCGGCAACCGTCCAGCAGCGCGCGAAACATGTTCAGGCGGCGCGCGAAGACCTCGGGGGGCGTGTCGGGCGTGCTGTCACAGAGTTCGGCCACGGCGGGGGCCAGCGCAAAGAACGGCGAGTCCTCGACAGGACCCGGCAGGCGAGATCGAATGTCCTGACCCAGGCCGGTGGCGCGCACCTGGCTGACCAGCACCTGGATACTGTTGATCAGGGCCTGTTCGATGCTTGGCGGAAACGGATCGACGGCAGGCGCCGCCGGGATGGTCGTGGCGTCGCCCGCGCGGAACACGGCGCGCATGCGGGCCAGCGTGTCGTCGTCCAGTGCGTCGATCCACTCCGCGGTGCCGCTGCCGCGAAACATCAGCGAGAACAGGCCGGACATGTCGCCGCGAGTGGGGGGCGGCGGCAACAGGCGCGTTTGCACGCGGTTCCAGAACTCGTTCCAGAAGCCGGGGTGGGCGGCCACGCCCGTGTCGCATAGCAGCGAGGTCGGGTCGTTGTCGGCAACCAGTGAACGCAAGGTGGCGCCGACACGCGCGGCGCGCTCGGGGGTGTGTTCCAGCACTTGCAGCAGGTAACGCAGGCGCGTGTGCTGCGGGTAGCGTGCGCTTGCCGTGGGGTCAGGGTCGGTGGCGTCGGCGGTGTCGGTATGGCGCGGCGACGCGGCGGGAGCCGGGCGGTCAAGCCAGCGACACAAATCCAGCATCCACAAATTGCGGTCAGCCAGCGGCGCGTCCGGATCGGCGCCGGCCAGTATCACGTCCAACTGCGGTCCGCCGTGGCGCGCGGCCTGCCACTTGCGCCAAAGGGAGGTAAACATCGACACGGCCTCGCGGTTCGTGGGGAATCGGGGGAGGGCAAGCGGGGCGTTGCGCGGTGATCAATGGTACGCCTGAAGACGCCGGCCGTGCAGGAGCCGGACGGTGGATAACTATGTGGGTAAGCCGGTGGATAGGGGGTGGATAGGCAGTGGATAGCCGGTGGACAACGCGGGATAACTTTTGGTGACGGATACGCGATCTCTGTTTCCGGGTTTTCCCGCGGATTTCGAGTACGCTGCCCGGTGCTCTGAGCATGCCTGCCCGCGTTGCCGGGCTTAGCTCCCCGAAGCGCCAGGCAAGCTCATGCCGTAAGTTGTCCTTTCACCCTCTGCCGTATCCCACCATGACCCTGACTTTCAACGGGCGCGCCTTTGCCGCCCTGCTTGCCGTAACCGCGCTGTTGGCGGTGATTGCCCTGTATGGCGCGCCCTATCCGTTCTTGCGCGGGTTCGTGGGGGATGTGGTGGCGGTGGGTTGGGCGTTTCTGCTGTACCGCACGTTCATCCGGGCACGCGTGTTGCCGCTGGCGGTTGCCGCCCTGTTGACGGGCTACGCGGTCGAATTCTGCCAATACCTGGCGCGGCTGTACGGCTGGCAAATTCAGCAGCCGGTGCTGCGCGTGGTGCTGGGCAGCGTGCCCGATTGGTGGGACGTGCTGGCCTACACCGTGGGGTTCGTGGTGGTGCTGATGCTGGCCGGCGCCAATGAACGCCGTCAACACGCGGCGTCTCTGCAAGACGCCCGGATGCGGGCCAGCTTGCGCGCGCGCCGCTAGGCGGCACAGCGCATCGGCCGGGGCGTCCGCCCCGGCGCGGCTACCGGGACAACGCTCCCGGTCGGAAAACCATCAACCCGCCTGACACACCGGTTCGTCCTCGTGCCGACGAACCGTGGGCGCTGCTGCGCGCAGCGGTTGCAGGCGGGCACTGCGGAACGGGGCAAACAGCTCGGCCCAGGACGACGGGAACAGGGGCGTGGCGTGGCGCACCGCATCGCGGCGGGCGTAATGCGTCAGCAGTTGCTGACCGATGGGGGCGTCTCCCAGAGGGTGGCGGGTATTCATGGTATTTCCGTATTGCATTGATAATGTATTCATTGTACTCAGCGCGCGCAATGTCGTCCACCCGGCCTCCTGTCGCTCCACCTTGCCGCAACCTATTGATTTGAATGGCTCCGGCCCCTTTTCTGCCCGGCATCTCCGGGATTGCCCTAGCAGCTCAAAACAGTAGACGGTATACAATGTTCATCATGCCCGGGCTAAACCAGCCTGGTATCCCTCCCTACTGGACTGGAGCGCGTCATGGCAGAACTGATGAACCGAGATGAATTCCGCACCGCGTTGGAAAACGCGATCAAGGGCAAGAGCGCCAATGCGTCGCCCTTTTCCATTGCCTGGGCCGAAGGCAAGCTCAGCCGCGAACATCTGTCGCGCTGGGCCGAGAACCACTACCACTACGTGGGTCCGTTCGCCGACTACCTGGGGTATCTCTACGCCCGCACGCCCGACACCTACACCGAGGCCAAGGACTTCCTGCTGGCCAACATGTATGAAGAAGAGATCGGCGGCGACCGCCATACCGACCTGCTGATCCGCTTTGCCGAAGCCTGCGGCACCACGCGTGAACGGGTCACCAACCCGGACAACATGTCGCCCACCACGCGCGCGCTGCAAAGCTGGTGTTACGCCGTGGCCATGCGCGAAGACCCCATCGTGGCGGTGGCGGGCCTGGTCGTCGGCCTGGAATCGCAGGTGCCTTCCATCTACCGCAAGCAGACGCCGACGCTGCGCGAGAAGTACGGTTTTACCGACGAAGAAGTGGAATTCTTCGACTTGCACATCGTGTCCGACGAGATCCACGGTGAACGCGGTTATCAGATCGTGCTGGAACACGCGAACACGGTCGACTTGCAGCATCGCTGCCTGAAGATCTGCGAAATCGGCGCCCAGATGCGGCTGCTGTACACCACGGCGCTTTACACCGATTACGTGCAGCACGAGATCAAGCTGCCCGAACTTGGCCTGGCCGCCTGATTGTTGTGGGTGTTTCCGGGCAGCGCTGCGCATGCGGTGCGCCCGGCCCGCGGTTCCTGGACGACAGACTCATGCCTACCGTTGTATTTCATAAAGGCGGCCAGACCTACACCGACGTGGTGAAGGACAACACCAATCTGGTGGTGCGGGCCGGCATCAAGCAGTTTCCGTATCCGCATCTGCGCTACGAATGCGGCATGGGCAAGTGCGCCAAGTGCGCGTGCCGCGTGCTGGCCGGCGCCGAGCATCTGCCGCCGGTCAACTGGAAAGAAAAGAAGCAGTTGGGCGACCGCATTGACCAGGGCTATCGGCTGGCCTGCCAACTGTGGCTCAACAACGATGTCGAGCTGGTTCAGGACGTGGAGGCCTAGCGCCATGGATGCCGTGTACGTAATCCTGACGTCCAAACCCGGCGTGTTTCGCACCGAAGTGGGGGACGACGTCGACATCATCGAAACGTATGACTACGAGTTCTACGGGCGGGCCTTGGCCGTGTTCTGCATCGCGCGGCTGCACGGCGATACGCGCCTGATCGTGACGGAAGAAACTCCCCCCTATGTCGTCAACCGGGTGCCCGCCAAGTTTCTGGAGAAATTCGCGTCGGTGGAGGCGGCCCGCAAGGAACTTGCCCACCTGACCCGTTTTGGCAGCATGGAATCCACCTTGACGCTGCGCCCCGCCGCCGCCGTCGCAAGGCATTGAAAAAACATGGTTCAGATTACATTCGTCTCGAACGGCGGCAAGGTCGCCACCGCGCCTGAGAACAGCAACTTGCTGCGCGTGTCGCTCAAGGAAAAGGGCGGCATCCCCTTCAAGTGCGGGGGCGGCCTGTGCGGCACCTGCAAGTGCCGTATCGAGGAAGGCCTGGAACACACTGACGCGATCAAGCCCAAGGAACGCAAACACTTGCGGCCTGAAGACTTCGACGCCGGCTATCGCATGGCCTGCCAGACCTTTGTGACCGGCGACGTGAAGGTGTCGTGGGTGGTGCAGAACGGCAAGGGCGTGGTGGTGGGCGTGGCCTCAGACGCGGCCGACGCGCCGGTGCCATCCGCCTGACATGGCAGGCGCAACGCCTGTTGCGCTGTCGCCTTTTATTGCTTGATCAGTCAGCCGCGCCGTGCGGCTGTTGGGCGTCCGTATAGGCCTTGGCCGCGTTGTGCACGTGCTGGCTGGCCAGCAAGGCGGCCAGGTCGCCATTGCCGGCGATCACGGCATTCAAGATCTGCGAATGTTCATCCCAATTCGCCTTGGCGCGATGCATGTTGCTGGGCGCGAACAAGAGCGCCGTGCGGTCACGCAGCGAGCGCATCAAATCCGTCAGCACCACGTTGCCGGCAATGGTGGCCAGCATTTCGTGAAACTGGGAGTTCAGCGCCAGGAACTTGTCCAACTGCTCGCCGCGCGCGGCTTCGGTGCCTTCGCGCAGGAATTCCTGCAAGCGTTCCACGGTTTTGGCGTCGCGGCGTTGCGCCGCCAGCTTGGCGTTCAGCCCTTCCAGCGTGGCGCGCACTTCCACCATGTCATAGGCAATGGCATCGGACAGTACCGATACCGACGCGCCACGGCGCGGCTCGATGGTGACCAGCCCTTCGGCGGCCAAGGCGCGCAGCGCTTCGCGCACCGGGATGCGCGATACGCCCATTTCCTCCGACAAGCGGCCTTCCACCAAGCGGTCACCGGGGGTGAATTCCCCGCTGAGAATGCGTTCGCGCAGCTTGTCGCGGATAACGGCGAACAACTGCGGATGCTGCTCGCCGATCTTCAGCGGGGCGGAAGACGGCGTCTCTACGGCTTGCGGGCTGACGGGAGAAGTGGTCATGGCGAGCAGGTATGGATTAATGGATACAGTCCGCATTGTATTACCGGGTGTAGCCGAATGCCGCGACGGCAAACCGGTGCGGCGGGCCAGGCATCGATGCCGCGCATCAAGCCCCCCAGAAGGATTTGGCCAGCACGCCCACCGCGCCCAGCGCGCACGCTGCCAGCAGTACGCTGCGCACGGCTTGTGGCGGCAGCAGCGTGCGCAAGCGGTTGGACACGGCAAAACCGGCCAGCAGGAACGGCGCCAGGCTAAGCGCCAGGCCAAGGTGGTAGCCGGTGTACCGCTTGGCCAGGGCCAACATCGCCAGCGAGAAAATCGACCCCAGGAACAACACCACACCCAGCGTGGCGCGCAGCTGTGGCGGCGCGGTGTGTTGCAGCACGATGGCGATGGGTGGGGCGCCCACCGACGTCATCGTTCCCATGATGCCGGAGG
>NZ_JBHFIZ010000039.1:420364-465509 GCF_057334535.1 Achromobacter colocynthidis
GGCGCGGCTCGATGGTGACCAGCCCTTCGGCGGCCAAGGCGCGCAGCGCTTCGCGCACCGGGATGCGCGATACGCCCATTTCCTCCGACAAGCGGCCTTCCACCAAGCGGTCACCGGGGGTGAATTCCCCGCTGAGAATGCGTTCGCGCAGCTTGTCGCGGATAACGGCGAACAACTGCGGATGCTGCTCGCCGATCTTCAGCGGGGCGGAAGACGGCGTCTCTACGGCTTGCGGGCTGACGGGAGAAGTGGTCATGGCGAGCAGGTATGGATTAATGGATACAGTCCGCATTGTATTACCGGGTGTAGCCGAATGCCGCGACGGCAAACCGGTGCGGCGGGCCAGGCATCGATGCCGCGCATCAAGCCCCCCAGAAGGATTTGGCCAGCACGCCCACCGCGCCCAGCGCGCACGCTGCCAGCAGTACGCTGCGCACGGCTTGTGGCGGCAGCAGCGTGCGCAAGCGGTTGGACACGGCAAAACCGGCCAGCAGGAACGGCGCCAGGCTAAGCGCCAGGCCAAGGTGGTAGCCGGTGTACCGCTTGGCCAGGGCCAACATCGCCAGCGAGAAAATCGACCCCAGGAACAACACCACACCCAGCGTGGCGCGCAGCTGTGGCGGCGCGGTGTGTTGCAGCACGATGGCGATGGGTGGGGCGCCCACCGACGTCATCGTTCCCATGATGCCGGAGGCCCCCCCCGCGCCGGGCCCCCCGCCCCGGGGGGGGCGGTAAAGCGCAAGCCCGCCACGCTTAGCGCCACGGCCACCAGGATCATGCCGGCGAACAGCACGCCCAAGGTCTGCGGGGCAAAACGCGCCATCGCGTAGATGGCCAGCAGCGTCCCGCCCGCGCGGCCGGCCAAGGCGTACGACACGTTGGACCAGTCGATGAAGGCCCGTTCGCGCAACGCGGTCAACAGGGAGATGAAGCCGCCCAGCGTCAGCAGGGGGCCGGGAGCCAGTTGCGGAAAGAACATTGCCGCCACCGGGGCCGCGAACATCGCAAAGCCGATACCGCCCACGCCCTGCGCCACGGCAGCGCCAAACACCACCACGGCCATGGCGGCGTACTGCCAGAAATCCGGGAAAGACAGGGGGGACATGGCCTAAGCCTCTTCTTGTATACGATAGTCGAGCGTTGATTTCGACCGCAATGAATGCCGCCGTTCAAAAATAAGGGTAAACCCGTAATTTTTAAGCGGTATTCATGGGATTTTCAGAATTATCGGTTTCCCTAGGCACTGCATATTTCGATTGGTATGCCTTCAAACGAAATATAGTATACCGATTGTGGCGACCTAACAGCCACGTCACAAGGGGAATCACGCATGCAAGCGGACGTCGTGCTCACTGCTGCTCACTGGATATATCTGATCAGCGTGGCCGCCATCATCCTGACGATGATTTTGCGGGCCAACGTGGTGGTGCCATCGGTAATCGGCACCTTTCTGGTGGTGCTGGCCATTACCGGCAATCCGATCAGCGCGCTGATCGGCATCTTTTCGGCCAGCTTCGTGGCGGCCAAGGAATTGTTCAATATCTTCCTGGTCATCACGTTCATGACCGCCCTGCTGAATTCCCTGAAAACCTTGCAGGCGGACGTGCGCATGGTGCAGCCGTTTCGGCGTGTGATGCGGGGCGGCCATTCGTCGTTCATCATCATCGCGCTCTGTACCTATGTGATCTCGCTGTTCTTCTGGCCCACGCCCGCCGTGCCGCTGGTGTCGGCCATCTTGCTGCCCGCGGCCATCGCGGCCGGTTTGCCGCCACTGGCGGGCGCCATGGCGATTGCCATCGCCGGCCAAGGCATGGCCTTGTCGTCGGACTATGTGATTGGCGTGGCGCCCAGCATCAGCGCCAAGGCGGCGGGGGCGGCGGTCAGCGCGGCCGTGGTGGCCGACCGCGCGCTGGTGTTGTCGCTGATCACCGGCGCCGTGGCGCTGACCGCGGCCTATCTGCTGATCCGCAAGCACATCGTGCCGGCCAACGCGGGGCTGCTGGACGCCTGGCAGGCGCGTGCCCAGGACGGCAGCCTGGCGCGCATCGAGCAATCCGGCTCGTTCGACAAGGCCGAACTTGCGCGCGGCACCATGGGCGCCGACCCGGCCTTGCCCAGCGGCCCCACCGTCAGCGATGAAGAGCGCCGCCGTGTGCGCTGGTCCAAGACCTTCGCCGTGGTGACGCCGCTGGCCTTCCTGGCGGTGATCGGCGTGATGGTGCTGCCCCGGCTGTTCCCGTCTTTGCCCGCCTTGCGCGGCGGCGACGCGGCGGCGCTGGTGGGCGGCGTCGCCTTCGTGGTGATGATGCTGGTAACGCTGGCCGCCGAAGGCCCGCGC
This sequence comes from Achromobacter colocynthidis, assembly GCF_057334535.1. Classification (NCBI taxonomy): domain Bacteria; kingdom Pseudomonadati; phylum Pseudomonadota; class Betaproteobacteria; order Burkholderiales; family Alcaligenaceae; genus Achromobacter; species Achromobacter colocynthidis. The sequence continues at coordinate 422,703 of NZ_JBHFIZ010000039.1, forward strand.
AAGATGCTGGACGTGTGCCCCGAGCACGTGACGGACGGCTTTGTGTTCGCCTTCAAGGCCATGGGATCGGTCCTGCCGATTGCCGGCTTCTTCTTCATCGGCGCCAACGAAACCGCGGCGCAGATCCTGGGCGTGCCACAGGCTCAGGCTCCTGGGCTGCTGTTTGAAGTGATCTCGGCCGGTCAGCACCTGATTCCCGAAAACCACTTCCTGGTCGCGTTCGGCGTCTTGCTGGTAGGCATGATTACCGGCATCGACGGCTCCGGCTTCGCGGGGCTGCCGCTCACCGGCACCTTGTCCGGCGCGCTGGGCCCGGTGGTGGGCGTGGACCCCGCGACGCTGGCCGCGGTGGGCCAGATGGGGGCGGTGTGGACGGGCGGCGGCACGCTGATCGCGTGGTCGTCCTTGATTGCGGTGGCCGGATTCGCGCGGGTGAACGTGCTGTCGCTGGTGCGGGCGCTGCTGCTGCCGGTGGTGCTGGCGCTGTCGGTGTCCACCATCTGCGCGGTGCTTATCTGGCGTTGACCGAGGGCGCACCACGCCAAGCAAGAAGGGGCCCGAGGGCCCCTTTTTCACGGCTCAGATCGGGTTTTCACGTATCGTTCGCTAGAGATTAAAGTATACAATGTTCAGAAATTACCTCAGACGCCCCATTTCGGGCCACTCCCGTACCGGCATAGGAAGCGCTTCCGTGGACGATCTTTCGCAGCAAACCTTCATGAACCATATCGGCGGCGCCTGGGTGCCCAGCGCCACCGGCCGCACGGCCCCCAACATCAACCCGGCCGACACCAGCGACATCGTCGGCAACTTCCCGGTATCGGACGCCGACGACGCGCGGCGCGCGGTGCAGGCGGCCGACGCCGCCTTTGCCGCCTGGCGCGACATGCCGATCTCGAAGCGGGCGGCCATTCTGTTTCGCGCGGCGCAATACCTGGAAGACCACGCAGACCAATTCGCCCGCGAACTGACGCGCGAAGAGGGCAAGGGCCTGAACCTGGCCAAGGACGAAGTGCTGCGTTCGGCGCAGACGATCCGTTTCTATGCTGTCGAAGGCCAGAGCTTTACCGGCGAAACCTTCGTCAACGATGACCCGGACATGGTGGTCTACAGCCAGCGCGAACCGTTGGGCGTGGCGGCCGTGATCTCGCCGTGGAACTTCCCCATTTCCATCCCGGCCCGCAAGATCGCGCCCGCGCTCATCGCCGGCAACACGGTGGTATTCAAGCCGTCGTCGGACGCGCCGCTATCGGGCTACCGCCTGACCGAAGCCTTTGTGCAGGCCGGCTTGCCCGCGGGCGTGCTGAATCTGGTGATCGGCCCGGCGGCGGCGGTGGGCGCCGCCATCACCAGCGCGCCGGCCGTACGCGCCATTTCTTTTACCGGGTCCACCGCCGCGGGCGAACAGATCCACCGCAGCGCCGGCCTGACGACGCGCACGCAGATGGAACTGGGCGGCAAGAATCCGCTGATCGTGCTGGCCGACGCCGACCTGGACCGCGCCGTCGACCTGGCCGTAAAGGGCGGTTTTTCGCTGAGCGGGCAGGCCTGCACGGGTACCAGCCGCGTGCTGGTGGATGCCAAGGTGCGCCAGGCGTTCACCGAAAAACTGGTGGCGCGCGTCAAGGCGCTGACCATCGGCAATGGCCTGGAAGGCAACTTCGATCTGGGGCCGCTGGCCACCCGCAAGCAGTTGGACAACGTGCTGAGCTACGTGGCGATCGGCAAGGAAGAGGCCACGCACCTGTGCGGCGGCGAGCAGTTGACCGGGGCGGGCTTTGACGGCGGCTACTACGTCACGCCCGCGCTTTTCACCGACGTGACCCAGCAAATGCGCATCGCGCGCGAAGAGATCTTCGGGCCGGTGATCGCATTGATCGAAGTCGACGGCTATGACGACGCCATCGCCAAGGCCAACGACACGGAATACGGCCTGTCCGCCGCCATCGCCACCACCGACGCGCGCTACGCACACCGATTCGCGCGCGACATTCAGGCGGGCACGGTAAAGATCAATCGCACCACCACCGGCAACCTGATCAACGCGCCGTTTGGCGGTTTGAAGCATTCCAGCACGTCCACGTTCCGGGAATCCGGCCGCGTGGGCCTGGAGTTCTACACGCAAATCAAAACCATCTACCGCGCCGGCTGAGCGCGCGCGATCAATCACTGAAGAGGCTACGACTATGAAACAGATTTATCGCCTGGAACTGGAAGAAGCGCGCGTGATGGTGCGTGCCGCCATGGCCAAATCCGAAGCCATCGGGGTGCTGGAATCCATTTGCATCGTGGACGACGGCGGCTACCCCATCGCCTTGGAACGCATGGACGGCGCGCGCATCACCGGCCCGCAAATCGCCTGGAACAAGGCCTTTACCGCCGCCGGCCACAAGCGCTCGACGCACTTGTTCAACACGCCGCCCAACGGCCCCGCGCTGCCCGGCAACGAAGCGTTCGGCATCCAATGGAGCTTTGACGGTAAGTTCGCCGTGTTCGTGGGCGGCTTTCCCATCGTGGTGAACGACGAGGTGATTGGTGGCGTGGGCTTGAGCGGCGGCAACGGCGAACAGGACACGCAGGCGGGCCTGGCCGCGTTGGCGGCCTTGGCCGAATTGCTGGAGCCGCGCGGCATGAAAGTGCTGGTGCAGGCCGACATCAAGAAATAAGCGAGGCCCGTCATGGCATACCGCGTGCACATCCTGCAGACCGGCGCAGCCTTCGTCGCCGGCGCCGACGAATCCCTGCTGGACGCCGCCGAACGCGCGGGTGTCAAGCTGCCGCACGAATGCACTTTCGGCGGCTGCGGCACCTGCCGCATCAAGCTGGAATCCGGCGCGGTGCGCTATGACGAATTTCCGATGGCGTTGACGCCGGAGGAAGCCGCCGAGGGCTACGCGCTCGCGTGCCAGGCGCGCGCGGAAAGCGATCTATGCATCAGCGTGCCCAGCAGCCGCCAGGTGTTTCCCGAGCCGCGCCAACTGGCCGCCACCGTGCACCGCATCGACGCCTATACGGACGACATCATCCACCTGACGTTGGCGCTGCCCGACGGCGGGCTGGACTATGTGCCGGGTCAATACATGAACGTGCTGCTGCCCGACGGCGAAACGCGCAGTTTCTCGATGGCGTCAGTGCCCTCGGATGGGCTGGTCGACTTCCATGTGCGACGCATTCCCGGCGGCCGTTACACCGACCAATGGCTGGGGCAGGCGCAGGCCGGCGCGGCCTTGACGATCGAAGCGCCCTTGGGCGTGTTCAGCTACCACGAGGAAGATTGGCGCCCGCTCATCATGGTGGCCACCGGTACCGGCATTGCGCCGATCAAGGCCATCCTGGAATCCTTGCTGGACAAGGAGGACTGCCCGCCCGTGACTTTGTATTGGGGCATGCGCACGGCGGCGGACCTGTATCTGCAAGATGAAATCGCGGGCTGGGCGGGGCGTTTGTACGAATTCAATTTCGTGCCGGTGCTGTCACGCGCGGACGCAAGCTGGCAAGGCCGGCGCGGCCATGTACAGGACGCCGTCGCCGAAGACCACGACGACCTTTCCGAACACGCGATCTACCTGTGCGGCGCACCCGCCATGATCCAAGACGCCAAGCACGTGCTGGCCGGACGCGGCGCCAGCCTGGACCACATCTACGCCGACAGCTTCACCTTCCAGCACGCACTGGAGCCGGCGGGCTGACGGCAAAGATGCCAGGCCTGGAAGCTCGGTCGAGCCGCGTCAGGCCGGGCCGCGTCAGGCCGGGCCGCGTCAGGCCGAGCCGCGTCAGGCCGAGCCGTGCCGAGCCGCGCTGTCCGTCATCGGAACACCAGCACGGGTAGCCGCGTCTTGGCCAGCACGCGCTGGGTTTCACTGCCCAGCAGAAAGCCCGTCATGCCGTGGCGCCCGTGCGACCCCATGATGATCAGGTCGCACCCCTGGCCCTTCGCGGTTTCCACAATGGCCTCGTGCGGGTGGTCGTTGATCAGCACGACGCAATTGCATGGCACCAGCGCGTGGCGGGCTTCCATTTCAAGACCGTTCAGGTAGTTTTCCGCGTTCTTGCGCGTCTGATCGGTGTGATGCGTTTGCGTGGTGCCCAGCATTTCAGCCTGGTGAACCAGCAGATGGTCCTCCGGTATGGCGCGGATAAGCGTGATGGTTGCGCCCATTTCCTTGGCGAAAACGAGCGCGCGCTTGAATGCCGATTCGGACAGCAGGGAGCCATCCACGGCGATGAGCAAGTGCCTGTACATGTTGCCTCTCCTTTAGGAAAAGGAATGTCGAGCAACGGCGAAATCAGTATAGGCCTGGCCCTGCCGGCAATCCAGTCCCGCAAAAGGACGAGGCGCGTGATGCCAGGGCTTCCCATGCCCGGGTGATAGGCATATATTGACATCGCGTTATCCGGCAGTTCCCTCGTGGCTTTTAGCTTCATGCGTTGCTTCACGGAGAACGGTTCATGCGTCGACTGCAAGCGTGGTTAATTTCTTGTTTGTGTCTGGGGCTGGCGGTCTGCATGCCCGCGGCGGCGCAAACCAAGCTGGACAACGGGCAATTGGATCAGTTGATGGCGCCTGTGGCGCTGTATCCCGATTCCTTGCTGTCGCAGATCCTCATGGGGGCCACGTACCCCGACGACATTGCCGCCGCCGCCAAGTGGTCGGCGGCGCATACCTCGGAATCAGGTGACCAGGCGGTCAAGGCGGTTGAAGGCGAAGCCTGGGACCCCAGCGTGAAATCACTGGTGGCTTTCCCGTCCGTCATGGACATGATGGGCCGCCAGCCTGACTGGGTGAAGTCCGTGGGCGATGCCTTCCTGGCGCAGCCGGACGCCGTGATGGATTCGGTTCAGCGCTTGCGCACGCAGGCGCAAAAGGCCGGCAACCTGAAAAGCACGCCGCAGCAGACGGTCACCACCAACACCACCAACGACAAGACGGTGGTGGTGATCGAACCGGCTGATCCGCAGGTGGTCTACGTGCCCAGTTACAACCCCACCGTGGTCTACGGGGCGTGGGCTTATCCTTCCTATCCGCCTTACTACTATCCGCCGCCGCCCGGGTCCGTCTTTGGGACCGCGCTGGTGTCGGGCATCGGTTTCGGCTTGGGCGTGGCGGCGGTGAATTCGATGTGGGGCGGGTTTAACTGGGGCAGCAACGACGTCGACATCGACGTCAACCGGTACAACAACATCAACGTCAATCAGCGCATCGATAACGCCCGCAACAATAATGTGTCCTGGAAGCACAACCCGCAGAACCGTGGCAACACGCCTTATGCGGACCAGGCCAACCGTCAGCGCTTCGATAGCGAACGCCAGGCGGGCCTGCAAAACCGGCAAGCGGGCCAGCGGCAAGGTCAGGCCGGACAGGGCGGACGTGTGGGCGGCGCCGCACCCGCGGCGAATTCACGCGACGCCGCGCGCGATCGCGCGGCACAGTCTTTCGAGGGACGTACCGGGGAGCCCATTGCGGGCCATTCACAACCCGGCGCAGGGCGTGGCCAGGGCGCCGCGGACCGTGGTGGCCAGGGCGCGGCGGGCCGGAATGGCCAAGGCGCGGCGGGACGGAACGAGGGCCAAGGGGCTCGCAGCACACAGGCCGGCAACCACAGCCCGCGCTCTTCAAGCGTGTCCACGCAGAACCATCAGGCCGCGGCCCAGCGCCAGCGCGCGGATGAAAGCGCCGCCCGCGACCGTGCCCGCTCGGCCAACAGCAACAACGCTTTGCGCGACTCCGGCAACGGCGACCGCATGCGCCAGCAAAGTCACCGAAGCGACATGAGCCGGGGCGGCGGTGGCGCCCCTCGCGGCGGCGGCGGACACGCGGGCGGCGGCGGCCATCGCGGCGGCCGGAGGTAGCACCATGGACAAGGGAGCTTTCATGACGAATGCCTGGATTCGTGCCCGTGCCTTGGGCGCGGCGACACTGCTGGCGCTGGGGCTGGGCGCGCCGCTGGCGGCGCAAAGCGTGTATCCCACCCCCGAGGCCGCGGCCGACGCCTTTGCCGACGCCCTGGCCACCAGCGATCCCGCTGCCATGGCGAAGGTACTGGGGCCGAACCACAATCAGCTTGTGCCGGGCGGGGTGGCGCAAGACGACATCTACCGCTTCCTGGCGGCCTGGTCCAAGAAGCACGAGGTCATCACCGACGTCGGCAGCTCCTGGCTGGCCGTGGGCGAATCCGGCTGGACGCTTCCCGTGCCCATCGTCAGCGCGGGCAAGGGCTGGCGGTTTGACCCGGTGGCGGGCAAGGCCGAACTTCAGCGCCGCGCGATCGGCCGCAACGAATTGACCGCCATTGATACCTTGCAGGAGTTGCAGGCCGCGCAAACCCGTTACCAGCAAGGCGTGGGGCAAGGCCGCTACGCCAGCCGTCTGGTCAGCCGCCCCGGCGCCATGGACGGCCTGTACTGGCCGGAAGTGCCCGGCGCCCCGCCGCAAGCCCTGGGGCCCGACGCGCTGGTCATGGGTCCGGAGGTGCCGGTGGCCGATGCGTATTACGGGTATCGCTACAAAATCCTGCCGGGCGACGACGACATGGCCTACCGCATCGTGGCATGGCCCGCGCGTTACGGGCAGACAGGCGTCGGCACCTTCGTCATCGGCCCGCAGGGCGGCGTGCGCGAGGCCGCCCTTGGCCCCTCGTCCGCCACCCGCGCGCCGGCGCTGCGCCACCGCGATATTGACGCCGGCAACTGGGTCGAGGCCGACGCGCAACCCGCTGACGCCAAATGAGTTTTTGGCATCTTTAGGGGGCGGTGCGGGCGAGGGTTGTTGCTGAGTCGCAACAGGCGCAAGCGAATGCGCCCACGCCCTCGCTTGATGCCCTTTTGAAAGGTGCGTGTGCATAAAATGGCGAGCACTGGGATCGGTGCCCGATCCTTCTTCGCCGGACCTTCAAATTGAACCCCATGCATTTTGTCCGCTACGCCCTGGCCGGCGTAGGGATGGCGCTTAGCGCAGCGGCGGCTTCCGCGCCGATTTTTGTCCTGAATTCCCTGGACGCCAATGTCAGCATCGTCGACCCGGTGTCCTACAAAGAACTGCGACGGGTGCCCACCGGCAAAGAACCGCACCACCTGTACCTGACGCCCGACGAAAAATCGCTGATGGTGGCCAACGCAACGGGCAACACCATCACCATGATGGATCCGAAAACAGGCGAGGTGCAGCGCACCCTGACGGATATCGTCGACCCCTATCAGTTGCAGTTTTCGCCGGACATGAAGTGGTTCGTCACCGCCGCCAACCGCTTGGACCATATCGACATCTACGCCTGGGAGCCGCAGCATCCGGGGGCGGAACTGAAGCTGGTCAAGCGGGTGCAGGCGGGCAAAACGCCCAGCCACATCATGATCGACAAAAGCAGCACCACGGCCTATGTCACCTTGCAAGACAGCGATCAACTGATCGCCATCGACCTGGCCACGCAGACGCCGAAGTGGACCGTGTCGGTTGGCAAGACGCCGGCCGACGTGTTCCTGACGCCCGACCAGAAAACCCTGTTGGTGGCGCTGACGGGCGATTCCTTTGTGGAAGCCTATGACGTCAGCCACGGCCCCGCCAAGCTGGTCAAGCGCATTCCCACCGGGGCCGGCGCGCACGCCTTTCGCGCGCAGGGCGACAAGCATCACTTGTTCGTCAGCAACCGCACCGCCAACACCATCAGCCGCATCGACATGCTGACGCTGACCGTCACCGACACCTTCGCCGTGCCGGGCGGTCCGGACTGCATGGACGTCCTGGCCGACGGCAAGACGCTGCTGGTCACGTCACGCTGGGCACGCAAGCTGACCGTGGTGGACCTGGAACAGAAGAAGGTCGTGGACCAGGTCCCGGTAGGCAAATCGCCGCACGGCGTATGGACGTTGAATCATGCTCCAACCCGTTAGGAGCCTGCTCGCCGCCGCGCTGGCATTTGCCGTTCCGATGGCAAATGCCGCGGCGCCGACGACCTGCGACAAGCCGGTCTACCTGACCTTCGATACCGGCCACATGGGCGTGGCGCCGCTGATCGCTGACGTGCTGGCGCGCCATCAGGTGAAGGTCACTTTCTTCCTGGCCAACGAACGCACCAAGACCGACGGCGCAAGCCTGGACGACGTGTGGGCGTCCTGGTGGAAGGCGCGCGTGGCGGAAGGCCATGCGTTTGCCTCGCACACCTACGATCACGTCTACTGGCAGGGCGACCTGCCCGGCGGCAAATTCCGCGTGAAGCCCAGCGCCGGCCCCAACACCGGCAAGCGCGCTGAATGGACCGCCGAACAGTACTGCGCCGAAATCAAGCGTTCCGCCACCCGCTTCCATCAGATGACGGGCGCCACCATGCTGCCGCTGTACCGCGCGCCGGGCGGCAAGACCTCGCCCGCCTTGCTTAAGGCCGCGAAGGCATGTGGCTACGAACACGTGGGCTGGTCGCCGGCCGGTTTCCTGGGCGATGAACTGCCCAGCGACAAATTCCCCAACGCAAAGCTGCTGGACCAGGCCCTGCGCACCATCAAGCCGGGCGATATCCTGCTGGCGCACCTGGGCATCTGGTCACGCCAGGACCCCTGGGCCCCCGCCGTGCTTGAGCCCCTGATTGTGGGCCTGCAACAGAAGGGCTATTGTTTTGCCACCCTGGACAAGAACCCCGCCTATCGCGACTGGATCGCCACGCATCATTGATCATGGACACGCTTAGCCAATTCTTCGGAGCAAGCCAGCAATGGCTCTTCGAAACCCTGATCCAGCCCGCGCTGTTTCACCTGGGCATGAGCAACCTCATCGAAGACGGCTACGACGCCACCATGTGGCTGCTGGTCGGCCTGGTGCAGGTGGCCGTGCTTGTCCTGGTGCTTGGCCCGCTGCAACGCCTGCGGCCGGTCGAACCCGTTACCGACCGCCGCCAGATCGGCATCGACGTGCTCTACACCCTGATCCATCGACTGGGCGTTTTCCGGCTGGCGCTGTTCTTCACCATCGACCCGTTCTGGGACAGCGTGTTCGGGCAGTTGCACGTGTGGGGCTTCGCGCCGTTTCAGCTTGACCAGTACTGGCCGGGCGTCACGGACAAAGCCTGGGTCAGCCTGATCATCTATCTGCTGTTGTTCGACGCGGTCGACTACTTCTACCATCGCGCACAACATCGCTTTGGCTGGCTATGGGCGCTGCATGCCGTGCATCACAGCCAACGCCAGATGACCGTCTGGAGCGATGACCGCAACCACCTGCTGGACGACATGCTGCGCGACGTGCTGGTCGTGTTCGTGTCGCAACTGGTGGGCGTGCCGCCCGCGCAGTTCGTGGTGGTGGTGGCCATTACCCAATTGGCGCAGAGCCTGTCGCACGCGAACCTGCGCATGCACTTTGGCGCCTTGGGCGAACGCTTGCTGGTCAGCCCGCGTTTTCATCGGCACCACCATTCCATTGCCTACGACGCATCCACCCCCGGCCCCGTCGGCGGCTATAACTTCGCCGCGCTGTTCCCCATCTGGGACGTGCTGTTTCGCACCGCCCGCTTCGGCGTCGGCTACGGTCCCACGGGCATCCACGACCAACAGGCCGAGTTGGGCGGACGCGACTACGGCCGCGGATTCTGGTCCCAGCAATGGCTGGGATTGAAGCGCATGGTGGGGCGTGACCGCGAGCCGGCGTCCGCACCGCCCGCGCCACCGGGGGCGGCGGAACGAGCCTGATGTCGCGGCAGTATTCATACGGGGCGGCGCCGGTTGGCGTCGCCCCGTGTGCTTTGGGTAGCCCTAAGACTCAGCCTTAGAAATCAGATCCAAGAATCAGACTTCTCCAATAGTCTTTTTGCCGGATCGGTACCACCCTGGTCGGTTGAGTGATTCGCTTGCGCAACGCCACGTCATCTTCCAAGGCCATGCGCGCGCCCGCTTAGGAACCCGCCATGACCGACACCGCCCCGACCGCACCGCGTTTCGCCCCGATGTCCTACGATGCCCGGGGCCACCCCGTGTTCCACTGGACCCTCACGCCCACGGCCCTCTGCGATCCGGTCATTCTGCTGATTCCGCCCGAAGCGATCCTGCCGGTCGTGTTCATCCCCGGCATCATGGGGTCGAACCTGAAGTCCGTCCCGAATGCCGGGGAAGAATCCGAACCCGTCTGGCGTCTGGATGCGGGCCTGGCCGGCAAGCCTATTGCTTTGTTCAAGCGCTGGAACGGGGTTCCCCCGGGTATCCGGCAGGCGGTGTTGCATCCCGACCGAGTCACCGTCGATGACGGCGGCGCCGTGCCCGAACGCAGCGCGGGCACGGTGATCGTGCCTTCTGTCGAATCCGCCGCGCAACGCAAACAGGCGCTTATCGATCGCTATCGCGAACGGGGCTGGGGCGAAGTCAGCGAAAGCAGCTATCACCCGTTCCTGCTCTGGCTCGAAGACTCGCTGAACAGCTCCTACCGGCCGCACGAGTGGCCGGAATTCCAATTGAAGTCCATGCACCTGGACATGCCCGACGATACCTCGCTACAGCCACGCCTGAAGCCCGGGCTGGAGGTGCCGCTGGCGGGCCTGGGCGAACACCTGTTGCACCAATTGCCGCATCTAAAGACGGACGACCTCTCCGCCCGTGCCGCGTACCGGATGCCGGTGCACGCGTTTGGCTACAACTGGCTGGCGGACAACGATGCGGCGGCAATAAAGCTTGCCGAGCGGATCGAACAAATCAGGCATCAGTACGGATCCCAATGCCGGCAGGTCATCCTGGTCACGCACTCGATGGGCGGGCTGGTGGCACGGCGTTGTGCGCAATTGCCCGGCATGAGCGATGCAATTGCCGGCGTGATGCACGGCGTCATGCCAACCAATGGCGCTCCGGTGGCTTACCGGCGGTGCAAAGTGGGAATGCAGCAAGAAAGCGCGATGGCCGCCGCCGTGATCGGCGTGACCGGCCAGGACGTCACAGCGGTATTCGCCCAGTCGCCGGGGGCGCTGCAATTGCTGCCCACCAAGAACTATTCGCCGGGATGGTTACGACTGCGAGACCCCGATCACGCGCCCGCCACGCCTGCGCTTCCGGAGGCAGACCCGTACCAGGAAATCTATCTGCGCCGTGATCGCTGGTGGGCATTGCTGCGCGAAGAGTGGTTAAAGCCGAAGGATGGAGTTCCCATCGAGTGGGTCCACTACGCAAGGAATATCAAAAAGGCGAAGCAGTTTCACGAAAGGATAGGCGCCGCCTATCACCCCTGCACCTACGTGTATTACGGGGCCGACGCCAAACAGCCGAGTTTCGAAACCATTACCTGGCAAATGCGACCCGGACGGGGTGATCTGAATCGGCCCCTGGGCGTGCCCCCGGAGGCCTTCGTCGTATCCACCATGCAGATGGCGCAGGTGCGCGATCAAGGGTCCAGCCCCTTGTACGTTGGGGGCAGTCGCGTCGTAGAACACGTGCCGGTCAGAGCAGGCCGGCTAGCCCTATCCATGGAAGTCAGTCATTGGGAACTGCACTGCGAGATGCAGGACGGCATCGGTGACGGCACGGTTCCGGTCAGTTCAGGCCAGGCGCCGGTCGCGCAGGCGCGTGAAGGCCAAGTGCGGGTGCAAGTCAGTGCCGCGGGCTTTGACCATGAAGGCGCATTCAAAGTGATGCAGACCCGGCACTTCACGCTGTATAGCCTCATCAAGATCGCAGCCCAAGCCAAGCGTCCGTCATGCGTCGCTTGATCCCGCTGCTTTGTCTGTTGGCCGGGCTCGCCGCAGGCGCGATGGCCCTATTTCATCCAAAGGAGGAACCCGCCGTGAACGAGATTACCGGCCCTATGCGAACGTGGGCGCTAGGCAGGCAACTGATCGAACTTCCCGCCGACTGGGGGCCGCCTTCCAGCGGGTACGCGAAGGTTTACTACGGAGGAGGGGCCGATCATACGAGCGTTGAAATCGATATTCTGGGGCAAGACATCACGCTGGCTCAGTTTGACGAGGCGCTATCAGAACGAGCCCGCCGCATCCGCGCCGTCCAAAGTTCTGAAACCGGGAAGTCCATGCTTCTCGGCGCGGAGGAATTGGCTCGGGGCAAGTGGCTATTCCAATTTCAAGAGAGTCTGGGCGGTACATGGTCGCAGACCTATGAACTGCATCTGCTGGTGAACGGCACGCACGTCAAGCTCGCAGCAGACTCGTACGAGGGCAGCAACGCACAGGTCGAGTCGCGCCTGCTTGAGCTCGCTCCGCAAGTTGTCGCCGTCAAGCAAGCCGAAGCGGCCGGCCCCGGCATTTCGTTAGGCCCCGTCATCATCCGAGGCACGCACGACCACGAGATGGGCATCGTGAGCTTCATGGCGCGAGGCTCGAACGTCAAACTGCAAATCTACTTTAGTGACTCCGCGCGCAATGAGTCGCCCCGTCTTATCGAACGCATGGTCCGCGACTTTAACGTCTTCCGCGTCTGGGACCCTGATCTGCTGCGTAAGGGGCATACCACGCTGGCCGGAATTCCCGCCGAGGAATACCTGATGCGGTATGACATGAAAGACCATCGCGGGTTGTTGTTCGTCGCCGAAAACTACCGTGATAGCCGTTCCTTGGCGAGTCCATCGGTCAATTTCCGCCTGACCGCGGGCGGCGTGCCCAGACTGCACGTCGACCCGGAGATGACACCGGACAAGTTGCTTAATTGGCTTCTGCCCAACTTTGTTCCTCGGGGCGATCCTCCGTTATGGCAACGAAAAAGGCCCCGTCCGCCCGTCGACTCCACCTTGAGCAAGGATCAGGCTCTGGCAATCTGGGACCACGCCATGCGTTCACTGCGCCCGCGTTACGGGGCCGTTGCGCCACCCCGCGTCGAGCCGCAAAGCGCCTTCCGTGGTCCAACCCCCGCGCAAGCCGAAGCCGCCCGGAAAGCCCTGGACGCCTTTATCGCAAGCAAACCCGGCACAGAGAAATAGCGGGGCCGAATCGACCGGGCCCTATGCCGCGTCGTGCGTGGTTTCGCGCTTGATCTCGTCGTGGCGGCGTTCCATTTCCTGGCGCAGTTCGCGACGCAGGCGCGCGGCTTCGAAGCGCTGCCGCTCTTCCAGGTTGCGCGGGGCCAGCGGGGGCACAGCCGTGGGGGCGCCCTTGTCGTCCACCGCCACCATCGTGAAATAACAACTGTTGGTGTGGCGCACGAGCTTCTGGCGGATGTCTTCGGTAACGACCTTGATGCCGATCTCCATCGACGTGCGCCCGGTGAAGTTAACGGCCGCCAGGAAAGTCACCAATTCACCCACATGGATGGGTTCGCGAAACACCACCTGATCCACGGACAGCGTCACCACGTATTGGCCGGCGTACCGGCTGGCACAGGCGTAGGCCACCTGGTCCAGGTACTTCAGGATGGTTCCGCCGTGTACGTTTCCTGAAAAGTTCGCCATGTCCGGCGTCATCAGGATGGTCATCGACAATTGGTGGCTAAAGGCGTCGTCCATGGCGGGCGCTCATCACTAAAAATAAAACGCCTATGGTAGCGGCAGTGGCTGTCATGGTGCCGACAACAGGGCGCGTCCTAGGGTTTATTCGCGGGCGCCGCCTGCGCAACTGGCGATGCGGCGTCGGGCAGCGCCTCGGGCCCGTCGCGCACCAGCGCGGGCGGCATCCACAATCCATCCAGCAGCGCGGGGCGCGGTTCGTACACGCGCAGCAGCAGGGTTGCCGACCCCACTGACGGCAGCGGCAACCAGTTGGCCTGCTGCTCGGGCGGGGGCGGCGCCTGGCTGATGTGCAGCTCGAGCGAACCGTCGGCGTTGTATTGCAAGGGCGAGCGGTCGCTTAGGGCATAACGGTTCAGCATATTTGCCACCGGCATGCCCTGGTCGTCGTAGGCCGCCAGTGACCACAGCGCGCCGGCGGGTGGCAACTGCCCGGCTTCAAAGCGCATCACGTAGTGCAGCGTGCCATTGATGGGCGCACCTTGGCTGTCGGCCGCCAGCAGCAGCACGGACAAGTCCTCGGGCAGGCCGGCGCCAGGTTGTGCCTGGGCGGCCAGCGCGCGGCGCAGATAGGCGTTGCCATACACGCCCACGCTGGCCGTCTCCTGCTGCCATCCGTTCAGGCTGCGCAAGCTGGCGCCCGAGGCGGCGGCCATGCGCTCGCGCGCGGCGCGCAGGCCGCGTCGCATGCCTTGCTTAGCGGGGTGGTCCAGCTTGTCGAAGTCAAAGGGCCTGCCGGGTATCAATCCCACCCGACGCAGCATGGCCAGCACCGGCTGGTCGGTGGCGTGCGGCGGGTGCTTGCGCAGCAGCGCGGCGGCGTAGGTGAAGAAGGCATCGGTCGGCATCGATTCCACCTGTTCGCGCACGGGGATCTTCAGGTCCAGGTTCGGATCGGAGTTCACCCGCTGCGATTGCGCGGGCAGGTTCCATTGCGACAGCGGCGTCAGCGTGTAGCCGTCCTGCAAGGCGTGGACGGCGGCGGTGTCTGCGGGCCCGTTAGTCTGGATGAGGATCTTGGCCCAGGCTTGGGCGGTGGGTGCGTCGATGCGCGCCATGCCCGAAGGCAGCGTGCCCGTCCAGCCGGGCGGGACGATGACGGTGTTGGACTTGGCCGTGCCGGTGCTGCGCGGGCCCAGCGTGGCGAAGACGTCCGTCCACATATCCAGCAATGTCAGCGTGGACAGCCGGCCCTGGGTGTCGGGCACCGACAGCACCACGGGGCCGCCCGTCAGGTCCACCCAGCCGGTGCTGCGCAGCATGTCGGGGTTGGCCCATGGCGAGGCTGCGACGGCGCCGGCCTGGGGCAGCGTGCGGCCATGCAGGAAGGTATTGGCGGCCGCCCCTTTGTCTGCTTGCAATGGGTGCGTGAACTGGCGCCGGGTCAGGTCCATCGTGACCAGCGGATAAAAGTACAGATAGCCCTCCATGGCCGCTTGATGCGCGGCTTCGGTGGCGGCGGCGGCGGGCGTGGGCTGGCCGGACGCGGGGGCCGCGTAGGCGGTGAGGCCAGGCATCCAGGCCAAGCCGGCAAGCAAGAGGGCCGAGAGGGCAAAGCGGGCAAAGCGGCGGCGCATCGGTGTTCCAACGGTCAGCAGTGAAAGCGAAATGTAGCAGCCGCAAGAAGATCCAAAATCTGCGAACAACTTCCATTTCGCTTTCATTTCCGCAGTGCAGCGTGCGTTATGCATGGCGTGGGCGTCCCCCTTAGGCATATACTTTTGCAATGTCCTTCAAGGCTGTGGGGCTTTTCCGCTTCGGGCGAGCCATCAGCCTTGTTCATTCACCAGGAGAGGAGTGCTTCATGGTAAACATGAATCGCCGCCAGTTCTTCAAGGTGACGGGTGCAACCCTGGCAGGCTCCAGCCTGGCATTGCTGGGGGTAGCCCCCGGCACGGCCATGGCTGAGGTCCGTCAGTACAAACTTGCGCGCATGACTGAAACGCGCAACACCTGTCCCTACTGTTCGGTCGCCTGTGGCTTGCTGATGTACGGTCTGGGCGATGGGTCCAAGAACGCGCGCGCCAGCATCATGCACATTGAGGGCGACCCTGATCACCCCGTCAACCGCGGCACGCTCTGTCCGAAGGGTGCGGCGTTGATCGACTTCATCCACAGCCCCAACCGCCTGAAGTACCCGGAATACCGGGCCCCCGGGTCGGACAAATGGCAGCGGATGTCCTGGGACGAAGCACTCACCCGCATCACCAAACTCATGAAAGCCGACCGCGACGCGAACTTCGTCGAGAAGACCGCGGACGGCAAAACGGTAAACCGGTGGCTGACCACCGGCATGCTGGCCGCCTCGGCAAGTAGCAACGAGGTGGGCTACGTCACGCACAAGACCGTGCGCAGCATGGGGATGTTGGCATTCGATAATCAAGCACGTGTCTGACACGGCCCGACGGTGGCAGGTCTTGCCCCGACGTTTGGCCGTGGAGCGATGACGAACCATTGGGTCGACATCAAGAACGCGGACGTAGTGTTGATCATGGGCGGCAATGCCGCCGAGGCCCACCCGTGCGGGTTCAAGTGGGTAACCGAAGCCAAGGCCCATAACAAGGCGAAGCTGATCGTTGTGGATCCGCGCTTCACGCGCTCGGCATCCGTGGCGGATTTCTACGCGCCCATACGCACCGGCACCGACATCATCTTCCTGGGTGGCGTCATCAAGTACCTGTTGGATAACGACAAGATCCAGCACGAGTACGTGCGCAACTACACCGACTTTTCCTTCATCGTGCGCGAGGATTTTGCGTTCGAGGCGGGCCTGTATTCGGGCTACAACGCCGACAAGCGCACCTACGACAAGGCAAGCTGGGACTACGAGCGCGGCGACGACGGCTACGTCAAGACGGACCCCACGCTGGCGCATCCGCGCACCGTCTACCAGCTGATGAAGAAGCACTATTCGCGCTACACCGAAGACATGGTCGAGCGCGTGTGCGGCACGCCGAAAGACAAGTTCCTGAAGGTGTGCGAGATGCTGGCGTCCACCGCCAGCCCCAACCGCGCGGCCACTGTGCTGTACGCGCTGGGCTGGACGCAGCATTCCATCGGTTCGCAGATCATCCGAACCGGCGCCATGGTGCAACTGCTGCTGGGCAACATCGGCATCGCCGGCGGCGGCATGAACGCGCTGCGTGGGCACTCGAACATTCAAGGCCTGACCGACCTGGGCCTGATGTCGAACCTGCTGCCGGGCTACATGACGCTGCCCAACGAACCCGAGCAGGACTACGCCAAGTACATCGAGACCCGTACGTTAAAGCCGCTGCGTCCCAACCAGCTCAGCTACTGGCAGAACTACAACAAGTTCCACGTCAGCCTGATGAAGGCCTGGTGGGGCAACGCCGCCACGGCCGAAAACAACTGGGCCTTCGACTACCTGCCCAAGCTGGACAAGCTCTACGACATGCTGCAAGTCTACGAGCTCATGGTCCAGGGCAAGATGAACGGCTACATCGCGCAGGGCTTCAACCCGCTGGCGGCCGCGCCCAACAAGTCCAAGATGAACGACGGCTTCGCCAAGCTGAAGTACCTGGTCATCATGGACCCGCTCGTCACCGAGACCTCGGAATTCTGGCGTAACGCGGGCGAGCTCAACGATGTGGACCCATCCAAGATCCAGACCGAGGTCTTCCGCCTGCCCACCACCTGTTTTGCCGAGGAAGACGGCGCGCTGGTGAACTCCGGGCGCTGGTTGCAGTGGCACTGGAAGGGCGCCGAGCCCCCCGGCGAAGCCAAGAGCGATATCGAAATCATGTCGCTCATCTTCACGCGCCTGCGCAAGCTCTACCAGGACGAAGGCGGCAAGTATCCGGACCCCATCGTCAACCTGTCCTGGCCCTACGCCAACCCGCAGAACCCCACCGCCGAAGAGTTGGCCAAGGAATATTCCGGCCGCGCGCTGGTTGACCTGGTCGACCCCAAGGACCCCACCAAGGTCACCCGCAAGGGCGGCGAGCAATTGGCGGGCTTTGCGGAACTGCGCGACGACGGCTCCACGGCCAGCGGCTGTTGGATCTTTGCCGGCGCCTGGGGCCCCGGCGGCAACCTGATGGCGCGGCGCGACAATAGCGACCCGACCGGCATCGGGCAGACCCTGAACTGGGCTTGGTCATGGCCGGCCAACCGCCGCATCCTGTACAACCGTGCGTCTTGCGATGTGACGGGCAAGCCGTTCGACCCCAGCCGCAGGCTGATCAGCTGGAACGGCAAGGCCTGGACGGGTGTCGACATTCCCGACTTCAAGGGTGACGAAAACCCGGCAGGCGGCATGGGCCCGTTCATCATGAACCCGGAGGGCGTGGCGCGCTTCTTCGCGCGGGCGGGCATGGCCGAAGGGCCGTTCCCCGAGCACTACGAACCCTTCGAGACGCCACTGGGCTACAACCCGCTGTACCCGAAGGCCAAGGGCGTGACCAGCAACCCGGCCGCGCGCGTCTTCAAGGACGACCTGGCCGCGATGGGCACGGTGGAAAACTTCCCCTATGTGGCCACCACTTACCGCCTGACCGAGCACTTCCACTACTGGACCAAGAACGTCCGCATCAACGCGATTCTCCAGCCGGAGCAATTCGTGGAGATCGGCGACGCGCTGGCCAAGGAACTGGGCATTGCCAACGGGTCGCGGGTGAAAGTGACGTCCAACCGTGGCTACATCAAGGCCGTGGCGCTGGTCACCAAGCGCTTGCGCGCCCTGACCATCGAGGGCAAGACCGTGCATCACGTGGGCATTCCCATCCACTGGGGCTTTGTGGGCCTGGCCAAACCCGGCTTCCTCGCCAACACCCTGACGCCATTCGTGGGCGACGGCAATTCCCAGACACCGGAATTCAAGTCGTTCCTGGTCAAGGTCGAGAAGGTTTAGGAGAACCGACATGTCCATGCAATCCCTAGACATCAAGCGGCGCTCCGCGACCACCACGCCGCCGCCCGGCATTCGCGAGCCCGTCACGGGTTCGGTGGCCAAGCTGATCGACGTGTCCAAGTGCATCGGGTGCAAGGCCTGCCAAAGCGCCTGTATGGAATGGAACGATCTGCGCGACGAGATCGGCACCAACGTCGGCGTCTACGACAACCCGGCCGACCTGACCGAGCATTCCTGGACCGTCATGCGCTTCTCGGAATACGAGAACCCCGCAGGCGACCTGGAATGGCTGATCCGCAAAGACGGCTGCATGCACTGCGAGGACCCGGGCTGCCTGAAAGCCTGCCCCTCGCCGGGCGCCATCATCCAATACACCAACGGCATCGTGGATTTCCACGAGGAAAACTGCATTGGCTGCGGCTACTGCATCACCGGCTGCCCGTTCAACGTGCCGCGCATCGCCAAGAAAGACAACAAGGCGTACAAGTGCACCTTGTGTTCCGCCCGCGTGGCGGTCGGCCAGGAGCCGGCCTGCGTCAAGGCCTGTCCCACCGGCGCCATCGTCTTCGGCACCAAGGAAGACATGAAGCAGCATGCCGAAGAGCGCATCGTGGATTTGAAGTCGCGCGGCTTCGATCAGGCCGGGCTGTACGACCCGCAAGGCGTGGGCGGCACCCACGTCATGTATGTGCTGCATCACGCCGACCAGCCCGGGCTGTATCACGGCCTGCCCAAGGACCCACACATCAGCCCCATGGTCTCGCTGTGGAAGGGTCTGGCTAAACCGGTGGGCCTGGCAATGATGGCCCTGACCGCCCTGGCGGGCTTCTTCCACTACGCCCGCGTGGGCCGCAACGAGGTGTCGGAAGAAGACGAACGCCGCGCCGAAGAGGAGATGCGTCATGACTGAAGACCACCATCACCGCCGCATCAAGCGTTATTCGCCCGGCGAGCGCACCAACCACTGGATCATCGCCTTCACGTTCATCCTGTTGGCGCTGTCCGGCCTGGCCTTGTTTCACCCGTCCATGTACTGGCTTAGCAACCTGTTCGGCGGCGGCCCCTGGACGCGCATTCTCCACCCCATCATCGGGGTGGTGATGTTCGTTTGCTTCGTTGTGTTCGCCGGCCACATGTGGCGGCAGAACATGATGACCAAGGCTGACCGCCAATGGCTTCGGCAACTGAACGACGTGGTTGAAAACCGCGAAGAGAAACTGCCCGAAGTCGGCAAGTACAACGCCGGCCAGAAGCTGTTGTTCTATGTGCTGGTGCTGTGCATGCTGGGCTTGTTCGCCAGCGGCATCGTGATCTGGCGCGAGTATTTCGCGTTCTATTTCCCGATCTGGGTGGTTCGGATCGCGTCGGTGGTGCACGCGGTCAGCGCGCTGGTGATGATCTGCGCGATCATCGTGCACATCTATGCGGGTATCTGGGGGAAGGGCGCGCTGACGGCGATGCTGCGCGGTCACGTGACGGCCGGATGGGCCTGGAAGCATCACCGCGCCTGGTTCCGCGAGCAAGTCAAAAAATAGGGTTCGCCCGCCCCACCCGGGGGCTTGCCCCCGGGTAGCCAACGGCTGCTATCCTTCTTTGCACGAAGGCTGGCAGCCGTGTTTGTTTTCTTGGAGACGCAATTGCAGCGAATTCTTCCGCGCGGTGAGATCGAAGCGCTAGACCACAATGTCATTCCCCGCGTCAGCCTGCCTGAACGCGGGTCGGTTTTTTCGACGCGCGCGGCGCGCCTGCGGCAACTGGCCTCAGACAGCCCGGTGGCGGATTACCTGCTCTTGATGGCGCAACTGGTCGACGCCCAACACCGTGCCTTGCAGGACTGCGCCGCGCCCGGCGCATCCGAAGACCGGCTGGCGCTGGCGCAAGCGCATGGCATGCCACCGTTGCAGGCCGTGGGCTGGCCGCGCGACCCGCTGTGGCGCGGCATCCTGGCGCGGCTGGTCGACGACGTGGCGCGCGGCCAGGGCGTGCCGGCCGAAGCCATTGAGGTCTGTACCGCGTTGCGCCGCGCGGTGGATGAAGACCCCGAATCGTTGGAAGACCTGGCCGAAGCCGTGTTGTCTGAACAGGATCAGGGCGTGGACGGCGCCGCCGCGCCCTTCGTGATGGCGGCCTTGCAGGTCTACTGGACCGATCTGGCCAGCCGCTTCGACGCCAAGCAATTGCCGGTGGTCAGCCCCTTTGGCGTGTGCCCCGTCTGCGCCAGCCTGCCGGTGGCCAGCGTGGTGCGCGTGGGCGGCCAATTCGAAGGCTACCGCTACCTGTGTTGCAGCCTGTGCGCCACGCAGTGGCACATGGTGCGCGTCAAGTGCACGCACTGTGAAGACGTGGAATCCGTCGCCTATCAGGCTATCGACGGCCGCTCGCCGGCCATCAAGGCCGAAACCTGCGACCACTGCCACACCTACCGCAAGATCTTCTATCAAGACAAAGACCTGTACGTTGAGCCCGTGGCCGATGACCTGGCCAGCTTGATGCTGGATGTGCTGGTGGGCGAGGCCGGCTATTCGCGCGCCAGCGGAAACCCCCTGTTGTGGCATGGCAACGAGGAATAGCATGGCCCAGCAACCGTCTGGCGGTGACGTGGCCGCCGCCTCGGATATTCCTCCGCTGGATCGTCTGCTGAACGCCGATGCCCTGCGCGGCGCCCTCGATACGCACGGCCGCACGCAAGTGGTGGCGGCGTTGCGGCGCGACCTGGACGCCTTGCGCCAACGCGCGCTGGCGGGCGACCTGATGCGCCCGGAACTGGAAGCCGGGGCCGTAGCGGCCCGCGTGACGGCGGCGTTAAACAAGGCCGCCCAGCCGCGCCTGCGCGCTGTCTACAACCTGACCGGCACCGTGCTGCACACCAACCTGGGCCGCGCCCTGCTGCCCGACGAAGCGGTGGCCTCGGTGATGCGCGCGCTGACCACGCCGGCCAATCTGGAATTCGACCTGGACACGGGCGGGCGCGGCGACCGCGACGATCTCATCGACGAGCTGCTATGCGAACTGACCGGCGCCGAAGCCGCCACCGTCGTCAACAACAATGCCGCCGCCGTGCTGCTGATGCTGAACGCACTGGCTGACCGGCGCGAGGTCGTGGTGTCGCGCGGTGAACTCGTCGAGATCGGCGGCGCGTTCCGCATTCCCGACATCATGAAGCGCGCGGGCGCCAAGCTGGTTGAAGTGGGCACCACCAACCGCACCCACGCCGCCGACTACGACGGCGCCATCGGCCCGCGCACCGCGATGCTGATGAAAGTGCATTGCAGCAACTACGCCGTCACCGGCTTCACCAAAAGCGTCGACCTGGCCGAAGTGGCGGCGCTGGCGCATGCCAAGGGCCTGCCCGCCACGGTCGACCTGGGCAGCGGCACGCTGGTGGACCTGACGCAGTTCGGCCTGCCGCGCGAAGACACGGTGCGCGACACCATCGCGGCGGGCGCGGACCTGGTCACCTTCAGCGGCGACAAGCTGCTGGGCGGGCCGCAAGCGGGCCTGCTGGTGGGCCGCGCCGACCTGATCCGCAAGATCAAGAAGAACCCGCTCAAGCGCGCATTGCGTGTGGGCAAGCTGACGCTGGCGGCGCTGGAACCCGTGCTGAACCTGTACCGCGCGCCGGAATTCCTGGCGCAGCGCCTGACCACTTTGCGCTTGCTGACCCGGCCGCAGCGCGACATTCAGCCGCAGGCCGAACGGCTGCGCGCCGTGCTGGCGCATGCGGTGGGCGCGAACTACGCGGTCGAGGCGGTGCCCATGTTCAGCCAGATCGGCAGCGGCGCCTTGCCCGTGGACCAATTGCCCAGCTTCGGCCTGGCGGCGCGTTATACCGGCAGCGGCCGGCCGGGCCGGCATCTGGACAAGCTGGAAGCGCAACTGCGCGGCTTGCCCACGCCCGTCATCGGCCGGATTGCCGACGACGCCTTGTGGCTGGACCTGCGCTGCCTGGAAGCGCGCGACGAAGCCGCCTTTGTCGAGCAACTGGCGGAGCCGCTGGCATGATCATCGGCACCGCGGGCCATATCGACCACGGCAAGACCACGCTGGTGCGCGCCCTGACCGGGGTCGACACCGACCGGCTCAAGGAAGAGAAGGCGCGCGGCATCTCCATCGAACTCGGCTATGCCTACACGCCACTTGCCAACGGCGACGTGCTGGGCTTTATCGATGTGCCCGGCCATGAAAAGCTGGTGCACACGATGGCGGCCGGCGCCAGCGGCATCGACTTCGGCCTGCTGGTGGTGGCGGCGGACGACGGCGTCATGCCGCAAACGCGCGAGCACCTGGCCATCCTGACGCTGTTGGGCGTGGCCCAGGGCGCGGTGGCGCTGACGAAGGCCGACCGCGCCGACGCCGCGCGGCTGGCGGCCGTGCGCGCCGATATCGCCGAGCTCACGGCCGGCACGTTCCTGGATGGCGCACCCGTATACGCCGTCTGCGCGGCGCAAGCCGAGGATGCCGGCACGGCGGATCTCAAGCATTACCTGCACGCGCAGGCAGAACATTTGCAGCGGCGGGGCAGCGATGGCCTGTTCCGGCTGGCGGTCGACCGCGTCTTCACGCTGGCGGGCCACGGCACGGTGGTGACGGGCACGGCGCATTCGGGTCAGGCGCGCGCGGGCGACGACAGCGCCGACCTGCGCGTGATGCCGGCCGGCACGCGCGTGCGGGTCCGCAGCATCCACGCGCAAAACCAGCCCAGCGACACCGGCACGGCCGGCCAGCGCTGCGCCTTGAACCTGGCGGGTATCGACAAGCAGGCTATTTCACGCGGTGATTGGATCGCGGATGCGCGTTGCTTCCTGCCGTCGCGTCATGTCGATGTTGCGCTGACCCTGCTGCCGTCGGCCGACGCGCCCTTGCGTGCCTGGGCGCCCTTGCACGTGCACATCGGCGCCGCGCGCCAGGTGGCGCACGTGGTGCCGCTGAGCGCGGAGACGCTGGCGCCGGGGCAATCGGGCTGGGTGCAACTGGTGTTCGACGAGCCGGTGTGCGCCATGCCCGGCGACCGCTTCATTGTGCGCAACGCGCAGGCCACCCGCACGGTGGGTGGCGGCCGCGTGCTGGACCCCAACGCACCGGACCGCAAGCGCCGCGCGGCGGCGCGCATGCAGGGCTTGCAGGCGCTGTGCGACATGCTGGACGGCGGCGGGCTGCCCCCGGTGTTGGCGCATGCGCCATTGGGTTTGGACGAAGGGGCCTTGCAACGCCTGACCGGCAAGCCTGTGCAAGACATCGAAGCGCCGCATGGCGCCTTGTGGATCGAGTCGCGCCACGCGCAAGGCCCGCGCACGCTGATCGGGTCAGCTCATTGGGATGCGCTGCGCGGCCGCGTGGAGCAGGCGCTGGCGAGCTTTCATCAGAGTGCGCCGGACGAACCCGGCCCGGATAGCGCGCGCCTGCGCCGCATGGCCATGCCGGTGGGTTCGGATGCCTTGTGGACGGCGGTGCTGGACCACCTGCAACGCGATGGTCGGGTGGCGCGCAACGGCCCCTGGCTGCATCTGCCTTCGCACACGGCCACGCTGGCCGACGAGGAAAGCGCGCTGGCGCAGCGCTTGTTGCCGCTGCTGGATGCCGGCGCATTCGATCCGCCCTGGGTGCGGGACCTGGCGCGCATGCAAGGCGAACCTGAAGAGCGTGTGCGGCAACTGATGCGCAAGCTGCTGCGGCGCGGAGAGGTCGCGCAGGTGGTGAAGGACCTGTTCTATCACCGTGACCAGGTGCGCGTACTGGCGCGCCTGGCCGCCGAGTTGGCCGCCCAGCCCCCGGGCCTGAACGCGGCGGTGTTCCGCGACCGCACGGGGCTGGGGCGCAAGCGCGCCATCCAGATCCTGGAATTCTTCGACCGCGTCGGCTATACCCGGCGCGTGCGGGACACGCACCTCCTGCGCGGTGAAAGCGCGTATGCGGGGATGCAAGGGCCGATGCAAAACCCGATGCAAGACTCCAGGCAAGAGGCGACGTAAAACTCGCCGCAGCCGGTATCATAGGCAGTCCGCCACGGAAGGCATCCGTGCCCGGCGGCACGGCTGGGCTTCAAACCCAGTTGGGGGCGTCAGACGTTCCCAGGTAGGTTCGACTCCTGCTGCCTTCCGCCATCTCCTTTCTTTCTGACCCAGGCGGCGTGTCTTGCCGTCTCAGACGGACACGGGTTTCGCGCTGATCCGATACCGGAAGCCGTCCGCGTCCAGGCTGTCGAGGCGTCCCGCGCTGGTTTCGCCGTTGGGATACATCAGGAACGGCACGGGGTCGTGGGCCGAGCCCGGCAGCACGACGTCGTGGCCGTGGTTGTACGCCACCCAGTTCATTTCCCAGGCGCCAAACAGCATGACACGCGCCGCGCGCACCTTGGCATTGGTCAAGGGTAGTTCTCCGGGCGGTTCTTCCAGCATCACCTTGCGCACATCAGCCGGGTCGACCGGCACCCAGCCATAGCCGGCGGCATAGAACTCGGCGCGGCAGTGCTGCGCTTTGGTGACGTCGCCTGCCTTGCCCAAGCTCTTGTAGCCCAGCTCGGAATTGGCCACGCGCACGCCGTAGGCATCGCGCGCGGGAATGCCCGAGGCGCGCGCCAACGCCACGAACAGGGCGTTGATGTCGGCGCACTTGCCGTTCAAGTCGTTGGCGCTAAGCATGTAATGCACGTCGCCCACGCCGCAGCCGGGCGTTGATGCGGTGCGGCAGGTATTTTCAACGACCCATTCGTAGATGGCGCGGGCGCGCGCCACGTCGCCCTGGTGGCCGCGTGTGATCTGGTCGGCGGTGGCCTTGACGATGCCGTCGGTGGGCAGCAGCGCCGTAGGCTTCACGAATTCGCGCAGTACCGCCGGGTCTTCAAGCACGGCGTTGGCGGGGGGCGGTTGCGTCAGGTCGACGCGGCGGTTGCGGGTCTGGAAGCGGCTGGTCACCGTCACGCCGCGCGGCGCCTGGGCATCCGGCCATTGCACGGCCAGCATCTGCACGTCGTAGCCGGGGGCTTGCGTCAACTGCGCGGTGCCGCCGCCGCTGACGTTCCAGGTGGTCGTCACCCCGCGCTGGTAGTCCGTGTCGGTGGCGTAGGGCACCGGAATCCAGATGCGCGTGTGTGCGGCGGAATCCGCAACGCTGATGTCGGTAGTGAGTTCAAAGCCACGCCAACCCACGGTGACGGGCGCTTGCTGCGCGCGCAGCACCTGTGGCAAGGCGGTGGTGGTGGCGGCGCACAATGCGCCAGATAAACGGAGAAAGTGTCGGCGATCCATAGAGCCCTCACGCACGGTGAAGATTGGCTGTCGGTGCGCCCGGGGCCGGGCGGCCGTCCGTTGCTGCTGAAGTCGAGCATACTGCGGCAATGCCTGCCGCCGAAACATCATAGGGCCAACGGCGGGCGCGGTGCTATCCTTTTTTGATTGATCCCCGGAGACTGAAATGACCCAGGAAGTAGCGTCCGCGGCAGTGCCGCGTTTGACTTCGCTGTCGCACGGCGGCGGCTGTGGCTGCAAGATCGCGCCGGGCGTGCTGTCCGAATTGCTCAAGCGTTTCGGCCCCGCCGCAAGCTATCCCAACCTGATGGTCGGCACCGAGACCGCCGACGACGCGGCGGTCTACCGGCTCAATGACGAGCAGGCGCTTATCGCCACCACTGATTTCTTCATGCCCATCGTGGACGACCCGCATGACTTCGGCCGCATCGCGGCCACCAATGCGCTATCGGACGTGTATGCCATGGGCGGCACGCCGATCATGGCGCTGGCCATCGTGGGCATGCCCATCAACGTGCTGCCGCACAGCGTCATTGCCGAGATCTTGCGCGGCGGCGAATCGGTCTGCGCGGAAGCGGGCATTCCGGTGGCGGGCGGGCACAGCATTGATTCGGTCGAGCCCATCTACGGCCTGGCGGTGATGGGGCTGGTGCACCCCAGCCGCGTCAAGCGTAACGCCGACGCGCGCGCGGGCGATGTGCTGATCTTGGGCAAGGCGCTGGGCGTGGGCATCTTGTCGGCCGCGCTGAAAAAGAACCGCCTGGACGACGCCGGCTACCGCGTCATGATCGATACGACCACTCGGCTGAACCGGCCCGGCGCCGCCTTGGCGGCAATGGACGGCGTGCATGCGGTCACCGATGTCACCGGCTTTGGCCTGGCGGGCCACGCGCTGGAGATGGCGCGCGGCGCGAATCTGACGGCGCGGCTGCGCCTGGACGCGCTGCCGTGGCTGCCTGGAGTGGAAGCCTTTGCGGCGGACGGCGTGATTACCGGCGCATCCGGCCGCAACTGGGCGTCTTATGGCGAATCCGTGCGGCTGGGCGCCAACGTGAGCGACACGCAACGCGCCTTGCTGACCGATCCGCAAACCTCCGGCGGGCTGCTGGTGTCGTGCGCGCCGGAAGCGGCCGATGCGGTGCTGGCGCTGTTTCACAGCCAGGGGTTCGGCGACGCCACGGTGATCGGTGAAATGGTCGAAGGCGACGCGCGCGTGCAGGTCGGCTGATCAGGTCGGCCGACCGAGCGCGGGCCGCATCGCGCAGGCCCGCGTTGCCCCGCGTTACCTCAAGCCCGCAGATCTTGCGCGGTACTCGCGGCCTGCTCGATCAACCATTGGGCCACCACATCCGCATCCGGCGTGCTGCGGCGGGTATTGCGCACCAGCCAATAGGCAAGTTCGGTGGCGCGGGCGGGCTGGTCGCCTACCGCCTGTAGCCGGCCGTCGGCCAGCATGGGCGCAATCAATGCCAGCCTGCCTAGCGCAATGCCATGGCCGGCCAGCGCCGCCAGCACAATCTGGTCGTATTGGTTAAAGCGCAGCATGCCGCGCGCGCGCGTGCGGCCCAGGCCACGCGCGCTCAGCCATTCCGACCATTGCAGCCACGGCCGGGTCGGGTCATCGAATTCCAGCAAGACATGGCGTTGCAGCGCGCGCGCATCCAGCTCGCGCACATTGAGCAAGGGGTGGGCCACCGGCACCACCGTTTCGCCGAACAGCCACGCGGCGGCGTCCGGCACCTTGTCGCGTTCGCTGTAGCGAATGGCGATGTCCACGCTTTCACGGTCGATGTCGATCAGGCGGTTGTCGGCCGCCACGCGCACGTCGATATGCGGATGCGCCGCCTGAAAATCCCCCAGGCGCGGCAGCAGCCACAACGAGGCCACGCCGATGGTGGTGGTGACGGTGACCGGCGTGCGCCGCTCGGGCGCGCGCAATTGTTCGGTCAGGTCACCCAATTGGCTGAGCCACACGTCGGCCATGCGAAACAGTTGCGCACCTTCGGACGTGAACGACACGCTGCGGAATCCGCGCACCAGCAGGGGCACGCCCAGGTGTTCTTCCAGCGCGCGAATCTGGCGGCTGACGGCGGATTGCGTCACGTGCAGATCCTGCGCGGCCAAGGTGATGCTCATGCGCCGGCCCACGGCGACAAAGCCTCGGACCAGGTCCAGCGGAGGAAGCTTGGCTAGCGGATATGGCATTCGTGAAACTCATGCGTGTTGGACGGAAAAGTCGCTTGAGCAATAGTACGCCGCCAGCGTCCAATGGGAACCATGCGACAGGCGGAGGGGATATCCCTGACGTCCCACGTGATCGCCGCCGACGCGGCCAGGGGGTTGCCATGATCCAGTTACGCTGCACCACGGGAATGTCATTCCGTTTGGATGGCGGCTCGACTATGCTGCTCAAGCGCGCCTCGGGCGTCCGCATCGTGTGCCGTGCCGGCACGGTGTGGATTTCCGAGTACCGCCGCTTGGATGACAGCGTGCTGCAAGCCGGCGACTCCCTTACCGTCGACAGCGATCGCGATGTCGTGCTCAGCGGCCTGCCGAATGCGCAGGTCGCGCTACTTTCCTTGTCGGAGCCCCCAGAATGACCGCGCCTTTGCCCGATGGCCCTCGCATGCAGATGTGGTTCGACTTTGCCAGCCCGTACAGTTATCTGGCGATCGAACGCATAGACTCCCTGGCGCAAGACGCGGGCGTGCGGGTGGACCTGCGCCCCTTCCTGCTGGGGCCGATTTTCCAGGCGCAGGGCTGGAATGATTCGCCGTTCCGGCTGTTTCCGGGCAAGGGCGCGTACATGATGCGCGACATCGCGCGGCTGGCTGACAAGTACGGCGTGGTCTACAAGCGCCCGCGCCTGTTTCCGCGCATGAGCGTGCTGCCGGCCCGCATCGCGCTGCTGGGCCAGGACGAGCCCTGGTGCCGGGATTTCTGCGTGACGGTGTTTCGCGCCAACTTCCAGCATGACGAGGACATTCAGTCCGAAGACGTGGTGCACGGTTTGCTGAACGGCCTGTCGCTGGACGCCGATGCGCTGATCGCACGCGCCAAGTCCGAAGCCGCCAAGGAAGCGTTGCGCCGCCAGGTGGACCGGGCGCGCGATCTGGGCCTGTTCGGCGCACCCACGTTTTTTGTGGGCGATGAAATGTTCTGGGGTAATGATCGGCTGGAAGACGCGCTGGACTGGGCGCGTCGCGGTCAGGCCTGATCCACAGCCTAGCGCGCTATCCCTTCGTCACGGGCGCCACGCGCGCCCATTCGTCGTCCGAATACAGCCGCGAGCGCAGCAGAAAGCGCTTGCCTTCCGCGCTGTCCAGCGAGAACGCGCCGCCGCGCCCGGGCACGGCATCGATGATGAGCTGGGTGTGCTCCCAGTACGCGAACTGGTCTTCGCCCATGTAGAACGGGCAGCCCTCAAGCTGGCCCAGCAACACGTCCGACCCGCCCACCATGAATTCGCCTTGCGCATAGCACATGGGGGAACTGCCATCGCAGCACCCGCCCGATTGGTGGAACATCAGCGGGCCGTGTTTGGCTCGCAGCGTGTCGATCAACTCGCGCGCCGCATCGGTGGCAACCACGCGCGGGGTGGGTTCATCCATGGTGTTTTCCTTGTCGCTTGTCTTGTGGATTCCTTGCGGCATCACCTACGGCTAATACGCGCACCGGACCCGATGGCCCGGTGCGCGTGTCGCGGCGTGATGCTTAGAAGAAACCCAGCTTCTTCGGCGAATAGCTCACCAGCAGGTTCTTCGTCTGCTGGTAGTGGTTGAGCATCATCTTGTGATTTTCCCGCCCGATGCCCGACTGCTTGTATCCACCAAACGCCGCATGCGCCGGGTAGGCGTGATAGCAGTTGGTCCACACGCGGCCGGCCTTGATGGCGCGCCCCATCCGGTAGCAGGTGTTGGCGTCGCGCGACCACACGCCCGCGCCCAGCCCATAGAGTGTGTCGTTGGCCAGCGCCAGCGCGTCGTCGGCATCCTTGAAGGTTGTCACCGCGACGACCGGGCCGAAGATCTCTTCCTGGAAGACGCGCATCTTGTTGTGGCCCTTGAAGACCGTGGGCTGCACGTAGTAGCCCCCTTCCAGCGCGCCCTGCATCTGCGCCCGCGAGCCGCCCGCCAGCACGTCGGCGCCTTCCTGCTTGCCGATATCCAGGTACGACAGAATCTTCTCCAACTGCTCGGTGGACGCCTGCGCGCCCAGCATGGTGTCGCCGTCCAGGGGGTTGCCTTGCTTGATCTCGGCCACGCGCTTCAAGGCGCGTTCCATGAACTTGTCGTAGAGCGATTCCTGGATCAGCGCGCGGCTGGGGCAGGTGCACACTTCGCCCTGGTTCAGCGCAAACATCACGAAGCCTTCCACGGCCTTGTCCAGGAAGTCGTCGTCTTGCGCCGCCACGTCGGCAAAGAAAATGTTGGGCGACTTGCCGCCCAGTTCCAGCGTGACGGGAATGATGTTCTGCGAGGCGTACTGCATGATCAGCCGGCCGGTGGTGGTTTCCCCGGTGAAGGCGATCTTGGCGATGCGCTTGCTGGAGGCCAGCGGCTTGCCGGCTTCAAGGCCAAAGCCCGTCACCACGTTCAGCACGCCCGGGGGCAGGATGTCGCCAATCAGTTCCATCAGCAGCAGGATGCCCAGCGGCGTTTGCTCGGCGGGTTTGAGCACCACGCAGTTGCCGGCCGCCAGCGCGGGCGCGAGCTTCCACGCCGCCATCAAGATGGGGAAGTTCCACGGAATGATCTGTCCCACCACGCCCAGCGGTTCGTTGAAGTGGTAGGCCACCGTGTCGCTATCGATTTCCGACAACCCGCCTTCCTGGCTGCGGATGCACGAGGCGAAGTAGCGAAAGTGGTCGATGGCCAGCGGGATGTCGGCGGCGCGGGCTTCGCGTATCGGCTTGCCGTTGTCCCAGGTTTCGGCGGTGGCCAGGCGTTCCAGGTTGGCTTCCATGACGTCGGCAATCTGCATCAGCATGCGCGCGCGTTCGGCGGCCGGGGTCGAACCCCATTTCGGCGCGGCGCGGTGCGCGGCGTCTAGCGCCAGTTCGATGTCGCGGTCCTTCGAGCGCGCGTTGCGCGTCAACACCTGGCCGGTCACCGGGGTCACGTTGTCGAAGTATTCGCCATCGGCCGGTTTCTGCCATTTGCCGTCGATGAAGTTGTCGTACTGCGTCTTGAGGTCCAGGCGCGTGCCGTACGTGTCCGGGGTGATGCGGGTCGCGATGTCCATGCTTGTCTCCGATATTGTTGGGATTGCGGCAGTGGGCTGCCTGCTTCCTATCAAGCAAGGAGCATGCCAACCTTGGGGCTTCCCCGCTGGACAGTCCGGGCCCCAGCGTGCGAAAGTTGATTTCGGCGCGCCCCGACGGGCGTGCAAGATTTTTGCCCTTTCAAGATGACGTTTTTTGCGACGTTGTCGCGGAACAGGTGTCGCAGAACACCCGTCCAAGGAGACATGCATGGCCAGTCAATCCCGTCAGCACGCGCTGACGCAAGCGCGCCTGCTGTTCAACCAGCAGGGGGCGGTGCCCGGCGGCATCGTTGCTGAACCCATTCTGCGATCCTGGCGGCGTTGCGCCGACCTGGGCTTTGACATGCGTGGCGTGCGCCGCGCCGAACTCATGACGCAGGGCGAACTGCGCGAAGCCCAGCAGCGCAACGAAGCGCTGCGCCGCCTGTCCGAACCCGCCATGTCCTACCTGCGCCGCCAGGCCGGCGGCAATGGCAACCTGGTGATCTTGTCCGACGCGCAAGGGTTGGTGCTGGACAGCGATGGCGACACCGGATTCGCCAGCCGCGCGTCCCGCGTGGCGCTGATGCCCGGCGCGCCCTGGGACGAGGCCGCCGCCGGCACCAATGCCATCGGCACCGCGCTGGTCGAAGGCCGGCCCATCGCCGTGCATGGCGCGGAACACTACTTTGAACCCAATCGCATCCTGACCTGCGCGGCCGTACCCATCACTGACAGTGAAGGGCGCATGCTGGGGGTGCTGGACCTGTCCAGCCAGGCGCGCGACGTTCGCCCGGATGTGCTGGCCCTGGTGCGCGCGGCCGTGGATGTGATCGAGCATCGGCTGTTTGAAGAAGCCTACGAGCATTACGCCGTGTTGCGTCTGCATGCCGATTCGTCCGGCCTGGGCGCGCCGGGTGAAGGCTTGCTGGCGTTTCAGGGGGATGTGTTGATTGGCGCGAATCGCCGCGCCTTGCAGGCCTTGGGCCTGGCCGCGACCGCCCTGGGCGTGTACCGCTACGCCGATGTGTTCGACGGCGAGCTGGAACGCTGCCCCGACGCGGCCGGCCGCGTGCAGGCGCGCGCGGGCACAAGCTACCACGCCCGCTTGCGCTTGCCGCGCTCGCGCCCGCCGCGCCCGGTGGCGCCCGCCTTGCCGCTCAGCGAGTCGCCCACCGACACCAAGCGCCCCGTGGCGCCCAGCTTTGACGCCGCCACACTGGGCGCGTTGGCGCGTGCCGTGCATCTGTCGGACGCGGGCGTGTCGATTTTGCTGCAAGGCGAAACCGGCGTGGGCAAGGAAGTGTTTGCCCGCGAATTGCATGCGCGCGGCAAGCGCGCGGCGGGGCCGTTCGTGGCGGTCAATTGCGCGGCGCTGCCCGAAAGCCTGATCGAATCCGAACTGTTTGGCTACGAGGATGGCGCCTTTACCGGCGCGCGCCGCCAGGGCAGCAAGGGCTTGCTGCGCCAGGCGCACGGCGGGGTGCTGTTCCTGGATGAAATCGGCGATATGCCGCTGCTGCTGCAATCACGTTTGCTGCGCGTGCTGCAAACGCGTGAAGTGTCGCCGCTGGGCGCGGCGCGGCCGGTGCCGGTGGATTTTGCGCTGGTGTGCGCCACCCATCGCCCGCTGGCCCATGAGGGGGCGGATGCGCCGGTGCGCCCGGACCTGTACTTCCGCATCGCCGAATACACGGTCACGCTGGAACCGCTGCGCGCCCGCGCCGACCGTCTGGAATTGCTGCGGGGGCTATGGGCGGCGCAGGGACCCGGGCCGATGCTGCCGCCGCACATCGAAGCGCTGTTGGCAGCGTATTCCTGGCCGGGCAACTACCGCCAGTTGGCGGCGGTGCTGCGCAACATGCATGTGTTGGCGGGGCCGTCGGGCGTGGTGGATGCCGACATGTTGCCGGCCGAGTTATTGCAGGCCAAGGGGCTGCCGCGTGATGTGCTGCCCACTGGTTTGTTGGCAACCGATGTGCAGCCCGCCATGGACGCGCGTCACGCCACCGACGTGGCGGCGGCCGCTGCTGACAGCGGCATGGAAGATCTGCAATCGATCACGGACACGGCGATCCGCGACGCGCTGGCCGCGCACGGCGGCAATGTCAGCCGCGCGGCGCGAGCCTTGGGTGTGCACCGCAGCACCGTGTACAGGCGCGCGGGCGGGCTGGGTTTGCCGCGATCGCCAAGCCGCTGACCTCTCGGCCCTTGACCTCGCGGCCGCTGACCTCGCGGCCCCGGCCCACCACCCGTTGATGCTTCAGTGCATCAGGCGGGCGAGTTCCGTGCCCGGGTCCTTGGCGCGCATGAAGGCTTCGCCAACCAGGAAGGCATTGACCTGGTGGTCGCGCATGAGCTTGACGTCTTCCGGCTTCAGGATGCCGCTTTCCGTGACGACGCGCTTGCCCGCCGGAATGTTGGGCAGCAGGTCCAGTGTGTTCTTCAGGCTGGTTTCGAAGGTGCGCAGGTTGCGGTTGTTGATGCCCAGGAGCGGCGTCTTCATCGTCAGCGCCACGTCCAGTTCGCGGGCGTCGTGCACTTCCACCAGAACATCCATGCCCAGTTCCATCGCCAGCGTTTCGTAGTCGCGCAGTTGCGACGGCGTCAGGGCGGCCACGATCAGCAGCACGCAGTCGGCGCCCATCGCGCGCGCGGCGATGATCTGGTAGGAGTCGATCACGAAGTCCTTGCGCAGCACGGGCAGCGAGCAGGCCGCGCGTGCCTGGCGCAGGTGGTCGTGCGAACCCTGGAAGAACTGCACGTCGGTCAGCACCGACAGGCAGGCCGCGCCATGCACGGCATAGGACGACGCAATTTCCGCGGGGGCGAAGGTCTCGCGCAGCACGCCCTTGGAGGGCGATGCTTTCTTGATTTCAGCGATGACGCCGGCCTTGCCTTGCGAGATCTTGTCTTCGATGGCTTGCGCGAAGCCGCGCACGTCCTGGCGAGCCTGCGCTTCGCGCAGGACTTCGGCTTCGCTGCGCATCTGGCGAGCGGCGGCGACTTCCTCGACCTTGACGGCGAGGATCTTCGCGAGAATATCGTTCATTTCTGGAATTTCCGGGTATATGCGCAGAATTCTTCCAGCTTGGCTCGCGCCGCGCCGGTGGCGATCAGTTCAAATGCTAGCGCTAAGGCTTCGGGAATGGAATCGGCTTTATTGCCGGCGTAGATGGCAAGTCCTGCATTCAGGGCGACGATGTCGCGGGCCGTGCCCTCGACATTTTCCAGCGCCTCGATGACAAGTTCGCGTGACTGCTCGCGATTGGACACCTTGATGGACCGGTTGGACATCATGGATAGCCCGTAGTCTTCGGGGTGGATTTCATATTCCCGTATTTGACCATCTTTCAGCTCGCCCACCAGCGTGGCCCCGCCCAGCGACGCTTCGTCCATGCCGTCCTTGCCATGCACCACCAGCACATGGCGCGAGCCCAGCCGTTCCAGCACGCGCACCTGGATGCCGACCAGGTCAGGGTGGAACACGCCCATCAACTGGTTGGCGGCGCCGGCCGGATTGGTCAGCGGGCCAAGAATATTGAAGATGGTGCGCACGGCCAATTCCTTGCGCACGGCGGCCACGTTCTTCATGGCGCCGTGATGCGCGGGCGCGAACATGAAGCCGATGCCCGTGGCCTGGATGCACTCGGCCACTTCGTCGGGCGTCAGCACCAGGTTGGCGCCCAGCGCTTCCAGCACGTCGGCGCTGCCGCTGGACGACGAGGCGCTGCGGTTGCCGTGCTTGGCGATCGGCACGCCAGCCGCCGCCGCCACGAACATGGCGGTGGTCGAGATGTTGAAGGTGTGGCTGCCGTCGCCGCCCGTGCCGCACATGTCCAGCAGGTCTTGCGGGTTGGGCGTGACGACCGGCGTGGCGAACTCGCGCATGACCTGGGCGGCGGCGGTGATCTCGCCAATGGTTTCCTTCTTGACGCGCAGGCCCATCAAGAGCGCGCTGGCGATTTGCGGCGACATCTCGCCGCGCATCAGCATGCGCATCAGATGCAGCATTTCGTCGTGGAAAATTTCGCGGTGTTCAATGCAGCGCGTCAGGGCTTCGGTGGGGGAAATAGTCACGGTGCGTCCTTCTTGTCTTAGGCGAGGTTCAGGAAATTGCGCAGCAGGGCATGGCCGTGTTCGCTGAGCACGGACTCGGGGTGAAACTGTACTCCGTACAGCGGCAGGGTCTTGTGGCGCACGCCCATGATGTCGCCGTCCGGCGCCGTCGCCGTTACCGCCAGGCAGTCGGGCAGGGTGGCGGGGTCGATGGTCAGCGAGTTGTAACGGATCACGGTGTACGGCGTGGGCAGGTCCGTGAAGATGTCGGTGCCGGTATGGGAAATTTGCACTGTCTTGCCGTGCATGATCTGCTGGGCGCGCACGATGTCGCCGCCGTAGGCCGCGCCAATGGCCTGGTGGCCCAGGCACACGCCCAGAATCGGCTTCTTGCCGGCAAACGCCTGGATGGCGGCCACCGAAATGCCGGCTTCAGAAGGCGAGCACGGGCCGGGCGATACGCAGATGCGGTCCGGGTTCAGCGCGGTGATCTCTTGCAGCGTGATCTGGTCATTGCGCGCCACGCGCACGTCTTCGCCGAGTTCGCCGAAGTACTGGACCAGGTTGTAGGTAAACGAATCGTAGTTATCAATCATCAACAGCATTTTTTTCTCCGGGCGGGCCGGGCGGGGGGGGCGGCAGGGCCGGGGCCGGGATCAGATGGGTTCGTCCAGGCCGTGCTGGACCTGCTCGGCGGCGCGCAGCACCGCGCGGGCCTTGGCTTCGGTTTCGGCGTATTCGGCTTCGGGGTTGGAGTCGGCCACGATGCCGGCGGCGGCTTGAACGTACAGCGTGCCGTCCTTGATGACGCCGGTGCGGATGGCGATGGCCACGTCCATTTCGCCGCCGTAGCTCAGGTAGCCGGCAGCCCCGCCGTAGATGCCACGGCGCACGGGTTCCAGTTCGTCGATGATCTTCATGGCTTCCACCTTGGGCGCGCCCGTCAGGGTGCCGGCGGGGAAGGACGCACGCAGCACGTCCATGCTGCTCATGCCGGGGTTCAGGTTGCCGGTGACGTTGGACACCAGGTGCATCACGTGCGAATAGCGTTCGATGACCATGGTGTCGCTGACCTTGACCGAGCCCACTTCGGCCACGCGGCCCACGTCGTTGCGCGCCAGGTCGATCAGCATCACGTGTTCGGCCACTTCCTTGGGGTCGGCCTTCAGTTCGGCGGCGAGCGCCGCGTCTTCCTGGGGCGTGGCGCCGCGCTTGCGGGTGCCGGCCAGCGGGCGGATGGTGATCTGCGATTTCGGCACGCCGTTGTCCACCACGCTTTCCTGGCGCACCAGGATCTCGGGCGACGCGCCTACCACCTGGAAGTCGCCAAAGTTCCAGAAGTACATGTAGGGCGAGGGGTTCAGCGAACGCAGGGCGCGGTAGAGGGACAGCGGGGAATCACGGAAGGGCTTGGCAATGACCTGGCCGATCTGCACCTGCATCAGGTCGCCGGCGGCAATGTGTTCCTTGGCGCGGTGCACGGCGGCCAGATAGTCTTCTTTCTTGAAGTCGCGGCGCTCTTCCGTCTGCATGCTGGCGTGGCTGTACGGAATTTCAACAGGGCGTCGCAGGCGGGCGCGCAGGTCGTGCAGGCGCTGCTGGGCGCGGCTGTAGGATTCGGGCTGGCTGGGGTCGGCGTACACCATCAGGTAGATGCGGCCGGCCAGGTTGTCGACGATGACCAGTTCATCCACATGCATCAGCATCAGGTCGGGCGTACCGCCTTCCATGCCGGCCGGGAAGGGTTTGACGGCAGGACCCAGGCAGGGCTCGATGTGGCGCACGGTGTCGTAGCCGAAGTAGCCGGCCAGGCCGCCGCAGAAGCGCGGCATGCCCGGGCGCAGCGCCACCTTGAAGCGGCTTTGGTATTGCTCGATGAAGGCCAGCGGGTCGCCTTCGTGCGTTTCCACAACCTTGCCGTCGTGCAGCACTTCCGTCAGCGTGCCGCTGGCGCGGATCACGGTGCGGGCCGGCAGGCCAATAAAGGAATAGCGGCCGAAGCGCTCGCCGCCCACCACGGATTCCATCAGGCAGGTCATGCGGCCGGCCAAGGGGCCCGCGTGCGCCAGCTTCAGGTAGATGCCCAGCGGGGTATCCAGGTCGGCGTAGGTTTCGGCCACCAGCGGGATGCGGTTGTAGCCTTGTGCGGCGAGGGCCTTGAATTCGATTTCGGTCATGTCGGGTCTCGTGAGCGATTTTTGATTTGCTTTCAGACCGGGCGCACAACAAAAAAGCCCGGTCCAGGTGTCTGGTTCCGGGCTTGGCTCTGTGTTTACACAGTTACGGCACTAGGCGGCATACGCGTCCAGGGCCGGGAGGGATCATCGCCACCCGGAAGACAAACGCCACCAGCGCCACGAGGCGCCGAGCATTTGGTTCTGGGGGTAAGCGTTCATTGATCCGGGTGTGTCTTTACGTGTTTGGGGTGTTGCTGGTGTTCTGAAATTCAGCTTTCAGGCACCGATCAGGAGGCGATTTTCGCGGCGTTCTGGTTTTGGTTCCAGAGCGCAACCCACTGGGCGGCGTCAACAAGCGTGTCAACTATACCATCGACATCCAGCTCCCGCACGTCACGGCCTTCGTTGTAGCCATAAGGCACCACCAGCACCTGCGTGCCGGCCGTGCGGCCCGCCTGGGCGTCGTTGATCGAGTCGCCGATGGTGACGGCTTCGCCCACCGCCACGCCCAGCAGTTCGCAAGCGTGCACGACCTGGTCGGGGTCGGGCTTGCGGCGCGCGCAGGTGTCGCCGCAGACCACCGCGTCGAAAAAGCCCGCCAAGCCGGTGCGCTGCAACAGCGGCAGCGTGAATTCGGTGGGCTTGTTGGTGACGACGGCCAGCTTCAGGCCCTGGTCGCGCATGTGCTTCAAGCCGTCGATGACGCCGGGGTAGACCTGGGCGCGTTCGCCATTGACCAGGTGGTAGTGGCGATAGAAGGATTCACGGGCGCGTTCGAATTCGGCGGGCGAGGGGTCGGCGGCGTGCAGGCTGCCCGCCAGGCTGCGGCGGACCAGGTTGTCGACGCCCTTGCCCACGAACGTGGCCACCACGTCTACACGCAGCGCGGTCATGCCGAGTTCAACGCGCATGGCGTTGGCGGCGAAGGCCAGGTCGGGGATGGAGTCCAGCAGGGTGCCGTCCAGGTCCAGCAGCGCGGCGCGAAAAGCGGTCATGTCGATTCTTCCTGGGGCTTAGACGGCGGTGGTTTCGCCGATGGCGATCTGTTCGCGCATGGACTTGATGATGCCGGCGTAGTCCGGCTTGCCGAAAATGGCGGAGCCGGCCACGAAGGTGTCGGCGCCCGCGCGGCGGATTTCGGCGATGTTGTCGATTTTGACGCCGCCGTCCACTTGCAGCACGATTTCCTGGCCGCCCGCCTGGGTCCAGGCGTCGATCCGGGCGCGCGCTTCGCGCAGCTTGGTCAGCGCGCCGGGAATGAAGCTCTGGCCGCCAAAGCCCGGGTTCACCGACATGATCAGGATCAGGTCGATCTTGTCCATGACGTAATCCAGGTAGGAAAGCGGGGTGGCGGGGTTGAAGACCAGACCGGCCTTACAGCCGTTTTCGCGGATCAGCGACAGCGTGCGGTCCACGTGGCGGCTGGCGTCCGGGTGGAAGCTGATGTAGTCGGCGCCGGCCTTGGCGAACATCGGCACCAGGTCGTCCACCGGCTCAACCATCAGATGCACGTCAATCGGCACTTGCACGTGGGGGCGGATCGCCGCGCACACCATCGGGCCGATGGTCAGATTGGGGACATAGTGGTTGTCCATCACGTCCACGTGGATCCAGTCGGCGCCGGCGGCGACAACGTTGCGGACTTCCTCGCCCAGACGGGCGAAGTCAGCCGACAGGATGCTGGGGGTGATGCGAGTGGAGGCCATGGAGGATGACATGATGTTCGGGATCGGGGAGGGCATAATGTGCCATTATTGCAGTTTGGGGCGCGGGTTCGAGAAAGGCCCGGTGTAGCGGGACCAAAATCCGCGACTCCTGTGCGTTTCCAATGCGTTTCGAATACGTCTCCCAAATGTCTCCCAAGCGCCCGGCGCCGGTCTGCGGCCCGGGGCGTCCAGCCACACAGGAAGGACTGTGAAACCTTACGACCTGAGCGTCTCTGTCTCTCCGCGCTTCGTGCCTGAACAGTCTGATCCCAGCGAGCAGCAATTCGTCTTTGCCTATACCGTGCGCATCACCAATACCGGCGAACATCCCGCCCAGGTGATCAGCCGCCACTGGGTCATCACCGACGGCAACCAGCGCGTGCAGGAAGTGCGCGGGCTGGGCATCGTGGGCCAGCAGCCCCTGCTGGCGCCCGGCGAAACCTTCGAATACACCAGCGGCTGTCCGCTGCCCACGCCGGTGGGCACGATGCGTGGCACCTACCATTGCGTAGGCGAGAACGGCATCCCGTTCGAAGTGCCGATCTCGGAATTCGTCCTGGCCATGCCTCGCACCCTGCATTGAATGGTTGTGCCCGTTGCCCGTCGCCCGCTTTTTCCCTTTGCTCATGAAGCGCATTCTTAGCCTGTCCCTGCTGCCCATCCTGTTGGCCGCATGTTCCACCCCGTCGGACATTCCTCCTGATTCAGGCGACGCCGGTACGCCCGGCGTGGCGGCCCCCTCGGCCGACGGCCCGCTGGTGGTGCCGTCGCTGTCGGCGCTGCGCGATACGCCGGCCCGGGCGCTGGCCGGCAAGTTCAAGCCCGCCAACTGGTCCGAAATGCCGGGCTGGACGTCCGACGACCTGACCCAGTTCTGGCCCTTGTTCCTGCGTAATTGCAAGGGCTTGATGCGGCAGACCAGCGGCAACCTGGCCGCGCCCGCGCGCGCCACGCCGCGCGTCTGGCAGCCTGTCTGCGCCGCCGCTGTTGATCCGGCCCGCGCCCCGGCCGCCGGTGACGGCGAAGGCGTGCGTCGCTTCCTGCAAACCTATTTGCAGCCGTGGCGCCTGAACGCCGCCGACGGCAAGCCCGCCGCCAACACGGTCACCGGCTATTACGAACCCCTGGTGCGCGGCTCGCGTCGCCAGGGCGGCAAGTATCAGTGGCCGCTCTACGCGGTGCCGGCCGACCTGCTGACGATCGACCTGGGTTCGGTGTATCCGGACCTGGCCGGCAAGCGCGTGCGCGGCAAGCTGGACGGCAAGCGCGTCGTGCCCTATGACACCCGGGCGGCCATCGAGTCCTCGGGGCGCAAGCCCCCGGTGCTGGTCTGGGTAGACGACCCGGTGGACAACTTCTTCCTGCAGGTGCAAGGCTCCGGCCGCGTCCAACTGACCGATGGGCCTGATGCCGGCAAGACGATCCGTGTCGCCTACGCCGACCATAACGGCCAGCCCTATGCGTCCATCGGCCGCTGGCTGATCGACCGTGGCGAGCTGACCGCCGACCAGGCGTCCATGCAGAACATCCGCGCCTGGGCGCAGCGCAACCCCAAGCGCGTGCCCGAGATGCTGAACGCCAATCCGGCCGTCGTGTTCTTCCGCGAAGAGCCGGTCATTGACCCCGAACAAGGGCCGAAGGGCGCCTACGCGATTCCGCTGTCGCCCCGGCGCTCCATCGCGGTCGACGCCACCTTCGTGCCGCTGGGCACCCCGGTGTACCTGAGCACGACCCTTCCGGCCTCCGACCGGCCGCTGCAGCGCCTGGTGTTCGCCCAGGACACGGGCACGGCCATCCGGGGCGCCGCGCGCGCCGACTTCTACTGGGGTTACGGCGAAGAAGCCGGCCAGCAGGCGGGCCGCATGAAACAACGGGGCCAGATGTGGGTGTTGTGGCCCAAGCAAGCGGGGGAGCCCTCGGCAAGATGAGCCATCAAATCGTTATTTGCGGGGCTGGCATTGTCGGCCTGTCCACCGCCCTGGCGCTGGCCCGGCGCGGCCAGCGCGTTGCCGTGCTGGCGCCGCGCGCATCCGTGCCCGCGGCGGACGCTGATCACTATCACCCGCGCGTCTACGCCATTTCGCCCGCTAGCCAACGTTTTCTGGCCGACCTGGGCGTCTGGGACGCCATGCCTGCCGCGCGGTTGACGCCGGTCGAGGCCATGGAAATTCACGGCGACGCCGACGGGCAGGTCAACCTGAATGCCTGGCAGGCGGCTTTGCCGCAATTGGCCTGGATCGTCGAGTCCGGCGAGATCGAGCGTGTGCTGATCCAAGCCGTGCGGATGTTCGGCATCCCCTGGCTGGAAGACCGCTGCACCGGCTATCAGGATGGCGCGGTCGATACCGAAAGCGGTGCGCGCATCCAGGCCGAACTGTTCGTGGGCGCCGACGGCGCGGCCTCGCCGCTGCGCACGGCGGCGGGCCTGAAGCACGATGCGGTCTCGTACAACGACACCGGGCTGGTGGTGCACCTGGACGCGGAACGCGCCCACCACGGCACGGCGTTCCAGTGGTTCCGCGATGACGGCGTGCTGGCCTTGCTGCCGCTGCCCAACACCGCCAGCGGCCCCCAAGTGTCGATGGTGTGGTCCATGCGCAGCGAATTGGCGCAGGGCCTGCTGGCCTTGCCGCCCGACCAGCAGGCGTCGCGCCTGGAAACCTTGCTGGCCGATGCCGCCGAGGGCCGGCTGGGCCGCTTGAAGGTCCGCAGCAAGCTGCACGGCTTTCCGCTCACGCTGGAACGCGCGCAGATGGTGGCGCCCGGCATCGCGCTGGCCGGCGACGCCGCGCACCGCCTGCATCCGCTGGCGGGTCAGGGGCTGAACCTGGGCCTGGGCGACGTCGAGGCGCTGGCCCGCACCGTGGCGGGGCGCGAGCCGTACCGCTCGGCCGGAGACATCCGCGTGCTGCACCGTTACCAGCGTGCGCGCGCCGAACCGGTGCTGGCCATGCGCCTGGCCACCGACGGCCTGCACAAGCTGTTC
This sequence comes from Achromobacter colocynthidis, assembly GCF_057334535.1. Lineage (NCBI taxonomy): Bacteria > Pseudomonadati > Pseudomonadota > Betaproteobacteria > Burkholderiales > Alcaligenaceae > Achromobacter > Achromobacter colocynthidis. The sequence continues at coordinate 464,400 of NZ_JBHFIZ010000039.1, forward strand.
GCCTCGCGCGCCACGCCCCTGGTGTGGCTGCGCAATGCCGGCATGCACTGGGTGGAAAAAGCGCCCCTGATCAAGCGCCGCCTGATCGCCGGGGCGTCGGCCAATTGACGCGCGCCTCCGGTGGTCTCTTGAGGTTTTCTTTTGGAACCTTGAGGGGCGACCGGCGTCTGAAGGACACTCCGCCTTTCCGCGTCGCCCCGGCATGTCGTCCGGCCCGGCTCCCAGCCGGATGAGTTACGCTTTTCCCCAAAGAACACGATAAGTACAGGAGCACCCATGACTTTCCGCATCTCCGCCACGCTGGCGGCTTGTTTCCTGGCCGGCGGGCTGGGCTTGTCCGCTTCGGCCCTGGCGCAAGCGCCCGCCGAAGGCGGCAAGACCGTATCCACCCAGTCGGTCGGACAGCCCGGCAAGGGCGAGAAAAGCGTGTCGACGCCCCAGCTCGACGCCGTCAAGGAACGCTTCCAGCAACGCTTTTCCGGCATGGACGTGACCGCCGTGCGTCTGACGCCCTACGGCATTTTTGAAGTGCAGTTGGGCATGGACCTGATCTACACCGACGAAAAGGTCACCTGGGTCATGGAAGGTCCGTTGATAGACGCCATGACGCGCCAGGACGTCACGCGCGCCACGCAGGAAAAGCTCAGCGCCGTCACGTTCGACCAACTGCCGCTGGAACTGGCCATCAAGCAGGTCAAGGGCACCGGCGCGAAGAAGGTCGCCATTTTTGAAGACCCCAACTGCGGCTACTGCAAGCAGTTGCGCAAGACGATGGAAGAGCTTACCGACGTCACCGTCTACACCTTCATGTACCCGATCCTGTCGCCCGATTCCAAGGACAAGGTGCGCGACGTCTGGTGCGCCAAGGACCAGGGCAAGACCTGGGACGACTGGATGGTGCGCAACAAGAAGCCGGCCACCGCCAACTGCGACGTGCCTGAAGACAAGCTGCTGGCGCTGGGCCACAAGCTGATGGTGCGCGGCACGCCCACGCTGTTTTTTGCCGACGGCTCGCGCGTCAGCGGCGCCATTCCGCTGGACCAACTGAAAGAACGCTTGAACTGACCGGCGCTGGTCGCGCCGGGGGGGGGGGGGGGGGGGGGGGGGGGG
>NZ_JBHFIZ010000039.1:465531-482152 GCF_057334535.1 Achromobacter colocynthidis
GCTGGTCGCGCCGGCCGGGTGGCTGGCGCGATTGCCGCCTAGCCACCCGGAGACCTCACTTGAAAATCGCAATACTCGACGATTACCACGACGTAGCACGGCGCTATGCGGATTGGACCTCGCTGGGCGGTGACGCCGAGGTGCAGATCTTCAATAACTTCATTCCGGCGGAACAGGTCGAGGCCACGCTCGAACCCTTCGACGTGATCGTGGCGATGCGCGAACGCACGCCATTCCCCGCCGAACGCATCCGCGCCTTGCCCCGCCTGCGGCTCTTGATCACCACCGGCATGCGCAACAACGCCATCGACATGCAAGCCTGCACGGACCAAGGCATAGTCGTGTGCGGCGCGCCGGGCCGCGCCCACGCCAATACCGCCACGGCCGAGCTGGCCTGGGCGCATATCCTCGGCCTGTTCAAGCACCTGACCACGGAAGACGCGGCCATGCGGCGCGGCATGTGGCAAACCGCCATGCCCGAACCCTTGGCCGGCAAGCGGCTGGGCGTGGTGGGCCTGGGCAAGCTGGGCGCCGCCGTGGCCAAGGTGGGCCTGGCGTTCGGCATGGATGTGGTGGCCTGGAGCCCCAACCTTACCGACGAACGCGCCGAGGCCGCGGGCGTGACGCGGGTCGACAAGCACGAACTTTTTTCCACGTCCGACGTGGTCAGCCTGCACCTGATTCTGTCCGACCGCAGCCGCCACGTGGTGGACGCCGCGGCCTTGGCCGCCATGAAGCCGACCGCCTATCTGGTGAACACGTCGCGCGCCGGGCTGGTGGACAACGAGGCCTTGATGGACGCGCTGGTGAAGTTCCGCATCGCGGGCGCGGGGCTGGACGTGTACCCCGAAGAGCCGCTGTCGCCGACGGACACCGTGCGTGACCTGGACAACGTGATCCTGACCCCGCACCTGGGCTATGTCAGCCGCGAGAATTTCGAGGCGTTCTACCAGAACGCGCTGGACGCCGTGAAGGCGTTTCAGGCGGGCAAGCCGATTCGCGTCTTGAACGCATCGCCGGCGGCGTGATCGCAGGCGCGCCGATAAGCGCGCCTGTTCATGAAACTGCCCAGGCCACTGCCTGGGCAACTACCCGGGCAACTACCCGCGCGTGAACATCACCTTTTTCTCGACGATGCCGCTGGCGTCGGTCGACGCTTCGGGCGTGTCGCCGCAAGCCTCGTCCGCGTTGTCGTCCGGATCCACCGCGTCAAACGCCGTGTCGCCATTCGCGTCCGGCACGCCGGTGGGCTTCAAGCCGACAAAGTCGAACAGCTCGCGGTCCATCAAGTGCGACGGCACCACGCGCGACAAGGCGTTGAACACGTTCCACGAACGGCCGGGATGCTGCTTGTCCCAGTCCTTGATCATCCGGCCCACTTCCTTGCGCTTCAGGTTTTCCTGCGAGCCGCAGAGGTTGCACGGAATGATGGGGAATTGCTTCAACTCCGCATAGGCGATCAGGTCCGTTTCGGCCACATAGGCCAGCGGACGGATCACCGTGTGGCGGCCGTCGTCCGACACCAGTTTGGGCGGCATGCCCTTGGCCTTGCCGCCATAGAACAGGTTCAGGAAGAACGTGGCCAGGATGTCGTCGCGGTGGTGGCCAAGCGCGATCTTGGTGGCGCCCAGTTCCGAGGCGACGCGGTACAGAATGCCGCGGCGCAAGCGCGAACAGAGCGAGCACATCGTCTTGCCTTCTTCCAGCACGCGCGTGACGATGGAATACGTGTCCTGCGTCTCGATGTGGAAGGGCACGCCCAGGTCTTTCAGGTACTGGGGCAGGATGTGGTCGGGAAAGCCCGGCTGCTTCTGGTCCAGGTTGACGGCGATCAGTTCAAACTTGAACGGCGCGCGTTTCTGCAGTTGCAGCAGGATGTCCAGCATTGCATAGGAATCCTTGCCGCCCGACAGGCAGACCATCACGCGGTCGCCTTCTTCAATCATGTTGTAGTCGGACAGGGCGCGCGTCGTTTCGCGGGCCAGGCGCTTGGTCAGCTTGTTGCCTTCGTGGCGGGCCTTTTCCTCGGCCTCGGTACGATAGCGGACCTCGGGGGAGCGGACGGCGGGGGGCGGAGCAATATCGTTCATGGTCAACGCGTGATCTGGATTTCCACGCCTACCGCCGCGCAGTCGGAAAAGGCCATGGGCTTGCTGATGCGCAAGCGCAACGAGCGGATTTCCTGGAAGTCGGCCAATAGGCGCGCGGCGACTTGTTCGGACAGGGTTTCGATCAGGTTCACATGCGCCTGCGTGCATTCCTCGACGATGGCCTCGCGCAGACGGCGGTAGTCCAGCACGCTGTGGATATCGTGGTCGTCGACCGAGCGATGGATGTCCACGTCGAACTCGGCGTCGACATGCAGGGGCTGGGTGGCGCGGCGCTCGTGTTCGAGGATGCCGATGCGGGCGTCGAGCGCAAGCCCGGAAAGGATGATGCGACGTGTGGGCATGGTGAAAACCTGGGTGGGACAGCCGGAATTGTAAGGGGACGGCGGATCGGGGGCGGCGCGCTGGCTACAATTCAGCCACGTCCGTGCGCCCGTGAGGCGCCGGCGCGGTCAATAAGGGTTCAAATGCAACAAATGCACGATGCGGTCATTGTAGGCGGCGGCCCGGCCGGCGCGTCCTGCGCCCTGTGGCTGGCCAGGCTTGGTTTGTCCCCAATATTAATTGAGGCCAGCGCCCGCCTGGGCGGCCTGGCTCAGGACAACCCCTTCGCCGACGACTGGATCGCGGTGCTGCCTGGCGTGACCGGGCAACAGGTGGCTGACAACATCGACGCCAGCGTGCGCGCGGCCCAGGTGCCGCTGCGCATGGAAACCCGTGTCGTCGGCGTGGTGCCCTGCAAAGGCGGCATTGAAGCCAGCTTGGTCGGTGCGGACGGCAACCAGACGCAGGTGCGCGGCCGCACGCTGGTGATTGCGTCCGGCGTGCGCGCCAAGGGTTTGCCGGATCATCCCTTGGGCGCGTCATGGCCCGGCGTGCTGATCGGCCCGGGCTCGCCCATCGTCGCGCAGGACTATTCCGGTTTGTCGGTGGCGGTGCTGGGCGGGGGCGACAACGCCTTCGAAAACTACGTCTATGTGCGCAACCGGGGCGCCCGCACCGTGCATCTGTATGCCCGCAGCGTGCGCGCCCAGCAGCAATGGGTTACCCGCGCCGGCCGCGAAGGCGTGCGCATCGGCCCCTACACGGTGGACCCCGCCAGCCGCAGTGTCGATGGCCGGCAGTACGACTTGATCCTGGTGTTCTATGGCTGGGAACCGCAGGCCGGTTTTGCCGACAGCCTGCAACTGGCCCGCGACGAGCGCGGCTATATCCGCACTGACTTCGCCACCGCCGAAACCAGCGTGCCGGACATTTATGCCATCGGTGAAGTCGCCCACCGCATGCATCCGTGCGTGGTGACGTCGATGGCGGATGGCGTGGTGGCGGCCAAGGCCATCCAGCGCCGCTGGGAACGCGCGGGCGACTAAGTCCCCGCGCGGCTGCGTCGCAGCCCAAGCCCATTGGCTCGCACGCCCGGCGTTCAGCCCAGGCGAAGCCTGCCCTCCAGATTGCAGAATTGGCATTTGCCCGCGCGGCGCACACACTTGCCCCACAAGTTGGTCACCCATGACCGCGTTCGGAGACAAGCATGTTGCAAGCGCATCGCTGGCTGGCCGCGGGCGTGATGGCGGCCGCCATTGCCAGCCCCGTCCACGCCGCCTGGCCGGAACGGCCCATCACCCTGATCATTCCGGCTGCCCCTGGCGGCACCACCGACATTTCCGCGCGGCTGATCGCCGACAAAATGGCCGCCAAGCTGGGCCAGCAGGTCATCGTGGAAAACCGCGCGGGCGCGGCCGGCATCATCGGCGCGCAGGCCTTGGCGCGGTCCAAGCCCGACGGCTATACCCTGCTGATGGGCAACATTGGCCCCAACGCCATCAACTACGCCCTGTACAAGACACTGCCCTACAAGCCGACCGATTTTGCGCCCGTGACGCTGGTGATCTCGGTGCCCAACGTGCTGGTCGTCAACGAAGCGTCACCCGCCCGCAGCGTGAAGGACTTGCTGGCCGAGGCCAGGCGCGACCCGTCCCAGGTGTCGTTCGGCAGTTCCGGCGCGGGCCAATCGCCGCACCTGTCGGCCGAACTCTTCAAGCAGCGCGCGGGCATCGCGGGCACGCATGTTCCCTACAAAGGGGCCGGCCCCGCCGTGGCCGCGCTGCTGGGCCAGCAGTTCACCTTCATGATCGACAACCTGCCCAGCTCGATGCCATTCATCCAGTCCGGCAAGCTGCGCGCGCTGGCCGTCACCAGTGACACCAGGCTGGCCGAGCTGCCGGACGTGCCCACCATGGCCGAGGCGGGCGTCAAGGACATGGTGGTCACGGCGTGGTTCGGCTTGATAGCCCCGGCCGGCACGCCCGAGGACGTGGTCGGCAAGCTGTACGCCGCCGCGCGCGACGTGGTGCGCAGCCCCGACATCAGCGGCCGCTTCAAGGCCATGGGCGGGCAGGCGGGCGGCAATACCCCCGCCGAGTTCACGGCCTTCATCGACCAGGAGCGCGCCCGCTGGAAGCAGATTGTGGATACGGCCGGCCTGGCCCGGGAGCAATAAATGATCGACAAGATTCAAGCCTCCATGGCCGAGGCCGTGGCCGTGATTCCCGACGGCGCGTCCGTGCTGGTCGGCGGCTTTGGCGAAGCGGGCGTGCCGTACGAGCTGCTGCAATGCCTGGCGGATGCCGGGCGGCGCGACCTGACCATCATTTCCAACAACGCCGGCACGTTCGAACGCGGCATCGCTGCATTGCTGATCCGCAAGCAGGTCAGGAAGATCATCTGCTCGCATCCGCGCCCGCCCAATTCCGATGCCTTCGCTCGCGCCTACCGGGCCGGCGAGGTCGAATTGGAATGCGTGCCCCAAGGCACGCTGGCCGAGCGCCTGCGCGCGGCGGGCGCAGGGTTGGGACCGTTTTTCACGCCCACCGGCTACGGCACGGAACTGGCCGAGGGCCGCCGCCAGGAAGTGATCGACGGCGTGGGCTACGTGCTGGAACAGCCGCTGCGCGCCGACTTCGCGCTGATCCGCGCGCATCTGGGCGACCGCTGGGGCAACCTGATGTACCGGCACGCGGCGCGCAACTTCAACCCGGTCATGTGCATGGCCTCGGGCCACGCCATTGCGCAGGTGGACGAGGTGGTGCCGCTGGGCACCTTCGTGCCGGAACAGGTGATGACGCAGGGCATCTTCGTGAAAGCCGTGGTGCGGGTGGAGGCCTGACATGCAAGACGCGAACAGCACGAACAGCACCAACAACGCCGCGAACAACGCGCAGGACGTCAAGGGCTTGACCCGGCAACAGATTGCGCAATTGCTGGCCAGTGATATCCCGGACGGCTCCATCGTGAACCTGGGCATCGGCATGCCAACGCTTGTGGGCGACTATCTTCCGCCCGACAAAGACATCCTGCTGCACAGCGAAAACGGCATCCTGGGCATGGGCCCCGCCGCCAGCGGCAAGGACGTGGACCCGGACCTCATCAACGCCAGCCGCCAGCCCATTACCTTGTTGGGTGGCGCGTCCATTACCGAACACACGGTGTCGTTCGCGATGATGCGCGGTGGCCATCTGGACTACGCCGTATTGGGCGCGTTCCAGGTGTCGGAAAAGGGTGACCTGGCCAATTGGAAAACGGACGCGGCCGACGCCATACCCGCCGTGGGCGGCGCCATGGATCTGGCCGTGGGCGCCAAGCAGGTGCTGGTCACCATGGAGCACCGCGGCCGCGACGGCACGCCAAAGGTGCTGCGCCAATGCACCTATCCGCTGACGGGCAAGGGCGTGGTGACGCGCATCTATACCGACCTGGCGGTGATCGACGTAACGCCGGATGGGCTGGCCGTCTACGCCATGGTCGACGGCGTCGACGCCACCTTTCTGCGTTCCGTTACCGACGCACCCCTGAACTTTCCGGCGACGCCACGCGCGATCGTCCTGGACCCGGCCGGCGCGCCGCGCTACGCCTGATTGTTAGCGCCCGGCCCGGGCCAAGGAGACCGTTGATGATCCGTTCCCTGTTCGCCGCAGCCTCGCTCTGCCTGGCGTCTTTGGGCGTCGCGCAAGCCGCGCCCACGTATCCCGACAAGCCCGTCACCTTGCTGATTCCATACCCGCCCGGTGGCAGCGCCGACATGCTGGCGCGCCCCTTGGGGGCGGAACTGCAAAAGAAATGGGGCCAGCCCGTGGTGCTGGAATACAAGCCCGGCGCGGGTGGGGCGATCGCCTCGGCGCAACTGGCTCGCGCCAAGCCCGATGGCTACACCCTGCTGATGGTGCTGGCGGCCCACGCCATCAACCCCAGCCTGTACCCGTCTCTGCCCTACGACACACGGAAGGATTTCGCGCCGGTCTCGCTGGTGGCCACCTTGCCGATGCTGGTGGCCGCGCCCCTGGGCACGCCGGCCAACAACATTGCCGAGCTGATCGCCTACGGCAAAAGCCATCCCGGCAAGCTCAGCTTTGCGTCGGCCGGCAACGGCAACACCAGCCATCTGGCCGCCGAGATGTTCAAGAGCCAGACGGGCGCCGACATGATGCACGTGCCCTACAAAGGCAGCGGCCCGGCCGTGGTGGCGCTGTTGGGCGGCGAGGTCTCGTTGATGTTCGACAGCATTTCCACCTCGCTGCCGCAGGTGCAGGCCGGCAAGTTGAAGGCGCTTGCGGTGACGGGCGAACGCCGTTCACCCCTGCTGCCCGATGTGCCGACCGTGGCCGAAACCGTGCCCGGCTTTGTGGTGAACGGCTGGTACGGCGTGTTGGCGCCGGCGGGCACGCCGCCCGCCGTGGTCAATACCCTAAGCCGCGACATCGCCGACGCCGTGGCGGTGCCCGCCTTGAAGCAGCAACTGATGGGCTATGGGTATGAAACCGTCGGGTCCACGCCGGAAGCTTTCGCCAGCCATATTGATCGCGAACTGGATACGTGGAAGCAGGCGGTTGAGCAGTCGGGCGCCAAGGTGAATTGACGCCTGTCGTTCACCAGCAGGATATGTGGCGCGGCAACATCATTACTTTCCCTGCGCGTTTCCTTTAAGAACTTTCTCGTATTTCCTGCCAAGCGAAATCGAAACAATGACTGCCATCCCTCATTTGGGACAACAGGCATTCGGAGATTTCGGTGAATAAGAAGATTGTTGCGGCAAGTTTGGCCTTCTCGTCCCTGCTGTTGTGCGGCAGCGCGATGGCAGCGGATGTGAAGTTGGTGTTCAAGGGCGAGGTGTCTCCGTCCACCTGCGCAATCGTTGGAGACAATGGTAGTGGCGAATACGTCATGGCAGTCGAACTGCCCACCGTCAGCACTCGCGCATTGGCCAAGCAGAACGATGTGGCCGGCCGCAAGCCGATCGAGTTGAAGCTGACCGGCTGCTCGGGCAGCAAGGTCACCACGCGCTTTAACAGCGGTTCGAGCGTCGATCCCATCACGGGCGCCTTGATCACCCCGGCTGCGTCAATCAACGGCGAGACGCCGTCAAATGCACAAGTCCAACTGCTGAACAGCAAATACCAGCCCATCAATCTGTCCGACAACTCTGGCACTGAAGCCGTCAGCATCGAGGGCAATGCCGCGAAGATTGAGTTCTACGCGCAGTACCTGGCGGCCACCGCCAACACCACGCCCGGCCCGGTCCAGACCGAAGTCCTGCTGGACCTGATCTACGAATGAAGCCGATCCCCCTTGAGCGCATGCTCGGGGGGCTTTCGGACCACGCAAGCCGGGCCACGCTTCGCCGCTTCTGCGCGTTGCTGTGCCTGGCTTGCGCTTTCCTGCTGCCCCCTGCCGCCCAATCCAATGTGGTGATCGGTGGTACGCGCATCATCTATCCCGCCGCAGAACGCGAAGTCACATTGCGCCTGACCAATGAAGGCGGCAAGCCGGCGCTGGTGCAGGCCTGGATAGACGACGGCGACCTGGATTCAAACCCCGACGAAACCGACGTGCCCTTCGTGATCACGCCGCCGCTGGCGCGTGTCAATCCGCGCACGGGGCAGACGCTGCGCATTGCCTATATTCCCCAGCCTGGCGTTGCGACGGATCGCGAATCCGTGTTCTGGTTGAATGTGCTGGACGTTCCGCCCCTGCCGTCCGCGCAGGTTGCGAACCACATGCAATTGGCTTTCCGCAGCCGCATCAAACTGTTCTTCCGCCCCGCCGGCCTGCCCGGCTCGCCCCGCCAGGCCGCCGAGCGCCTGAATTGGCGCGTGGTGGCCACCAGCAAGGGCGCGGCGCTGCAAGTGCGCAATGACAGCGCATTCCATGTGTCGCTGACCGCTGTGACCGTGCAGCTTGGCAATGGACGTGACGTTACCGTGCCCGCTCAAATGTTGTCGCCACTATCCGTGACGGATCTGGGTCTTGGAAAATTGTCGAGTGCGGCGGGCGCCAAGGGCGCCGTGGCGTTTGAATGGATCAATGACTATGGCGCCGCCGAGCGGCGCGAAAGTCCGCTTGAACCGTAGGCCGCGCCGTGTCTCGTCACGTACGGTTGAGCAGCGCATTCCTGTTTTTTTCCGGTTTGCTCAGCGCCACGCTCCAAGCGCAGGAACCCGTTGAGTTCAATCCTGCGTTCTTTGGTGGACGCAACGGGAAAGCGGTCGATTTGTCGCGCTTTCAAGGCGGCAATGCCCTGACGCCCGGGGTCTATCAACTGGACCTGTACCTGAACGGCAACCACGCCGGGCGGCAGCAGGTCCGGGTGCGCGCGGCTGATTCGGCCACCACGCTTGCCACCACCGCGGCGCATGCCGACGCCCAACCCTGCCTACCCATGAAGGTGTATGAGCGGATCGGCGTCAACATCCCGCTGCTGAATGCGGAGCAGGCCGTGTCAGTGTCCGACGAACAATGCGTGGGGCTGGACGGCCTGCCGCCTTCCAGCCGCTTTGATGTGGACATGTCAGAGCTGCGCGCCGATCTTTCCATTCCGCAGATCTACCTGAAGTCGGTGGTGCGCGGCTATGTTCCGCCCGAAGAATGGGACGCGGGCATCGACGCCGGTTTTCTGGGGTACGGCATCAACCTGTCATCCAACCGCTTTGGCAACCGCACCGAGCGCCAGTTCTTCAGCAGTGCAAACGCGGGCTTGAATCTGGGCGACTGGCGCTTTCGGCACAACGGGTCGTTCAGCTATACCGATCGGCCGGGCGCTATCCAGCGCAGTCGTTATCAGGCGTTAAGCAGCTATGCGCAGCGTGATGTGACCGCGGCCAGCGCCCAGCTGACGCTGGGGCAGTTCTACACGCCCGGCAATCTTTTTGACAGCGTGCCGTACACGGGCGTCCAACTCAGCAGCGACGAACGCATGCTGCCGGATTCGATGCGCGGTTTTGCGCCGGTGGTGCGTGGCGTGGCCGATACCACGGCCAAGGTCAGCGTGCGCCAGGGCGCCAACCTGTTGTATGAAACGACCGTGTCGCCCGGGCCTTTTGCCATCGATGATCTTTACAACACCGGTTACGCCGGGGATCTTGACGTGACCATCACCGAAGCGGACGGGCGAACCAAACAGTTTGTGGTGCCCTATGCGTCGGTGGCTCAGTTGTTGCGCCCGGGTAGTTCGCGTTTCAGCGTGACGGGCGGACGGTATCGCGATGACACCCTGGATGCACCGCCCGCATTCGTGCAGGGAACGTATCAGCGCGGGCTGTCCGATACGGTGACGGGCTACGGCGGCGCCATCGCGGCGCAGCAGTATCGGGCGATGCAGGGCGGCGTCGCGTTGAGTACGCCGCTGGGCGCGTTGGCGGCCGACCTGACGCAGTCGCACGCCACAACAAAATCAACGCGCAACCCGGCTAGCGGGCGCAGTGTGCGGCTGAGCTATAGCAAGCTGGTGGAGCCTACATCGACGAACTTCAGCGTGGTGGCGTATCGGTTTTCCAGCGAAGGCTATCTGAGCCTTGGCGAATTTGCACGCCTGCGCGAATCGCGCGGCACGGTGGCATATGGTGGCAAGGAGCGCAGCCGCCTCCAGTTCAACGTCAGCCAACCCCTGGGCGAAGGCTACGGGCACGTGACGCTGGCCGGGGTGGCGCAGAACTACTGGAACCGCCACCAAAGCCGCGATACCAGCTACTACGCCGGCTACTCCAATGGCTACGCTTGGGGCAGCGTCAATATCAGCGTGTCGCGTACGCGGGACCAGGGCGGCCGCTTCGGCAACCAGTATCTGCTTAGCCTCAACCTGCCATTGGGGCGTGGGCCGAACTCGGCGTATCTCAGTACATCGTTGAACCTTGAAGGCAACGGCAAGCGCAGCACCAACGCGTCGGTCAGCGGATCCGCCGGGGATAGCGGGCAGTTCGGCTACAACGTGTACGGAACGTATAACCGCACCGACGGCCAAGGCAGCCGCAACCAGGGCGGCAGCTTGCGCTATGACACGGCACACGCGAACTACACCTTGTCGGGCAGCGGCGGCAGCGGCTATCGACAGTTCGGCGCAGGCATGCGCGGCACCTTGATCGCCCACGCGGGAGGCATCAACGCGACCCAGGCGCAGGGCGAGACGATGGCGGTGCTTGAAGCGCCCGATGCCTACGGCGCGGGAATCGTGTCGGGCTCGCGCGGGCGCATCGGCAGTAATGGTTATGGCGTCATGGCGGGCCTGATGCCGTACCGCCGCAACGAGGTCGCGCTGGATCCCAAGGGCACGTCACGTGATGTCGAACTGGAAATCACGTCGCAGCAGGTGGCCCCGCGCGCGGGGGCGGTTGTGTTGTTGCGTTACCCCACCGTGGCGGGTCGGCCGATCTTGTTGAAACTGGTGCGTGACCACGGTGCAACCATACCCATGGGCGCGGAAGTCATCATCCCGGGTATCGATGCCGTCACGCTGGTGGGCCAGGGTGGCCGGGCCTTTGTGCGCGGCTTGCAGGGGCAAGGGCAGTTGGCGGTCAGGTGGGGAGAAGGGGCCGACCAGCAATGCCAGGCCATCTATCAGGTGGACGAGCAGGCGGCGTCCGAAGACGCGCATTACTACCCGCAGTTGGAGTTGTCGTGCACGTCCGTCCAGCAATTTTCCCCACAGGATTCGGCATCATGAAAATAACGTTGCGACTGACGGTTTTTGGGTTCGCCCTGCTGATGTCGGCGGGACGCCCGGTTTGGGCGAAATGTACCGGAATGTCCCTGACGACGACCATTACCGCGCAGCACTTGAAAGAAATGAAGCCACCGCGCGACGCGGCGATAGGCAGCACGATCTACAAGAAAACGATCAACGAGGGTACTGCCTATCTCTATTGCAACACCGTAGGCGAGCGGTTCGAGTATGGTTTGCAGGCGGGTGCGAAAGCGGTGCCGGGCTACAAAAACGTGTATGAGAGTGGCATTCCGGGCATTGGTATGCGCATATTCTGGACGCACGAAGGGGGTGTGTATATGAACTACCCCCGATATGGTTTTAAGCTCGGAAACTTCCAGTATTCCCCGCCGCAGCATTTCGAGTTCGAACTCATCAAGATCGGCCCCATCAAATCCGGCGTGTCCTTCGCGCATCGCGCTGATGTTTATTACGGCGCGCTGCGCAGCAATATGGTGCTCTTCAGCAACGTGGCTTACGAGGCCAACAGCAGCGGCTGTACGGTGGTCGACGGGCAATTGATAGAGGTAGAACTTCTTACGATCAACAACCGTCACCTGGGTCATCGCGGCGCCACGGCCGCGGACAAGGCGTTTAACATCAAGCTGGACTGCGATCAAGGCGTCAAGGTGGCCTATCGGATTGATGCGGACGGCACGCCGGAACACGTCATCAAGAACGCCCAAGGGGGCGATATGGCGCGGGGCGTCGGCGTGCAATTGCTGCAGGGCGATCTCGGCAGCAATGTCGTCCAACCGCTTGCGATCCGTACTGAATTCACAACCACCGTGACGACGGTCGACAAGGAAAGGCTGACCATTCCGCTGGTAGCGCGCTACTACCAGACCGACGACACCCTGGTGGCGGGAAAAATCAATGCCACGGCCACCGTGACGCTGTTCTACGAATAGGGATCGGTGGCCAGGGCAGTGATTGGGGGAGGGCCAGTGACCGGAGCGGGCCGATAACACGGCCCGCCCACTTTCCTACACCGTCAGCACGCAGTCCAGCGCTTCGGGTGCGTTCAGCTTGACGCGGAACGCGCGCAGCTCGTCGCGCCGGAACACGTGCACCGTCACGCGGTCGCCCGGCAGATATTGCGACAGCAGCATATCCAGGCCAGCCGGCGATTCCACGCGCAGCCCGTCCAGCGCCACCAGCACATCGCCCGCTGACAACCCACCCTTGTGGCCCGCGCCGCCTTCCAGCACCGTGGCGAGCGTCACCGTGTCACCTTGCTTGCGGGGGCGTACATCCAGAGTCGGAATGTTCATGGCCGTCTTCCATTGCAGCGTGATGCCTTGATCGGCCAGCAGTTCAGCCAAGGGCACATCCGCCGTGCCGTAGGCATGGCGCGCGATGAAGCGGCGGGTGTCGACGCCGGTGGCTTCCCGGATCAGCTCGGGTAGCGCGTCTTCGGGCAGGCCTTGCGGCTTGCCTTGATAAAAGTCGCGACCGTAGCGGGTCCAAAGCAAACGCATCACGTCGTCCAGCGAATGCGCGTTGGCGCTTTCGCGGCGGATCAACAAGTCCAGCCCCAATGCCACCAGCGCGCCCTTGGTGTAATAGCTGACCAGCGCGTTCGGCGAATTCTCATCCTGCTTGTAATAGCGGGTCCAGGCGTCGAACGAGCTTTCCGCCACCGATTGCTTGGCGCGGCCCGGGGTGCGGGCCACGCTGGTAATGGTCTTGGCCAGCAAGCGCAGATATTCCGTCTGCGTGATGACGCCGGAACGCAGCAGCAGCAAGTCGTCGTAATAAGACGTGAAGCCTTCGAACACCCACAACAGGCGGGTCAGATCGGGTTGCTCCAGATGGTAAGGGGCAAAGGCCTGCGGCTTGATGCGCTTGACGTTCCAGGTGTGAAAGTACTCATGGCTGACCAGGCCGAGGAACCCGCGATAGCCTTCGCCCTGGCCTTGCTGGCCCAGCACGGGCAGGTCCTTGCGCGCCGTCATCAGCGCGGTGCTGGCGCGATGCTCCAGGCCGCCGTAGCCGTCGCCCGTGATCATCGTCATGAAGACGTAGCGGTTGGAACTGTCCAGGAAGGGCGCGCGCTTGGTGCGCGGTTCGAAGAATTCAATCTGCGTGTCGCAAATTTTCTTCACGTCGGCCGCGATGCGCGCCAGGTCCAGATTGGGGGCGACGCCGGTGAAGACCAATTCGTGCTCGGCGCCGTGGGACGTAAAGCGGGCAACCTGCGGCGTGCCCATTTCCACCGGATGATCGATCAGCGCATCGTAGTCGGGCGCCTGATACAGGCCGAAGCCGTGGCGCCGTGCCGCGCCGCGCTGGCCCGCGGCTTCGGGCAAGCTGGTGTAGACCTTCCAGCCGTCGATGCCGCGCGGGGGAGCAAGGTCCACCAGGCAGGGCAGGTGATCTTGCCCATGCACACGCAGGAACACGCTGGTGCCATTGAAGAAGCCGTGGGTTTCGTCCAGGTGCGCGCCGCGTACCGACAAGTCCCAGGCATACACCACGTACTCCACTCGCAGCGGGCCGTCGGTGGGGGCGACCTGCCAGGTGTGGTTGTCGATCTTGTCGACCATCACGCGGCGCGAGCCCGCGTGGGCCGTTACGGATTCGATCTGGCGCGAGAAGTCGCGGATCAGGTAGCTGCCCGGAATCCAGGCCGGCAAAGACAGGCGCTGACCGTCGGGCGAGGGCGTGTCGATCGTTAGGGTTATCCGGTAGCGGTGTCCGGCCGGGTCATGGGGCGTCAGGCGGTAAAGTACGGGGCAAGCGTTGTCTTTTTTCATGCTCGTATCTTATTTCATACTTCCTACTGGAGACATTCAATGAGCGAGTCGTTTGTACTGGTCGAAACCCGGGGCCGCGTCGGTCTGCTGACGCTGAACCGCCCCAAGGCGCTCAACGCGCTGAACGATCAACTGATGGATGAGCTCGGCGCGGCGCTGCTGGCGTTCGAGGACAACGCCGACATCGGCTGCGTGGTCATCACCGGCAGCGAAAAGGCGTTTGCCGCGGGCGCGGACATCGGCGCCATGAAAGACTGGTCGTACATGGACGTGTACGGCAGCGAATACATCACCCGCAACTGGGAAACCCTGAAGCGCATTCGCAAGCCCGTGATCGCCGCCGTGGCCGGCTACGCCTTGGGCGGCGGTTGCGAACTGGCCATGATGTGCGACATCATCATCGCCGCCGACACCGCCAAGTTCGGCCAGCCCGAAATCAAGCTGGGCGTGATTCCCGGCGCGGGCGGCACGCAGCGCCTGCCGCGCGCGGTGGGCAAGGCCAAGGCCATGGACCTGGCCCTGACCGCCCGCATGATGGGCGCCGAAGAAGCCGAACGCGCCGGCCTGGTGTCGCGCGTGGTCGCCGCCGACAAGCTGATGGAAGAAGCGCTGGACGCCGCCACCGTCATCGCGTCGATGTCTTTGCCGTCCGTCATGATGGCCAAGGAATGCGTGAACCGCGCGTTCGAAGGGTCCTTGAACGAAGGCCTGTTGTTCGAGCGCCGGGTGTTCCATTCCCTGTTCGCCACGGAAGACCAGAAGGAAGGGATGGCCGCATTTACCGAAAAGCGCAAACCGGACTTCAAACACCGTTAAGGCTTGTTACTGCCGCAAAACGCTTGCGGATCTGTCGCAGAAAGCCCAGCGCGCCGACTCCGGCGCGCTTTTTCATGGGCGCGAGGGTGTTGCACGGCCGTTGCGCCTTGAAACGTCTGGGCAGCACCTTGTTGCAGGCTTCTTCCCTATGCTGGTTAAGCGTCATCAAGAGGTGCCGCGCCAGAGCGGCTTGCCCCACTGGCAAGTCCCGCGCGGCGGCTCGCTAGCAAACAAAATCAAGAAGGAGCCTTGCATGCGTACATTTATTGCTCGCCGCCGGTGGTCCACCGCGGTGCTTGCCGGTGCCTTGAGCGCCTGCGCCATGACCGCCACCCAGGCTCAAGCGCCGCAGTCCACGCTGCGGCTGGTCTCTGAAACGCCGTATCCGGCGTCGTCCGCGCCCGCCCCGCAAATGAGCGAACAGGAACTGCGCGACACGGCGATCGACGCCTACGTCTACGCCTATCCGATGGTGCTGATGGAACTGGCGCGCCGCAAGGCCACCGCCGTACAGACGCCTCTGGATGGCCGCGCGCCGGTCAACCAGTTCGGCCACAAGACCGCTTTCCCGGATCCGCGCGCCGCCGATACCCCCTGGCCCAGCGCCGACGCGCTGTATTCCAGCCTGTGGTTCGACGTGTCGCAAGCGCCCTTGATCGTGAACCTGCCTGATACCGGCGGCCGCTATTCGGTGCTGTCGGCGCTGGATATGTGGAGCGACGTGTTCGCCTCGCGCGGCACGCGCACCAACGGATCCGGCGCGCAGTCGTTCGCCATCGTCGGCCCCAACTGGCAGGGCAGCGTGCCCGCCGGTGTCGACGTCATCCACAGCCCTACCTCCACGGGTTGGCTGATCGGCTGGACGCAGGCCAAGGGCCCGCAGGACTATGCCGCCGTCAATCAGATCCAGGCAGGCATGACGGCATCGCCGATGATGGCGCCGATGGCCGCGACCCCGTCATCGCGCAACCGCAACGCCGGCAACGCGTATCCGCAAACCGGCTCGCGCGTGGGCTCGGCGCCCATCGGCAGCGGCTTGCCCATGCCGATGCCGGTGACGGTGCCCGACGGCACGCCGGCCGAACAAGCCGCCAGCATGGACGCGGCCTCGTTCTTCACGCTGTTCTTTGATGTGATGCGCAACAACCCGCCGCACGCCAACGACACCCCGATTCTTGACCGCATGCGCCGCATCGGCCTGGATAGCCGTCAACCGTTCTCGTACGGACGCCTTAGCCCGGCCGTGCAGCAGGCGCTGGCCGACGCGCAGCCGATGGCGGGCCGCCGCATTGCGGATGGAGTGTCGCGCCTGGGCACGCCGATCAATAACTGGAATACCGTGCTGTCGGGCATCGGCACCTATGGCACCGACTATTCGCGCCGCGCCGCGATTGCCTATGCGGGCTTGGGCGCGCCCACGCCGGAAGACGTGCTGTATCCGGTGACCATGTCGGACTCCAAGGGTCGCCAGCTCGATTCGAACGAAGACTACGTGCTGCATTTCGACAAGGGCCAACTGCCGCCGGCCAATGCGTTCTGGTCGTTGCATGTCTATAACGACAAGCATGGCTTTGCTGAAAACCCCGCCAACCGCTACGCGCTGCGCAGCACCGACGACCTGAAGTACAACGACGATGGTTCGCTGGACATCTACATCCAGCGCCGGGATCCGGGTGACAGGAAGCGTTCGAACTGGGTCAGCACGCCGGCCGCCGACGGCAAGTTCCTGTTGAGCATGCGTCTGTATTGGCCGCAGGACACGGCGTTGGACGGCCTGTGGGCCCCGCCGCCCGTCAAGGAAGACTGATCTTCGGCGTGGGTTAGCACCGCCCACCGGAACCAAAAGCGGCCCTTCGATGTAGGGCCGCTTTTTTCGTGCCGAGGCCGCGCGCTGCGCAAGGCGTGCGCAG
>NZ_JBHFIZ010000039.1:482202-542204 GCF_057334535.1 Achromobacter colocynthidis
GCCCCCCCCCCCCCCCCCCCCCCGCCAGCGCGGTTCGCGTCCCTAATTTCGATGTTTGCCGGTACGTTGCGCGCACCTTACAAACTCCCGAAAGTTCATTTGCTTGGGCAAAAAGATTCAAGCTATACTCTGCGGGTTTGACGCTTGCGGGATAAGAACACGTGGCGGCCGGGTAGGTAAAAGTAGTTGAAAGACACTACTTTTGTGCAGGCTAAGCCGGTTCTGACAGGGGCAAGAAGTAGCGGGGTGTTTGATGCATGAGCCAATGCAAAACTCGATGCAAAGCACGATGCGGGACTCATTACGAGACGCAGCGCAAAGTGCACAGCAACGAGGGTTGTCGGGCCAGGGCGGTAAAGAGGGTGGAGTTGGCGGTGGTGGCATCAACAGTGATGGCATCCTCGATGATGACATCAAGGTCCTGGTTCTAAGCGACGCGGATCGCGTGGCGCTGAATGCTCAGGCAAGCCGCGGTCTCCTGTTGGCACTGGCGGCGCAAGGCGCCATGGGGCTCGCAGCAGCGGTAATTGCGGGAGTTGTCGGAGGGGCGGCGGCTGGTTGGTCGGCGCGGGCGGGGGCGGGAGCGTATTTCATACCCAATGCATTGTTTGCATTGCGCCTGGCTGTCAGTGTTCGGGCCGGTAAAGCCAATCCCTTTACCTTTCTCTCTGGTGAGTTGATCAAGTTGTTCGCAACCGCATTGCTGTTGTGGATGCTTTCGCGTGTGGCACAGGACAGTCTGGTTTGGCCTGCCGCATTGCTGGGTTTGATACTCACATTGAAGGGTTATCTCTTGCTCTTGATGTTCCGCAAGTTGTCTTAGCGCCGAGCAGTAAGTAGCGGCAAACGTGATCGTGGAATCGTCCGACTCGCAAGGGTTCGGGCATACAGCAAATAGGGTAGGATTCAAATGGCTGCTGCCAGCGACGTGTCGCCTCAGTCCGCGTATATTCAGCATCACTTGGTGCATCTGAACAATACCGGTGAAAAACAGAGCGCAATTGCTCAGTTCGACATCATCAATTACGACTCGTTGTTCTGGTCCGGCCTGATGGGTCTGATCGTCATTTTCTTTCTGTGGCGCGCTGCTCGCCGCGCCACCAGTGGCGTGCCGACCCGCTTCCAGGCTTTCGTGGAAATGATCGGCGACATGGGCGACGACCAGGCCAAGGGCATCGTCCACAACGCCAAAAGCCGTCTTTTCATCGCCCCGCTGGCGCTCACCGTGTTCCTCTGGATCATCCTGATGAACGCGCTGGACTTGCTGCCGGTTGACCTGTTGCCCTCCATCTGGCGCCTGACCGGCCTGGGTGCCGAGCACGGCGATCCCCTCTATTACCACCGCATTCTGCCGACGGCCGACCTGAACGTGCCGATGGGCATGTCGCTGGGCGTGCTGCTGCTGATGTTCTATTACGGCATCAAGATCAAGCACCCGGGCGGCTTCGTCAAAGAACTGTTCACCGCGCCGTTTCATGCGCATGGCCTGGGCGCCGTTGTGCTGGCCCCGTTCAACCTGCTGCTGAACCTGATCGAATACGCCGCCAAGTCCGTGTCGCTGGGCATGCGGTTGTTCGGCAACATGTTCGCCGGCGAACTGATTTTCATGCTGATCGCCCTGCTGGGTGGCGCCTGGACCGGCTTTAACGGCGCCAGCATCGGCTTGGGAATCGGCCACATCCTGGCCGGCTCCATCTGGGCGATCTTCCACATCCTGATCGTCCTTCTGCAGGCCTTCATCTTCATGATGCTGACGCTGGTTTATCTCGGCCAGGCACACGAAGGCCACTGATCCCCCGAATTTCTCGCGCTGGCCACCCGGCCAGCGTGGGATAGCAAGATTATCTTGCATTGAGCTGTACCCCTTATTTTCAATTTTTGACTTCAGATTTCTAACCAAGGAGTTGTCATGACCAACGTCGCTTTCGTTGCCCTCGCTTGCGGTCTCATCATCGGTTTGGGTGCTATCGGCGCTTGCATCGGCATCGCATTGATGGGCGGCAAGTATCTGGAAGCTTCGGCTCGTCAGCCTGAGCTGATGAACGCTCTGCAAACGAAGATGTTCCTGCTGGCCGGCCTGATCGACGCGGCATTCCTGATCGGCGTGGGTATTGCCATGCTGTTCGCCTTCGCCAACCCGTTCGTCGGTTAAGGCAGCGCCCGCCGGCGAATAGGCGGGTCATGACGTTGGCGGCGATGTGGGCAACAGCCCCGTCGCCGGCCAGCAAAGTATCGAGTGCTCCGTGACGCCCCTTTCCGGGTGCGGTCGGAGCCGCAAGGTGTTAAAGGAACGACCGTGAATCTGAACGCGACGATCATTTTCCAGATGCTCGTGTTCTTCGTTCTGGGCTGGTTCACGATGAAATTCGTGTGGCCTCCTCTGACGAAGGCGATGGACGAGCGCCGCCAAAAAATCGCCGACGGCCTTGCCGCCGCCGAGAAGGGCAAGGCCGATTTGGCTCAAGCCCAGGCGCGTGTCAGTCTGATCGAGGCTTCTGCCAAGTCCGAAAACCACGCCCGCATCATCGAGGCCGAAAAGCAAGCCGCCTCCCTGATCGAGCAAGCCCGCCGTGAAGCGGAAGCTGAACGCGCCCGTATCGTGGCTCAAGCCGCTCAGGATGCCGCGCAGGAAGTCCAGCGCGCTCGTGACTCGCTGCGCGACGATGTTGCCGCGTTGGCTGTCAAGGGTGCTGAACAGATCCTCAAGCGCGAGGTTGACGCCCGCGCCCACGCCGAGCTGCTCAACCAGCTTCGCGCGCAGCTTTAATCCGGGACCGTCATGGCTGAACTTTCCACTGTTGCCCGGCCCTACGCTGAAGCGCTCTTCAGCGCAGCGCGCGACGACAAGGCCGGCTTGCCGGCCTGGGCCGACCTGGTCAGCGAAATGTCGCAGGTCGCCTCCAACCCCGACGTGCGCGAGGCCATGGCCGACCCGCGTCTGGGCGATAAGCAGCGCGTCGAGCTGTTCTCCGGCCTGATCAAGGCCGAACTGCCGCAGGCCGCCCGTAATTTCATCGAGCTGCTGGTCGAAAACGACCGGCTGCTGCTGCTGCCCGACATCGCCTCGCAATTCGTGGTGCTGCGCAATCGTCACGAGGGCACGGCGCAGGCGGAAATCACCAGCGCGTTCGAACTGAGCGACGCCCAGGTCAAAGACCTGGTCGACGCGCTCGAACAAAAATTCGGCCTCAAGCTCAAGCCCAACGTCACCGTCGACCAGTCGTTGATCGGCGGCGTGCGCGTGGCTGTCGGCGACCAAGTGCTCGATACTTCCGTACAAGCCCAATTGGTCCGCATGCGCGATCAGCTCGCCGCTTAAGGCAACTAACAGGATTCCAGGAGTCAATATGCAACTCAATCCCTCCGAGATCAGCGAACTGCTCAAGAGCCGCATCGAGGGCCTGGGCGCTTCGGCTGATGTCCGTACTCAGGGCACCGTCGTGTCCGTGACCGACGGTATTACCCGCATCCACGGCTTGTCCGACGTGATGCAGGGCGAAATGCTCGAATTTCCCAACAACGTTTTCGGTCTGGCGCTCAACCTCGAGCGCGACTCCGTCGGCGCCGTTATTCTGGGCGACTACACCGGCATCTCCGAAGGCGACCAGGTCAAGACGACCGGCCGCATTCTGGAAGTTCCGGTTGGTCCGGAACTGAAAGGCCGCGTGGTTAACACGCTGGGCGAGCCGATCGACGGCAAGGGCCCGGTCAACGCCAAAGAAACCGACATCATTGAAAAAGTGGCGCCTGGCGTTATTGCCCGTCGCTCGGTGTCGCAGCCGCTGCAAACCGGCGTCAAGGCTATCGACTCGATGGTGCCGATCGGCCGTGGCCAGCGCGAGCTGATCATTGGCGACCGCCAAACCGGCAAGACCGCTGTCGCCGTCGACACGATCATCAGCCAGAAGGGCAAGGGCGTCACCTGCGTGTACGTCGCTATCGGCCAGAAGGCTTCCACGATCAACAACGTGGTGCGCAAGCTGGAAGAGCACGGCGCGATGGAATACACCATCGTCGTGGCCGCTTCGGCTTCGGACTCGGCCGCCATGCAATACCTGGCCGCCTACGCCGGTTGCACGATGGGCGAATACTTCCGCGATCGTGGCGAAGACGCCCTGATCGTCTATGACGACCTGACCAAGCAAGCCTGGGCCTACCGCCAAGTGTCGCTGCTGCTGCGCCGTCCGCCGGGCCGTGAAGCCTACCCGGGCGACGTGTTCTACCTGCACTCGCGTCTGCTGGAACGTGCTGCCCGCGTGAACGAAGACTACGTCGAAAAGTTCACCAACGGCGCCGTCAAGGGCAAGACCGGTTCGCTGACCGCACTGCCGATCATCGAAACCCAGGCAGGCGACGTGTCCGCCTTCGTTCCGACCAACGTGATCTCGATCACCGACGGCCAGATCTTCCTGGAAACCGACCTGTTCAACGCCGGTGTCCGCCCCGCAATCAACGCCGGTATCTCGGTGTCGCGTGTGGGTGGCGCTGCTCAGACCAAGGTCGTCAAGAAGCTGTCCGGCGGTATCCGTACCGACTTGGCGCAGTACCGTGAACTGGCCGCCTTCGCGCAGTTCGCTTCCGACCTGGACGACGCCACCCGTCGCCAGCTGGAACGCGGCAAGCGCGTGGTCGAACTGCTCAAGCAGCCGCAATACCAGCCGCTGCAAGTGTGGGAACTGGCCGTCACGCTGTACACGGTCAACAACGGCTACCTGGATGACGTGGACGTGGCCCAAGTGCTGTCGTTCGAGAAGTCGCTGAAGGATCAACTGAAGGCCAAGCATGCGGCCATGATCCAACGCATCGAAGACACCAAGGAACTGTCCAAGGACGACGAGGCCGAACTGGCCACCGCCGTTCAGGAATTCAAGAAGCACGGTGCTTTTTAAGAAAGTGATGGGTTAGGCGTCTGCAACGCCTCACCCGTCCTTACCGGATGGTTGAGGCGTGAGCGGAACCCATCGGCCAGTCTTCACAGGAAAGCGCAATGCCCGGAATTAAGGAAATCCGAACCAAGATCAAGAGCGTGCAAAACACGCGCAAGATCACCAAGGCGATGGAAATGGTCGCCGCATCCAAAATGCGCAAGGCGCAGGAACGGATGCGTGCTGGTCGTCCGTACGCTACCAAGGTGCGCGAGATTGCTGCGCACCTGATGCAGGCCAACCCCGAGTACAGCCACCCGTACCTGGTCGAACGCGAAATCAAAGCGGTCGGCGTGGTCATGGTGACGACTGACAAGGGTTTGTGCGGCGGCTTGAACACCAACATCACTCGCGTGACGTTGGGCAAGCTGAAAGAGTTCGAGAAAAACGGCATCGCCGTGCAAGCGACCGCTTTCGGCAACAAGGGCGTGGGTGTGCTGACCCGTATCGGCGCCAAACTGGTGTCCCAGGAAGTGCAACTGGGCGACAAGCCGCAACTGGACCGCCTGCTGGGCGCGATCAAGGTGCAGCTGGACGCCTACCTGGAAGGCCGCATCGACGCGCTGTACGTGGCTTCGACCCGCTTCGTCAACACGATGAAGCAGGAGCCGTTGTTCTTGCGTCTGCTGCCGTTGGCCAGTGGTTTGGACGATCCGTACCAATCGGGCGCCGAGAGCCTGGCCAAGACGTCGGAAGTGAAGTCGGACTACAGCTGGGATTACATCTACGAACCCGACGCCCGTAGCGTGATCGACGACCTGCTGCAGCGTTACGTTGAAGGCCTGCTGTATCAAGCCGTGGCCGAGAACATGGCTTCGGAGCAGTCGGCCCGGATGGTCGCCATGAAGGCGGCGTCGGACAACGCCAAGAAGGTCATCGGAGAGCTGCAACTGGTCTACAACAAGACCCGTCAGGCCGCGATCACCAAAGAAATTTCGGAAATCGTAGGGGGCGCTGCCGCCGTTTAAGGCAGGCAGCTCCCATCTAAAGCTATCAAGCAAGGAATCGACATGAGCAACGGAACCATCGTTCAGTGCATCGGCGCCGTGGTGGATATTCAGTTCCCCCGCGATCACATGCCCAAGATCTATGAGGCGCTTACCCTGGCCGACGACGAGTCCTCCTCGTTCGCCGAAAAGGGCCTGACGCTGGAAGTGCAGCAACAGTTGGGCGACGGCGTGGTGCGTACCATTGCGCTGGGCTCCAGCGACGGCCTGCGCCGCGGCATGAAGGTCACGGGCACTGGCGGCCCGATCTCGGTGCCCGTCGGCACCGGCACGCTGGGCCGCATCATGGACGTGCTGGGTCGTCCCATCGACGAAGCCGGTCCGATCCAACACGAAGAAAAGCGTGGCATCCACCAACCGGCTCCCCGTTTCGACGAACTGTCGCCGTCGGTGGAACTGCTGGAAACCGGCATCAAGGTTATTGACTTGGTCTGCCCGTTCGCAAAGGGCGGCAAGGTCGGCCTGTTCGGCGGCGCCGGCGTGGGCAAGACCGTGAACATGATGGAACTCATCAACAACATCGCCAAGCAGCACAGCGGTTTGTCGGTGTTTGCCGGCGTGGGTGAGCGTACCCGCGAAGGCAACGACTTCTACCACGAAATGGAAGAGTCGAACGTTCTGGACAAGGTTGCGATGGTGTTCGGTCAGATGAACGAACCCCCGGGCAACCGTCTGCGCGTGGCACTGACCGGCCTGACGATGGCCGAGAAGTTCCGTGACGAAGGCCGCGACATCCTGTTCTTCGTGGACAACATCTACCGCTACACCCTGGCCGGTACCGAAGTGTCCGCACTGCTGGGCCGTATGCCGTCGGCCGTGGGCTACCAGCCCACGCTGGCTGAAGAAATGGGCAAGCTGCAAGAGCGCATCACGTCGACCAAGACCGGTTCGATCACGTCCATCCAGGCCGTGTACGTTCCCGCGGATGACTTGACCGACCCGTCGCCTGCCACGACCTTCCAGCATTTGGACTCCACCGTCGTGCTGTCGCGTGACATCGCTTCGCTGGGTATCTACCCGGCCGTGGACCCGCTGGATTCGTCCAGCCGCCAGCTCGACCCGCAAGTCGTCGGCGAAGAGCACTACGCGGTTGCCCGTGGCGTGCAGCAAACGCTGCAACGCTACAAGGAACTGCGCGACATCATCGCGATTCTGGGCATGGACGAACTGTCGCCGGAAGACAAGCAGGCCGTGGCCCGCGCGCGTAAGATCCAGCGCTTCCTGTCGCAGCCGTTCCACGTTGCTGAAGTGTTCACCGGCTCGCCCGGCAAGTACGTTCCGCTGGCCGAAACCATCCGTGGTTTCAAGATGATCGTGGAAGGCGAGTGCGATGCACTGCCGGAACAGGCCTTCTACATGGTCGGTTCGATCGACGAGGCCTTCGAGAAGGCCAAGAAACTGCAATAAGGAACCGATATGGCTACCCTGCATGTGGATGTCGTCAGCGCAGAGGAAGCGATCTTCTCCGGTGAGGCGAAGTTCGTGGTGCTGCCTGGCGAAGCGGGTGAACTGGGCATCTTGCCCGGCCACACCCCGCTGATTTCGCGCATACGCCCCGGCACGGTCAAGATCGTTCGTGCCGACCAAGGCGAGGAAAACATCTTCGTCGCCGGGGGCATTCTGGAAGTGCAGCCGGGCAGCGTGACGGTTTTGGCCGACACTGCTATCCGTGCTTCCGATCTGGACGAAGCCCGCGCCGTGGAAGCTCGCAAGAAGGCCGAAGAGGCCCTGGCGAACGCCAAGGACAAGGCGGACATCGCAGTTGTCGAAGCGGAACTCGCCATGCTGGCTGCGCAAGCCATCGCGGCGCGCAAGCTGCGCCAAGGCGGCCGTTCGCACTAAGCGGCAAAGCAGTACACCGGGGCTTGCTCCGGATTGGAAAAAGCGGCCATTGGCCGCTTTTTTCATGCCCGTTCGAAACGCAACGGCGTGCCGTGCCGGTTCCAGGCGTGGCGACCGCAATGCGTTCGATACGAATAGCTGGGCGGGTTTTGCAACAGTAGCCTTCATGCTTGCCTAACGAGTCTTGGGGGTAGCGTGCGAGAAGTCCTGGATTGCGGGGTGCTGCTGGCGCCCGGCCACGAAGCCGCCATGCGCGACTGGGTGACACGGTGTCAGGGCGGGCTGCCGCGCGTGCGCCTGCATCTGGTGCCTTTGGAAGCGCAGGTGGCCGTGGACCATGCGGGCGCACCCGAGACCACAAGCCTGCCCGCGAGCCTGCAACAAGACGTGCAGGCCTTGGCCCGCGTAGCGGTGTCGCTGCGGCGCTATGACAGTTGCGTGCTGCCGGTGGCGCCATCGTCGGGCGCCTGGGCGCGCATGGCGCTGTCGCACGCGGGCGACGCGCTGACCACGCCCTTGCTGCTGCTGATGGACGGCATGAAAGCGCCCGCCATCGAAGACTTGCTGGGCCTGGGCGTCACCGACTTCATGGCGCAGCCCGCCTGCGTGGAAAGCATGCGCGTACGGCTCGCCCGTATGCGCTGGCCTGTCTCGGGCTCGCACCCGGCTTGGCGCCAGGCCAGGGTGGAAGAGGCGCCGGCGCGCTACGCCGCCCATGGCGGCAGCCCCGCGCCACCGCCACACGCTGCCCGGCCGCAGGTGGCGGCGGACATCCTGGAACAGGGCTTGGCCAATCTGCGCGACACCCGGCGCCAGGCGGCGCAGGAATCGTTCCGCCAGGCCAAGGCGCGGGTGGTCGATGGATTCGAGCGCGAGTACATCCGCCACGCTCTGTCGCGCCATGGCGGCAATGTGGCGCAGGCCGCGCGCGCCTGCGAAAAGCATCGCCGTGCCTTCTGGGCCTTGATGCGCAAGCATGGTATTGAGGCCGCGCCGTACCGTCAGGCAGCGCAAGGACGCCGGATGCGTGACTAAACCGCTCTTGATCCCCAAGGGAAGTAAAATCACGGCTTCCGATCAACGAGGATAGTCGTGTCTGCTTCCAGCTTGAAGAACGATGTGTTCTTGCGCTCGCTCTTGCGCGAGCCCGTGCCCTATACCCCGATCTGGCTGATGCGCCAGGCGGGTCGCTACCTGCCCGAGTACCGCGCCACGCGGGCCCGCGCAGGCTCCTTCATGGGCCTGGCTCAAAATCCGGACTACGCCATGGAGGTCACGTTGCAGCCGCTGGCGCGCTACGACCTGGATGCGGCCATTCTGTTTTCGGACATTCTGACGGTGCCGCATGCCATGGGCCTGGGCCTGGACTTCGCCGAAGGCGAGGGCCCGCGCTTTGCCCACCCGGTGCGTACCGAGGAGGACGTCGCCCGCCTGGCCGTGCCCGACATGGACAAGCTGCGCTATGTCTTCGATGCGGTGGGCGTGATCCGCCGCGAGCTGGACGGCAAGGTGCCGCTGATCGGCTTTGCCGGCAGCCCGTTCACCATCGCCTGCTACATGGTCGAAGGCAAGGGCAGCGACGACTACCGCCTGATCAAGACCATGCTGTATTCGCGCCCAGACCTGCTGCACCGCATCCTGGAAATCAACGCCGAGGCCACGCTGCAATACCTGAACGCACAGATCGCCGCGGGCGCGCAGGCCGTCATGCTGTTCGACAGTTGGGGCGGCGTGTTGGCCGATGGCCTGTTCCAGCAATTTTCGCTGGCGTACACCAAGAAGGTCGTGGATGGCCTGACCCGTGAAAACGAAGGCCGGCGCGTGCCTGTCATCGTGTTCACCAAGGGCGGTGGCCAATGGCTGGAGCAGATTGCGGCTTGTGGTTGCGATGCTGTCGGGCTGGACTGGACGGTGGACCTGGCCGCGGCGCGCCGCCGCACGGGCGACTCGGTTGCCTTCCAGGGCAACCTGGACCCGATGGCGCTGTTTGGCGGCGGCCCCGCCATCCGCGCGGAAGCCCGCCGCGTGCTGGACGCGTTTGGTCCAGTCGGCAAGGGCGGGCACGTGTTCAACCTGGGACACGGAATTTCGCGCTTTACTCCGCCGGAAGCCGTAGCCGAATTGGTCGAAGAAGTCCACCAACACAGCCGCGCGCTGCGGGGGTAAGTGAGTGGACGCTTCGGTTCCAAGGGCCGATATTTGAGGGCCCGGGCAAGTACTTGTGCACAGCAGGAATTTGCCTGGGGAAAACCCTTTAGAAGCTAGTTTACAATCTTGGAACGTTATATAAGCTACTGTTTTTAAACGGAAAAATTGAGTTTTACACCGGATTGCAGCATGCTGCGCAATCTTGGCTTATTCCGAAAATTGACGTTGCTCCAGCCTTTTCCCCAAAGTTATCCACAGGCGCCGCCCAAGCCGGCCGGCGCGCCCCGGCGGCAATTGTCCGGCGGCGCCTTCCCCCATTACCTATCAGCCATTCGGATTAATCCTTTTCCATGACCCGCCCAAGCCTCCATGTCTGAACCGCTGCCAGGAACGACGTCCGAAGCCGTCTGCTGGGTGCGCGTGGCGCTGGACGTCCCCTTGCCCGGCCCCTTCGATTACCGCAGCGATGCGCCCGTCGCGGTGGGCTTGCGGGTGATCGTCCCGTTCGGGCGGCGCAAGATGGTCGGCGTGGTGGTGGAGAACCCGGCGGAGCCGTCATACGAGCCCAAGCAGATCCGGCCGATCGAACAGGTGCTGGATGACCTGCCCCCCTTTGACGAAGACTGGCTGCGCATGGCGCGCTTTGCGGCGGACTACTATCAACGGCCCCTGGGCGAAGTGATGTTGCCGACCTTGCCGCCGCCACTGCGCAAGCCCACCGCGTATCAGGGCAAGCGCTCGGCGGGCGGCCCGGTGGCGCGCCTGGACAATCGCAAGCGCAAGCCGGTGCGTGCGCTGGCCAAGGCGGACCAGCCGCCGGAACTTAACGACGCGCAGCGCGCCGCCGTGGACACCATTGGGGCATTGACCGGCTTCAAGCCTGTGCTGCTGCACGGCGTAACGGGCAGCGGCAAGACCGAGGTCTACCTGCGGGCAGCGGAAAAGGTGCTGGGTGAAGGGCGCCAGGTGCTGCTGATGGTGCCCGAGATCAACCTGACGCCGCAGTTGGAAGCCGCGCTGCGCGCGCGCCTGGAAGCCTTGGTGGGGCCGGATGGCCTGGCCGTCATGCACAGCGGCTTGTCCGACGGTGAGCGGCTGCAAGCCTGGGCCCGCGCTCAGCGCGGCGAGGCGCGCATGGTGCTGGGCACGCGCATGTCGATCTTTGCGCCCCTGAGCAAGCTGGGCTTGATCGTGGTCGACGAAGAGCACGACGCTTCCTACAAGCAGCAGGACGGCCTGCGCTATTCGGCGCGTGACCTTGCCGTGTGGCGGGCGCACGATCTGGATATTCCCGTGGTCCTGGGGTCGGCCACGCCGTCCCTGGAAACCTGGCAGCATGCCGAGCGCGGCCGCTATCTGCGCTTGACGCTGCCGGGCCGGGCGCGCTCCAGCACGCTGCCGTCGATGCGCCTGGTGGATACACGCCGCTTGCAGATGAAGCACGGCATGTCACCGCATTTGCTGGAGGCCATCGGCCAGCGACTGGAACGCAAAGAGCAGTCGCTGATCTTCCTGAACCGGCGCGGCTATTCCCCAGTGCTGCATTGCCAGTCTTGCGCCTGGGTCAGCAACTGCCCGCGTTGCACCGCGTTTACCGTGCTGCATCGCACGGATGGGCGTGGCCATCGGCTGCAATGCCACCACTGCGGTTACCAGGCGCCGGTGCCGCGCGCCTGCCCGGAATGCGGCGACCAGGACCTGGCCCCCATGGGCCGGGGCACCCAGCGCATAGAAGAGCATCTGGCCGAGCTATTTCCGGGTGCGCGCATCCTGCGCATTGATGCCGACAGCACGCGCAAGAAAGGCAGTGCCGAAGCGCTGTTCGCTTCCGTCCATGCGGGCGAGGTCGACATCCTGGTGGGCACGCAGATGGTGGCCAAGGGGCATGATTTTGCGCGGCTGGGCCTGGTGGGCGTGCTGAATTCCGATTCGATGCTGTTCGCGCACGACTTCCGCGCGCCCGAGCGCCTGTTTGCTCAGCTGATGCAGGTGGCGGGCCGTGCCGGCCGCCATCAGGGCAATGGCGAGGTGCTTATCCAGACCGGCTACCCGGAGCAGCCGGTGTATCAGGCCTTGCTGCGCCATGACTACGCGGGCTTTGCGCGCCATGCCCTGCATGAACGCGAAAGCACCGGCTTGCCGCCCTTCGTCTATCAAGCCCTGCTGACGGCCGAAGCGCGCGAACTGAAAGTGGCGCAAGCTTTCCTGGAGCGCGCGCGCGTGCTGCCGGAAGGCGAATGGGCCGCCGATTTTCCGGGCCTGGATGCCATCATGCTGTACGACCCGGTGCCGCTGCGGGTGGTGCGGGTGGCTAATATCGAGCGTGCCCAACTGCTGGTGGAAAGCAGTAGCCGGCCGGCCTTACAGGCCTTTCTGACGTCGTGGTCGCACCACTTGCCGTATATCGCCAACGAGGCGCGGGTGCGCTGGCAGTTGGAAGTCGATCCGCTTGAAATCTAGCCCAAGGTCCAACATGTCCGCCAACGAAGCCATTGCCCAAGGGATGAACCCCGCCCAACGAGAGGCGGTGCTGTACCTGGACGGCCCCTGTCTGGTGCTGGCCGGCGCCGGCAGCGGCAAGACGCGCGTGATCACGCAGAAAATTGCGTATCTGCTGCGTGAATGCGGCTACATGGGCCGCAACGTGGTGGCCTTGACCTTCACCAACAAGGCCGCGCGCGAGATGGACGAGCGCGTGAAGACGCTGGTGGACCGCAAGCTGTCCAAGGGCCTGATCATCAGCACGTTCCACTCGTTGGGCGTGAAGATGCTGCGCGAGGAAGCGCGCAACGCCGGGCTCAAGCCCACGTTTTCCATCCTGGATGCCGATGACGCCATGTCCATCATTCAGGAACTGCTGGCCACCACCGACAAGGCGCGGCTGCGGCACGTGCAGGGCATTATTTCGCTGTGGAAAAACGGGCTGATGGAGCCGGACGACGCCGCGCGCGAAGCCGTCACGCCCGGCGACGTGGAAGCCGCCCACATCTACCGCAGCTATGCCGCCACGCTGGCGGCCTATCAGGCGGTGGACTTCGATGACCTGATCCGCATTCCCGCGCTGCTGTTGTCCAGCAACGAAGAGGTGCGCACGCGCTGGCAAAACCGCGTCCGCTATCTGCTGGTGGACGAATACCAGGACACCAACGTGTGCCAGTACCGGCTGGTGCAGTTGCTGACGGGCTCGCGCGCCATGTTCACGGCGGTGGGCGACGACGACCAGGCCATCTATGCCTGGCGCGGCGCCACCATTGAAAACCTGGCCAAGCTGACCACCGACTACCCCAACATCAAGCTCATCAAGCTGGAACAGAACTACCGTTCGGTGCAGCGCATTCTGGCCGCCGCCAACGCGGTCATTGAAAAGAATCCCAAGCTGTTCGACAAGAAGTTGTGGTCCGACCTGGGTGTGGGCGAGCCCATCCTGGTGTCGGCCATGGACGGCGAAGAGCAGGAAGCCGAATCCATCGCCATGAAGGTGTCGGCCTCGCGCTTTGAACGGCAGGCGCAGTGGAAGGATTTCGCCATCCTGTACCGCAGCAATCATCAGTCGCGCATTCTGGAACAGGCGCTGCGCAACCTGAAAATTCCGTACACGATCTCGGGCGGGCAAAGCTTCTTCGACAAGGCGGAAGTGCGCGACGTCCTGTCGTACCTGCGCCTGTTGGCCAATGACGATGACGACCCCGCGTTCATCCGCGCGGCCACCACGCCCAAGCGCGGCATCGGCCAGGCCACGTTGCAGGTGCTGGGCCAGTACGCGGCCACGCGCGAAACGTCGCTGCTGGCCGCCGTGGCCGAGACCGGGCTGGAAAGCCTGCTGGCGCCGCGCCAGTTGGAGCCCTTGCGCACCTTTGCCGAATTCATCCGCCGCATGCAATGGCGCGCCGGACGCGGCACCACGGGCAAGGACGCCGCGCCGGCTGAACCCGCCGGCGTCATCCTGGACGACCTTTTGGAAGCCATTCAGTACGAACGCCATCTGTTCGAACTGTTCGAGGAACGCCCCGCGCAAACACGCTGGCAGAACGTGCTGGAGCTGACCGGTTGGCTCAAGCGCAAGGCCGAAGAAGACAACATGACGCTCTTCGACCTGGTGCAGCACGTGGCGCTGGTCACGATGCTGGAACGCGGCGAGGAAGACGAGCCCGATGCGGTGAAGATGTCGACCCTGCATGCGTCCAAGGGCCTGGAGTATCCGCACGTGTACCTGGCGGGCGTTGAAGAAGGCTTGCTGCCGCACTTGGGCAAGGACGACGAAGTGGGCGACCCCGCGCGCGCGGCCGAGAACCTGGCCACGCGCATCCAGGAGGAACGCCGCCTGATGTACGTGGGCATCACCCGCGCGCAGCGCAGCCTGAACCTTAGCTGGTGCAAGCGCCGCCGCCGCGCGCGCGAAGACCTGGTGCGCGAGCCGTCGCGCTTCATCGAAGAGATGGGGCTGGGAGATGTGCGCGTGCAGGAAGACGAAGCCACCGCCGCCATGAACCCCAAGGAGCGCATGGCCATGTTGAAAGCGCTGCTGAAGAAGTAGCGCGCGGCCTGTGCCATGAAAGACGACGTCCGCTATCTGCCCGTGTCCGGCACGCCGGGGCTGGTGCTGGGGCAGGCGCGTCTTAGCGAATTCCAGTTTGACCGCCACTATCACGACGACTATCACATCGGCCTGGTGACGCAGGGCGTGCAACGCCAGCACTTTCGCGGGCAGAGCATTCTGCTGGGGCCGGGCGGCATTGCGCTGATGCCGCCCGGCGAAATCCATGACGGCATGGGGGCGGACGACCAGGGCTCGGCCTATGTGCTGAAGACCTTCCGGATTTCAGCGGCGTTGATGCGTGCCTGGATCGAAGACGTGTCGGATGCCGCGCCCCGCGAGCACTTCTTCGGCACACTGCTGCAAGACGCCGCGCTGGCGCAGCGCTTCATGGCCTTGCACAACGTGTGGATGTCGCGCGCGCCGGACGAGCCGTTGGCGCGGCAGTCGCAATCACTGGCTTTGATGGCCGACCTGTTCGTGCGCACGCGCACGGTGTCGCCGCAGGTGGTCAAGGGTGGCCTGTCAGCGGCGCATCGGCTTGCCGTGCGGGATTACTGCCATGCGCATCTGAGCGAGAAGATCGCGCTGGACGACTTGGCGCGGTTGTGCGGACTTAGCCGTTTTCAATTCCTGCGGCGCTTTACGCACACGGCCGGTTTGACG
This sequence comes from Achromobacter colocynthidis, assembly GCF_057334535.1. Classification (NCBI taxonomy): domain Bacteria; kingdom Pseudomonadati; phylum Pseudomonadota; class Betaproteobacteria; order Burkholderiales; family Alcaligenaceae; genus Achromobacter; species Achromobacter colocynthidis. The sequence continues at coordinate 497,325 of NZ_JBHFIZ010000039.1, forward strand.
CCCCACGCCTGGCTGGTGCGGCTGCGGCTGGAGCGGGCCTGCGCGGTGCTGGCCACCGCACGCATGTCGGTGGCCGAGGTGGCGGCGGAAGTGGGTTTCTATGATCAAAGCCATTTCAACCGCGCCTTCCGCGCCGCCTATGGCGCACCGCCTTCGGCCTATCAACCGGCGGCGTAATCGAAGCCGCAGGCGTCACACTGCCGGTTCAGCTCACCCGCGCGCGCAGCGCAGACAGGAAGTGGTCGACGTCTTGTTCCGTGGTGGCAAAGGACGTCACCAGACGCACGATGCCCGGGCCCCAGCGGTCGTGATAGAAGCGAAAGCCGTCGGCTAGCAGGCCGTCGATGGCGGCGGCGGGCAATTGGCAGAACAGGATGTTGGCGTCGGCCTTGCCTTGCAAGGTCACGCCGGGCAGGCCTTGCATGCCCGCCGCCAGCCGGGCGGCCATGGCGTTGGCCTGGCGCGCGTTGCGCAGCCACAGGCCATCATCCAGATACGCTTCCATCTGCGCGGACAGCAAGCGCATCTTTGACAGCAGATGGCCGCCGCGCTTGCGCCGGAACGCCAGGTCGCGCGCACGCTCAGGGTTGAACATCACGATGGCCTCGGCGCCCAGCACGCCGTTCTTGGTGGCGCCGAACGACAGGATCTCCACGCCCGCTTTCCACGTCATGTCCGCCGGCGTGCAGTCCAGGCTGACCAGCGCGTTGGCAAAACGCGCGCCGTCCATGTGCAAGGGCAGGCCCGCATCGCGGCAGACGCTGCCGATGGCCTGGATCTCATCCAGGGAGTAGACGCTGCCGGTTTCGGTGGCCTGCGTGATGCTGACGCAGGACGGCTGCACGGAATGCACGTCACCCACCTTGCGCCGCGCCTGCTCCGCCAATTCAAGCGGGTCGACCTTGGCGTCGGCCCCGCCCAGCAGCATCAGGCGGGCGCCATGGGTGTAGAACTCCGGCGCGCCGCATTCATCGTTGGCGATATGGCTTTGCGCGTGGCACAGCACGGCGCCCCAGGGCGGCGTCAGCGCGGCCAGGCTTAGCGAATTGGCGGCCGTGCCGGTGGGCACGAGCAGCACGTCCACCTCGTGTTCGAACAGATCGGCAAGCCGGCGCTGCACATTCAGGGTGCTGTCGTCGGCGCCATACGGCTGGGCCTGGCCGGCGCTGGCGCGCAGCAGGGCCTCCATAACTTCGGGGCTGGCGCCCGCGATGTTGTCGCTGGAAAAGCCCATATTGGGGGCGGGGACGGATAGGGGCGTGTTCACGGTGGGTTTCGGCTGATACGGGAAAGCCGTCACTATGCCGGGGCGCGCGCAGGCGGGCTTGTAGAAAATTGCGCCTGGCTCCTACACTGGGCAAGTCCATCTTGAAGGAGCGCATCATGTGTCGTTGGCTGGCTTACACCGGAAGTCCCCTACAGATGGAAAGCGTGCTGTTCAAGGCCAAGCATTCGCTTATCGACCAGAGCCTGCATTCGCGCCTGGGCGCCACCACGACCAATGGCGATGGCTTTGGCCTGGGTTGGTACAGTCGGCCCTCGAATAGCCACATCGAGCCGCCGTTCCGCTACCGCAGCGTGCACCCCGCCTGGAACGATCGCAACTTGCGCGAAGCCGCGCGCGCCATCCACGCGCCGCTGTTCGTGGCGCATATCCGCGCGGCCACCGACACGCCCGCGCAAGAAACCAACTGCCATCCGTTTCGCCACGGTCAGTGGCTGTTCGTGCATAACGGGGTAATTCGCGACTACCCCCTGCTGCGCCGCGACCTGATGCTGATGATTGCGCCGGCGTATTTCGGGTCGCTGGAAGGGTCGACCGATTCCGAGGTGATGTTCCTGCTGGCCCTGACCTTTGGCCTGGAGGAAGACCCGATTCCCGCACTGGCCCGCATGGTGGGCGCGGTGGAAGAAACGGGCCGCCGCCATGGCGTGACGCATCCCATCAACATGACGGTGTGCGCGCTGGACGGCGAAAGGCTGATCGCGGTGCGTTATTCCAGCGAGGCGGAGTCGCGCACGCTGTTCCACAACACCTGCGTGCGCCATTTGCGCGAGCTCTATCCGCAGGACCCGCAGATCGCCGCATTGGACGAAGACGCCTTCCTGCTGCTCTCCGAACCCTTGAGCGAAATGCCCGGCGTCTGGGAAGAAGTACCGGAAGCCACCGCCATCATCGCCGGGGGCGGCGATGTGCGGCATTACCCCTTCGTGCCGATCGCGCCGGGGCCTTGACGCGGTTTTTGGGCAAAATCCGGCCAAATATCGTCGAAATTGGCCGATAAATAGGGGTCATCAAGCACGTATCGCTCATATAAGGGAGAATGCGTGTCGCAGTGACTTTGCGACGTCCTGGGCCGCGAAAGCACCCCAACTCAATAAGGAAGTTGCATGACAGATAGCAAAACCCCGCAGGTCTCAGACGCATTGGCGGTGTTTACGCACACGGGGAACGCCCCGGTTCGCTTTGAATTGCATGACAAGGGCGTGGTCCGCCAACAAGGCGACACCCGCAGCTACACCGCCTTCGCGGATGTACTGGACCTTTGCCTGTTCCCCGCCGAAGCGGGCGCAACGGCAGGCCCGATTAACCAATTTGCCTACCGTACCAGCACGACGCAAGACTGGACCGTGGTGTCCGGCGACGTCAGCAACTTCGCCCAGCTCCTGGATGCATTCCGCTCGCGCTACGTCGCGCAGCGCCTGCCCGTGCTGGAAGCGTTGATGGCCGACGGCAAGCGCGTGGCATTCCGGACGATCAAGTCCGGTGATTTTCCCGGCTTCGACACGCAGGAATTGGCCCTGTCGGCCGAAGGCCTGCATATTGACGGCGCCACCTGGCCCTATGAATCGTTGCAGCGCATCGACCTGAACGACTGGACCGAGACGATCACCCTGCAAGACGACAACGGCAAGACCGTGTTTTCATGCGTGGCGACGCGCATTCTCAGCTCGGATCTGCTGGTGAACCTGGTGTACGACCAATTGGGTCAAACGGCGGAATACGCCTGACGGGCATCGTCCCGCAAGCAGCGTAACGGGCTCGCTTGATACGTAAAGACGAAGGGCCGCCCCGAGCATTACGAGCGGCCCTTTTGCATGGGGTTTGGCGTTTGTTGTTGCGTCGCTTTGCCGATGACGTTGATGCTGTTGCTGGCGCTGCTGTTGACGGTGACGCTATCGCTGGCGCAGTTGCTGGCGCTGCTGTTGACGGTGACGCCATCACTGGCGTAGTTGCTGATGCTGCTGCCGCTGAGGTTGCTGTTGTCCTTACCGTCTTGGCGAGCGGATCAATGCCCCGCGTGCAGCGCGGGATTCAGCGTGCCCCAGGCGGCGGTGCGGATCAGCGTTTCCACAGCCCCCGTCTGCGAATTTCGACGGAACAGCAGCCCGTGCCGACCCGCCAGCGACGCCGCTTTCACGACCGTGCCTTCCGGCGTCAGCACCCGCGTGCCGGCGGTGATGTAGCAGCCGGCTTCCACCACGCAGTCGTCGCCCAGCGAGATGCCGATGCCTGAGTTCGCGCCCAGCAGGCAGCGTTTGCCGATCGATACCACCTGCTTGCCGCCGCCCGACATGGTGCCCATGATGGACGCCCCGCCGCCAATGTCGCTGCCGTCGTCCACGACGACGCCCGCGCTAATGCGGCCTTCGACCATCGAGGCGCCCAGCGTGCCGGCGTTGAAGTTGCAGAACCCTTCATGCAGCACGGTCGTGCCCGCTGACAAGTGCGCACCCAGCCGTACGCGCGCCGTATCGGCAATGCGCACGCCGCTGGGCACGACGTAATCCGTCATGCGGGGAATCTTGTCCACGCCGCGAATTTCCAGCGTTTGCCCCGTGGCGCGCAATTGCCAGCGCAAGGCATCCACCTGATCCACCGCGCACGGCCCCACGGACGTCCACGCCACGTTGGTCAGCACGCCGAACAAGCCATCCAGGTTCGCCTCATGCGGGCGGATCAGGCGATGGCTGAGCAGATGCAGCCGAAGATAGGCGTCATGCGCATCGGCGGGCGGTTCATCCAGCGACGCAATGGCGGTACGCACGGCAACGATATCCACCTTGCGGCGCGTGTCGCGGATCAAGGCCGTGGGCACATGTTCGCCCAACGCGGCGCGGGCTTCTTCAGGCGTAAGGTGGCGCGTGCCAGAAGCGGGCGTACGATCGGCCAGCGACGGGCGTGGATACCAGGTGTCAAGCACGGAGCCATCGGCGGCAAGCGTAGCCAAGCCGTAGGCAATGGCGCTGGAGGAAGCGGCGGACATGATGATTTGCGATAAAGAAAAATAGAAAATTTCGACGTAGGATGGGTGAAGCGCGAAGGGCCGTTCAATAGAACACCGCCGTAAATCGCGCGCAACCCATCACCCCTACGCCAATTCCTTCAACAGCAATTCCCAGAACTTCAACCGCTGCTCCAGCGTCGATACCAGCACATACTCATTCAAGGTATGCGCCCCATCCCCATCAGCGCCCAAGCCATCCAACGTAGGAATTCCCATCGCCGACGTGAAGTTCGCGTCGCTGCCGCCGCCCGTCATCGGCGCGTCTTCCAGCAGGAAACCCGCCCGATCCGCGTAGCCTTGCACCAGCGACAGCAACGCCGCCGCCGCGTCCGTCTTCACCATCGGCGGGCGGTTCAGTTCAACGTTGATATCCAGTTCAACGTCCGGCCCCACCGCGCACAATTCGCGCATGCGGCGCAGCACGTCTTCGGCGGCGCCCATGTCCGGCACGCGGAAGTCCACCACGCAGCGGCACAGCGCCGGCACCGTGTTCGTGACCGTGCCACCCGCAATCGTGCCCACGCTGACCGTGATGCCGCGGTCATAGTCGGTCATCGCTTCCAGCGCCAGTACCTGGTGCGCCATTTCACGGATCGCGCTGCGGCCCTTTTCGTGCTGCATGCCGGCGTGCGCCGGGCGGCCCTTTACGTTCAGGTTGAGCATGCCCGTGCCCTTGCGCGCGGTCACGCACTTGCCGCCGTTCGGGCGGGCCGGCTCGCAGACCAGCGCGTACTTGGCGTTGGCGGCGAAGCGTTCGATGTGCACGCGGGACGCATGGCTGCCAGTTTCTTCATCCGGCACCACCAGGAAGTCCACCGGCAGTTGCGTCGCGCCGGGACGCGCCACGCCGGCCAGCGCCGTCAGCGCCAGGTAAATGCCCGCCTTCATGTCATAACTGCCCGGGCCGTAGAGGCGGTCGCCATCAATGCGCACCGGGTTCTCAAGCAGCGTGCCCACCGGATGCACCGTGTCCATGTGCGCCAGGATCAGGATGCCGGGGCGCGTGTCGCCGGGCGCGCGGTTGGTGGCGTACAGCAGCGGACCCGTGGTGGGGCCCAGCGACGACAGTTCCACCGTCAAGCCCGCGGCGGCCGCGTAGTCGGCGATGATGCGCGCCATGGCGGCGATGCCCTCGGGAAAGTTCGACGGCGATTCGCATTGCAGCCAGCTCTGGATGCCAGCGACGATCTGTTCAGTGCTTTGAGTGTTGGACATGGCGGGTTCGGTGTTCAGCAATGAAAAAGGAAGGAGCGATCAGGCGACCTGCTGGCCGGCCAGGCGGGCCAGTTCGGCGTCGTCGGGCATCTTGCCGTCAAACCACAAGCTGGCGCAAACGGCCGACATGGCGCGGCCATCGTGGCCGATGCCGGGCACCACTTGCAGCGTCCAGCCGAACGGCACGCCACGGCGTTCGGCCTCTTGCTTGCCGAAGTCGTAGTAGTTCTGGGCGCGCGCGAAGCGGTGCGGGCCTTGGCGCATGGCGGCCGGTTCGGCCGGCAAGTTCGGGTCGTCGGTGGCGATGTCCTGATCGCCCGCCAGAATCGTCATGGGATAGGCCAGCAGCTTGACCAGATGCTCTTCGGTCAGGCCCACGCCGTCCATGCCTTCGGGGAACGGGTAGTCAAACGTGGGCAGCGTGTACCAGCCAGGGTTGCCCGCCGTCACGGCCTTGAACGGCGAGTGCGACTGACTGCTCATCAGGCGGTGCACGAACTGCCCGCCCGCCGAGTGGCCGAACAGGTAGACGTTCTGACCGTCGGTGATTTCACCGTCGATCATGTCCTTGATGACGTTGCCCACCAGCGCATACGTCCAGCCGTCGATGTGACGCGGGTTGCCGCCGGCCGAGAACACGCGGCCGTTGTTGTAGCTTTCAACGCCGGGCCAGATCTCGTTGGAGAACGTCAGCGCCACGATCAGCAGCTTGTGCTTGTCGGCGGCCTCGACCCAGAAGTCGCGGTATTCGTCGCCGTTGCGCAGCACGCCGTGCTGCACGATGACGACCGGGCGGTCGGGCGTGTAGCCGTACGGGCGGTACGTTTGCAGCTTGAACGGACGATCCGAATTGCGGTCTTCGTCGATGTACTGGATGGTGTTGCGGCCCGCATGGCCCATTTCGATGGCGATGCGGTCCACGTTGGACATGTCGGAGGGTTTCATCAGGCGCTCGCTTCGTTCAGGTGACAGGCCGACCAATGGCCCGCCGAGATTTCTTTCAGGGCCGGCGCCTGCTCGCGGCAGCGCGGCATGGCGTGGGGGCAACGGGGGTTGAAGGTGCAGCCCGGGGGCGGGTTCAGCGGCGACGGGATTTCGCCCTTGATCGGCGTGAACTTGCGACCACGGCGGGCCACGTCCGGCACCTCGGCCATCAAGGCCTGAGTGTACGGGTGGTTGGCTCGCGCGAAGATCTCGGCCGACGTGGAGATTTCCACGATCTTGCCCAGATACATGATCGCGACGCGATCCGAGATGTGCTTGACCACACCCAGGTCGTGGCTGATGAAGAGATACGTAAAGCCGTGCTGTTCGCGCAGGTCCATGAACAGGTTGATCACCTGCGCCTGGATGGACACGTCCAGCGCGGCCACCGGTTCATCGCAAACCAGGAACTTGGGCGCCACCATCAGCGCGCGGGCGATGCCGATACGCTGGCGCTGGCCGCCGGAAATCTGGTGCGGAAAGCGGTCGCGGTATTCGGCGTCCAGGCCCACTTCCTTCAAGGCCTGGTCGATACGCGCGGGGATCTCGGCCGGGGGCGCCAGCTTGTGGACCTTGAGCGATTCGCCCAGGATCTGGCGCAGGCGCTGGCGCGGGTTCAAGGACGCTTGCGGGTCCTGGAAAATCATCTGCACGCCCAGCGTGTAGGCCAGCTTGTCGGCGCCGCGCAGACGCACGGCGTCGCGGCCCTGATACAGCAGTTCGCCTTCGGTCTGGCGGTGCAGGCCGGCCACGACGCGGCCCAGGGTGGACTTGCCGCAACCCGATTCGCCCACCAGCCCGACGACTTCGCCGCGCTTGATGGACAGGTCCACGCCGTTCACGGCATACACCGTGCGGCGGTCCAGCGGGCGGCCGGTCAGGGCCAGGATGCGCTGGGCCAGGTCGGGGCGCTGTTCGAATCGCTTGTGGACGTTCTTGAGCTCGATGACGGGAGTATCGGCTTGGCTCATGCTTGCTGTGCCTCGCGGGCTATCGGCACGTAACAGCGGTAGCTGCGCGGACCTTCGGTGGTAACGGAGGGGGCTTGTTCGGTGCAGCGCGGGATCACCTTGGTGCAACGCGGCCGGAATGCACAGCCCGACGGGCGGCCCGCCAGGCTGGGCGCCATGCCGTTGATCTGGTGCAGGCGCGCGCCGGGCTGGGTGGCGCCGGGCATCGAATCCAACAGGCCCCGGGTGTAGGGGTGGCGCGGCGATTCCAGCACCTGTTCAACCGGGCCGCTTTCCACGATGCGGCCGGCGTACATGACGGCCACGCGGTCGGCCAGTTCGGCCACCACGCCCAGGTCGTGGGTGATCCAGATAAGCGCGGTGTTGTGCTCGCGGCAGATCTTTTGCATGCGGTAGAGAATCTGGCCCTGGATGGTGACGTCCAGCGCGGTCGTGGGCTCGTCGCAGATGATCAGGTCGGGCTTGTTCAGCATGGCGATGGCGATCGCCACGCGCTGGCGCATGCCGCCGGAAAACTCATGCGGGTAGCTCTTCAAGCGCTTTTCGGGCGACGGAATACCCACCATCTCCAGCGCTTCGCGGCAGCGCTCCTCGGCTTGTGCCCGGGACACGTTTTCGTGCGTGAGGATGGCTTCCATCATCTGCTCGCCGATGCGCAGCACCGGGTTCAGCGTCATCAGCGGGTCCTGGAAGATCATGGCGATGCGGTTGCCGCGCAACTGGCGCATCTGCTCTTCCGTGAGGTTGCGCAGGTCGGTGCCCTTGAACTTCACTTCGCCGTCGACGACTTCCCCAGGCGGATCGATCAGGCCCAGCAGTGAGAAGCCGGTCACGGATTTGCCGGAGCCCGATTCGCCCACCAGGCCCACGATTTCGCCACGGCGCACGGTAAGGTCGACACCGTCGACAGCCAGATACGCGCCGGCTTCGGTATGGAATGCAGTGCGCAGTCCGCGCACATCAAGAAGAATGTCGCTCATGCTCGTCGGGGGTCCAGGCTTTCACGCAGGCGGTCGCCCACGATGTTGATGGAAAGGATCAGCACCAGCAGCGCAATGCCGGGGAACAGACTGATCCAGTAATCGCCGGACAGCAGGTATTGGAAGCCGTTGGAAATCAACAGGCCCAGCGACGGCTCGGTGATCGGCACGCCCACGCCCAGGAACGACAGCGTCGCTTCCAGCGCGATGGCGGTGGCGATCTGGATGGTGGCGAACACCATGACGGGGCCCAGGCAGTTGGGCAGCAGGTGGAACACCATGATGCGCCAGGCCGGAAAGCCCAGGTTGGCGGCGGCTTCCACGTATTCCTTGCGGCGCTCTTGCAGCGCGCGGCTGCGCATGATGCGGGCGTAGTGGCCCCACTGCACCAGCACCAGCGCCAGGATGACCTTGTCCACGCCGCGCCCCAGCACCACCAGCAGCACCAGCGCCACCAGGATGGTCGGGAAACCCAGGATGAAGTCGACGATGCGCATCAGCACCGTGTCGACCAGGCCGCCGATGTAGGCGGCGATCAGGCCAATGGCGCCACCGATGGCGGTAGCCAGCACCACGGCCGACAGGCCCACCATCAGGCTGATGCGCAAGCCATACAGGATGGCGCTGAGCATGTCGCGCCCTTGGTCGTCGGTGCCCAGCCAGGCGATGCTGCCGTCCATCAGCGCCTGGCGCGGCGCCAGGCGGCCGTCCAGCAGCGACAGGTTGGCCAGGTCGTAGGGGTTTTGCGGCGCGAAGTAGGGCGCGAAGACCACCAGGATGATCAGGATGGCCAGCGCGATCACGGAGCCGCGCACCGTGGGGCGCGCACGAAGTTTCTTCAGGATGGAGGCGCGCTGCGGGGTCTCGGCCAAAGGCTGGACGGTGCGAGTGCGGCCGGAATTGGGAATGTTAGCCATGGCGGATTATTGAGCGGGGGCCACGAGCTGCACGCGCGGGTCGAGCGCGGCGTACAGAATGTCCACAACCAGGTTGATGACCACGAAGATCAGGGTGACCAGCATCACGTAGGCGACCACCACGGGGCGGTCCAACTGGTAGACGCTGTCGATCAGCAGCTTGCCCATTCCCGGCCACGCGAACACGGTTTCGGTGATGGTGGAATAGGCGATCAAGGTGCCGAACTCCATGCCGATCACGGTCACGACCGGGATCAGGATGTTGCGCAGGATGTGGCGGCGCACGATGCGCCCGGGCTTCACGCCCTTGGCCCGCGCGAATTTCACGTAGTCCTGGCTGCGCGCCTCGACCACGCCCGAGGCGGTCAGGCGCAGCACCAGCGCAATGTTGGCCAGCGCCAGGTTGATGGCCGGCATGATCAGGTGCGACCAGCCGTCGGCGGTCAGGATGGACAGGCGTATGCCCAGCACCGTGACGGTGTCGCCGCGCCCCGTGGCGGGCAACCAGCCCAGCCACACGGCGAACAGCAGAATCAGCATCATGCCCTGCCAGAAGTTCGGCAGCGAAAAGCCCAGCACCGACGACGCCATGATGCCGCGTCCCAGGTAGTCGTCGCGGTACAGGCCGGCGACCAGCCCCAGCGGAATCCCGATCACACAGGTCAGCATGATGGCCACGACGACCAGTTCGAACGTGGCGGGGATGCGCTGCACGATCAGTTCAATAGCTGGGATGCCGTGCACGAAGGACGTGCCCAGGTCGCCATGCAGCGCGCGCCACAGGAACCCGGTGTATTGCTGCCAAACCGGCAGGTCCAGGCCCAGGCGGGCGATCATCGCCTCGCGAGCTGCCTGGCTGGCTTCGGGGCTGACCAGCAGTTCGATCGGGTCGCCCACGGCATACACCGCGAAGAAGACCACGACCGAAACGGCCAGCAGTACGAACAGACTCTGTATCAGTCTGCGCAGGATGAACAAGGCCACGTGATGATTTCCTTGGTGGGCTCAGGGTTGCTTGGCGCCGAGTGCTTGCTTGGCGGGATTATTTGGTGGGTTTGGCCAACATGACCAGGGTGTTTTCTTAAATCAAACGATAGCTTGCGCCAGGCGGACCACGGTGACGCCGGGCCGCAGGTTGGCAGTGGACGGCATGATCAGCACGCAGTCGTCATAAGGCGTGACGACCGCTTCGCCTTCGGACCAGCCGATGACGGTGCCCGCCGTGGCCAAGGTTTCCAGGCCCTTCCAGGGCTGGTCGAAGCGGAAGTCCGCGCTTTTCGCGGCGACGGCGTGGGTGACGCGCAGCGCGCGTTGGGCTGCTTGTGCGGGCGCAATCCAGGCATCGGGGATATCGCCGCTGTCTACCGTGCCGGCTTCCAGCAGGAAGCGCGCCATCTGGTCCACTGCCACGCCGCGTGCTTCGGGGGCGCCGTGGAAGCCGCATTCGATCAGCAGCGAGCGCGTGCCGTTGTCACCCGTTTCGCCAAAGCGGCCGTAGTCGCGCATGCGCACGCCGGCGGCATGGCCAGCGTCGGCGATGATGGTGGCGGGGTTGCCCAAGGCCAGCGCCAGGTCGATATTGCGCTGTTCCATGCCGGTCAATTGCAGCGGCACGTCGGAATTGCTCATGGAATGGAAGTCCAGCAGCCAGTCAGCTTGCTCCACCCACGGGCGAAGCTGCGCGGCGCGGCGGCGTTCCTGGCTGATGGGCACCGTCAGCTTGTCGTCGCTCCAGACGCGGTTCATGTCTTCGTCGACAAAACGCGCGGGCGCGTAATTGGTGGAATCGAAGCGGTCGAACGCCGCCAGATTGCAAAAGGCCAGGGTCAGCGAGCCCCGGCGCGGACGCAGCCCGGCCGCAAGCGCTTCCTTCAAGGCCCAGGCGCCGCACAGCTCGTTGCCGTGGATCAGCGCGCTCAACATCACCCGCTTGCCCGGCACGCCGGAGTCAAAATGCCAGACGCCGGGCGTCTCCGTATTGCCCAAGCGCTCCGACGACAAATCCGGACAGGCAAGAAGAAAAGGGCGGGGCTGGACCGCGGGCGTGGACGTGGGCATGGGGAACTCCGATGAAGCGGGGGAATTGTATAGGGATCCGGCAAAAGAAAACGGCTGCACGAGGCAGCCGTCTCACGGTTCAAGCGAACCAGATTACTTCTTTTCGGGCGTGACCGACGTCGCCAGCGTGTATTGGTCGCGGCGGCCTTCGTAGGTGATGCCCTTGCGGAACGCCCAGATGCTGCTTTCAAAGTGCAGCGGAATCAGCGGCACGTTGTCCAGGGCGATCTGGGTGGCTTCCTGCAACAGCTTTTCGCGCTTGGGCGCGTCAACCGTCACGATGGCTTCCTTGTAGACCTTGTCGAAATCGGCGTTGGAGAAGCCGCCGTAGTTGCTGGTGCCCAGGCTCTTGGGCGAATCCAGCGACGCGACCCACAACTGGAACAGCGCCGAGGCTTCACCCGTTTCCGCCGGCCAGCCGCCCATCGAGAAGCTGAATTCGCGCTTGGCGCGCTTGGGGAAGTAGATGGAGGCCGTCATGGCGTCCACATTGGTCTTGATGCCGACGCGGGCCAGGTACTGGGCCACGGCCTGGGCGATCTGGCCGTCGTTGACGTAGCGGTCGTTGGTGGACGACAGCGTCAATTCAAAGCCGTTCGGGTAGCCGGCTTCGGCCAGCAGCTTCTTGGCGCCTTCCGGGTCGTACTTGATTTCCGGCGCCTTGGGCAGCGCGCCGAACATGCCGTCGGGCATGAACTGGTAGGCCGGGGTGGCCATGCCGTCCATGATGCGGGCGGTGATGGTCTTGCGGTCGATGGCCATCGAAATGGCCTTGCGCACACGCAGGTCTTGCAGCGGGTTCTTGCCGTCGGCGCTCTTGACGAACGGGCTCGGGTTGCGCGCCACGTCCGGCTGGAAGAACACCAGGCGGGTGGACGGCGTAGCGACGAAGCCGAACTTCGGGTTGTCCTTCAGGCGGGGCAGATCGCGCGCGGCGGGGTTTTCGATCATGTCGAAATCACCCGACAGCAGGCCGGTCAGGCGCGGGCCGGCGGACGGCACCGGCACGAACTTCACTTCCTTCCAGGCCGGCTTGTCGCCCCAGTAGTTCTCGTTGCGGACAAGCTCGATGCCGGTGCCCTTCACGTAGGACTTCAGGGTGTACGGGCCGGTGCCGATGGCGTCCTTGCCGTTGTTGAAGTCGGCAACGGTGGGCCAGGCGCCGGTCACGCCGCAACCCTTCTTGGGGTCGAACGTCAGCTTGCCGTGTTCCACGATGCCGTTCCAGATGATGGGCAGCGAGCGGGCCAGCTCGGCGGGCATCAGGGGGAAGGGTTCGGAGGTCTTGATGATGACGGTGTGCGCGTCGGGCGTTTGCACGTCGGCGATGCGCTTGGTCATGTCCATGTAGGACTGCGACACGTTGGTTTCGTTGTTCAGCGTGCGGCAGATCGTGAACAGCACGTCTTCGGACGTGAACGGCTTGCCGTTTGAGAACTTGACGTCGTCGCGCAGCTTGAATTCCCAGGTCAGGTCGTCCAGGTTCTTCCAGGACTTGGCCAACTGGGGCGTGAGCTTCATGTCGGCGCTGCGGCCCACCAGCGAACTGTAGACGTGCGCGGAGAACGCATCGTTCTGCGTCATCTTGTGATAGTGGGGATCTGCCGAAGTGGGTTCGGCCGACAGGCCGATCTTCAGCGTCTGGGCTTGAGCGGCTGCCAAGGGAATGGCGGCGGCCACAAGGGCCAGGGTGGTGCGCAACTTCATGTGACAACTCCGGAGGGATAGCGAACCGGATCATGCCTGCGCGAAAACCACCGCCGCGGCGGCCGGACACTATTGTCGGCCGCGGTAAAACTAGGATGGGTTGGCGCCAGGCACGACGGCAAGGGGCCGATTATCAATAGGGGCTTCGCGCGTTGTCAATGAAGAACGGCGAATCTGGCGCTAGGGAAAACGCCGAGAGGAAGGGAACAAGCGGGGATGCTTGCCCGGGCGAGAGTGCCGAAAAAGACACCGAACGCCTGTCTTCGGCTGCTTACGCGGCAAGCGGGCCGAAAACGACAGCGCGCGGGGGGGGAACCGCGAATATCGATCGCCCCCCCCCCCCCCCGCGGCTGTTTTTACCACTGCGAGCCGGAGAAGCGCGAGCTGGCGGCGCGGGCCTTGTTCATCGATTCGTTCACTTCGTCGATGAAGGCAAACACGCTGGCGACAGCGGCGATCACGGCTTGGCCGGCCTTCTTCAGGCTGGTCAGCGGATGGGAATTGGGTTGGTTCTCGAGGGCGCCGCGCAGCAGGTCGCGCTCCAGCGCGTCGGTCAGGCGGGCAGTGCTATTCAGGGTCAGTTCGCTCATGGTCTTTCTCCAGTCCGTTTCGTCTTGGTGAAAACCATTATAGGGATAACCCTAGTTCGAAAGCAATGACCTTTTCAGGGAAAACCCTAGTATGTTGTAAAAATGTTTATTTGACGGGGACTTAGCTGCGGAAACTGCCCCAGTTTTCGTTGCGCAGGGCGCGGGCGGCGTCCGCGAGTTCACCCGCCGTCAAGCCGATGGGGCCGATTCCCTGGGCCACCAGCGCGTCGGCCGCGGCGCCATGCAGCCAGACCGCCCCGGCCACGGCTTGGTCCACCGGTAGCTTTTGCGCCAACAACGAGCCAAGCATCCCGGCCAGTACGTCGCCCGTTCCCGCCGTGGCCAAGCCCGGGTTGCCGCTGGTGTTGATCCGTATGTCGCCCGCCGGGCTGCAAACGACCGTGCCCGCGCCCTTAAGAACAATCCAGCAGTGGTAACGCTGCGCCAATTGCCGGGCGGCGCCGGGGCGGTCGGACTGGATCTGCGCGGTGCCGACGCCCAGCAGGCGCCCGGCTTCGGCGGGATGGGGGGTCAGCACGACAGAGCCCGCGCCCCAGTTGGGGCGGATGTCGCCCGTGGCCAGAAGGTTCAGGCCGTCGGCGTCCAGCACCAGCGGGGCTTCGCGCCGCAGCACGAACAATTCCGACAGCGCGTTGGCGGCAAGTGCATCCGTGCCGATGCCGCAGCCGGCCACCCAGGCGGTCACGCCCCAGTCCGCCTCCAGCAGCGAGCGGGCGTCGCGCAGCATCAGTTCGGGTTGCAGCGGGTCGCACGCCAGCGGTGCAGTGTCCTGGGCGAAGCCGACCAGCACCTTGCCGGCGCCTGTCTTCAATGCGGCGCGGGCGGCCAGCAGCGCCGCGCCCGTCATCCCCGGGCCGCCGCCCACCACGCCGACGGTGCCGAAGCTGCCTTTGTGCGTGTCCTGCCCACGCGGAGCGAACAGGGCGGGCAGGCTGGCGCGGTTGATGGGGGCGCCGACGGACGTGACGAGGGTGTTCATTGGCTGAGGCTCCGTGGGAAAGCGGCGGGGCGGGCGCCCGCGTATCCACTATAGTGCGCAAAAACGCGCCGGCCCCAAGGCTCGCGCAGCGGCTAAAGACAACGCGGAGTAGACAATGACTGATATCACGCTGCAACACTATTCAGCCTATGAATCCCTGAAGCTGCGCCGGCATCCCGGCGGGGTGCTGGAGGTGATCATGGGGGCCAAGGGCGGCCAGCCCGGCAAGCTGTCCACGGCGGACGACCGCATGCATCGCGAGCTGGCCGACATCTGGCGCGACATCGATACCGATCCCGACACCCGCGTGGTTGTGATCCGGGGCGAAGGCAAGGGCTTTTCGGGTGGCGGCGACCTGGAATTGGTGCAGCAGATGGCCGACGACTTCGACGTGCGTACCCGCGTGTGGCGGGAAGCCCGCGACCTGGTCTACAACATCATCAATTGCAACAAGCCCATTGTGTCCGCCATGCACGGCGCGGCGGTGGGGGCTGGGCTGGTGGCGGGTTTGCTGGCCGACATCTCGATCGCGGCGCGCGACGCGCGCATCATTGACGGCCATACCCGCCTGGGCGTGACGGCCGGGGATCACGCCGCCATCGTCTGGCCGCTGTTGTGCGGCATGGCCAAGGCCAAGTACTACCTGATGCTGTGCGAAACCGTGACCGGCGAAGAGGCGGAGCGGATCGGCCTGGTGTCATTGTGCGTGGATGAAGCCGAGCTGATTTCCCGCGCGTTCGAGGTGGCCAACAAGCTGGCGGCAGGCTCGCAGACGGCGATACGCTGGACCAAGTATTCGCTGAACAATTGGCTGCGCATGGCGGGGCCGAGCTTCGATACGTCGCTGGCTTTGGAATTCATGGGGTTTGGCGGGCCGGACGTGAAAGAGGGGATTCAGTCGTTGCGCGAACGCCGGGCGCCGAATTTCCGGCCGGATTCGCCGTTTTGAGGGGCGTTGTTTGATGGGTTTGCGCGGTCGGCGGCCGGGTTCTTCTGTCGGTTGTGCCGCGCCGCACCCATCCTACCTCAACCGTAGGATGGGTGAAGCGCGAATGACCCGACGTCAGAACGCCAAAGCCCAACGCGCGCAACCCATCGCCTCGCCCACTATTTCTTAAAAAACTTCGCGAACGCCGCCTGCGCTTCCTCGGTCTGCAACCGCGCTCGGAACTGCTGGGCCTCGTAATCCAGCGTTTCCTGGATGGCCTGGCGGTCCGCCCGCTTCATCATGGCCTTGGTCAGGCGCAGCGCCGCAGGCGGTTGGCGGGCCAAATCAGCGGCGGTGGCCTGGGCCGCGGCCAGCGCCTGGCCTTGTGGCGTAACCGAAGTGGCCAAGCCAGCCTCGCGCGCGTCTTCGGCGGAAAACGCCTTGCCCTGCAACAGCCATTCGGCGGCGCGCCGCCCGGCCAGGCGGGGCATCAACAGGCTGGAGGCGCCCTCCGGGCACAGGCCCAGCGCCACGAACGGCATGCGCAGCGTGGCGCCTTCGCCAATGTGGACAAAGTCGCAATGCTGTAGCAGCGTGACGCCGATGCCGATCGCATAGCCTTCGACGGCGGCAATCACCGGCACGTCGGCCAGGGTCAGCGCCCGCAGGAACGTCAGCCCCGCGCTGTCACCTGCTCCGCGCTCAGCTTGAAAGTCGCGCAGGTCGTTGCCGGCCGTGAAGTGTTCACCCGCACCGGTCAGGATCACCGCCGAGATGGCCTGGTCGGCGCTGGCCAGCGAAATCTGTTCGGTCAGGGCGGCGTAGGTGGCCGTGTCCAGCGCGTTGCGGCGGTCCTGGCGGTCGATGACCAGGGTCAGCACCGCGCCATCCCGGCTGACTTTCAGGCCCGCGCTCATGCGAACGACCTGCCGTCCAGTTGCGCCTTGGCCTCGGCGTATTCGCGGCGCAGCGTGTCGACGATTTCCCGGGTCGGCAGCACGCTGGCGATGCCGCCCACGCCCTGGCCCGCGCCCCAGATGTCTTTCCACGGCTTGACGCGTGTCGATCCGAAGTTGGACGCGCCGCTGTCGGGCTGCGGCAGGTTGGCCGGGTCGAGCCCCGACGCGGTGATGCTCGCCTTCAGATAGTTGCCGGGAATGCCCGTGAAAAACGGGGTGTACAGAATGTCGGACGCGCTGGCCTCGACGATGGCGGACTTATAGCCCTCGCTGGCGTTGGCTTCCTGGCTGGCAATGAAGCGCGTGCCCATGTAGGCGAAGTCGGCGCCCATGGCCAGCGCGGCCAGCACATGCGCGCCGGACGTGATGGCGCCCGACAGGATCAGCGGGCCGTCGTAAAAACGGCGCACTTCGGACAGCAGCGCGAACGGGCTCAGCGTGCCCGCGTGGCCGCCCGCGCCCGAGCACACCAGGATCAGCCCGTCCACCCCGGCTTCCAGCGCTTTCTCGGCGTGGCGCAGCGTGGTGACGTCGTGAAAGACCTTGCCGCCCCAGTCGTGCACGCCCTTGACCAGGTCTCCCGGCGCGCGCAGGCTGGTGATGATCAGCGGCACGCGGTGACTGGCGCACACGGCCAGGTCCTGTTCCAGGCGGTCGTTGGATTGATGGATGATCTGGTTGACGGCGAACGGCGCCACGGCGGCGCCGGGATTCGCTTCGCGGTACGAGGCAAGCCCGGCCTGGACCTCGTCCAGCCAATCGGTCAAGAGGCTTTGCGGGCGCGCGTTCAGCGCGGGAAATGAACCCACGATGCCGCTCGTGCACTGCGCGATCACCAGTTGCGGGTTGGACACGATGAACATGGGGGCGCTGATGACCGGCAGGGACATCTGGCCATACAAATCTGTCACAAGAGAGTGGGGCATAGCGTCGTCGCGTTGTGTTCGGGTCAGTCCAGAAAAGGCGTCCCGCAATTGGGCCTTGAGCCCTGAAAGCGGATGTGCCTATAATTACCTACCGACCGTCCGGTAATTAATTAATCTTTATTTAACGGCATGCGCCGAACCGCTGTCAATGGAGGCCCGCGCGGCCTGCCCGCAGCCTCAGGCGCGGCCCTTGCAAAGGCTGTCATGGCGACCTCCGCCCCTCCCGCTCAGAAACGCGCCCGCGCTGGCCGGCCCCCCACGCTGGCAGCCCCGCGTGAACGCATCCTGGAAGAAGCCGCCAAGCTGTTCGCGCAAAGCGGTTACGACGGCAGCTCGGTGGCTGACCTGGCCGCCGCCATCGGCGTGTCCAAGGCGGCCATCTATCACTACTACACCACCAAGCAGGACATCTACGACGCCATCATCCTGGGCGTGTTGAACGGGCTGACGCAAAACGTCGGCCAGGACGTGGCCGATGCGCAGGGCGCCGCCGACCGGTTGCGCGCCTTCATGGTGGGCCACGCCCGCTACTTTGAACAGCACCATGCCGAATTCGTCACCATGCTGATCGGCTATTCCGGCATGGCGCTACCCGAACGCGAAGACGCCGCCCGCCTGCGCGACGGCTACGAAAAGCGCTTGCGCGAACTGATTGCCCAAGGCGTGGAGCAGGGTGTGTTCCGCCCGCTGGACGTGGCCGCCACTGGCCGCGCCGTGCTGTCCATGCTGAATTGGATGGTGCGCTGGTACAAGCCCGGCCAGGGCGACAGCGCCGAAGCCATCGCCGCCGGTTACTTCGATTTATTGGTTGGCGGCATGCGCGCCTGATCGCGCCGCCGTCCGGAAACGCATTGCTTATCTACTGAGACTTCCATCATGGCCCTCGACACCGAAACCCTGAACCTGTTGCTGGACGCCGTGCACCGCTTTGTGCACGAACGCCTGATTCCCGCCGAAGACGAACTGGCCTCTAGCGGCCAGGTGCCGCCGGACATCGTCAACGAAATGCGCGAGCTGGGCCTGTTCGGCTTGTCGATCTCGCCCGACTTCGGCGGCTTGGGCCTGACGATGGAAGAGGAAGTGCGCGTGGTGTTCGAACTGGGCCAGACCTCGCCCGCGTTCCGTTCGCTGGCCGGCACCAACATCGGCATCGGCTCGCAAGCCATCGTGCTGGCCGGCACCGACGAGCAGCGCGCGCGCTACTTGCCCAAGCTGGCCAGCGGTGAATTGATCGGCTCGTTTGCCTTGACGGAGCCGGATGCCGGTTCCGACGCCATGGCACTGCGTCTGTCCGCCGAGCGCGATGGCGACGGCTATGTGCTGAACGGCACCAAGCGCTACATCACCAACGCGCCCATCGCCGGCCTGTTCTCGGTGATGGCGCGCACCGCGCCCGAACGCCGCGCCAATTCCATTTCGTGTTTCCTGGTCGAAGCCGGCACGCCTGGCCTGATCATCGGCAAGCCCGACAAGAAGATGGGCCAGGCGGGCGCCTTGACCAGCGACGTGGTGTTCGACAACTGCCGCGTGCCCGCCAGCGCCTTGCTGGGTGGCGAAGAGGGCAACGGCTTCCGGACGTCGATGCGCGTGCTGGACAAGGGCCGGCTGCACATTTCGGCGCTGTGCGTGGGGATTGCCGAGCGCCTGCTGTCGGACGCGGTCAAGTACGCGCTGGAGCGCAAGCAGTTCGGCCAGCCGATTGCCGAGTTTCAACTGATCCAGGCAATGATCGCCGACAGCCAGGCTGAACTCTATGCCGCCCGCTGCATGGTGCTGGACGCCGCCCGCATGCGCGACCGCGGCGAGAACACCACCATGCAGGCCGCCTGCTGCAAGCTGTATTCGACCGAAATGGTGGGCCGCGTGGCCGACCGCGCCGTGCAGATCCACGGCGGCGCGGGCTATATGTCCGAGTACGCCGTGGAACGCTTCTACCGCGACGTGCGTTTGTTCCGCATCTTCGAGGGCACCTCGCAGATCCAGCAACTGGTGATCGCGCGCGAGACGATCAAGGCGCATTCCTGAGGCGGCAGCAAGCGGAAATCCGGCCAGAGTGTCCAAACAGCTAATATCCGGATTGACGAATGGTGCTCCGGGCGCGACCCTAACGGTCCGCGTCCGGGTATGACGCGCTGGCGGCCCGGGCCGCCGGCATGACGGAATTCCAGTCTGGCTTCGCGCGTGGCCGCAAGCCGGACGTTTTCATTTCTCATCTAGCGAAAAGACTACAGATGTCGCAACGTCCTGCTCCCCTTACCGGCATCCGCGTGCTGGACCTGACCCGCGTGCTGGCGGGCCCCTGGTGCACCCAGAACCTGGCCGACCTTGGCGCCGAGGTGATCAAGATCGAACGGCCCGGCGCGGGTGACGATACGCGCGCCTGGGGGCCGCCCTACCTGAAGGACGAAGCGGGCAACGACACCACCGAAGCCGCCTACTACCTGTCCGCCAACCGCAACAAGATGTCGGTGGCGCTGGATATCGCGTCGCCGCGCGGCGCCGAACTGGTGCGCGAATTGGCGCTGCAAAGCGACATCCTGGTTGAAAACTTCAAAGTGGGCGGCCTGAAGAAATATGGGCTGGACTACGAAAGCCTGAAGGCCATCAACCCGCGCCTGATCTATTGTTCGATTACCGGTTTCGGCCAGACCGGCCCGTACGCCAGCCGCCCCGGCTATGACTTCATGATCCAGGGTATGGGCGGGCTGATGAGCATCACCGGCGAACGCGACGACCTGCCCGGCGGCGGTCCGCAAAAGGCTGGCGTGGCCGTGGCCGATCTGATGACCGGCATGTATTCCACGGTGGGCATCCTGGCCGCGCTGCTTGAACGCGCCAACAGCGGTTTGGGCCAGCACATCGACATGGCCTTGCTTGACTGCCAGGTCAGCATGATGGCCAACCAGAACTTGAACTTCATGACCTCGGGCGTGGCGCCCCAGCGCGCGGGCAACGCGCACCAGAACCTGGTGCCGTACCAGGTGTTCGCCGCGGCTGATGGCCATTTGATCGTGGCGGTGGGCAACGACAGCCAGTTCCGTAACTATTGCGGCGCCATCGGGCTGCCCGAGTTGTCGGCCGACCCGCGTTTTTCCACCAACCCGCAGCGCGTGAAGAACCGTACGGAATTGGTGCCGCTGCTGGCCGAACGCATGGCCACCGGCGCGGGCGACCACTGGTTGGCCGCGCTGGAAGCTGTGGGCGTGCCGGCCGGCCCCATCAACACGTTGGACCAGGTTTACGAAGACCCGCACGTGCTGGCGCGTCAGATGAAGCGCGAACTGCCGCATCCGGCCGCCGGCAAGGTGCCGATGGCCGCCAGCCCGTTGAAGTTTTCCGATAGCCCCGTTGAATACCGCCGTCCGCCGCCCATGTTGGGCGAGCACACCGCGCAGGTGCTGGCGGAAAAGCTGGGCTTGTCGGCCGAAGACATCCAGGCGCTGGCACAAAGCCAGCCTTGATCGCGGCGGGGTGGCCGCGCGCCGCCCCGCTTGCCACGCGCCATGCCGCGGCGCGCACCATCCATTCCAATACAGGCAGGAGAGAGTTGATGACGGAGATTCAAACCATCGGCGTCGTGGGCGCCGGGGCCATGGGGCGCGGCATTGCGCAGATTGCGGCGCAAGCCGGCTTGCGCGTGCGCTTGTACGACACCAGCGCCGATGCGGTTGCCGCCGCGCGCGAGTCCTTGCGTCAGACCTGGGACAAGCTGGCGCAAAAGGGCAAGCTGACCGCCGCCGATGCGCAAGCCGCCTTGGAACGTGTGGAGCCCGCCACCGCGCTGACCGACATGTCGGCCTGCCAACTGGTGGTGGAAGCCATCGTTGAACGGCTGGACGTGAAGCGCGACCTGTTCGCCGCGCTGGAAGGCGTGGTGTCGGAAGACTGCATCCTGGCGTCGAACACGTCGTCCTTGTCCATCACCGCCATCGCGGCTGCTTGCAAGCACCCGCGCCGCGTGGTCGGTTATCACTTCTTCAACCCGGTGGCGTTGATGAAGGTGGTTGAAGTGATCGATGGCCTGCGCAGCGCGCCCGAAGTGGGCGATGCGTTGGCCGCGCTGGCTCGCCGCATGGGTCACACGCCCGTGCGCGCCAAGGACATGCCCGGCTTCATCGTCAACCATGCCGGCCGTGGCATGAATACCGAAGGCCTGCGCGTGGCGCAAGAGGCCGTGGCCACCTTTGCGCAAGTCGACGCCGTGATGCGCGAGCAGGCCGGCTTCCGCATGGGGCCGTTTGAACTGCTGGACCTGACCGCGCTGGACGTGTCGCACCCGGTGATGGAATCCATCTACCGCCAGTTCTTTGACGAAGCGCGTTTCCGCCCGGCGCCGATCACGACCGTGCGCCTGGCGGGCGGGCTGATCGGACGCAAGGCAGGCGAAGGCTTCTACGTCTACGCCGACGGCCAGAAGCAGGTGCCGGCCGAGCCGCCCGTGCCGGCGCTGCCGGAAGGCCTGAAGGTCTGGGTCAGCCCCAAGCACGCGGAAGGCTACGCGCGCGCGTCGGCGCTGATCGAAAAGCTGGGCGCCACGCTGGTGACGGGTTCGACGCCCGACGCGGATGCGTTGATTATCGTCACGCCGTTTGGTGATGATGTGTCGACGTCGGTGTCCGCCCAAGGCTTGAACGCCGGCCGCACGGTGGGCCTGGACACGCTGTATGCCTTCGATGGCGCCAAGCGCCGCACCATCATGGTGTCGCCCGCCACCGAAGCCAAATGGCGCGACGCCGCGCACGCGCTGCTGGCCGCCGATGGCGTGCCGGTCACGGTGATCGAGGATTCGCCGGGCTTCATCGCCCAGCGCATCGTGGCCATGATCGTCAACATCGCCAGCGACATCGCGCAGCAGCAGATCGCCACCCCGGAAGACATCGACCAAGCCGTGACGTTGGGTCTGGGTTACCCGGTGGGTCCGTTGGCATTGGGCGACAAGCTTGGCGCCGACCGCATTCTGGAAATCCTGAAGAGCATGCAGCGCGTGACCGGCGACCCGCGCTACCGCCCCAGCCTCTGGCTGCAACGCCGCGTCCAATTGGGCCTGTCCCTGCTGAAATCATCAGCCTCGTAGGATGGGTGAAGCGCGCAAAGCTCGGCAGAAGAGTTCTGACGGGCAACGCGCGCAACCCATCAAGCAGCGCCCAGAACTGCACCCGACCCCGGCAAGAAAAAACCCCCTGAAGAAGAAACTCAGGGGGTTTTTTTATTTGCGCGGTTGCTTGATGGGTTGCGCGCGTTGAAGCGGTGTTTCAGTGGCATGAAGCCTGCCGCGCTTCACCCATCCTACTTGGCGTGGTCGACCATGTATTGGACGGCTGCGCGGATGTCTTCTTCCGAGGCGTTGGCGGCGCCGCCCTTGGGCGGCATGGGCGGCTTGCCTTGCATGGCGACCTTCACCATGGCGTCCATGCCGGTCTTGATGTAGGGCGCCCAGGCGGCCTTGTCGCCAAACTTGGGCGCGTTGGCCACGCCGGTGGCGTGACAGGCGAAACAGACGCTCTTGTAGAGCTTTTCACCAGCCGGGTTGACGGCGGCGGCCTGTTGCGGGGCGGCGGGTGCGGCAGCGGCCGGAGCAGGAGCGGCTGCGGGTGCAGCAGCAGCAGCGGGTGCAGAAGCAGCAGCGGGTGCAGAAGCAGCGGCGGGAGCAGCAGCGGCAGTAGCGGCGGGAGCAGCACCAGCGGCCGGCGCGGCGACGGCCGCCCCGGCGTCCGCTTCCTTCTTCGCGCCTTCTTCGGCGGGGGCGGCGGGTTCGGGTAGCGAGGCGCCGGACTTGTTGGCCATATAGACCACCGCGCGCGCGACTTCGTAGTCGGACAGCGTGGGGTTGCCGCCCTTGGCGGGCATGCCGCCCTTGCCGTGCAGGGCCACGTTCAGCATGGTGTCGTAGCCGGCCTTGATGAACGGCGCCCAGGCTGCGTTGTCGCCCATCTTGGGTGCGCCGGCCACACCGGCGGTGTGACAGGCCGTACAGACGGCGGCAAAGACCTGTTCGCCCGTCTTGAAGACTCGGGGGGCGTTGGCGTCTACCAGTTCAAACCCCGCGACCGGGGCGATGCGCTTGGTGACGGCTTCGGGGGTCAGCGTATCCGAGCCGGCTCCGGTCTTGTTGCCGGAGACCACCATGTTCACCAACAGGATGATGATGGCGATTGGGATCACGAAAGACAGGACGATCGTGACGACCAGTTGCTTGGGGGTCTTGATGGGGGAGGAGTGCTCTTCTATGTGTTCCTGCTCGTTGCTCATGACCAAATCCTGCTAACGGGTGGGGCGCCTGGCGGCGGCAACAGAAAATCAGTAACTGCACAAATCGGCGAACCAGTCGGGCATCCGCCTGCAAGCAAACGCTGGATTATATAACGGTGTCAGGGACGGACGTCCAATGCATCTGACCGGGTTTTCGATGAGATTGACAGAAGATTTGATCAGCTTCATGCAGGCTATCGAAAACTAGGTACAATGTCGCCTCTTTGCGCTGCGCCCGTAGTTCAATGGATAGAATGAGAGTTTCCGAAGCTCTTGATACAGGTTCGATTCCTGTCGGGCGCACCACAAATCACGACGTACTGTCCAATGCGGATGTGCAAATACGTGACGCGCAATGCGTGACGTGCACTACCTGATGTAGATACGTGGCTTAGAAAATCGAATCCCGGGATTCGACATTCGAAACCCGGGATTCATCAGCGTATATAGATCAGCGTCGACAGATCAATGTCGAAAGATCAACATCGACACCTCAACATCGACACATCAGGGCGGCCCTCCAGTCGTACGGCCATCAAGCTCCCTGAATAACAAACCCCCCTGGATTAAATTCGCTTCGACACGCGCGGCGGCATATTCGCGTTCAATCATCCAGCGACGGCACCGTGCCGATTTGCGTCAGGATGCGCGGCGATTCCATGTCGCCGGTTTCTTTGTCGATCCATACTTCATAAGCGGCCACGCCCGCGAACTTGGAGGCCATGGAATTGGCGATTCGGATGGCGCCGAATTCGCTGCTGGCCGGACGGATTTCCCCGGGGGCCACGCCGTTGGCGGCAGCGCGATAGGGCACGACGATGTACTGAACAAGATGAGCGGCTTCTGACACAGGTTTCTCCCTGGATGACAGGTTTTTTGGGCGAGCGAAATGTATCACGTCGCACTGTGTTTTTGTACAGTATTTTGAAGCGCCGCACCAACTAAATCTTGCGTGGCGGGAAAACCCCTAGCGGGCAATCGTTGCCCGAAATTCCGCTCGCCTCTATTATTTTCGAAAATCTTCACGGTTTTATAAAAAGAGGCAAGGGATGAAAGCGAACCGGTACGACGCCTATCGCGAGGACACCGCAGGCCGCGCTAATGTGGCGGACTCGCCCGAACGCATTGCCTATTACCAGGAGCTGGCGCGCCTGGAAACCGGCGCCTTATGGACCGTGGCGAACAAGATTGAACCCTGGGCGCCGCGCTCGGCGTCGGTGCCGGTGGTGTGGCGCTACCAGGACTTGCGCGCGCATGTGCTGCGATCGGCCGAACTGGTGTCGCCCGAGGAAGCGGGCCGCCGCGTGATCTACCTGAACAACCCTGGCCGGCGCGACGTGGCCGCCGCCGTGGGCTGGTTGTATTCCGGCTTGCAGGTGATGCAGCCCGGCGAACTGGCCTCGGCCCACAAGCATTCGCATTCGGCGCTGCGCTTCATCATGGAAGGCCAGGGTGCTTACACCGTGGTGGACGGCCACAAGATGACGCTGGGCGCGAACGACTTCGTGCTGACGCCCAACGGCACCTGGCATGAGCACGGCGTGGCCGAAGACGGCACCACCTGCATCTGGCAGGACGGCCTGGACATTCCGCTGGTCAATGCCTTGGAAGCGGGCTTCTACGCCGTGCATCCCGACCTGAACCAAACCGTGACCCATCCGGTGGACGACACCAGCGCCGCCTGGGGCAACGTAGCCTTGCGCCCGCAAGTGTCGGGCTGGACCAAACCGTATTCGCCGCTCTTCAAGTACGAATGGGAACCCACTTACGAGGCCTTGCGCCGTTATGCGCGCACCACCGCCGGCAGCCCGTACGACGGCATCCTGCTTGACTACGTGAACCCCGCCACGGGCGGGCCGGTGATGCCGACCATTGGCGCCAGCATGCAGTTGCTGCGTCCGGGTGAACACACCAAGGCGCATCGGCACACGGGCAGCTTCATCTACCAGGTGGCCAAGGGCAGCGGCTTTTCCATCATCGACGGCAAACGTTATGACTGGACCGAACGCGACATCTTCTGCGTGCCGTCCTGGGCCATCCACGAACACGCCAACCTGTCCAGCAATGACGACGCCTGCCTGTTCTGCTTCAACGACCTGCCCGTGATGCGGTCGCTGGCGCTTTACCGCGAAGAAGCGGTCAAGGAAAACGACGGCCATCAAGTGCTGATCTAGCACCGCCACCCCTGTTCGAATTTTCATCCGCCGCGCGGGCCTTGTCCGCGCGCCTGGCTCAACTCGTCCTGACTTAACTCTTCCTACTCAACCCGTCCTGAATCAATGGAGTTCCTATGCGCTTGGTGACTTTTCGCGCTCATCCCACCGCTGCCGCGCGGCTTGGCGCGCTGGCCGAAGGCTATGTAATCGACCTGGCCCTGCTGGGCCGCGCCGGCGGCGTGGACCTGCCCGACGACATGCTGGCGTTCATCGACCTGGGCCCGGTGGCCGTGGCGCAGGCCAGCCGCCTGATGGACGCCTACCGTGGCGAGTGGCCCGTGGGCACGGCGCTGCCGCAAGAGAACGTGAAGCTGCTGGCGCCCATTCCGCGTCCGCGCAAGAACATCTTCGGCATTGGCCTGAACTACGTTGAACACGTGGCGGAATCCAGCCGCACGCTGGATACGTCGGCCGACCTGCCCAAGCAGCCCGTGATCTTCTCCAAGCCGCCCACCACCGTGATCGGCCCGGGCGATGCCATCGAGCACAACGCCAAGATCACGCAGCAGCTGGACTGGGAAGTGGAGCTGGCCGTGATCATGGGCCGCCGTGCCTCGCGCGTGGCCGAGGCCGATGCGCTGTCCTACGTGTTCGGCTACAGCGTCATGCTGGACATGAGCGCGCGCGACTGCCGCCGCGCCGGGCAATGGATCTATTCCAAGGGCCAGGACACCTACGCGCCGTTCGGCCCGTGCATCGTCACCGCCGACGAAATTCCGGACCCGCAGGTGCTGGACTTGTGGCTCACCGTCAACGGCGAAAAAAAGCAGGGATCGAACACGCGCCACATGCTCTTCAAGGTGCCGTTCCTGATTGCGGACATCAGCGCTGGCATCACGCTGGAACCGGGCGACATCATCGCCACCGGCACGCCGGAAGGCGTGGGCGCGGGACGCAAGCCGCAGGAATGGTTGTGGCCGGGTGATGTGGTGGTGGCGTGTGTGGAAGGCATCGGCACGCTGCGCCATCCGGTGGTGGCGGTCTAGCTCAGGCCTGCCGCCAGGCGGGCAACGCAGTCTTCAAGGGGAAAACATGATCAAGAAACAGAAACTGGGCGGCGTGGCTGCCGCGTTGTCCGTCGCGCTGGGCGCGGCCGTTGCGATGGGCGCCGCGCGCGCCGCAGAGCCCGTCAAGATCGGCTTCATCGCCACCTTGTCCACGCCGGCCGGCTACATCGGCGAAGACGAACGCGATGCCTTCAACCTGGCCATCAAGGAAGGCGGCGGCAAGCTGGGCGGCGTGCCCGTGCAACTGGTCATCGAAGACGACGGCTTGAAGCCCGCCAACGCCAAGCAGGCGGCCGACCGCCTGGTGCAATCGGGCGTGAAGCTCTTTACCGGGGTGAACTTTTCCAACGTGCTGGCCGCCGTGGTGCCCGGCGTGGTGAAGTCGGGCGCGTTCTACGTCAGCCTGAACCCTGGCCCGTCGAACTTCGCGGGCGAAAAGTGCGACCCCAACTATTTTGTGGCGTCCTATCAGAACGACGCCTTCCACACGGCGGGCGGCGTGGCGGCCAATGAACTGGGCTACAAGCGCGTGGTGCTGCTGGCGCCCAACTACCAGGCCGGCCGCGACGCCATCGAAGGGTTCAAGCGCACCTACAAGGGCGAGGTCGTGGCCGAGATCTACACCAAGCTCGACCAGTCTGACTTTTCCGTGGAACTGGCGCGCCTGCGCTCGCTGGCGCCTGAAGCCATCTACCAGTTTCATCCGGGCGGCACCGGCATCAACTTCGTCAAGCAGTATGCGGCGGCGGGCTTGAACAAGAGCATCCCCATGCTGATGCCCAGCTTCTCGATGGACGCGCGCATGATCCAGGCCACGGGCGACGCGTCCTTGGGTTCCTACACCACGGGCATCTGGTCGCAAGACTTCAACAACCCGCAATCGCAGGCCTTCGTCAAAGCCTTCAAGGCAGCCTACGGCCGCGTGCCCACCGACTACGCGATGCAGGCTTACGACACCGCGCAGTTGATCGGCGTGGGTTTGAAGGCCACGGGTGGCGATCTGTCCAAGGCGGCGGAATTCCGCGCGGCGCTGCGCAAGCCCGACTTCACGTCCTTGCGCGGCAACTTCAGCATGAACACCAATCAGCATCCCATTCAAGACCTGTACCTGATGCGCATCGACAAGGACAGCGCGGGCGGCTTGGCGCCGCATCTGGTTCGCAAGCTGGTGTCTGACGACAAGGACGCCTACGCCCAATTCTGCAAGATGCCGTCATGACGCTGCTGTTCGAACAACTGCTTAACGGCCTGCAGTTCGGCGCCATGCTCTTCATGCTGGCGGCCGGACTGACGCTGATCTTCGGCATCATGGGCGTGGTCAACCTGACGCATGGCTCGTTCTACATGGTGGGCGCGTACTGCGCGGCCTATGCCATCGGCACCACGGGCTCGTTCCTGGCGGGCGTGCTGGCGGCGCTGCTGGGGGCGGGGCTGTACGGCATCTCCGTCGAAGTGCTGGTGATACGCAAGCTGTACAAGCGCGATCACCTGTACCAGGTGCTGGCCACCTTCGGCCTGCTGCTGTTTTCGAACGAAGCCGTCAGCCTGATCTTTGGCCGGCGTCCGCCGCTGGTGGGCATTCCGTCGTTCCTGGAAGGCGCGGTGACGCTGGCGCCGGGCTTTCAGTATCCGCTGATCCGCCTGTCGTTCATCGCCATCGGCGCCTTGGTGGCGGTGGGCTTGTGGTGGCTGGTGAACCGCACGCGCATCGGCATGCTGATCCGCGCCGGCGCGGATGACCGTGAAATGGTGGACGCGCTGGGCGTGGACATCCGCAAGCTCTACACGCTGGTGTTCGGGCTGGGCGCGCTGCTGTGCGGCTTGGCCGGCGTGATGGCCGCGCCGCTGCTGGCGGTGGAAATCGGCATGGGCGAACGCATCTTGATCACCACGTTCGTGGTCATTGTGATCGGCGGGGTCGGCTCGGTGCGCGGCGCCTTGGCGGGCGCCTTGCTGGTGGGCATGGTCGACAGCCTGGGCCGTGCCTTCCTGCCGCAGTTGCTGTCCACGATGTTCTCGCCCGCCACGGCGGACCCGCTGGCCGCCGGCATGGCGTCGGCCAGCATTTATGTGTTGATGGCGATTGTGCTGATCGCCAAGCCGGGCGGCTTGTTTCCGGCGCGAGGATGATGATGGCAAAGACACTTTCGAATCGCGCCCGCTGGGGCTCGGCCGGCCTGGTGGTATTGATCCTGCTGCCGGCCGCCGCGCTGGCTTCGGGCTCGCCGTTCCTGATTGGCGTGGTGACGCGCTTTCTTATCTACGGGCTGGCCGCGGTCAGCCTGGACCTGGTGATCGGCTACGGCGCCATGGTCAGCTTTGGCCACGCCATGTTCTTCGGCCTGGGCGGCTACGCGGTGGGCATCATTGCCTTTCACACGGCCGAAGCGGGGCCCATCTTCGGCTGGGCCGGCAGCAATGCCGCGCTGGTGGTGTGGCCCATTGCGCTGGCCGTGTGCGCGTTGGCGGGCTGGGTCTTCGGTTACCTGGCGCTGCGCACGCGCGGTGTGCAGTTCATCATGATTACGCTGGCCTTCGGGCAGATGGTGTATTTCATCCTGGTGTCGCTACAGTTCTACGGCGGCGACGACGGGCTGATGATTACGCAGCGCAACGTGTTGCCGGGCATCGATCTGGAAAGCCCCATGGTGTTCTATTACGTGTGCCTGGCGCTGCTGACGGCGTGGACGCTGCTGTGCATCCGCATCACTAATTCGCGCTTCGGCATGGTGTTGCAGGCGCTGCGCCAAAGCGAGCGGCGCGCGCTGAACCTGGGCGTTGCGCCCACGCCGTACCGCCTGAGCGCGTTCGTGCTGTCGGCGGTGGGCACCGGGCTGGCGGGCGTGCTGTGGGCCAACTATGCCGGGCTGGTGACGCCCGACATGGCGGCGTGGACGAAGTCCGGCGAGCTGATGGCCATCGTCATCCTGGGCGGGGTGGGCACCTTGTTGGGCCCGATCGCGGGCGCGGCTGTCTTCCTGGGGCTGGAGCAGATGTTGTCGTCCCTGACCGAGCATTGGCTGCTGTACATGGGGCCGATCCTGGTGCTGGTGGTGCTGTGGGGCCAGAAGGGCCTGTTCGGCAAATTGCTGGAGACGCGCCATGTCGACTGACGCCCAAGCAAGCCTGTTGCGGCTGACGCAGTTGCGCAAGGCCTTTGACGCGGTGGTGGCCACCAATGGGGTGGACCTGGATGTGCGGGCCGGCGAAATCCACGCCATCATCGGCCCTAACGGCGCGGGCAAGTCCACGCTGATCGCGCAGATCTGCGGCGAGATCCAGCCCGACTCCGGCACCATCCATCTGGACGGGCAGGATGTGACCGGGCTGCGCGCGTTCGAGCGGGCGCGGCTGGGCCTGGGGCGTTCGTTCCAGATCACCGAGCTTTGCCACGAATTCACCGCGCTGGAAAACGTGATCTTGTCGCGCATGCTGAAGGACGGGCCGGCGTTTGGCGCCTGGTCCGATCCGCGCCGCGACGCCGGCCTGAAGGCCGAGGCCATGCAGTGGTTGACGCATGTGGGCCTGGCTGACCGCCGCCATGTGCGGTCGGCCGACTTGGCGCACGGCGAACGGCGGCAACTGGAACTGGCGGTGGCGCTGGCGCGCGTGCCGCGTCTGTTGCTGCTGGACGAACCCATGGCCGGCATGGGATCCGAGGAATCGGCGCGCATGACGCGCCTGCTGCAAGGCATGAAGGGTGATTACGCGGTGCTGCTGGTCGAACACGATATGGACGCCGTCTTCGCGCTAGCCGACCGCATCAGCGTGCTGGTCTACGGCCGCGTGGTGTTCAGCGGCACCCCGGACGAGGTGCGCCGCCATCCGGAAGTGCGCGCGGCCTACCTGGGAGAAGAACATGTTGAAGGTTGACGGCCTGACGGGCGGTTACGGATCCAGCAAGGTGCTGTTCGGCATGTCGTTCGAAGCCAGCGAAGGCGAGGTGATTTCGCTGATTGGCCGCAACGGCATGGGCAAGACCACCACGGTCAAGACCTTGATGGGCATGTTGCCCGCCACCGGCGGCGCGGTGCAGTTCCGGGGGCAGACGCTGGGGCGGTCCGCGCCGAGCACGGTGGCGCGCCTGGGCGTGGGGCTGGTGCCGGAAGGGCGGCGCGTGTTTGGCTCGCTGACGGTGCAGGAAAACCTGGTGGCGACGGCGCGGGCGGCGGCGGGCGGGTCAACGAACGGCTGGGACCTGGAGCGCGTCTACACCCTGTTCCCGCGCCTGAAAGAGCGGCGCACGCAGTCATCGCGCACCTTGTCGGGCGGCGAGCAGCAGATGCTGGTGGTGGGCCGCGCGCTGATGACCAACCCCAAGCTGCTGATCCTGGACGAGGCCACCGAAGGGCTGGCGCCGCTGATTCGCCAGGAGATCTGGCGTTGCCTGCGGTCGCTGAAGGCCGAGGGCCAGACCATTCTGGTCATCGACAAGAACCTGCCCGAGATGGCCACGCTGGTCGACCGCCACTACATCGTGGACAAGGGCCGCGTGGCCTGGTCGGGCAAGCCCGCCGAGCTGTCCGCCCAACCCGAATTGGCGCAGCGGTATCTGGGTATATGAGGCCCGCCCGGCCTACCCGTGCCGCCCCTGGGCGCGAGTAGAATGGGCCGCCTGTGCGCGGATCAGCGGACACGCCGCTGACATCTGGAGAGCATGTTGAAGCCAAGAATCAAAGCTTCCCGCCAGGACGATTCCGGATCGGCCGGGAACGCTGACGTGGAAGACATCACGCTGTCGGAGCAGGTTTACCGCCTGCTTCGGCGCGACATCATGAGCGGAGTTTTCGCGCCGGGCCAATCGCTGCGGCTGGAATTGTTGAAGCAGCGCTACGGCAGCAGTTTTTCGCCCATCCGCGAAGCGCTCAACCGCTTGCGCAGCGAACGCATGGTGGTGAACACCACGTCGCGCGGCTTCAGCATCGCGCCCTTGTCGGTCGAGGAAATGTGGGACGCCTGTGAAACCCGCATCCTGATCGACTGCGATGCCTTGCGCCGGTCGCTGGCGAACGCGGACGACGCCTGGGAAGCGCGGCTGGTCGGCGCCTACCACGCGCTGACACTGGCGGCGCAGCGCGCGGGCGAAGCGTCAGCCCCGTCCGATGAACTGGAAGATCTGCTGGAAGCCCGCCACCTGGATTTCCATCACGCGCTGATTGGCGCTTGCCGCTCGCATTGGCTGTTGGACCTGTCCACGCAGTTGTATGCGCAAACCGAGCGCTACCGCCGCCCCGCGCGCGCGGGCGCCACGGCCTACGGGCCGGAACGCAACGTGGATGACGAACACCGCCAACTGCTGGACGCCGCGATCTCGCGCGACGCCGAGCGTTCCGTGGCCATGCTGGCCGCGCACTACCGCAAGACCGCGCAGTTCATCGAACGCATCATTTCACAGCCCGACACCCAGGCACGACATGCATAACGCCGAGATCGATCTTTTCTTTTCCTCTATCGCCGAACGCGACGTGCAATACAACGCGCGCGAATCGGTGGCCGACTTTGACGCCTGCGTGCGGCGCTACGCGGAATCGTCGGCGCGGGTACGCTCGCGCCGCCCCGGCGTGCTGGACCTGCGCTACGGCATGGGTCAGGACGAGCGGCTGGACCTGTTCCTGCCCGCCGCGTCCCGCGCGCCCGCGCCGCTGTTCGTGTTCATCCATGGCGGCTACTGGCGCGCGCAGCGCAAGGAAGACGCGCCCGTGATGGCCGAGGCCTTCAACGCGGCGGGCGCGGCCGTGGCCACACTGGAATACACGCTGGTGCCCGAAGCCACCTTGGGCGAAGTGGTGCGCGAAGTGCGTTCCGCCGTGGCCTGGCTGTACCAGAACGTGGCGGCCTATGGTGTGGACCCCGAGCGCATCTACGTGAGCGGCAGCTCGGCCGGCGGCCACCTGGCCGGCATGCTGGCCGCACCCGGCTGGCCCGCGCGCTATGGCGTGCCGGACGACATCATCAAGGGCACGCTGGCCTTGTCCGGCCTGTTCGATTTGCGTCCGCTGTGCGACATCCTGCCCAACACCTGGCTGCGACTGACGCCGGAGCAGGCCGCGCATCAAAGCCCCATCTTCAATCTGCCCGAGCGCGCCGGCCCCATGCTGCTGGCCGTGGGCGGGCTGGAGACGCAGGGCTTCAAGAACCAGACGAGCGCGTTCGAGGCGGCCTGGAACGCGGCGGGCCTGGCGTCCACCCGCATTCCCACGCCGCACTGCAATCACTTTGATCTGGTCAACGAGCTGGAAGACCCGGACAGCGCGCTGACCCGGGCCACGCTGGCGATGATGGGGCTGGCCGCCCGTTGAGGGCCAGCGCTGATGGCCGCCGCGCATGGCTGATCTGAAACTCCTGGAAGACCTGATCGCGCTGGCGCGCACGGGCAGTTTCGTGCGCGCCGCCGAACTGCGTCACGTCACCCACCCCGCGTTCGGGCGGCGCATCCGCGCGCTGGAAGCCTGGGCGGGCGCGCCGCTGGTCGAACGCCAGCATCTGCCCGTGACGCTGACCCCGGAAGGCGAGGCGCTGCTCAGGACGGCCACGCAGGTGGTCGAACAGATGGGGTTGGTGCGCCATCGCATCAGCAGCTCGGGGGCGGGCGGCGACGCCGTGCTGCGCATTGCCACCGGCCGCAGCCTGGCCCGCACGCTGGTCGCGGACTGGATTGCGCGCTTGCGGCATCGCACGCCCAAGGTGCTGACCGAAGGCACGCAGGTTGAACTGTCGACGGGTCAGGCGAAAGATCTGGTGGTGCGGCTGGAGCAGGGCAAGGTGGATCTGTTGTGCTGCTACGAGCATCCGGCCTTGTCCGTGCCCTTGAGCCCCGCGCGCTACCGCTACATGACGCTGGCCACCGACAAGCTGGTGCCGGTGAGCCAGGTGGATGCGCGTGGCCGTACCCGCTATGCGCTGCAAGACGGTGGCCAGCCGGTGCCGCTGATCACCTATACGGGCGGCTTGGCGATGGAGCGCATTGTGGGCGACCGCCTGGAAACCACGCCCTATGCACTGACGCCTTTCGTGCGCAGCGATTCGTTGGACGCGGCGCACGGCGCGGTCGCCAAGGGTCTGGGCGTGGCGTGGCTGCCGTGGTCCATGGTGGCGGCGGATTGCCGTCGCGGTGCCTTGGTTGCGCTGGGCGGCCGCAGCGAAGAGATCGCTTTCGAGGTGCGCCTGTACCGTCCGCGCGCCCGCTTGACGGACCTGGCGGAGGCCGCCTGGGAGGCCACCGCGAACCGCAAGGTCTGACGCGCGCCGCCGCGTCAGTGGTTTGAGGCTAGGCCAGATCAGCACGAAGATGTGCCGTTTCAGCACGGCTGATGGCCGGGGCACCCGTGAAAATACGAGCCTATACCTCCAACGAGACGGCTACGCCGTCCACCTCAGCACCCCAAGGAAGAAAACATGAAGTCTTACCTGCATCCGCTGCGTGCGGCGCTTGTTGCGTTTTGTGCCGCCTCGGCCGTGGCCGCCGCGCCGGCCGCCTTCGCCGCCGATTACCCCTCGCGTAGCATTTCACTGGTTGTCGGCTACCCCGCCGGCGGCAGCCTGGACCTGACCGCGCGCCTGTTGGGCGAAGAACTGGGCAAGCGTCTGGGCCAGACCGTGGTGGTTGAAAATGTGGGCGGCGCCGGCGGCACGATCGGCGCGCAGCGCGTGGCGCGCGCAGCCCCCGACGGCTATACGATTTTCCTGGGCTCCACCAACGAAATGGTGATTGCCCGCATGATCAACACTGCGGTGAAGTACGACAGCGCCAAGGATTTCACGCCCTTGGGCCTGGTGGCGTCGCAGCCGATGTTGTTGGCGGCCAGCAAGAATTCCGGCGTCAAGACGGCGGCGGAATACTTGCAGAAGCTGCGCGGCGCGGAAGCGGGCACGTTCAATTACGGCTCGTCCGGCGTGGGCACCACCTTGCATCTGGCCGGTGAAATGATCAACCAGGCCACCGGCACGCGCGCCGAGCACGTGCCGTACCGTGGCGTGTCGCCGCTGGTCACCGACCTGATGAGCGGCCAACTGGATTTCGGCATGCTGGTGCTGTCCTCGGGCCTGCCGCAAGTGCGCAGTGGCAACATCGTGGCGCTGGGCCTGACGGAGAACAAGCGTTCGCCGGCCGCGCCCGAAATCGCACCGCTGGCCGCCACCCCGGGCTTTGAATCCGTCGACATCAACCTGTGGTTCGCGCTGTATGGCCCGGCCGGCCTGCCGGAGCCGGTGGTCGCCAAGCTGCGCGGCGCGCTGGACGAAACGCTGAAGTCGGACCAGTTCCGCGGCAAGATGCAGGACGCGGGCGGTGAAATCGCCAAGCCGGGCGTGGATCTGGCGGCCTACCAGGTTGAAGAAACGAAAAAGTACGGCGCGCTGGTCAAGGCCGCCAAGATCGAAGCGCAATAAATCACGCACAAGCCCACAGGCCCAAGCCCCCAGCACTACCGGATAAAGCGGATCACACCATGGAATTCAAGCTACCCGTTCCTGACCTGAGCGCCGAGCGCGCCGGCAACACCGACACGCCGGGCGTCTGGCATTTTGATTCGGGCGTGCCGGGACGCGCGCTGATGGTGACCGCGCTGGTGCATGGCAACGAGCTGTGCGGCGCCTGGGCGCTGAAGGACCTGCTGGCGGCCGGCGTCAAGCCGCGCCGTGGCAGCCTGACGCTGGCCTTTTGCAACCTGGGCGCCTTCGACCGCTTCGACCACGCCAACCATGACGCCTCGCGTTTTGTGGCCGAAGACATGAACCGCGTCTGGAGCGCCGAGCGTCTGGACAACCCCACTACGCCCGACCGCCAACGCGGCGCCGAGCTGCGCCCCTGGGTGCAGCAAGCAGATTGGCTGCTGGACCTGCATTCCATGCACGAGCCCGGCGCGCCTTTACTGCTGACCGGCGTACTGCCGCGCAACATTGCGCTGGCGCGTCGGCTGAAAGCGCCGCAGCACGTGATCGTGGACGCGGGGCACAAGGACGGCGTGCGGATGCGTGACTTCGCGCAGTTCGGCGACGCCGCGCGTGAAGACGCCTGCGCCTTGCTGATCGAATGCGGTTTCCATGGCGAGCTGGCCGCGCGCGATGTCGCCCGCGACATGGTGGCCCGCATGCTGGTGGAGTCGGGGGTGCTGGATGCGGCTGACGTGCCGGCCG
The DNA here is from genome assembly GCF_057334535.1 of Achromobacter colocynthidis. Taxonomy (NCBI): domain Bacteria; kingdom Pseudomonadati; phylum Pseudomonadota; class Betaproteobacteria; order Burkholderiales; family Alcaligenaceae; genus Achromobacter; species Achromobacter colocynthidis. The sequence goes on from NZ_JBHFIZ010000039.1 coordinate 533,456, forward strand.
GCTGGCGGCTGCCCGATCCGGCAACGCAGCGCGTGCTGGAAGTGACTGACGCCGTGGTCGCGCCGTCGATGGATGTGACTTTCGCGCAGCCGTGGACGGGCCTTGAAACGCTGGAGCAGGCTGGGGCGGTGATCGGCTGGGCGGATGGCCAGCCGATCGTGACGCCCTACGACAACTGCACCTTGATCATGCCGTCGTTGCGGCAGTTGAAGCCGGGCGTGACGGTGGTGCGGCTGGCCCGCGATTATGCGGGCTGAGCGCGTCGGCTGAACCCGCGCGTTATTTCTGCGGCGTGTACCGCAGCTCGTCCAGCTCGTAGCCCTGGGCCTTGGCAGCAGCCAGGGCCTTGTCCAATTCTTCCTTGGGCAGTTGCGGCGAACGCGACAATATCCACAAGTACTTGCGATCAGGCGTGCCCACCACGGACCAACGGTATTCGGGGTCCAGGCCGATGACCCAGTAGTCGCCCTTGAACGGCTTGAAGAAGGTGACTTCCAGCTTGGCGTTGTTGCTGCCTTCCACGACGGTGGCATTGCCGGTCGCGGAATCGATGTCGCCGTCCTTGGTGCGGCAGCGATTGTTCACGCCGATGGTGCCATCGGCATTCGCGGTGTATTCGGCGGTGGTGTCGCCCACGCAGTTGCGCTGGAAGAACATGGGGAAATTCGCGATTTCGTACCACATCCCGGCGTAGCGTTTCAGGTCCACCGATTCCACGGTCTGCATGGGCGGCGGCGCGGCATGGGCGATGCCCACGCTGGCGGCCAGGGCCATCAGGAATGTTGCGGTGCGGCGCATGTAAAAAACCTCCGGCTTAACGAATAACGGATTTGAGCCACGGCGCGCGCTTGCCTGTTGGGCGCGCGCGCCGCGAACGCAAACCCTAACGATACGCCTTATTTGCGCGGCGCTTTCAGGGCGTCGTGGTAGCGGGCCACGTAGGTGGCGAAGTCCACCGTGTCCGACTCCTCTAGGCGCAGCTGTTCCTGCGCCGACTTCACCGCCGCCTGTTCATAGGCCGCGGCCAAGTCTGTGGGCAGTGCTTGCGCGCGCAGCGTGTCGGCGTGCTTGGCGCTTTGCGCCAGCGAGTAGTCGTGAAACGACAGGCCGCTTTGCGTCAGGGCTTCCAGCAAGCGCGCCGACGGAGTGGCGTCGGGCTGATCCAGCTTGACGCGTTGCGCGGCCAGCGCGTCCGCGTAGGCGCTGCCGCCCAGGGCCGAATCAAACAAGGCGGCGTAAGGGGCGATCTGGTCCAGAAGATCGTGGCCCCACTGCGGCAGCGTGACGGACTTGCCGTCGCGGTCCAGCGTCAGGCCGGGCTTGCGGCCTTCTTTGACCACCGTGGAAAAGTTGTCGGCGCTGCGCTGACAGTAGCCGTTGGCGGGGAAGAAGGGGCTGTCGGACGCCGCGCAGAACAGCAGGAAGGCGTCGACGAAGCGGCTCGTGCTGGCATCGATGCCCACGGGCGATTCGGGGTCGATATCCAGGCAGCGCACTTCCACGTACTGCACGCCGCGTTCCGTGAGCGCGGTGATGGGGCGTTCGCAACGGCCGGTGGCGCGCTTGGGGCGAATGCTGGAGTAGTACTCGTTTTCGATCTGCAGCACGTTGGTGTTGAGCTGGATCCATTCGCCGTTGCGATGCGTGCCGATCTTTTCGTAATCAGGCCAGGGTTGCGTCACGGCGTCGTACAGGCGGCCCAGGAACGTGTCCAGGTCGTTGTAGCAAAGCTTGAGCTGCGACTGCGCCTTGTTCTGGTAGCCAAGATCGCTCATGCGCAGGCTGGTGGCGTAGGGCAGGTAGAGCGTGTGGTCACCCAGGCGTTGCAACGGGTGGTCCTGATCACGCAGGAAATCGCTGGCCAGCGCGGGGGCGGCGCCAAACAGGTACATCAGCAACCAGGAATAGCGCGTGAAGTTGCGGATCAGGCTGATGTAGCCACGCGAACGGCGGTCTTGCGCGGACCCGGCTTGCGTGTCCAGCACCGACCAAAGGTCTTCAGGCAGCGAGAAGTTGTAGTGCACGCCGGCAATGCATTGCATCGTCTTGCCATAGCGTTCGGCAAGCCCACGGCGATACACATGCTTGAGCATGCCCGTGTTGGACTTGCCGTACCACGCGATGGGAATGTCCGCTTCGGCGGGCAGCGTGGCGGGCATGGACTGATTCCAGATCAGCTCGTGGTCCAGCACGCTGTAGACGTGGCGGTGGGTGTTGGTGAGCTCGGCCAGGAGGGCGTCCACATCGGTGTGTGTGCCCGTGATGAGTTCCAGCAGCGATTCGGAGTAATCGGTGGTGACGTGTTCATTGGTCAGCGCCGAACCCAGGCCGGCAGGGTGGGGCGTGCGGGACAAAATGCCCTGCTCGTCCACGCGCAGGCCTTCTTTTTCAATGCCTCGCAACGTCTGGGTCAGCAGCGAGCGGTTGGCCTCTAGGCGGGAGAGGCGGTTGGCGGCGGTATCAGTCACGGATTCTTCTCGTTTGGGTCTGTCGCGGGATTTTACGGGGTGCCGGCCTCCTGTGCCGAGGGAGTCAATACAGGGGGCAGGGACAATGCTTGCGCCGTGCGCGCCAGCCATTCGTCCAGGTCAGCATAAACCGGATCAGAAATAGGGGCCGTTTCATTGAAGATCTCGTGCCAGGCGGTGTCGTACCAGCGCAGAGTCAGCAATTCGGCGGGCGCGCGCTGGCCGAATTGGCGGCTGCCCTCGGCGGCGACGATGGAGTCATCCCCCGCCACCATCAGCAGGGTGCGGCAGGGCAGCAAGCCGGCTTCACGCAGGGATTCGCGGCCGTTTTCATCCACGAAGCGGGCCAGTCGGCCCGTCATGCGCCGCCGCACGAGCGGGTCGGACCGGTAGGCTTTCACGACGGCCCGGTCGTGCGAGATCCGGGCGGGCGCCAGGCCGTGGGGCACGCGCAGATTCGGCGCATGCAGCGACATCCAGGTCAGCGTGCGGCGCACCCATAGGGGCACGTTGACGACAAAGGGCGGTGAACTGAGTACCAGCGCGTCCAGCTCGGCCATGCGGCGCAGGGCGATGCGCACAGCCACCAGCGCGCCCAGGCTGTGGGCCAGCAAGATGGGCGGGCGGCCCTGGGCCTGGGTCCAGGCAAGCAGGCGGTCCACAGCGTCGTGGACCAGGTCGTCCTGGTGGCTCAGGGTGGCGGGCGGGCCGCCCGAACGCCCATGGCCGCGATGGTCGTGCGCGCCCACGGTCCAGCCTCGCGCGGCCAGCCAACGGGCCAGGCGGTCGTAGCGGCCGGCGTGTTCGCTCAGCCCATGCATCAGGTAGACGCTGGGGGTGCCGGGGCCGGTGATGGGGGCGGGCACATTGGGGGCGGCGGGCCAAAGATAGTTGGCCAAGGGGGTGCCGTCGGGCGCGGGGGTGATGGAAATCGGCGACAATTTCAGCATTCCTCGAAATGAATGGGCCGTCGGGTCACGGTAATGACGATTTCATCGCTGTTTCGTTTCATGTTCAAGAAAGCCGGCCTGATTGTGGGGTTGGCTTTGCTGGTGGCTGCTTGCTCGCCCCGTTACAACTGGCGGGAAGTCGACGTGGCCGACGGCCATGTGCGCGCGGCATTCCCGGACCGCGTGTCCACCGACAGCCGCGACCTGCGCCTGGATACCCACACCTTGCGTTTTACCCTGTCCACCGCGACCGTGGGTGAAGCCGTGTTCGCGATCGGGTCCGCGCCGCTGCCGCCCGAGATTGCGGCGGACCCCGCCGCCAGGCAGGCGCTGGGCATGGCGCTGATGCAGTCCTTGTACACCAACATGCAGGCGCCGCCGCCCACCCAATGGCCGGCCTACGGGCAGGACATCGAGGTGCACGGCAAGGCCATGGGCAAGCCGGGATGGCTACAGGCCAAGGTCTGGGTGACCGACACCATGCTGATCGAAGCGGTGGCCGCCGGCACGACGGAAAGCCTGCCACCGGAACGCGCGCGGGAATTCCTGCGGTCAGTGGTGATCAAGCCCGGCAAGCCGGGCCAGCCCAGCCAGCCGGTCAACCCTGCCGGGAGTTCTGCCGGTGGCCCAGCGCCCGCCAGCCCCGTCAAGCAATGACGGTGTCCAGCAGCCCTTGGCGCAACGCCGCCACCACGGCGGCCCGTCGGCCCCGTACGCCCAGCTTGGCGCAGGCGTTGCGCAGGTGGAAATTCACGGTGCTTTCACTGACGCCCAGGATGCGGCTGGTTTCCCAACTGGTTTTGCCCGCCGCCGACCAGAACAGGCACATGGCCTGGCGGTCTGACAGCGCTTTCGGGGCCGGCAGCGCCGACAGCGACGTTGGCGGCGCCAGGGGCGGCCCAAGCGCCGACAACGGCCCGCCGCCCTGGGCAAGCTCTGGGTGGAACGCGCACAAGCGTTGAAATGCGGATGAACGCGGAAATGCGGATGAACGCGAAAACTCGGACGAGCGCGGAATCGTGGGCAGGCGGCGGGTAGCGGTCATGGCGGCTGGGGGCAAGGCGCCCCGTCGTTGAAGTTGCTGCATGCTGCGGTTGCCCCGACCAGCGCGCAAGCATTGATGCCTTGGCGAATTGATCTTCTTATCTTTGACGGAATAGCTGTATGTTGGCCATCGCCCAGTTCTATCTTTCAGCCATCGTGCTGATGCTGCCCCTGCTGTCCTGCGTGGGCATCGGGGTGTTCTGGGGCAAGCGCGATATCCCCTTTGGCGGCGCGTTCATCACCACGCTGGTGACCTCGGTGACCACGCCCGCCCTCGTGTTCCACACCTTTGTCACGACCCAGCTCGACGACCGCGCGCTGGCCGACGTGGCGGCCGCCACGCTGCTGGCCCTGCTGCTGTGCGCGCTGGTCGGCGCGCTGCTGCTCAAAATCTGGAAGCTGCCGGTGCGCACACTGCTGCCCACGGCGAGCCTGCCGAATGCCGGCAACCTGGGGCTGCCGATTTCGCAACTGGCGTTTGGCGACGCGGGCCTGTCGGTGGCGGTGGCGTTTTTTGCGGTGAACTCGTTCGTCATGCATACCGTGGCCGTGCGGCTGCTGCCTGGCGTCAACACCAAGGGCAGTTGGAAAAGCCCCATCCTGCTGGCCTCGGTGGTGGCGGTGGCGATGCGCCTGTTGCACATTCCGGTGCCCGAATGGCTGATTGAAACGGCCCGCATGCTGGGCGCCGTCACCGTGCCGCTGATGCTGCTGAGCCTGGGCCACGCCTTGGCGCTGATCCCATCCAATGGCCTGCGCGACGGCGCCAAGGTGGCGGCGATCCGGTTGGTGGTGGGCTTGGCGGCGGGGCTGGCGGTGGTGTGGGCGCTGGACCTGGAGCCCGTGTTGGGCGGAGCGCTGACCTTGCAGATGGCCATGCCCTGCGCCGTGGTCAGCTATATGTATGCCAAGCGCTACACGACGATGGGCGACACCGCGGCGGGCGCGGTACTGGTGTCGACGGTGGTGTTTTTGTTGCTGGCACCGCTGATGCTGTGGTTCACACACGGGGCGTAGCGCGGCGGACTGGGATGCGGGTCGTGATGCCCGGCGAAGCCCGTGGCGAAACCCGCAGCCAGACCCCCGGCCAAACTCGCGGTTTCAGGCCGCCCCGGCCATGTCGCGCAACTGCGCCATCAACGCATCGGGGATGTCCACGCCGTGCTTGATGGCGGCGTCGCGCAGCTTGCGGCGGCGGTCGCCGGGCAGGCGCACCCCGTCGTCTTCCAGCATGGCGTCCACCAGCGTTTCCACGCGCTCCAGGTAGGCGTTGTTGCCGGCCAGCGCACCGGGGTCGATCGCCATGAACGCCTGCCCCAGCCGCGCCGGGCCGCCAGCGTCAACAAAGAACGATTCCGTTTCGAAGCCGAAGTGCGCACCCGTCAGCGCGCAGGCCAGCAGTTCAACAATCAGCGCCAGCATCGCGCCCTTGACGCCGCCCGCCGGCAGCATGCTGCCGGCCAGGCCGGCCTTGGGGTCGGTGGTGGGTTGGCCCTCGGCGTCCAGCGCCCAGCCCAGCGGAATGGGCTGATTGTCGCGCGCGGCGATCATCAGCTTGCCGCGCGCCACCTGCGACAGCGACATGTCGATCACCAGCCTTGCGCCGTTGCGCCGGGGAAAGACCGCCGCGATGGGGTTGGTGCCGAACAGCGGGCGCTTGCCGCCCCAGGCGGGCATGGCGGCGGGGGAATTGCTCAGGGCCAGCGCCACCAGACCGGCGTCCGCCAGGGCTTCAAGGTGGTAGGCGGCTTCGCCGAAATGGTGGCTGTTGGCCACGCCGATGAAGGCAATGCCGTGTTCACGGGCGCGCAGCGCGGCTTGCTCGACCGCCATCGCGCAGGCGGGAAACGCCAGGCCCGAACCCGCATCGATCAGTGCCGCGCCGCCGCGTTCATGCACGATGCGCGGCACGGCTGAACCAATGGCGCGGCCCGCGCGCAGGTGCCCGGCGTAGAACGGCACGCGCGACAGGCCGTGCGAACTGATGCCCTGGCTTTCCGCAAAAACCAGCGCGCGGGCGGTGCTGTCCGCCATGGCCGGGTTGGCGCCGGCGGCGGCCAGCGCGGCGGCCGCCAGATGTTGCAGTTCGTCCAGATAGATGTGAGCCATAGCCTTCCTGTCAGGAGAGCGCGCGCCGCGCAGGGGCGGGGCGCCGCCGGTAAACACGATTGTCCCACCAGCGCGGGGCGGCTGCAGCATCCGCAAGCAGTGCTAGAATTCTTTTCGCTGTACCCATGCATTACCCATATTTCGGCGCCGATTTGCCTGATCCGCTTGCGGGCGCCTTCCAATAAATCCAGCTAAAGAGGTCCGTATGACCACTCCTGCCCAACATTTGGCCGGTGATCTGGCCGCTGATCCGGCCAGCGGGTTCATCCCCGCCACCGTCACGACTTCCGACACCGTTGATCCCGGTTCCGTCGGCCTGGTCGCACCCACCTTCATCCGCTTCGATGAGCCGCTGCCCTTGCTTAGCGGCCAGTCGCTGGCTGCCTACGAACTGGCCGTGGAAACCTACGGCACGCTCAATGCCCAGCGCAGCAACGCAGTCTTGATCTGCCACGCGCTGAACGCCTCGCACCATGTTGCCGGGCAAGCGGCCGACAACCCCAGCGACGTCGGCTGGTGGGACAACATGGTGGGCCCCGGCAAGCCGGTGGACACCAATATTTTCTTTGTGATCGGCGTCAACAACCTGGGCTCGTGCTTTGGTTCGACCGGCCCGGCCAGCATCAATCCGGCCACCGGCAAGCCCTGGGGCGCCGCGTTCCCGGTGTTGACGGTGGAAGACTGGGTGCGCGCCCAGGCCCGCGTGGCTGACCACTTCGGCATCGAGCGCTTCGCGGCCGTGATGGGCGGATCCCTGGGCGGCATGCAAGCGCTTAGCTGGGCCATCACCTTGCCCGACCGCGTGGCCAATTGCGTCGTCATCGCCAGCACGCCGCGCCTGTCGGCGCAGAACATCGGCTTTAACGAAGTGGCGCGCCGCGCCATCATCACCGACCCGGATTTCCACGGCGGCGACTACTACGCGCAAGACACGGTGCCGCGCCGGGGCCTGTCGGTGGCGCGCATGATCGGCCACATCACTTACCTGTCCGACGACGACATGGCCGAAAAATTCGGCCGTGCGCAACGCGCGCCGGCCGAGAACGGCGCCTACCACTACGGCTACGACGTCGAATTCGAAGTGGAGTCGTACCTGCGCTACCAGGGCGAAAAGTTCACCCGCTATTTCGACGCCAACACCTATCTGCTGATCACGCGCGCGCTGGATTATTTCGATCCGGCCCGCACCACGGGCGGCGACCTGGCGCGCGCGCTGGCGCCCGCCAAGGCCGACTTCCTGCTGGTGTCGTTTTCCACCGATTGGCGCTTCCCGCCGGAACGGTCGCGCGAAATCGTGCGCGCGCTGTTGAAGAACGCCAGCCCCGTGACCTACGCCGAAATCGACGCGCCACATGGGCACGACGCCTTCCTGCTGGAAGACGCGCGCTACCACGCCGTGGTGCGCGGCTACTACGAACGTATCGCGCGCGAGCTTGGCCTGGCCGCCGGCGCCGCGCAGACCGAAGGACGCTCCGAATGAATCCTGTCACCCCCCGCTATGCCCATAGCGCGCTGCGGCCCGACCTGGCGCGCATCGCCGGCTGGATCGAGCCCGGCAGCCGCGTCCTGGACCTGGGCTGTGGCGACGGCGCGCTGCTCGCGCACCTGCGCGACCACCGTCAGGTGCGCGGCGCGGGGGTCGAACTGGACGACACCTGCGTCATCGCTTGCGTGCGGCGCGGGGTCGAGGTGATTCAGCAAAACCTGGAAGACGGGCTGGCGCTGTTCGACGACAAGCAGTTCGACACCGTGGTGCTGTCGCAGACCTTGCAGTCCATGCATCGCACCGAGCACATCCTGCGCGAGATGGCGCGCGTGGCCCGCCATGGCATCGTGTCGTTTCCCAACTTCGGCTACTGGCCGCACGGCTGGGCCATCCTGCGCGGGCGCATGCCGGTCACCGGCCAGATGCCCTACCAGTGGTACAACACGCCGAACATCCACCTGTGCACGCTGCGCGATTTCGAACAGTTGGCCGACGAGCTGAAGCTGCGCATCCTTGAGCGCGCCACGTTCAACGAAGGCCACGAGGTCAAGCTGTTCCCAAGCTGGCGCAGCACGCTGGCGGTGTACCGTTTCGCCACGCCCTGACATTCCGACACTGATACTCCTGACGGCGCGGCTGAACAGGCCCTAAAATGCCGCAAGCCCGCGGCGCAACGCCTGTTGCGCCGCGCC
>NZ_JBHFIZ010000039.1:542262-601466 GCF_057334535.1 Achromobacter colocynthidis
CCCCCCCCCCCCCCCCCCCCCCCCCCCCGCCGCGTTTCAGGAGACCGTCATTACCGCTGTATCCAACGTCTATACCAGCCCCCGCGTGGCCCCCTTGCTGGTCCTGGGCTTTGCCAGCGGACTGCCCTTGGCGCTAACCGGCGGTACCTTGCAGGCCTGGGCCACCGTCGAAGGGGTGCCGCTTCAGGAAATCGGGTTTCTTACGCTGGTGGGCACTGCCTACACCATCAAGTTTCTTTGGGCTCCCTTTGTTGACCGCTATGTGCCGCCCCTGTTGGGCCGGCGCCGGGGCTGGATGCTGCTGACGCAACTACTGCTGGCCGTGGCGATCATGGTGATGGGCGCGCTGTCGCCGTCCACCGCGCTGATGCCGCTGGCCATGCTGGCGGTGCTGGTCGCATTCCTGTCCGCCACGCAGGACATCGCGTTCGACGCCTATTGCACGGACGTGTTGCGCAAGGAGGAACGCGGCGCCGGCGCGGCGGTCAAGGTCATGGGCTACCGGCTGGCGATGATTGCGTCCGGCGGCTTGGCGCTGATCATGGCGGACCAGTGGATCGGCTGGGGCTATACCTATGTGCTGATGGGCGGCCTGATGCTGCTGTGCGCGATCGCCACGCTGCTGGCGCCCGAGCCCGAGCACGTCGCGCGCGCGCCGCGCAACCTGGGTGAGGCAATCGGCGAGCCGTTGCACGAATTCTTCACCCGTCGCGGCGCGCTGTCGATATTGGCGCTGATCGTGCTGTACAAGCTGGGCGACGCCTTCGCGGGCGCCTTGTCCACCACCTTCCTGATACGTGGCGCGGGCTTCTCGCCCACCGAGGTCGGTACCGTCAACAAGGTGCTTGGCCTGGCCGCCACCATCGTGGGCGCGCTGGCCGGCGGGTCCTTGATGTCGCGCTGGGGCTTGTACCGCTCGCTGATGGCCTTCGGCCTGTTGCAGGCGGTGTCGAACCTGGCATATTGGCTGATCGCCATCAGCCCGAAAACGCTGTGGCTGATGGCCACCGGCGTGGGTATTGAAAACCTGTGCGGCGGGCTGGGCACGGCGTCTTTCGTGGGCCTGTTGATGGCGCTGTGCCAACGGCGGTTTTCCGCGACACAGTTTGCGCTGCTGTCCGCGTTGTCGGCCGTGGGCCGCACCTATCTGGCCGGGCCGCTGACCCCGCCGCTGGTGGAGCATATGGGCTGGCCTGGCTTCTTCCTGTTGACGGTGGTGATCGCCTTGCCGGGGCTGGTGCTGTTGCAGGTCTTGCGCGGCACCATCGACACGATGGAAAAGCAGGGCGACCAGGCCTGACGCGACGGCGGGCAGGCTAAAAAAATGGCGGCGCTTTAAGCGCCGCCATTTTCAGACTAGCTTTCGTCTTGCAACCGGACGATCAGCACGTCGCTGGGCAGGGATTCCAGCAGGCGCTCGGCCACGCTGCCGATCGCGGTGCGCAGGATGCCGGTGCGGCCATGCGTGCCCGTCACCACCAGGTCTGAGCGATGGTGGAACGAATATTCCGACAGCACGGTCTCGGGCTGGCCGGGTTCCAGCACCACCTGGGGTGGCGTGCGGCCCGCCAATTCGGGCGTGTTGGCGGTGAATTCCCGCGCGCTCTGCTCCGCGCCCTTGTAGAAGCTGCGCGTGACGGCATCGTCGGGCGCGGCATTGCCCTTGAACGGCACGTCATAAGCGTGGAACAGCGTCAGGTTGGCGTTGGGCACCAGTTGCAGCGCGGCACGCAGGGCATGGCGCGATCCATCCGAAAAGTCGGTGGCGACCAGCACGTCGCGATACGGCTTGCGCGGACGGGTCTTCACCACCAGCACCGGCTGGCGCGCCTGGCGGGCGAGCTTTTCGACGGTGGTGCCCAGCAGCAGCCGGCCCAGGGTTTCGTCGCGCGCGGTCCCGGTAACGATCAGCGAGCAGCCATAGCTGTCGGCGGTTTCGATGATGCGCGTGAGGGGGTCGCCCGATACGACGACCACTTCGGTGGAGACGTCGGCTGCGGCCAGGTCTTCGGCCAGCTCGCGTTCGGCCAGCGCCTTGTGGTCGGTGGACAGCCGCCGCCAGACCGGGGTGGTCAGGCGCGCCGTTGTGGCGTGGCTTTCCATGACGTGCAGCACGATCAGCTGGGTGCCGAGTTCGCGGGCAAGCTGTAGCGCGCGGTCCAGGGCGCGGTCGCCGCGCGCGCTCAGGTCGGTCGCCAAAAGGATGGGGCCTGTTTGCTGTGTCATATCTTTATCTCCCGGTTGCAGCCAGGGTGACGAACCCCGCGTCCGCGCAGCCTGGCTTTCTGGCCCTTGAAGGGCATGTCCCGATTGTCTCGCCGCGATGCAAATCGGGAATTGATGGATATCAACGCACGGTCCAGCGTAGGGGATGACAGCACGGGTGGCAATCCCGCCTTGCGCCAGGTCAGTCTCAATACAATGGGGGCCAGCCTTGCCTTGCGGCTCAAGCTTTTGTCGCCGTTACTTGCCCGATTGCGGGCAGGGTCCGATCCCCGTCATTCCTGAATTTTCCCCATGCTCTCCGACATATCCCCCTTGTTGCTGCACACGCTGTACCTGGTCGCCATCGTGGCCGAAGCGATGACCGCGGCGCTGTCGGCCGGCCGGCGCGACATGGACTGGATGGGCGTGTGCATCATTGCTTGCGTGACCGCGCTGGGCGGCGGATCGCTGCGCGACGTGCTGCTGGGGCATTACCCGCTGACCTGGGTCATCCACCCCGAGTACCTGTGGATGACGGGGGGCGCGGCCATTCTGACGGCGTTGATCGCGCCGGTGATGCGGCGGCTGCGCAGCCTGTTCCTGCTGGCCGACGCGCTGGGCCTGGTGGCCTTTACCGTCATTGGCTGCCAGGTGGCGCAGATGATGCAGTTGCCCATTACCGTCGTGCTGATCAGCGGCATGATCACCGGCTGCGCGGGCGGGGTGCTGCGCGATGTGCTCTGCAACGAAGTGCCGCTGCTGTTTCGCAAGGAACTCTACGCCAGCGTGTCGGTGGTGACCGGGGCGCTGTACCTGGGCGGCCAATCGCTTGGCCTGTCGGCCAACGCGGCCGTGCCGCTTGCGCTGGTGGCGGGCCTGGCGCTGCGGCTGTTGGCGTTGCGTTTCAACTGGCAGATGCCGAAATTCGTGTATCGGGACGATTGGCACTGATCGGCGGTCACTGAGCGCCTGCCGGCGTCGCCTGTGGCCCGAATTCGGCTCTGCAACAATTTTCTTATTTGTGTTTCAATAGATTTCTAGTATCTTCTCGCTGTCTCATACCATGCCTCGCGCAGTACAAAGGGGAGCCGATTGGACGTCAAAGCGCCCGCCACGATTCCGTATTTTCTGCAGGAACAAATCCGCGCGTTGATCGTGGATGGCACGATCCGGCCAGGCCAGCCCTTGCGGGAGCAAGAACTGGAGCAGCGTTTCGGCACCAGCCGCAGCCCGATCCGGGAGGCGCTGCGCCTGCTGGAACTGAGTGGCCTGGTCACGCATATCCAACGCAAGGGCTTTCGGGCCACGCTCTATACCGAAGCGCAGATCCGCCACCTGTACATGCTGCGCGCCGAACTGGAGGCGTATTGCATGCGCCAGTTGGCCGACATGCAAGACTTGGCGCCGCTGGTGGTCGAACTGCGCAGCTACGATCAGGCGATCGCGTCCGCCATGGCCCAGCGCGACGCGCGGGCCTGCATCGCGGCGGCGCGCGAGTTCTATCTGGCCTGCGCCCGCTACACGGGCAACACCCCGCTGACCAGCATGCTGAGCAAGCTCTATGAACAGGTGGAGCCGCTGCGCTTTCTGCTGGCCAAGCGGTCGGTGCAAACGCATGTGATCCAGTCGTACACCAACAGCATCACGCTGGCGTTGACGGCACGCGACGTTGACCGCGCTGCTGAGTTGACGCGCACGTATGTGCTGGAAGTGCTGCCAAGCATCCTGGAGGCTTACCGCGAGGCCGCCGGGCAGACGGCGGTGCCGGACACGGCGGACACGCCCGCCCGCTACGCCCGGGGCTGATCCGCCCGGTTCGTCAAACTGGTGCCAGCACTGCGCGCAGTGGCGCCAAGGCGTCCTGCAATTGCACAAAAGCGCGTTCCCGGTCACTGTCTAGGCGCTGCGCGTCTTCCATCGTTATCTGCTGAAAACGCAAGGTTTGGCCGGGCGCGGCCTGCGCCAGCGCCGGCAGGTCCACCGTGGCGATCTGCGCAATCTTGGGATAACCGCCCGTGGTCTGCCGGTCGGCCATCAGGATGATGGCCTCGCCGCCCGCGGGCACCTGCACCGTACCGAAACAGGCGGCCTCAGACAGCATCTGGCGCGGCGCGTCCATGTTCAATGCCGGGCCGAGCAGGCGATAGCCCATGCGATCCGACTGCGGGCTGATGCGGAATTCGGCCGTGGTGAAGGCTAGTCGCGAGGCCTCCGAAAACGCTTCCCAGTGCATGCCGGGCAGAAAGCGGATGGACTCGCGCAGTTTATTGGCCACCATGCCGGGCAGATAGATGCGCAGATCCCACAGCGCCTGATGCAGGGCGTCCAGGTCGCGGCCCTCCGCCAGCGGTGTGCGCAGCGCAATCTGGTCGCCCTTGGCCAGCGCGCGTCCCTTGAAACCGCCGAAGCCGCTGCGCAAATATGTGCTTTCGCTACCCATCACCGACGGCAACGCAAAGCCGCCGTGTACCGCCAGGTAAGCGCGCACGCCTGTTGCGGCACGGGCGCCGAAGGCCAGCGTGTCGCCCGCACGGGCCACCAGCGGGCGATGCACGGGAATGTCCTGGCCATTCAGCGTGGCGCCCAGGTCGGCGCCAGCCAAGGCAAAACAGGCCGGCAAGTCAAAACGCAGGGTGGGGCCTGTCAGCGTGATTTCCAGCGTGGCGGGGTCGCCCGTGTTACCGGCCAGCGCATTGGCAAGCCGGTGCGCGCGCTCGTCCATCGCGCCCGCGGCGGGAATGCCCTGGTGCTGGTAGCCCTCGCGGCCCCGGTCCTGAAAGCTGGACAGCATGCCGGGTTTGATGACGGTCACGCTCATGGCTGGCCTTTGCGGATGCGGTCGAATTCCTCGGGCGCAATCGGCACGAAGCGGACGGAATCACCAGGTTGCAGCAGCGATGCGGGTTCGCGGGCAGGGTCGAACAGGGTCAGTGGGGTGGCGCCGATGATGTTCCAGCCGCCCGGCAGGCGGCTCGGGTAGATCACCGTCTGGCGGTTGGCGACCGCGACGGCGCCTGCGGGGACGGCGGTGCGCGGCGAGGCCCGGCGTGGAATGTTCAGCGGTTCATCATGCACGCCCAGATAGGCATGGCCCGGCGCGAATCCCAGCATGAAGACCATGCTGCGGCGCTGGCTGTGCAGGGCGATGATGGCGTCGGGCGACAGGCCCGCGGCCTGCGCCACGTCGGCCAGGTCGGGCCCATGTTCGCCGCCATAGCAAACGGGAATGTCGATGTCGCGTCCGCCCACGGCGTCGGCGGGTATGCCTTCGGCCAGTAAGGCGTTGATGCGGTCGGTCAGGTTGGCGCAGGTGGGGCCGTTGCCCAGGCCGTCGGGCCGGTAATGCACCGCGACGGCGGCAAACGACGGCACCACGTCGGTGACGCCCGCCCAGCGCGCGTCGCGCAGTTTGCGCGCGGCGGCCAGGCAGGTGCGGCCAAGGTCGGCGTCGATGCGGTCGCCGAACGAGACGACGATGCAGCGGTCACCCTGAGGCAGGATGCGCCAGCGGGGACGGGCCGAGGAAGGAGGTTCGGAAGAATCGTTCAACGGCGCGGCACCTGTTGGGCGGATTACTTGGCGAAGAGCGAATCCATGTTCTTGAATGCCTTGAATTCCAGGGCGTTGCCCGACGGATCCAGGAAGAACATCGTGGCTTGTTCGCCCACTTCGCCCTTGAAGCGGATGTACGGTTCGATGACGAATTCCGTGCCGGCGTCGATCAGGCGCTTGGACATGGCTTCCCATTGTTCCATGGAAAGCACGGCGCCGAAATGGCGCACGGGCACGTTGTGCGAGTCAACGGCGCTGGTGGCGTTGTGGCCGCATTCGCTGGGAGCCAGGTGGGCAACGATCTGGTGGCCGTAGAAGTTGAAGTCGATCCATTCGTTCGAGCTACGGCCTTCGGGACAGCCCAGCGTTTCGCCGTAGAAGGCGCGGGCTTCGGCCAGGTCGCGGACCGGGAAGGCCAAATGGAACGGCGGCAGGTTGGTTTGGGCGGTCATGAAAAACTCCGGATCATTCAAAGTGTGATGGTGATGCGGATGCTTGCTTGGGTGTTGCTGATCACAAGCTCCAGGGCATAGTTTAGGTATTGTTTTTTTGATTGAAAAACGATATTTTTTGTGTCTTAGCATCGAAAAAATTGATCGTGATCAAAGAGTTCAAAACATTCATCGCTGTGGCGCGGGATGGCACCTTCACAGGAGCCGGCACGCATCTGGGCCTGACGCAGTCGGCGGTCAGCGCCCAGATCAAGCGCCTGGAGGAATACCTGGGCGTGGCGCTGTTTGATCGCAGCGCGCGCGCGGCTGTCTTGAACGCCCATGGCCGCGAGATGCTGCCGCAGGCGGAAGAATTGGTGGCCATGGCCGAACGCATGGTCACGACGGCCGGCGCCGGGCAGGTCAGCGGGTCTTTGCGTATCGGGGCGATTGCTTCGGTGCAGCAAGACTTGCTGGTCGGCGCGCTGGGCCGGTTTCGAGCCGTGTATCCCGACGTGCGGGTGCGCGTGGTGCCGGGCGTGTCGCTGTCGCTGTTGGGGCAGGTGGACGCGGGCGAGGTGGACATGGCGGTGCTGATCCGCCCGCCTTTTGCGCTGCCGCCGGAACTGGGCTGGCAGCGTTTGCTGAGTGAGCCGGTGGTTCTGGCCATGCCGGAATCCATGCCCGTGGCACCCTGGCGTGAGTTGCTGGCCACGCAACCGTTCATCCGTTACGACCGTGCATCGTTTGGTGGGCGCGTGGTGGATATCTTCCTGAAGAAACATCGCATCAACGTGCACGAGGCCGTGGAGCTTGATGAGATTGAGGCGATTGCCAGCATGGTGCGGCACGGCGTGGGCGTGGCGCTGCTGCCGCAATTGCGCGGGCTGGACGTGACGGGGTTACGCCTGCTGCCGCTAGGAGACCATGCCTTTCAGCGCGAAATCGGCATCATCGGCCGCCTGCCTTTCGATGCCGGCAGCGTGCGCGAAAAAATGGCGGAATGTTTAGCCGAGGCAGCAAGCTCGTAGGATGGGTGAAGCGCGGCAGGCGCGTCAGAAAAAAGCGGCCGTAAAACGCGCGCAACCCATCAAGCAGCGGTAAACCCAAAACGGCAGCAGCCATATAGGCAACGCCGCATGATGGGTTTCGCGCGAAATCCGGCGGTGTTCTTGCCAAGGGTCTCGCGCGCTGCACCCATCCTACAGTCGCAGTGTGTGGTTCGTAGGATGGGTGAAGCGCGGCAGGCGCGTAAGAAAAAAGCAGCCGTAAATCGCGCGCAACCCATCAAGCAGCGGTAAACCCAAAACGGCAGTAGCCATATAGGCAACGCCGCATGATGGGTTTCGCGCGAAACCCGGCGGTGTTCTTGCCAAAGGTCTCGCGCGCTGCACCCATCCTACAGTCGCAGTGTGTGGTTCGTAGGATGGGTGAAGCGCGGCAGGCGCGTCAGAAAAAAGCAGCCGTAAACCGCGCGCAACCCATCAAGCAGCGGTAAACCCAAAACGGCAGCAGCCATATAGGCAGCGCCGCATGATGGGTTTCGCGCGAAACCCGGCGGTGTTCTTGCCAAAGGTCTCGCGCGCTGCACCCATCCTACCCACCCTACAGTTTGTCGCAGCGGACGGTGATGGGGTGGCTGCGCAGGGTGGTCATGACGATGTCGTCGACCTGGCCTTCTACGTCGGTGATGACGTAGCCGATTTGCCCCTTGGTTTGCAGTGTCTGGCTGACGATGTTCAAACCATGTTGCGCCATCAGGTTGTCCAGCGTGCCCAGCGCGCCCGGCGCGTTGCGGTGGACGTGCAGGATGCGGGTGGCGCCGGCTGGTTCCAGGTAGGGCAACTCGGGGAAATTGACTGCGCCCTTGGTGGTGCCCGCCTGCATGAAACGCACCAGCTTCTCGGCCACTTCACGGCCGATGTTCTCTTGCGATTCCTGCGTGCTGCCGCCGATGTGGGGCGTCAGAATCACGTTGGGCATGCCGATCAAGGGGCTGGCCAAGGGTTCGTCGGCGCTCTTGGGCTCGGTCGGGAAAACGTCCAGCGCCGCGCCGGCCAGGTGGCCGGACTTCAGCGCCGCGTGCAGCGCGTCGATGTCCACCACCGTGCCGCGCGAGGCGTTGATGAGGATGGCCCCGCGCTGCATGCGCGCAATGGTCTCCGCATTCATGATGTTCTCGGTCGACTTGCCGCCCGGCACGTGCAGCGTGACCACGTCGGCTTGCTCCAGCAACTCGTTGAGCGTGCCGGCGGGGCGTGCATTGCCTAGCGGCAGCTTGGCTTCGACGTCGTGGTAAATGACGCGCATGCCCAGGCTTTCGGCCAGCGTGCTGATCTGCGAGCCGATGTTGCCGTAGCCCACGATGCCCAGCGTCTTGCCCCGGGTTTCAAACGCGCCCGCGGCGCTTTTGTCCCAATGGCCCAAATGCACGCGGGCGTTCTTTTCCGGAATACGGCGCAGCAGCAGAATTGCTTCGCCCAGCACCAGTTCGGCAACCGAGCGGGTGTTGGAGAACGGTGCGTTGAATACCGGGATGCCGCGCTGCATGGCCGCGTCCAGGTCGACCTGGTTGGTGCCGATGCAAAAGCAGCCCACCACGCGCAGGTCGGGGCTGGACAGCAAGGCGGCGTCCAGGTGCGTGCGAGAACGGATCCCCGCCACCTGCGCGCCGCGCAGGGCGTCGTGCATCTGCGACGGCGGCAAGGCCGCTGCGTGCGTGACGATATCGGTGTAGCCGGCGGCTTCGAAGACCGCGCGGGCGCTCGGGTGGATGTTCTCGAACAGGACGATTTTTGCCATGACTGCCAGGGGGTGGTGAGAAAGCTTGTTATTTATTGTGGCGCATTTTTGCTGCAGTGCAAGGAGTAGCCATTGAGCCGGTGTGGATGAATTGTTTCAACGATAGGCCTGAAACACCTGGGCGTCGCCTTGCTTGCCGACCAGCAGCACGTCGTGCGGCGTCTTTCTGCCGCCGTACTCGGGGCCGTCCATGCCCGGCGAACCCAGCGGCATGCCGGGGGCGGCCAGGCCGGCGGCGTCGGGCTTTTCCAGCAGCAGGCGGCGTACGTCGCTGGCGGGCACGTGGCCTTCGACCGCGTAGCCGTCGACCATCGCGGTGTGGCAAGAGCCGTAGTCCGCCATGCCCGCGTTGCGGCGGATGGGGCCGGTGTCTTGCACATCGTGGGTGGTGACGATGAAGCCGTTGTCCCGCATGTGCTTGACCCAGTCTTCGCAGCAGCCACAGGTGGGCGTTTTCCAGACCTCGACCTTGATGGGGCCTTGGGCGGTGGCGAACGCCGGCGCGCAGAGCGCGGCGGCAAGAACCAGGCGAGTCAGTCGGGATACGTTCATGATGCTCCGATCAGGGTGATGGACAAGGGCAAGTGTGCGTCAGAACCAGAATCGCACGCCGGCCATGACGGCGGTCTGCGATCGGCTGGCGCCGGCGTCCGACGCGTAGCGCGCCGTCTGGCCGAACTTTCGTTCAAAGGATACGCCGATATACGGCGCGAATTCGCGCGTGACTTCATAGCGCAAGCGCAAGGACAGCGAGCCCGTGGACAGGCCCGACCCGATGCCGCGTTCGGCATCGGACTTGCCATACAGGCTGGCTTCCAGCTCGGGCGTGAAGATCAGCCGTTGCGTCAGCAGCAGGTCGTATTCGGCCTTCAGCGCCAGCGCCGTGCGGCCCGACGCGCCCACATACGCGGTGGTTTCCAGTTCTACGTTGTAAGGCAGCACGCCTTCAATGCCGAAGGCGGCCCAGTTGCGCTTGGGGCCGGTGCCGATGTCGCGGCGCGCGCCCAGTTGCAGGTCCCAGAAGGGCGATACCGCGTGGCTCCAGAAGGCTTCGACCTTGCCGTCCGAGCCGCCACCGTTTTCGCGTTCGCCTTCGCTCTTCACGACCAGGCGGTCGGTGGCGGTGCCGAACCAGAAGCGGCCATCCCACTCCAGCGCGTTCTGGCCATCGCGGTTGCGCGATACGCCGAATTTGTCGAACAGCACCTGCCAAGTAGGCGCGTTGTCCATCATGTGTGGGTGGATGCCATAGCTGTCGTAGCCGCGTTCCCCCGCGCCGTCGCTGGACGGCAGGCTGCCCAGGGGCGGCGAAACTGAAGCGGGGGCGTCATGGTTCATGTCCGCGTGATCCATCGCGGCCGGAGCAGTTGGCGGCGTCGCGCCGTGGTCCATGCTGGAGTGGTCTGTCGCGGCCGGCTCGGGTGAGGGCGTCGCGCCGTGGTCCATGCTGGAATGGTCCATCGTGCCATGATCCGCGGCGGGGGACTGCGCCTGCGCGCCTGCCGCGGCCAGCGTCATTGCCATTGCCACGGCGCACAGCTTCAGTTGCCGTGTGCTCGATGTCATTGAGGGTTTCATCGAAAGCGTCATTGATTACTCCACCACGACCGCTCTGAACATACCGGCCTCCATGTGATACAGCAGGTGGCAGTGGTATGCCCAGAGCCCGCGCGCGTCGGCGCTGACCCGGTAGCTGAGCCGCTGCGCGGGGTTGAGCGTGATGGTGTGCTTGCGGACCTGGAAAGCGCCGTCGGGCGACTCCAGGTCGCTCCACAGGCCATGCAGGTGGATGGGGTGCGTCATCATCGTGTCGTTGACCAGCACAAAGCGCACGCGCTCGCCGTAGCGCAGCACGATGGGCTTGGCGTCCGAAAACTTCACGCCGTTGAACGACCACATGTAGCGTTCCATGTTGCCCGTCAGATGCAGTTCGATCTCGCGCGATGGCGCGCGCTTGTCGTCGGGTTCGCGCAGTGAATGCAGGTCCGCATAGGTGAGCACGCGGCGGCCGTTGTTGCGCAGGCCCACGCCCGGGTCGTCCAGGCGCGTCGACACCTGGTCCGGCAACATGGAATTGCCCACGCCGCGTTCCGTGGCGTAGGGGTGTTGGACTTGAACCATGCCGCCTTCGCCAGCCCCTGAACCGTGCGCGTCGCCGTGTTCCAGGCCGGGCACGGCGCCGTGGTTCATCGCGCCATGGTCCGTGCCGCCGGCATCGTCCATGGGGGCTTCCTTGCTTGCGCCCATGTCATGCGACATCCCCATATCCATCATGCCCAGCAGTTGCACGCGGTCCAGCGCGGGGAGGTCCGCCTGCATGCCGGCGCGCGGCGCCAGCGTGGCGCGGGCGTACCCCGAACGGTCCATGGCTTGCGAGAAGATGGTGTAGGCACGCTCGTCTTTGGGTTCGACGATGACGTCATAGGTTTCCGCCACGCCAATGCGGAATTCCTCTATCTCCACCGGCCGCACGTCCTGTCCGTCGGCGGCCACCACCGTCATCTTCAGGCCGGGAATGCGCACATCGAAGTAGGTCATCGCCGAGCCGTTGATGAAGCGCAGCCGGATGCGTTCGCCCGGTTTGAACAGCCCCGTCCAGTTGCCGGCGGGCGTGGCGCCGTTGGTCAGGAAGGTGTAGGTGGCGCCGGACACGTCCGCCAGGTCCGACGGGTTCATGCGCATCTGCTCCCACATCAGCCGTTCGGACAGCGCGGCGCGCCAGCCGTGCTCGCGCGCGTCGGCCGACAGGCTCTGGACGCTGGGCTGGATGCCGTTGTAGTAATCGGGCATCACCTTGAGCTTGTTGAACAGCCGCATGGGATCTTCGTCCGTCCAGTCGGACAACAGCACCGTGTGCTCGCGGTCGAAGGCGACGGGGTCGTGATGGCGTGGGTCGATGACGATGGCACCGTACAGGCCGGTCTGTTCCTGAAAGCCCGAATGGCTGTGATACCAGTACGTGCCGCTTTGACGCACCGGAAAGCGGTAGGTAAACGTCTGGCCGGGGTCGATGCCGCCAAAGCTCATGCCTGGCACGCCGTCCATGTTGGAAGGCAGAAGAATGCCGTGCCAATGAATCGACGTTTGTTCGCGCAGCCGGTTCGTGACGTGCAGCGTGACCGTGTCGCCTTCTCGCCAGCGCAGTATGGGCGCGGGTAACTGGCCGTTGACCGTGGTGGCGATGCGGGCCGCGCCGGTGTAGTTCACGGGTGTTTCACCGATCTCCAGATGGAATTCGGTGCCGCGTAGTTCGGCGGTGAGGGCGGGTGCGGGCGCGGCCCCGGCGGCGCGCCAGCCGCCCAGCGCCGCCAACGCGCCGCCCGTGGCCAGGCCTTGCACAAAGCGGCGGCGGGCAAGAGATGAGGTGCCCATGGGCTTCGCGGCGGGGCGGAAGCGGGGCAGAGCGTCTTTCACGAAAGTCCTTGAAGGAGTGACCGTGATGACACTTTAGGAAAGCCGGGGTGACCTGATTCTGTCGCCTAGATTACGGTTTTGTAATGTTCGCCGGCGCGTTGGTCAGGGACCGGTTCTGGGTCGAGTGAGAACCCTTCAGTGTGATGCCCACCACCGTGCCGTTCGCGTCGGACGCCGCATCGACATCGCCGCCATGCATGCGGGCGATGGCGCGCACGATGGCCAGCCCCAGGCCGTGGCCTTCGCTGCGCGGCGCGCGCGATGCGCCCGACCGGAAGAAGCGGTCAAAGATGCGGGGCAGGTCCGCCGCCGGAATCGGCGTGCCGGGGTTGCGCACTTCCACGCGCGCGCCCGCCGTTTGCGCGGAGCAGGTCAGCACGATTTCGCTTCCGGCTGGCGTGGCCTTGATGGCGTTGGCGATCAGGTTGGCCAGTGCCCGGCGCACCAGGCCGGGGTTGGCCGCCACCGTCGCATCGCCCTCGCAGCGCAGGCGCACGCCTTGTGCCTCCAGCATGGCCTCGTAGTAGTCAGCCACCCGCCGCGCTTCGGCGGCCAATGACACGGGCGCCAGGTCGGCCGCCTGTTCGCCCCGATCGGCGCGGGCCAGGAACAGCATGTCGTTGACCAGCGTCTTCAGGTCTTCAAGTTCTTCCAGGTTGGATTCCAGCGCGTCGCGCAGTTCGGCGGCATCGCGCGGCGACGACAGCATGACCTGGGCGCCGTTGATCAGCGTGGCCAGCGGCGTGCGCAGCTCATGCGCCACGTCGGCGTTGAACCCTTCCATTTGCTGATAGGCCGCTTGCAGGCGTTCCAGCGTGCGGTTGAACGAGCGCACCAGGTCATGCAGTTCGCGGTCGGTGTCTTCAAGCGGCAAACGGTGCGCCAGGTTGTCGGGCTGGATGCGCGCGGCCTGTTCCGACAGGCGCCGAGTGGGGGCCATGCTGCGTCGCACGGCCCAGGCGGCCAGCACCACGGTCGCGCCCACCCACAGCGCGCAGATCAGCACCAGCGCCGTGCCATAGGCGTAAAGGAATTGCGAGCTGGTGCGGGTACTGACCGCCACGGTCAATTGCGCGCCGGGCAGGATGCGGTCGTTCATGGCGACGCGCAAACCGCGCATGCGGCCGCCGTCGGCGGTTTGCAGCACCACCTGCCGGCCGTTGACCGTGTCCAGCGTTTCAGGCGGCGGTCCGCCATAGACGGCGTGGCCTTGCGCGTCCACGATCCAGATGCCCAACTGGCCTTGTCCCGCGCGCATCTGGTCAAAGGTGGCGGCCAGGTCTTGCAGGCCGCTGGCGCTGTTCTGCATGTCGATCAAGTGGTCGATCAGTTCCAGCTTGCCGCTGACCTCGGTGATTTCCTGGCGCTCGACTTCGCGCTTGAGCGCCCAGAACAAGGTCGCGCCCGCCAGGCTGGACACCAGCAGCGCAATGGCGCCCAGCAACAGCGTCAGCCGGGCTTGCATCGAGCGCATGCGGGGCGGCTTGGGGCGGGGCGGTGTCATCGGAGTGACCTCATGGGCGCGGCCATTCGTCAGCCGGCGTCATGGCGGCAGCGGCTGGCTGCGCGACTCCAGCACATAGCCCATGCCGCGCACGGTATGCAGCAGCTTGGCTTCGTAGGGGTCGTCCAGTTTGCTGCGCAGGCGGCGCACCGCCACGTCGATGACATTGGTATCGCTGTCGAAATTCATGTCCCACACCTGTTCGGCCAGCGTGGTGCGCGACAGCACCTGGCCCTGGCGGCGCAGCAGCAGCGCAAGCAGGCTGAATTCCTTGGCGGGCAGGTCCAGCCGGCGCCCGCCGCGCTGGGCGCGACGGCTGGCCAGATCCAGTTCCAGGTCGGCCAGCCGCAGCAGCGTGGGTTCCTGCGCGCGGCCACGGCGCAACAGCGCCTGCACTCGCGCCAGGAATTCCGAAAAGGCAAAGGGCTTGACCAGGTAGTCGTCGGCGCCGCCTTCCAGGCCGCGCACGCGGTCTTCCACCGCGTCGCGCGCGGTCAGCATCAGGATGGGAGTGTCTTTGCGCGCCCGCACGGCGGCCAGAATGCCGAAGCCGTCCACGCCGGGCAGCATCACGTCCAGCACGATCAGGTCGTACGCGCCTTCCAGCGCCAGATGCAGGCCGTCCACGCCGTCGCGCGCCACGTCCACGACATGGCTCTGTTCCGACAGGCCCTTATTCAGGTAGTCGGCCAGCTTGGGTTCGTCTTCGATGACCAGGATGCGCATGGCCCGGAATTTACCACCCGCGTCGCGAGCGCGGTGCGGGCGAGGGGCGGGGGCAGCCGGGATTGCGGCCGAAGCCGCAGCCCCTTATTCAGCTTCGTCCACGGCGATGCGTTCGGGCGGAAAACGCAGGGTGAAAACGCTGCCCTTGCCGGGTTCGCTGGTGATCAGCAGTTCGGCGTCGTGGCGCATGGCGATGTGCTTGGTGATCGCCAGCCCCAGGCCAGTGCCGCCGACCGCACGCGAGCGCCCGCGATCCACGCGGTAGAAGCGTTCGGTCAGGCGCGGCAGGTGGCGCGCGGGGATGCCGATGCCGGTGTCCTGCACGCTATAGCGCGCGCCGCCATCGGGCTCGCGTGCCCAGCGCACAGTGATCGTGCCGCCATCGGGCGTATAGCGCACCGCGTTGGTCAGCAGGTTGGACAAGGCAGAGGTCAGTTCCGTCTCGGCGCCCAGCACGTCCAGCGCTTCGTCTATATGCCATTCGAGCACATGGCGTCCGCCCGACAGCGCTTCGATCTGCTGGCGCGCCTTTTGCAGCAGCGCGCCCATGTTGATGGCGCGCGGGTCGCTGCCCGGCGACGATTCCAGCGTGGACAAGGTCAGCAGATCTTCCACGATGGCCTGCATGCGCTGGGCTTGCTCGTGCATCATGTCGATGTACTGCGCGCGCTGTTCTTCGGGCAGCGCGTCGGCGGGCATGTCGCGCAGCGTTTCCAGAAAGCCCGCCAGCACCGTCAGCGGCGTGCGCAGTTCGTGCGACACGTTGGCGACGAAGTCGCGACGCGTCGTTTCCAAGCGTTCGATCTGCGTCACGTCGCGGGTGATGAGCAGGCGCTGGTTGCTGGCGTAGGACGTCAGCTGCATCATCATCAAGCGTTCCTGCCCCTGTTGGCCCAGGCGCACCAGGATGGGCTCGGGCCACGCGGGCCGATGCGCGTATTCCACGAACTCCGGGGCGCGCAGCAGGTTCAGCAGATTGTGACCACGGTCGGCCGGCAGGCGCAGGCCCAGATGCTGGCGCGCCATGCGGTTGCACCAGTCAATCTGAAAATCTTCATTCAGCGTGACCGCGCCGTCCGGCAAGGCCTGGGCGGCGGCCAGCATGCCTTGCATGGTGTCGCGGGTTTCGGTCAGCTCACGGGCACGCGCGCGGGTGTAGCGGTAAAGGGGGGCAAGGATGTCGTCCCAGGGGCCGACGGAAGCGGGGGGCGAGGTGTCGGGCTGATTGGCCCAACGGGAAACCAGCGTCAGGCGCCAACTGCGCCAAAGCAGCATGGTGGCCTGTGCGGCTGAAAATACAATCCAGCCCGCGGGGTCTCCTATGAGCCATTGCGCCAGTAAGGCAATCACCGCCCACAGGGCGACCAGGAAAAGTGTGCGCAGCCAGATCATCGTGCGGGAGTTTTACCGCGTCGGAAGCTGTGCCGTAAACCGGTAACCGCTACCACGGACCGTTTCCACGTGCGCGTCGTGGCCGCTGGGTTCCAGCGCCTTGCGCAAGCGACGGATATGCACGTCCACGGTGCGTTCTTCAACGAACACGTGGTCGCCCCAGACCTGGTCCAGCAGTTGCGAGCGCGAGAACACGCGCTCGGGGTGGGTCATGAAGAAGTGCAGCAGGCGGAATTCGGTGGGGCCGATCTGCAGCGACTGGCTGTTGCCCGACAGGCGATGCGTCACCGGATCCAGCTTCAGGCCGCCCACGTCGATGACGTCGTCGGTCAGCTGGGGCGCGCGGCGGCGCAGCACGGCCTTGATGCGGGCCATCAACTCTTTGGGCGAGAAGGGCTTGGTGATGTAGTCGTCGGCGCCGGCTTCCAGGCCGTCAACCTTGTCTTGTTCGGAACCCTTGGCGGTCAGCATGATGACCGGCACGGCGCGGGTGCGCTCGTCATTGCGCAGCTTGCGTGCCATGGCCAGGCCGGAGGTGCCGGGCAGCATCCAGTCCAGCAGGATCAGGTCGGGCAATTCGGCGCGGATAAGGGTCTGGGCTTGGTCGGCGTCGAAGGCGCGCAGCACTTTGTGCCCCGCGAAGGACAGGTTGACGGCGATCAGTTCCTGGATTGCGGGTTCGTCTTCGACGACGAGGATGGTGCTGGACATGGCGAATTTGGCACGCTTCTGAGCGCCGGCGCGGCGCGAACATTGCGATAGTATGGCCGCAATATTTCAGGTATGTGACCGCCAGGCGCTTTCAGGGCGGGTTTTCGAGCCGCCGCCGCATGCCCGATAGGCTACCATTGCCCGATATATCGGGAATTCACTATGCAAAACCCCTCCGAATCGCAACATTCCGCGCAATCCAACGACTCATCCACGCATTTCGGCTTCCAAACGGTGCCGGAAGGCGAAAAGGCCCGTAAGGTCGCTGAAGTTTTCCATTCGGTCGCCCAGCGCTACGACGTCATGAACGACTTCATGTCGGCGGGCCTGCACCGCATCTGGAAGGCCTTCACCATTGGCCGCGCCGCCATCCGCCCCGGCATGAAGGTGCTGGACATTGCCGGCGGCACGGGCGATCTGGCCAAGGCGTTCGCCAAGCGCGCCGGCCCCACGGGCGAGGTCTGGCTGACCGACATCAACGATTCCATGCTGCGCGTAGGCCGCGACCGCATGACCGACGCCGGCTTACTGCTGCCCACCACCGTGTGCGACGCCGAGCGCCTGCCGTTCCCCACCGGGTATTTCGACCGTGTCAGCGTGGCCTTCGGCCTGCGCAACATGACCCACAAGGACCGTGCGCTGGCTGAAATGGCGCGGGTGCTCAAGCCGGGGGGCAAGCTGCTGGTGCTGGAATTTTCGCGCGTGGCCAAGCCCTTGTCGCCCGCCTACGACTGGTATTCCTTCAACGTATTGCCTTGGCTGGGCAAGAAAATTGCTAACGACGAGGCCAGCTACCGCTATCTGGCTGAATCCATCCGCATGCATCCCGACCAGGAAACCCTGGCCGACATGCTGCGTACCGCCGGCCTGGAACGGGTGCAGTACTTCAACCTGACCGCCGGCATCGCCGCCCTGCATGAAGGCGTGCGCCTGGGCTGAACCCGGCATGTTCATCGGATGATTCGTCCCCCACGGGGAACTTGTGGGGCGGCCGCTTGTCCGTTATTCTTACGGCGTTCAGATTACTGTAAGAAAAGTCGCGAATAGGTCCCGCTGTCCGTGGGACTCCTTGCTGCTCGGGGCAGCGGGGGCGCGAGTACGAGGGAGCAAACTCTATGTCCAAATTCTGTTTTTCGCGGTTTGTCGCCGCGGCGCTCATCGCCGTTTCCGGCGCGGCGTTGGTCACGGCATCGTTTGATGCCGAAGCCCGTCGCGCGGGTGGTGGCAGCAGCGTCGGCCGTCAATCCTCCAATGTGACCCAGCAGCGCCAGGCCACCACGCCGCCGGCCGCCGCCAACAACACGGCCGGCGCCACTGCGGCTCCGGCCGCCGCAGGCGCTGCCACGGCAGGTGCCGCGGGCGCCGCCGCCAAGAGCGGCGCGTCGCGCTGGCTTGGCCCCATCGCCGGCATCGCCGCTGGCCTGGGTATCGCCGCCCTGTTGTCCAGCATGGGCTTGTCGGGCGCGTTCGCCGAATTCCTCGGTTCCGCGCTGCTGATCGCCGCTGTCGTGTTCGCTGTCATGTTCATCATCCGTCGCCTGCGTGGCGCCGGTCCGCGTACGGCAACGCAAGGCGCGTTCAATGGCGCCAACAACGCACCGGGCCAGCAACAGCAGCCCATGTGGCGTGAAGCGCTGAAGCCGACCGCCGCTGCCGCTCCGGCCGCTGCTGCTGCCGCCGCGCCTGTGGCGCCTCCGGCTGTGCTGCCCCAGGCGGGCGCGGACAACAACTGGTTCGTGCCGGGCGACTTCGACACGCCCGCCTTCCTGAAGCAGGCCAAGGAGCAGTTTGTCCGCATCCAGGCCGTTTGGGACAGCGGCAGCACCGACGGTCTGCGCGACTTCCTGACCGATGACCTGATCACCGAGCTCAAGCCGCAATTGGCCGAGCGCGGCGCGGCGCCCAACAAGACCGAAGTGGTCCTGCTGAACGCTGAAATGCTGGGTATCGAGACCGTATCCGACGGCCACCTGGCCAGCGTGCGCTTCTCCGGCATGCTGCGCGAGGCCCCGGGTACCGAGGCCTTCCGCTTCGAAGAAGTCTGGAACCTGTTCAAGCCCGCCAATGGCGGCTGGCTGTTGGCCGGCATTCAACAGATCCCCGTGGATCTGGCCAGCTAAACGCTGTTTGGCCGGGGTTGACCCTGTCCACTGCTGAAGGATGCCACCCGGCATCCGATAGAACCGGCCCTAGATGGGCCGGTTTTTCCTTGTCCCGCTGCCTGAAACGCGCTCGCATCTAACCCGTTACACTCCCGATTTAGCCACTAATTTCGGCAACCCCGGCCACCGGGTCGTTGCAGACCGTCATGCTGCCTTTTTCGTTCCTGCCCACCCCCTCGCGAATGGCTGTCAGCGCGCTCAACGCCTTGTTGCGGCGCGAGGACTGGGCGCGCGAGCGCCTGGCGAAGCACGCGGGCAAGACCGTGCGATTTGCGCTGGGCGCCTTTACGCTGGCCCTGACGATCGACAGCGAAGGCCTGGCCGCGCAAGCCGACCCGGCCGTGGTGCCCGACGTGACCTTGACGGTCGCCCCTGAAAAACTGCCCCTGCCGCGTCTCGGAGGCTTGGGCGATGATCGCGAAGCGCCTGATTTCGCCGAAGCCACGCACATCTCGGGTGATGCCGCCCTGGCGCAGGTGGTGGCTGATCTGTCCAAGCAGTTGCGCTGGGATCCCGAAGACGCGCTGGCCCGCGTGGTGGGCGATATCGCCGCCCTGCGCATCGTGGGCGGCGCGCGCGCGGCGGCCGACGGCGCACGCACGGCCAGCAAGCGGCTGGCCGAAAACGTGTCTGAATACCTGGCCGAAGAAAGCGGCGTGCTGGTGGGCCGCCCCGCACTGGAGCAATGGCGCCTGGACCTGGCCGAGCTGAACACGCGCGCGGACGCGCTGGCGCGTTCGGCCGGTGCGCTGCAAACCCGTCTGGCTTCCGCCAGTGCAAAGCGGGGTGCCTGATCCATGTTTCCCCTGCTGCGCCTGCTTCGCATCATCGTTGTATCCCTGCGCTATGGCCTGGACGAGCTCGTCCTGTCCAGCCTGAACCACCCGCTGGCCACCTGCCTGTTGCGCGTCATCCGCCTGGGCACACGCCCGCGCCAGCCCCGTGGGCAGCGCCTGCGCCTGGCGCTGGAGTCGCTGGGCCCCATCTTTGTGAAGTTCGGCCAGGTGCTGTCCACCCGGCGCGACCTGATCCCCGCTGATATCGCTGACGAACTTGCCTTGCTGCAAGACCGCGTGCCCCCGTTCCCGTCGGCACAGGCGGCGGCCTGCATCGAGGCCGCGCTGGGCGCGCCGCCCGAAAAGCTGTTTGCACAGTTCGATGTAGACCCGGTGGCGTCGGCGTCGATCGCGCAGGTGCACTTTGCCGTGCTGCACGACGGCCGCGAGGTCGCCGTGAAAGTGTTGCGGCCCGGCATGTTGGGCATCATCGAAAAAGACCTGTCGCTGCTGAAGATCGTGGCGCGCATCATCGAGCGCCTGGGCGCCGACGGCCGCCGCCTGAAGCCGCGCGAAGTCGTGGCCGAATTCGACAAATACCTGCACGACGAACTCGACCTGGTGCGCGAAGCGTCCAACTGCAGCCAGTTGCGCCGCAATTTCGGCCCGGAATCCGGCCGGGGCGACATGCTGATCGTGCCCGAGGTGATCTGGGAATACACGGCATCCACCGTGTTCACGATGCAACGCATGTACGGCATGCCGGTGGGCCAGGTGCAGCGCATGCGCGAGGCGGGCATCGACATCCCGACGCTGGCGCGCACCGGGGTGGAGATCTTCTTCACGCAGGTGTTCACCGACGGCTTCTTCCACGCCGACATGCACCCCGGCAACATCTATGTGTCGGACCGCCCTGACACGCTTGGCAGCTACATCGCGCTGGACTTCGGCATCGTGGGCTCGCTGTCCGAGTTCGACAAAAATTATCTGGCGCAGAATTTCCTGGCCTTCTTCCACCGCGATTACCGGCGTGTGGCGCAACTGCATATCGAATCGGGCTGGGTACCCGCCGACACGCGCGAAGAAGAACTGGAGGGCGCCGTGCGCGCCGTCTGCGAACCGTACTTTGACCGGCCGCTGTCCGAGATCTCGCTGGGGCAGGTCCTGCTCCGCCTGTTCCAGACGTCGCGCCGGTTCAATGTAGAGATCCAGCCGCAACTGGTCTTGCTGCAAAAGACCTTGCTGAACGTCGAGGGATTGGGCCGTCAGCTCGACCCAGACCTGGATCTCTGGAAGACGGCCAAGCCTTATCTGGAACGCTGGATGCGCCAGCGTGTCGGGTTCAAGGGCTTGCGCCAAAGCCTGGAAAAAGAAGCCGCGCAGTGGTCGCAAATGCTGCCCGCTTTGCCCAGGCTGGTCCATGACCACCTGAGCCGCCCGAACGTCTCGCCGGCGCTGCTGGCCGAGATGGTTCACCTGCGGCGCGCCCAGGAACAGAACAACCGGCTGGTTGCAGCGCTGGTTGGGGTAGTGGCTCTTGCGATCGGGGTCGCAATATGGGCCTTGACCCGGTAGGCGGCGCAATGATCTAGACGAACGCTGTCATGTTTCATTCATGAAACGGTCATCATAGCTTCGCGGGAAACGGCGAAAAATAGCGCTGCGGTGGATGAATGCAGCGTCACGCCGACAAGACGCGCGCGCCATTCATTAATTTCTATCGCCCCACAAGCGGGACGAATACAAGGGCAGACCATGCTTTATCCTGAACTCTTCAAGACCATGGAAGCGGTGCGCTGGAACATGGCTCACGATATCCCCTGGGGGGATTTCGATCGCAGCAAGCTCTCTGACGAGCAGGCGCAAACCATCAAGATGAACGCCATCACCGAATGGGCGGCACTGCCGGCCACGGAGATGTTCCTGCGCGACAATCGCGGCGACAGTGACTTCTGCGCATTCATGTCGGTGTGGTTCTTTGAAGAGCAGAAGCATTCGCTGGTGCTGATCGAATACCTGCGCCGCTTCCGTCCGGACCTGGTTCCCACTGAAGAAGAGCTGCACAACGTGCGCTTCGAATTCGACGCCGCACCGGAACTTGAAACGTTGATGCTGCACTTCTGCGGCGAAATCCGCCTGAACCACTGGTATCGCCGTGCCGCCGAATGGCACACGGAACCGGTCATCAAGGCCATCTACAAGACCGTGGCGCAAGACGAAGCCCGCCATGCCGGCGCGTATCTGCAATACATGCGCCGCGCGCTGCATGACCGTGGCCAGGACACCAGCGAGCAGGCCCGCCTGGCGTTCTCGAAGATCGGCGTGCTGATGGCCTCGGCCGGCCGGACGCAGCAGGCGCTGCACCCGACCAACCTGCACGTGAACAAAGACCTGTTCCCCAACGACACCGTGCAATCGCGCCTGCCCGAGCCGGGCTGGCTGGAGCACTGGCTGGACACGCAGATCCGCTTTGACGGCATCTGGGAACAAAAGGTCGCCAGCCGCATCCTGCACATTTTGTCCAAGCTGATGGATCGCAGCTTCGAAACGGTGAAGGACCTGAACCGCTACCGCAAGGAAATGACGGCGCTGGTCGTACCCAAGGAAAAGAAGATCATCCTGGACGGCGCCTGATATTTCTCGGGCGGCGGGCTGCTCTGGGCCGCCTGCCGTGTTGCGGGGGATGCTGCTCGGGATGCTGCCGGGAATGATGCCGAGATGCTGCCCGGAAAGCTCGCCGGAGAGCCCCCGGGGATGCTGCTTCTTGGCGGCGGATGCGCGGATATAATCGCCGCATGTCCGCCGCCCGTTTTGAATCCAAAGTCCTGTCCCGCGACGAATGCGTCGCCGCCATCGCCGCTGGCCGCCTGCCGCGGCCGCTGGTATTCACCAACGGCGTCTTCGACATCCTGCATCGCGGCCACGCCACGTATCTGGACCAGGCCGCCCAGCTGGGCGCGACGCTGGTAGTGGCGGTGAACACCGACGAGTCGGTCCGCCGCCTGGGCAAAGGCGCCGAACGTCCGTTAAATCGCATGGAAGACCGCGCCGCGCTACTTGCCGCGCTGGGCTGCGTGACCGTGGTCACGTCGTTCCATGAAGACACACCCGAAGCCTTGATCGGCGAGATCAAGCCCGACCTGATCGTCAAGGGCGGCGACTACGACATGGAAACGCTGCCGGAAACGGCGCTGGTAAAAAGCTGGGGCGGCCGCGCGGTGGCGATCCCGTTCGAATTCGAACGCTCCACGACGGCGCTGGTGAAGAAGATCCAGGGCGGCTGACAAAAATGCGGCTTAAGGGCCGCATTTTTTTGCGCGGCAAGCTGATGGGTTCCGCGCGATCTTCGGCCGGGTTCTTGCGACGGGTATCGCGCGCTACACCCATCCTACGAGCGGGCGTCTTGTCCTTGATGCGTAGGATGGGTGGAGCGCGGCACCGCCGGCCCGCGAAAATTGGCGGCTGTCGCGCGTAACCCATCAGCAACGTCCGCGCGATGGGTTACGCGCGATCTTCGGCCGGGTTCTTGTGACGGGTATCGCGCGCTCCACCCATCCTACGAGCGGGGCGTCCTGTCCTTGATGCGTAGGATGGGTGAAGCGCGGCACCGCCGGCCCGCGAAAATTGGCGTCTGTCGCGCGCAACCCATCAGCAACGTCCGCGCGATGGGTTACGCGCGATCTTCGGCCGGGTTCTTGCGACGGGAATCGCGCGCTACACCCATCCTACGAGCGGGCGTCCTGTCCTTGATGCGTAGGATGGGTGGAGCGCGGCACCGCCGGCCCGCGAAAATTGGCGTCTGTCGCGCGCAACCCATCAGCAACGTCCGCGCGATGGGTTACGCGCGATCTTCGGCCGGGTTCTGGCGACGGGAATCGCGCGCTCCACCCATCCTACGAGCGGGGCATCCTGTCCTTGATGCGTAGGATGAGTGAAGCGCGGCACCGCCGGCCCGCAAAAATTGGCGTCTGTCGCGCGTAACCCATCAGCAACGTCCGCGCGATGGGTTACGCGCGATCTTCGGCCGGGTTCTTGCGACGGGTATCGCGCGCTACACCCATCCTACGAGCGGGGCATCCCGTCCTTGATGCGTAGGATGGGTGAAGCGCGGTACATCGGTCATGAACGACCAAGCGCCCATCGCGCGCAACCCATTACCCATCGCGCGCAACCCATCACCCCCTTACCGCGGTTCCCTCAACAATCGATTGATTGCTTCCAGATCCGTCTCGGCCAGAATCCCGCTGGTTGCCTTCAACCTCAACCCCGACAACACCGTGCTATACCTCGCCAGCGCCAGATCCCGTTGCGTCGCATAAAGCTGTTGCTGCGCGTTCAACACATCCAGGTTGATACGCACGCCCACTTCGTAGCCCGTGCGGTTGGCTTCCACCGCGGCCCGGCTGGACTTCTCGCCCGCTTCCAGCGCTTGGATACGTGCCAGCCCACTCGTCACACCGGTGTAATACTGCCGCGCAGCTTGAATTGCTTGCCGGCGCGCGGTTTCGAAATCGTGGCGGGCCTTCTGTTCCAACTGCACCTTTTCGGTCACTTGCGACGACACGCCGCCACCCGAATACAGCGGAATCGACAGCACCACGCCCACCGTGTTGTCGATCGGTTTGCCCGGCGCGGCATTGCGCATGACCGCGTCGCTGGCGCTGCCGCTGGTGGCGCGCAGGTTCAGGCTGGGGTAGTGGCCGCTCTTGGCGATCTGGATCTCTCGCCCCGCGATGCGGGTCAGCAACTGCGCGCGCAGCACTTCCAGGCTGGACGACTCGGCTTGTGTGCTCCAGTCGTTGACGCGGGCGGGCTGGGGCGCGGGCAATTGCACGCCGTAGGGCAGTTCGGCCAGCGCGCCAGGCGGTGAGCCGATGATCTTGGCGAGCTCGTCGCGGCGTACGTCCAGATCGTTCTGCAGGCGTAGTTCCTGCGCCACCACCAGGTCGTAGCGCGCCTGTGCTTCATACGTGTCGGTGACCGTGGAATTGCCTAACTCGAAATTGCGCTTCGCCGATTCCAGTTGACCGGCCACGGCGGCCTTCTCGGCCTCGGTGGCGGTCAGCGCGTCTTGCGCATACAGCACGTTGAAATACGCATCGGCAACACGCAGCAGCAAGTCTTGATAGGCCTGCTGTAGTTGCACCTCGACATCGGCAACGATCAGCTTGGACTGTTCGTAGTTCTGCCAGCGGCCCCAATCAAACAGAGGCTGGGTCAGCGCCAGATCCCAGACGCCGCGCCCGCCGCTATACGACACGCCCAGGCCGCGCGTGCTGCGCGTTTCCTGGTAGGCGCCACCGGCTTCCGCCGTGATCAGCGGCAGCAGTAGCGAACGGGCTTGGGGTTCTTTTTCCAGCCCGGCGCGATAGTTGGCGCGGGCGGCGGCGTAGGTCGGGTCATTGCCCAGCGCGGCTTGCCAGACCTGGATCAGGTTCTGCGCGAACGCGGGTGACGGCGCGACGCTTGCGGCGCAGGTAAATACCAGTAAAGCCGTAAGCAGTCGGACGCGCATGATTTTCAACGATACGCCGGGCCGCCCCGGAATGCGCTGGCCCCGATGCGGGGCGGGCGCGGGGCGGCAGGGAGGGGGTTTAGAACTTGAACTGCGACACCGCAACGCCGCGCAGCGGCTTGATCACGGTTTCGAACAGGTTCACCGTTTCGAAGCTGGCGGCGGTGGTGCGGGTAATGCGACAGGCCGTCATGACGGGAGCCTGGCCCACGATAACGACCAGACGGCCGCCCACGCGCAATTGATACTTGAGCGCGTCCGGCACGACCGGCACCGAACCCGTGACCAGGATGGCGTCGTATTCGGTGGAGCCCCAGCCGTTGCGGGCGTCGCCGGTTTCAACCTTCACGTTGGTGACGTTGTTCATTTGCAGGTTCTGCTGCGCGAACGTCACCAGGCGGCTGTCGATTTCAACCGAGGTCACCTGTTGGGCCAGATAGCCCAGCAGCGCGGCCTGGTAGCCGGAACCGGTGCCGATCTCCAGCACACAGTCGGACTTGGTCAATTGCAGTTCTTGCGCCAGACGGGCTTCAACCTTGGGGGCGAGCATGGTCTGGCGGGTGTTGACCGCATTGATTTCAAGCGGCAGTTCCAGGTCGGAAAACGCCAGGGCGCGCAGGGCCGGCGGAACGAATTGTTCGCGGCGCACATCGAACAGCGCTTGCAGCACGTTGGCGTCCAGGACGTCCCAAGGGCGGATCTGCTGTTCCACCATATTGAAGCGGGCTTGTTCTACGTCGGGCAGGGTCGAAGCGTTCATGACGGTCAGGAAAAAACAGAGGAATCAGCCGGCCATTGTACCGATTCGTAGCGTCCTGTGACGGCGCGCGCCGCAGGCACCTGTTTCAGGCCGGACCGCGCCCCGAATCCAGCCTCCGGAAATGCGCGCGGCGCTTCGAAAAGCGCCGCGAGGTCTCTGGCAAAAAGCAGGCTTGGTCTAGGCGCCTACCACCAGGCGTGGAAGTGATGCACCGGGCCATGGCCCGACCCCACCGACAGGCGCTCGGCGTGGCGGATGGCTTCGGTCAGATACGCCTTGGCGCGGCGAGCGGCCTCGGGTACGTCCCCAATTTGGGGCAACAAGGCCGCCAGCGCCGCCGACAAGGTGCAGCCGGTGCCGTGGGTATTGGCCGTTTCAATGCGGTGGCCGGGCAGTTCGATCATGCGGTCGCCGTCGTGCAGCAGGTCGATGGTTTCATTGCCGGGCAGATGCCCGCCCTTGACCAGCACCCAGCGTTCACCCGAATGCGCCAGCTTGTTGCGCAGGCGTTCGGCCACGCGCCGCATTTCCTTGACGGTTTCCACCGGCCGCTCTTCCAGCAGCACGCCGGCTTCGGGCAAGTTGGGCGTCAGCATCGTGCACTGCGGCAGCAGCGCCTCGCGCATGGCACCCACGGCGTCGTTCTCCAGCAGCAGGTCGCCGCTTTTGGCCACCATGACCGGGTCCAGCACCACATGCGCCGGGGTCCACTTGGCCAGCTTTTCGGCTACCACTTCAATCACCGGGTACTGGCCCAGCATGCCGATCTTGACCGCGTCGATGCGCACGTCGGCGAACAGCGTGTCGATCTGCAAGCCCACGAAAGCGGGCGGCACGGCCGAGATACCGGTGACGCCCTTGGTGTTCTGCGCCGTCAGCGCCGCGATGATGGCGCAACCATAGGCGCCCAGCGCGCTCATGGCCTTGACGTCGGCCAGGATGCCGGCGCCGCCGGACGGGTCGACGCCGGCGATGGTCAGCGCGTTGGGAATGGGACGGGCGTTGCCGTCCTGTTGGCGCGAACTCATTTCGCCGCGCCCGGGCCGCCGGTGATCAGCCCTTCGGTGGGCGAGCTGGGCGCGCCGCTGTACAGCTTCTTGGGCATGCGGCCGGCCAGGAAGGCCTCGCGGCCGGCTTCCACGCCCTTCTTCATGGCGCTGGCCATCAGGATCGGGTCTTGCGCGGCGGCGATGGCGGTGTTCATCAGCACGGCGTCGCAACCCAGTTCCATGGCGATGGCGGCGTCGGACGCGGTGCCCACGCCGGCGTCCACCACGACCGGCACGCGGGCCTGGTCGATGATCAGGCGCAGGTTCCACGGGTTCAGGATGCCCATGCCCGAGCCGATCAGGGACGCCAGCGGCATCACGGCCACGGCGCCCATGTCTTCCAGCATGCGGCACTGGATGGGGTCATCGGTGCAATAGACCATGACCTTGAAGCCTTCGTCGACCAGCGTCTTGGTGGCCTTCAAGGTTTCGGGCATGTTGGGGAACAGGGTGTGCGGGTCGCCCAGCACTTCCAGCTTGACGAGATCGTGGCCGTCCAGCAGTTCGCGCGCCAGGCGCAGCGTGCGCACGGCGTCATCGGCGCTGTAGCAGCCGGCGGTGTTGGGCAGTAGCGTGAATTTGGACGGCGGGACGTAGTCCAGCAGGTTCGGTTCGCCCGCGTTCTGGCCGATGTTGGTGCGGCGGATGGCGACGGTGACGATTTCCGTGCCGCTGGCGTCCAGCGCCGCGCGGGTCTGTTCAAAGTCCTTGTACTTGCCGGTGCCGACGAGCAGGCGCGACGAATAGGCGCGTCCGGCGATGGTGAGAGTGTCTTGTGTGGTCATGGCGGTGTTTCAAAGGGCGGGTGCGCACAGCGATGCCCGCGGAGGCTGACTGAGAGGCTTTTGCGAATGATAAAGCACGATGTCGCGCTGCACGCGGAAGTCCCTGGGAAGCCGCGTTCCGTTTTTCAAGGATTGTGGTAATTGCCAAGAACGGATCAGCAAGAAGGGATCGCCAGGAACGGAGCAGCAAAAAGGGATCGCCAAGAACGGATCAGCAAGAACGGATCAGCGCAGCCGGTCCAGGTCGGCGCAGATGGCCTCGGCCGCGTCGATCAGGCGCGGCCCCGGCCGATACAGTGCGTCGGCATCCACGCCGTACACGTGCCCCAGGCGGGCGGCGGGCAGCCCCAGCGCCTGCCACGCGGCCAGGTTGCGGGCGGTGTCTTCAGGCCGGCTCACGCCCGCCAGCACGGCCTCGGGCCGGGCCGCCAGCACGCCTTCCAGGCTGACCTGGGGGGCCACGATGGGCGCTTGGCCAAACACGTTCACCCCGCCGCAGATGCGCAGCGCGTCGCTGACGATGCTGCTGTCGTTCAAGGTGTAGATCGGGTCCAGCCCGGCCTGGATGAAGACGCGCACCGGCCGGCGGCCAGCGTAGCGCGCGGTCAGGGCGGCCAGGCGCGCGCGCAGTTGCGCGGCGGCCGGTTGGGCTTGTGCCTGGGTGCCGAACAACACACCCATGCGTTCCACGGCGTCGGGAATGGAGGCCAGCGTCAAGGGGTCGCTGTAGAACACCGGCACGCCCAGCTTGTCCATGACGCGCACGACAGGTTGCGCGGCGGTGGGTTGCCAGGCGATCAGCAGGTCGGGGCGGACGGCGGCCACGCGCTCGGCGTCGGGTTGCGTGCCGTCGCCGATCACGGGCACCTGGCGCGCGGCCGGGGGGTAGTCGCTGCCGCGGATGGTGGCGGCCAGATAGTCGCCCGCGCCGGCGGCGTAAACCAGTTCAGTCGCATGCGGGGCCAGCGTGATGGCGCGGCGCGCGGGCGCGGCCAGGGAAACCGGGCGGCCCTTGTCGTCCTGCGTGTGGATGGCGGTGCCGGCGGGCGTTGCGGCCATGGTCGCCGCCGAAGCCAGCAGGGCGCCCTGGGCCAGCAGAAGGCCCAGGGACCGCTTCAGGGACCGCCCCGGGCAGGGGCGGGTCAATGCGCGTGCGAACGTCATGCAAGAGCCGATAAGGTCAGCGAAGAACGCCGACTATATCGGATGTCCGCCATCAATAGCGCAGCGTGAGCGACGCGTAGAAATTGCGTCCCGGCGCCGGGTACAGGTTGTAGTTGGCAACCGGCCCCAGCATTTCGAACGATGCATTGCCGCCGCGTATGCCGTAGGTGGCGTACTGGCGATCGAAGATGTTGTTCACGCCGATGGCGCCTTCGATGTTGCGCGTGAACTTGTAGGCCACCTTCGTGTTGAACAGCACATAGGCGTCCAGTTCCTTGTCGAACTGGTTGGCTTGGTCGTTGTCCATGCGCGACTTGCCCACGTACTGCGCCGACACGTTCCACAGGAACGCATCGGTGGGGCGCCAGGTCACGCCGGCGTTGGCCAGCCACTTGGGCGCCAGCGGCACGGTCTTGCCGGCCAGGTCCACGCCCGCGTAGGTGCCCGAGCGGAATTGCGCTTCCATCCAGGTCAGGTTGGCATCCAGCGTGACGCTGCTGGACACGGCGGTGCGGCCTTCCAGTTCGATGCCTTGGCGGCGGGTCGGGTCAAGGTTGGTGTTGGCGCCGGTGCCCGGACCCCACATGCCGTCGGCCAGCGGGTTGTACTGGATTTCGTTGGTGAGGTCATAGCGGAAGTACGACAGGCGGGCGCTGCTGGCCTGCCCTTGCCACGTCACGCCGATTTCCTTGTCGATGGACGTTTGCGGGGCCAGCGGGCTTTGCACCGACAGCAGTTCGTCGGCGTTGGGCAGGCGGAAGCTGCGGCCGACCTTGCCGTACAGGCCGAAGCCGGCCGACAGTTCCTGGCGCACGCCCAACTGCCAGGCGGTCAGGTGGTTGCTGCGGTCGGACGCGGTGCCCGACCCGCTCAGCACTTCCAGATCGTCCGAGGCGTACTGGCGGCGCACGCCGGCCGTTACCGTGGTGCTGTCGGTGGCGCGGATCAGGCCTTCGGCGAACAGGCCGTACTGGTGCTGGCGCGACTGCCATTTCGACGGTTCGAAGTCGTAGTAGGCGTTCTGGTTGGCGGTGGTCTTGGATTCCTGCGCGTCGGCGCCAAAGACGATGCTGTGGCCGCCGTTGATCGGCAGGCGATAGCGCACGCTGGCGATGTTCTCTTCCAGCTTCTGGTCGCGCAAGGTGTCGCCAAAGCCGTCATACGTCAGGCCGTTCAGCTTCTTTTCGCGGGTGGACAGGTCGGCGTACAGCATGCCCACGCCAATGGCTTGCTCCACTTGCAGGCCGAAGGTGTTGGACGTGGTCTTGACGTAGTCCACATCGTTCTTCGCGCCGCGCGGGTCGTCCTGGAACTCGTTCACGCCGGTCGACGGGCTGATCAGGCGCGGGCCGGGCAGTTCCAGCTTTTGCGAGGTGGTGCGGCCATACAGGCGAATCGAGCCGTTGTCGTGGCGCAGCGTGATGCCGGCGCCGCCGCCCTCGCGACGCTCGCCGCTGTGGTCGCGGTAGCCGTCGCTGTGCAGCGACTGCATGTAGGCGTCTACGCCGACCTTCTCGTTGTTCATCGCGACCGCGGCGTCGTACTGGCGCAGGCCGTAGCTGCCGAACGTGGCGGTGGCCCGGGCCGTCACCGGCTCTTTCGAGAAGTCCGACTTGGTGATGATGTTGATCACGCCGCCGGTCGTGCCGCCGCCGTATTGCACCGAGCCGCTGCCGCGCACGATTTCAATGCGTTCCACCTGGTCCAGCGGCACCACGCCCAGGCTGGGGGCCGACAGGTCATTGGTGTTCTGTTTCACGCCGTCGATCAGGATCAGCGTGTTGCTGGCGCCCGTGATGCCGAAGCCGCGCAGGTCGACAATCGCGTTGTCGCTGGAGCTGCTGGTGTTGATCAGGTTGATGCCGGCCTGGGTCGACAGCAGGTCCTGCATGGTGCGGGCGCTGCTGGCGGCGATGTCTTCGGCGCTGATCACCGAAATGGACACCGGCAGCGTGCGGCCGTCGGTCGGCACGCGTTGGGCGGTGACGGTGACCGTGTCGAGTTCAGGGGGGGGGGAGGCAGCTTGCTGAGCGGCGGCGATGGCCGGAGCGGAACAGAGCAGGGCGCCGGCGTAACGCCGGATAGAGCGGGCTTTCATCTACGTAACCTCGATGCGACCCGCGACCCCGCAGGCCAATCACGATGGGAGGATGCCCCGCGCCACGGCAGACCAGGCTGGCCTGGGTGGCGGCGATGGACTTCCTGGCGATCGAACTGGCCGGTATCGGGCTGCCATGGGCGCAAAGCGCGCATGGGGACCGTTGCGGGGGCAGCACAGGCTGGACGCGGGGCCTGCCGGCAGCCTGCTGTGTGGCAAGGCGGCGGCGGCCCGTGGGGCGTCTTCCTGTTTCCCGTTTACCTTTCGCACGCGGACCGGCAAGTGTTGCGTTCTTGCCAGCCCAATGCGCCGAAAGCACCGGTTCGGGGCCGAAACTGTATCACCCGAGGCCGCGAGAGACCCCGTTTTGTTACGATCAGGGCTTGTTTTTCCGGCGTTTTTCGCTTTTTAGCCACATCCGCGCCGCCGTTGGCCACTTTATCCGGACTTGCCCGTGTCATATCCCCGCCTGCCGTACCCGCCCGAAGCCTATACCCAGGGCGGCGAATTCGCCCGTCTGCTGGGCAAGCGCATCCTGATCCTGGACGGCGCCATGGGCACCATGATCCAGCGCTACAAGCTGGGCGAGGCCGACTTCCGGGGCGAGCGTTTCGCCGACCACGGCAAGGACGTCAAGGGCAACAACGAACTGCTGTCGCTGGTGCGCCCCGACGTCATCTCCGAGATCCACCGCCAATATCTGGAAGCGGGCGCCGACGTCATCGAGACCAACACCTTCGGCGCCACCACCATCGCGCAGGGCGACTACGACCTGCCCGAACTGGCCTACGAACTGAATCTGGTTTCCGCGCAATTGGCGCGCGAAGCCTGTGACGCCTACAGCACGCCGGACAAGCCGCGCTTTGTGGCCGGCGCCCTGGGCCCGCAGCCCAAGACCGCGTCGATCTCGCCCGACGTGAACGACCCCGGCGCCCGCAACGTCACCTTCGACGAATTGCGCGTGGCTTATATCGAGCAGTTGAACGGTCTGCTGGACGGCGGCATCGACATCGTCCTGATCGAAACCATTTTCGACACGCTGAACGCCAAGGCCGCCATCTTCGCCACCGAAGAAGTGTTCGAAGCGCGCGGCATCCGCCTGCCCGTGATGATCTCGGGCACCGTCACCGACGCTTCCGGCCGCATCCTGTCGGGCCAGACGGTCGAAGCGTTCTGGAATTCCGTGCGCCATGCGCGCCCCGTCACCATCGGCCTGAACTGCGCGCTGGGCGCGGCGCTGATGCGGCCCTACGTGGCCGAGCTGTCCAAGATCTGCGACACCTACGTCTGCGTGTACCCCAACGCCGGCCTGCCCAACCCCATGGCCGAAACCGGCTTTGACGAAACGCCCGCCGACACGTCCGCGCTGCTGGAAGAATTTGCCCGCGCCGGGCTGGTGAACATGTCGGGCGGCTGTTGCGGCACCACGCCCGACCACATCCGCGCCATTGCCGACAAGGTCGCGTCGCTGACGCCGCGCGTCGTGCCCGACATTCCGGTCAAGACGCGCCTGTCGGGCCTGGAAGCGCTGAACATCGACGAAGACACGCTGTACGTCAACGTGGGCGAACGCACCAACGTGACCGGCAGCAAGATGTTCGCCCGCCTGATCCGCGAGGAAAAGTACGACGAGGCGCTGGCCGTGGCCCGCCAGCAGGTTGAGAACGGCGCGCAGATCATCGACATCAACATGGACGAGGCCATGCTGGATTCGGTGGCCTGCATGCACCGCTTCCTGAACCTGATTGCGTCCGAGCCCGACATCGCGCGCGTGCCGGTCATGATCGACAGCTCGAAGTGGGAAGTCATCGAGACCGGCCTGAAGTGCGTGCAGGGCAAGGCGGTGGTGAACTCCATTTCCATGAAGGAAGGGATCGAGCCCTTCCGCCATCACGCGCGCCTGTGCCGCCGCTACGGCGCGGCCGTGGTCGTCATGGCCTTTGACGAACTGGGCCAGGCCGACACGCTGGAACGTCGCAAGGAAATCTGCGGCCGCGCGTACAAGATCCTGGTCGACGAAGAAGGCTTTCCGCCGGAAGACATCATTTTCGACCCGAACGTTTTCGCGGTCGCCACCGGCATCGACGAACACAACCACTACGCGGTGGACTTCATTGAAGGCACCCGCTGGATCCGCGACAACCTGCCGCACGCCCGCATCTCGGGCGGCGTGTCCAACGTCAGCTTCTCGTTCCGTGGCAACGAGCCCATGCGCGAAGCCATCCACACCGTGTTCCTGTATTACGCGGTCAAGGAAGGCATGACGATGGGCATCGTCAACGCCGGTCAGTTGGGCGTGTACGCCGACCTGGATCCGAAACTGCGCGACCTGGTTGAAGACGTGGTGCTGGACCGCCCCAACCCCGTCGGCAAGACAGAGCCCGACGACGAGCGCACGCCCACCGAACGCCTGGTGCAGTTTGCCGACAGCGTGAAGGGCTCTGGCGCCAAGCGCGAAGAAGACCTGACCTGGCGCAAGGCGGACGTTGAGCAGCGCCTGTCGCACGCGCTGGTGCACGGCATCACCACGTTCATCGTGGAAGACACCGAAGAAGTACGCCAGAAGATCTTTGACCGGGGCGGGCGCCCCATCGAGGTCATCGAAGGCCCGCTGATGGACGGCATGAACGTCGTGGGCGACCTGTTCGGCGAAGGCAAGATGTTCCTGCCGCAGGTGGTGAAATCCGCGCGCGTCATGAAGCAGGCCGTGGCCCATTTGATTCCCTTCATCGAA
The DNA here is from genome assembly GCF_057334535.1 of Achromobacter colocynthidis. Lineage (NCBI taxonomy): Bacteria > Pseudomonadati > Pseudomonadota > Betaproteobacteria > Burkholderiales > Alcaligenaceae > Achromobacter > Achromobacter colocynthidis. Next base: position 576,043 of record NZ_JBHFIZ010000039.1, read on the forward strand.
GAAGAAAAGCGCCAGATCGCGGCCGCTGGCGGCGACGTGCGCGCCAAGGGCAAGATCGTCATCGCCACCGTCAAGGGTGACGTGCACGACATCGGCAAGAACATCGTGTCGGTGGTCTTGCAGTGCAATAACTTCGAAGTCGTGAACATGGGCGTGATGGTGCCCTGCGCGCAGATCCTGGAAAAAGCCAAGGAAGAAAACGCCGACATCGTCGGCCTGTCCGGCCTGATCACGCCCAGCCTGGAAGAAATGGCCTACGTCGCCAGCGAAATGCAGCGCGACGAATACTTCCGCAGCCGCAAGCTGCCGCTGATGATCGGCGGCGCCACCACCAGCCGCGTGCACACCGCCGTGAAGATTGCGCCCAACTACGACGGCCCGGTCATCTATGTGCCCGACGCCAGCCGTTCGGTGGGCGTGGCTACGAATCTGATGTCGGACCAATCCGAAACCTACCTGGCCGACCTGGCCCAGGAATATGAGGACGTGCGCCGCCGCCACGCCAACCGCAAGGCCACGCCGATTCTGCCGCTGGCGGACGCGCGCGCCTCGCGTCCCGTGATCGATTGGGACAACTACACGCCGCCGCGCCCGAAGTTCATTGGCCGCCGCACGTTCAAGAGCTATGACCTGGCCGAGATCGTGAAGTATGTGGATTGGGGCCCGTTCTTCCAGACGTGGAGCCTGTTCGGCCCGTTCCCCGCCATTCTTGACGACAAGGTCGTGGGCGAGCAGGCGCGCAAGGTCTACGCCGACGGCCTGGCCATGATGAAGCGCATCGTCGAAGGCCGCTGGCTGACCGCCAACGGCGTGGTGGGCTTCTACCCGGCCAACAGCGTCAACGACGAAGACATCGAAATCTACAAGGACGAAACGCGCAGCGAAGTGCTGTTCACGTATCGCAACCTGCGCCAGCAGGGCGCCAAGCGTGAAGGCGTCAGCAACAAGTCGTTGTCGGACTACATCGCGCCCAAGTCGTCGGGCAAGATGGACTACATCGGCATGTTCGCCGTGACGGCGGGCATTGGCATCGAGAAAAAGGAAGCGGAATTCGAGAAGGCGCTGGATGACTATTCCAGCATCATGTTGAAGTCCTTGGCCGACCGCCTGGCCGAGGGCTTCGCCGAATGCCTGCATGCCCGCGTGCGCCAGGACCTGTGGGGCTACGCACCCGACGAGGCCCTGTCCAACGAAGACATGATTGCCGAGAAATACGTGGGCATCCGCCCCGCGCCCGGCTACCCGGCCTGCCCGGAACACGTGGTCAAGACCGACATGTTCCGCGTGCTGGACGGCAGCGACATCGGCATGATGTTGACCGACAGCTACGCCATGTACCCGGCGTCCAGCGTGTCCGGCTTTTACTTCAGCCACCCCGACTCGCAATACTTCAACGTGGGCGTGATCGGCGAAGACCAGCTAGAGGACTACGCCAAGCGCAGCGGTCGCAGCATCGAAGACCTGAAGCGCACGCTGGCGCCCAACCTGGGCTAAGTCGCTGGCCCTTCGGGGCTGAGCGCCGGCCCTGGCAAGTGGCGCCCTTGGCGCCTGGTCCCAACCATCGCCGCCTATTCCTGCCTATGGCTTCGGCGGGGCGATGCGGCCCAGGATGCGTTCAACGGTCAGCCCGATAGCCAGCACCGTCCGGTCTTCGCCCGGCAGTCCGTCGATTTCCAAGCCCACCGGCAAGCCTTCTTTCGACAACCCGGCCGGCACGCTCAAGCCCGGCAGGCCGGCATTGCTGCCGGGGTCCACGTTGCGGGCCAATTCGCTGAACGCCTCGAAGCTGCTGGCTTCCGGCGTGGCGGCCGGCGGCAGGATCGGCACCGTCGGAAAGAGCAGGCCGTCAAGCTCGTGTTCCTGGAACGCGCGGCGGTAAACGTCGATGAGCTCATCGCGTTGTTCCGCGATAACGCGCTCGTACAGCGGTTGCAGCGCCAGCACCTGGCCGTCCGGCGTGGGCAGCACGCCTGGCACGATCAAGCCTTCGAAGATGCCTTTGACGTCGGGGCTGGATATCTGCGCCACCACCTCGTCAAAGCTCACGCCCGTGCCGTAGCGTTGCAGGTAGGCGGTCAGGTCGGGCTTTTGTTCGTACAGGCATAGCGGCATGCCCACCGCCGCGTTCGCGCCCGGCAGCTCGGGCATGTCGATCTCTACCAATTGCACGCCGGCGTCGCGCAGCTTTTGCAGCGCGGCGTACGTGACGTCGCGCACCTGGGGGGCCAGGTCGGTCCAGAAATAGCTGGCCAGACCCAGGCGGATGTTCTCCGAACGCAGGGGGGCAAGCGGTGTGGCGTCATCGGCCAGCACCGCATCCAGCAGCACGATGTCTTCCATGCTGTTGGCGATGGGCCCCGGGGTGTCGCGGGTGTGCGAAATGGGTGTGATGCCCGTGCCGTCGTAGCGCCCGACCGACGGCCGGAACCCGACGGCGCCGTTCACCGAAGCCGGTAGCCGCACCGAAGCGCCCGTGTCGGTGCCCATGGCGGCGGGCGTCAGGCGCGCGCCCACCGCCGCGCCGCTGCCGGACGACGAGCCCCCGGCGATGCGGCTGTGGTCGTAGGCGTTGCGGGTGCCATCGCCCAACGGGCCGGGAAACGCGGTGTTGTAGCCCGATACGCCAAAGGCCAGTTCATGCATGTTGGTCTTGCCCACGATGACCGCGCCCGCCGCGCGCAGCCGTTGCACCACCGGCGCGTCTTCGGCGGGGCGAAACGATTTCAGGGCGGGCGTGCCGGCCGTGTTGGGCAAGCCGGCCACGTGGATGTTGTCCTTGATGGCGATGGGCACGCCGCCCAACGGCCCTTTGTTCGGCCTGGCGTCATAGGCGCGGGCTTGTTCCAGCGCGCCGTCGCGGTCCACGGTGATGAAGGCGTTCAGCGCCGCATGGGCGTCGATGCGGTCCAGGCTGGCCTGGGTCAGCGCGACGCTGGACAAGCTCCCTTCGCGGATCAGGGCGGCGGCCTGGCCGACGGTCAGGTTGGCCAGGGTATCGTCGCCGGCCGGGTGTGACAGGGGTTTGGCGGACACGGGCTGTGATGATGATTCGGACATGGCGCTTTCCTTACCGGCACGGATTTTGTGGAACCGCCATCTATACCGCGTGGGCGCGGGGTGTGTCGAGCAGGCTTCGCTTTTCCAGCTTGCTTCGACGGTTTACCACTTTGATACTGGTAAACCATGATGTTGAAAATTGGTAAACCAATTTAGATTTGGTCGAACCACTTTTCAAATGCCATGACGCTGCAACTGCTCCCCAAACTCGAAGAACCCGCCAACAAGCCGGTGGCGGACCGCGCCTATGTGCGGCTGGCCGCGCAAATCCAGGCCCTGGTCGCTCAAGGCGAATTCGCCGTCGGCAAGCGGCTGCCGGCCGAACGCGCGCTGGCCGAACGTTTCGACGTCAGCCGCACCGCGCTGCGCGAAGCGATCATCGCGCTGGAACTGCAAGGGGTGGTGGAAGTGCGGGGCGGATCGGGCATCTACGTTTGTGAACCCAAGCCCGGCGTTGCTCGCCTGCCGCCCGCGCAGGAAGCGGGGGCAGGGCCGTTCGAATTGCTGCGTGCACGCTGCCTGATTGAATCCGAAATCGCCGCGTTGGCGGCCACCACCCGTAACGACGCCGACCTGGACCGCATCTTTGAAGCGCTGACGACCATGCGCGAACACATGACGGACAAGGCGGCCAACGAAGCGGCTGACCGCCGCTTTCATCTGTATATCGCGCAGGCCACCGGCAATAGCGTGCTGCTGGCGACGGTGACGTCGATGTGGGATCAGGCCCAAGGGCCTATCTGGAAAAAGATAGAACAGCATTTCCATACGAAGGAATTACGCCAGGCATCGCAAGAAGACCATCAGCGCATTTTCAGCGCCTTGGTCGCTGGCGATGCGCAGGCGGCCAGGCAAGCCATGCGCGCTCACCTTGAGCGCGTCATCGGCGAGTTCGCACAGGGGTGGCGATAGGGCATCCCGCCATGCAGTGAGCACACAAGCATGTTGAATTGCGCAATTCATGGCGCCCAGGATCTGCGCCTGGACGAACAGGCGCCCGAGCCGCTGGCGCCGACGCAGGTGCGCGTGGGCATCAAGGCCGTGGGTATCTGCGGGTCGGACCTGCATTACTACCGGCATGGCAGGGTGGGCGACTTCGTCATCCGCGAGCCGCTGACGCCGGGCCACGAGGCCTCGGGTCAGGTGCTTGAAGTGGGCGCCGCCGTCACCACCGTGAAGCGGGGCGACCGCGTGGCGCTGGACCCGGCGCGCACTTGCGGCATGTGCCGCTACTGCCGCCAAGGCGATTCCAATCATTGCGAAGCCGTGCACTTTTTCGGCAGCGCCAGCCGGTATCCGCACATGCAGGGCGCGATGCGCGAACAGGTGGTGGTGCAGGAAAAGCAGTGCCTGCCCGTGCCGGATAGTTTGTCGTTCGAACTCGCCGCCTTCGGCGAGCCCCTGGCCGTGGGGGTGCACGCGGTACGCAGCGCCGGCAGCCTGCTGGGCAAGTCGGTGATGGTGGTGGGCGCCGGACCCATCGGCGCGCTGACCTTGATGGCGGCGCGGGGGGGGGGGCGCCAGCCAGGTGACGGTGGTGGACATCGTGGACGAAACGCTGGCCACTTGCTCCCGGGTGGGCGCCACGCGCACCCTCAACGCCGCGACCGACCCGGGCGCCATCGACGCGCTGGCCGAGGGCAAGGGCACCATCGACGTGTGCTTCGAAGCCTCTGGCAATTACGCGGGGCTGGCCAACTGCATTCGCGCCACGCGCCCGCGCGGCGTGATCGTCACTGTGGGCACCTTGAACGGCAGCAGCGAGCAATGCCCCTTCAACCAGATCATGGTGAAGAGCTTGTCCGTGATCGGCAGCTTTCGCTTTGTCGATGAATACGCCTGGGCCGTGGATTATCTAAGCCGGGGCGTGCTGGACGTGTCGCCCCTGCTGACGGCGGCGGTGCCAGTGCGCAACGTGCATGACGCCTTCGCGCTGGCGGCTGACCGGCATCAGGCGATGAAAGTGATGGTGACGTTCTGACGCGGCATCCAGCCGGTTCGCCCCAGTTTTCTATCCCCCTTCCGCCTACCCGGAAAACCAAAATGAAAATTACGAATGCTCGCGTGATCGTTTGTTCGCCGGGACGCAATTTCGTCACCTTGAAAATCGAAACCGACCAGGGCCTGACCGGCATCGGCGACGCCACCTTGAACGGGCGCGAACTGGCGGTGTCGGCCTATCTGACTGAACACGTCATTCCCTGCCTGATCGGGCGCGACGCGCATCAGATTGAGGACATCTGGCAGTACCTGTACAAAGGCGCTTACTGGCGGCGCGGGCCGGTCACCATGACAGCGATTGCCGCCGTGGACACTGCGCTGTGGGACCTGAAGGCCAAGGCGGCCGGCATGCCGCTGTATCAGTTGCTGGGCGGCAAGAGCCGCAGCGGCGTCATGGTCTACGGCCACGCCAATGGCTCGGACATCGAGCACACCGTGGATGAAGTGCTGCGCTATGCCGACATGGGCTACCGCGCCATCCGTGCGCAAAGCGGCGTGCCGGGGCTGGACAAGGTGTATGGCGTGGGGCGCGGCAACCTGTTCTACGAGCCCGCCGACGCCGACCTGCCCAGCGAGCACGACTGGTCTACCGAAAAGTACCTGCGCCACACGCCCCAGCTATTCGACCGCATCCGCGACAAGCTGGGTTTCGAGCACCATCTGCTGCACGACGTGCATCACCGCCTGACGCCGACTGAAGCCGGGCGGCTGGGCAAGTCGCTGGAACCCTACAACCTGTTCTGGATGGAAGACGCCACGCCGGCAGAAAACCAGGATGCCTTCCGCCTGATCCGGCAGCACACGACCACGCCGCTGGCCGTGGGCGAGATCTTCAATTCCATCTGGGACTGCAAGGACCTGGTGCAGAACCAGTTGATCGACTACATCCGGACCACCGTGGTGCACGCTGGCGGCATCACGCATCTGCGACGCATCGCGGACCTGGCCTCGCTGTATCAGGTGCGCACCGGCTGCCACGGCGCCACCGACCTGTCGCCGGTTTGCATGGGGGCGGCGCTGCACTTTGATTTGTGGGTGCCCAACTTCGGCATCCAGGAATACATGCGCCACACGGAAGAGACCGACGCCGTGTTTCCGCACGCCTATACGTTCGACCAAGGCATGCTGTACCCCGGTGATGTGCCCGGCCACGGGGTCGACATCGACGAAAAGCTGGCCGCCAAGTATCCGTACAAGCGAGCCTACCTGCCGGTGAACCGCTTGCAGCAGGACGGCACGCTATGGAATTGGTAGCGGCTGGTGTGGAGCGCCTGACGCCCGTGCATCTTGCCGCGTTGCCCTTGGAGGTGGCGCGCCCCACGTACGACCGCAACGCCTTGCGCGTGGGCATCGTGCATCTGGGCCTGGGCGCGTTCGCGCGCGCGCACCTTGCCGCGGTGAACGAAGCCGCGCTGCATGCGGGCGGGAGCGGGGGCGGGGGCGCGGACCTGGCCTGGGGCATTTGCGGCGTGTCCTTGCGGCAGGCCGACACGCGCGATGCGCTGGCGCCGCAAGCGGGCCTGTACACCTTGGCCTTGCGCAGCGCCGACGCGACCGGTCGCGAGCAACAGCAGACGACGGTAATCGGCTGCCTGCTTGAAATGCTGGTCGCGCCGGAAGATCCGCAGGCCGTGCTGGCGCGCATTGCGCATGCGGACACGCGCATCGTCAGCGTTACCGTGACGGAAAAAGGCTATTGCCACGACCCGGCCAGCGGCCGTTTGAACCTGCAACACCCCGACATCGTGCATGACCTTGCACAAGCGCAGGCACCGCGCAGCACCATCGGCTTTCTGGTGCGGGGCTTGCAGCAACGGCGTGCGGCGGGGCAGGGCCCGATCACGCTGATGTCGCTGGATAACCTACCCAGCAACGGGCATTTGCTGCGCGGCATGGTGCTGGAGTTCGCGCGGCAGGTAGACCCGGCGCTGGCGACGTGGATCGAAACACTGTGCGCGTTCCCGTGCTCAATGGTGGACCGCATCGTGCCGCGCACGACCGATCAGGACCGGCGCGATGTGGCGCGAGCGCTGGGCATGCACGATGCCTGGCCGGTGCAGGGTGAGCCGTATCTGGAATGGGTGGTGGAAGATCAGTTCGCGGCCGGCCCCCCGGACTGGGGCGCGGGCGGTGCGCGCTTCGTGGCCGAGGCCGCGCCGTTTGAAACCTTGAAGCTGCGCACCGTCAACGGCGCGCATTCGGCGCTGGCGTATTTGTCGGTGATGGCGGGCTGGGCAACGGTGGACGAAGCCATGGCGCAGCCCGCGTTGAAAGCCTATCTGGCGGCGTTGATGCAGGACGAAATCGTGCCGACGCTGCCGCCCCTGCCGGGCCTGGATCTGGCGCGCTATCAGCAGAGGCTGTTGCAGCGCTTTGAGAACCCGGCGTTGAAGCACCAGACCCGGCAGATTGCGATGGACGGTTCGCAGAAGCTGCCGCAGCGCCTGCTGGACACCGTACGGGCGCGGTTGGCGGCGGACTTGCCGATCGGCAAGCTGGCGCTGGCGGTGGCCGCGTGGCTGCATTTCCTGCGCGGCGTTGACGAGGCTGGGCTGCGCTACGACATCCAGGACCCCATGGCCGCCGAGCTGGCGCAACGCTACGCGCAAGCAGAACTTGCCGCCGAACTTGCCGCTGAATGCAGCGGCCCTGGGCCGGCCGCCATGCTGGCCTGGACCGAAACGCTGACCGGCCTGGCCGCGGTGTTTGGTGACCTGGGTGCGGACCCGCGTTTTGTGCGGGCGGTGTCGCAAGCGGCGCACGCGCTGCGCAGTCAGGGCGTAGGCGGGGCGCTAAGCGATCTGCTGCCGTGAGCTGCCTTACCCGTCAGCCCGGCATCCACGCCGGACATGCCGGGCACCTCATGCATCGCATAGCGCGGGGGTGAATCAGCCCGGCTTCTTCACCACGATCGTGGCCGTATCGCTGGTGAACGAGCCGTCTTGCTGCACGTCGAAATGCGCGCGCACCACGTCAGGCGCGATGCTGAACATATGGCGCAGCGCCGCCACCAGCGTGTCCGGCGTGCGCATGCGCGTGACCCAGGTCTGGAATTCCAGCGGCAGGCGGCGCGGCGACAGGCCCTGCAACGTGAAGCCGGCCTCGGTCAGCATGCGCGTCCATTCGGCCACCGAATAGTCGCGCACGTGGGACGTATCACGCAGCACTTCTATCGTTTGCAGCCAGGTGTCCAGCAGCGGCTCGCCGGGCGACACCACATCGGCAAACACGGCTATGCCGCCGGGCTTGAGCACGCGAAACGCTTCGCGCAGGCCACGGCCGGCGTCTTGCCAGTGGTGCGTGGAATAGCGCGACATCACCAGGTCGAATTCGCCGTCGGCAAAGGGCAGGTATTCGGCCTTGCCCTGGCGCGTGGCCAAGTTGTTCAGGCCGCGCTTGGCGGCTTCGCCCGCCACCACGTCCAACATTTGCTGAGACAGGTCGTAGGCGGTCACGTCCTTGACCTCGGGCGCCACGTGAAAGCTCACGGGGCCGCCGCCACAGCCCAGGTCCAGCACGCGCGCCTGGGGGTGTTGGCGGGCGATGCCGGCCATTTGCAGCAGGTCTTCGCCCTGGGCGTGGACGGCGCTGGTCAGGTACGCCGTGGCGCGGGGGCTGAACTGGCGGTCGACGGCGGCGTCGTGGGTGCTGGCGGTCATGGAATTCCTTTGATGGCGTTGTGCGGGATGTCAGGTGCAGGCGCTAAGATAGGCCGGCCTTTATACACGTACAAGTCCATTGCTTATCCTGGTATGACTACTTCCCCCCAAGGCACGGCCCCCCAAGACGGATCACCCCTGCGCCGCCAGGCACTGGGTGAATTCGTGCGCAGCGCGCGGTCCCGCATCACCCCGCGCATGGCCGGCCTGCCCGAAGGCATGCGGCGGCGCACGCCTGGCCTGCGCCGCGAAGAGGTCGCGCAGTTGTGCGGCATCAGCGTCACTTGGTACACGTGGATCGAACAGGGGCGCGAGGTCTCGGTGTCGCCGTCCGTGTGGTCGCGCATTGCGGGCGTGCTGCAATTGGCGCGCGCGGAACGCGCCTACCTGTTCGACCTGGCCGACTGCGCCGACCCCCAACACGCGCGCGACGACGCAGGCGCGGCGCCCGGCCCCTTGCAGGAATGCGTGGACGCGATCAACGCGCCGGCCTATGTGCTGGACCGCGCCTGGAACGTGCTGGCCTGTAATGAGCCGCTGCGCGACCTGTTCGACAACTGGCCCACGCGCGACCCCGAACCCAACCTGCTGCGCTACATCTTCCTGGACCCGGCCGCCCGTGATCTGGTGGTGGACTGGGACCAGCGCGCGCGCCGCGTCGTGGCGGAATTTCGCGCCGACGCGGGTGCGCATCTGGACGAGTCCGCCGTGCTGGCCTTGCTGGACACGCTGAATCGCCAAAGCCCCGTCTTCGCCCATTGGTGGACGCGCCACGCCGTGGTGGAACGCGAAGGGGGCTTGCGCGAATTCCAGCATCCGCGCGACGGTAAGCTGGCGTTTCAGCAGATCACGTTCCGGCTGGCCACGCATCCGGACTTGAAGCTGGTGATGTTGTTGAGCGGGGCGGCGCCCGAAGACAGGTAGCGGTTCAGCGCGCCGTTGGTCGTCCGCTGGCGCTCGCCGCCCGCCGCGATCGCGGTTCAGGCCTTGGCCGTGGAGAACAAACTGTCTTGCATCCCCGCGTCGACCAGCCCCTGCAATAGCTTCTTGACCGGCGCGGGCAGCGCCATCGACGCCAGCTTGTCGGCCTGCACCCAGCGTTCGGGTAAGGGCGATTCGCGCAGGCTGGCCGCGCGCACCGGCACCAGCCAGGGGCGAATGTGCAGGCGGTAGTGCGTGAACGTGTGCGCGAAGGCGGCTAGTTCGAAGCGTTGTTCGGGTTCCAGGCCCAGCGCGCGGGAAGCGGCATCGGGGTCACCCGACACGTCGAATTCTGGCAGGCTCCAGAGCCCGCCCCAGATGCCCGGCTCGGGCCGCTGCTGCAACAGGAAAGCGCCCTGGTATTGCAGCACCAACATGCCCGTCTCGCGTTCGGGGATCGTCTTGCGTACCTTGGGCGTGGGCAGTTCGGCCTGGCGTCCTTCACGGCGGGCGACGCAGGTCTCTGCCATGGGACATCGTTCACAGGCGGGCTTGCCGCGCGTGCACAGCGTTGCGCCCAGATCCATCAAGCCTTGCGTGTAGGCGGCCATGTCCAGGCCGGGCGCGGCCTCGCCCTGTGCGTCGGCCAGCCCCCACAACCGGGTTTCGACCTCGCGCTTGGCGGGGTCGCCGGCGATGCCGAAGTGGCGGGTGAACACGCGCTTGACGTTGCCGTCCAGAATGGGGGAACGCTCGCCGTAGGCGAAGGCGGCAATGGCGGCGGCGGTGGACCGGCCGATGCCGGGCAGCGTGGCGATGGCTTCGGCCGAAGGCGGAAAGCTTCCGTTCCAGTTTTCAGCGATCTGCACCGCGCAGCGATGCAGGTTGCGGGCGCGGGCGTAGTAGCCCAGCCCCGCCCAATACGGCATCACGTCTTCCTGCGTGGCGGCGGCAAGCGCGGCCACGTCCGGAAAGCGTTGCAGGAAGCGCTCGTAATACGGAATCACCGTGGCCACTTGCGTTTGTTGCAGCATGATCTCGGACAGCCAGATCCGATACGGGTCACGTGTGTTTTGCCAGGGCAGATCGTGGCGGCCATGCTGGCGTTGCCAGGCAACGATTCGAGGGGCGAAGTCCATGGCGGCAATTATCGCATCGCCCTATTGCCGGGGTGGGGGTGACCGGTTACAACTATCGGCACTACAGCGCGTACGCGCCACGACTTCACTTTCACGGCCCTTGTTGGCCCGCGTGACCGTCAAGCGAGGCGGCTCGCGTTGCTGGAGGGGCATCCAGGATCTTGGAGTAGACATGAATGCCCCCCTGACTCCCGCCTTGCGCGCGGCGCTTGAATCCGTCCAGTTGGACGACAAGTACACCTTGGAATCCGGGCGCGCCTGGATGAGCGGCATCCATGCCCTGGTCCGGCTGCCCATGATGCAGCGCGTGCGCGATGCACAGGCCGGCTTGAACACGGCGGGCTTCGTGTCCGGCTACCGGGGGTCCCCGCTGGGTGGGGTGGACCAGAACATGTGGAAGGCGGCCAAGCACCTGAAGGCGCACCACGTTGAGTTCCAGCCTGGCATCAATGAAGACCTGGCGGCCACGGCGGTCTGGGGCTCGCAACAGGTCAACCTGTTTCCCGGCGCAAAATACGACGGCGTCTTTGGCATGTGGTACGGCAAGGGCCCCGGCGTGGACCGTTGCGGCGACGTCTTCAAGCATGCCAACGCAGCGGGCACGTCGCGCCATGGTGGTGTGCTGGTGGTGGCGGGCGACGACCATCCGGCCAAGTCATCCACCTTGCCGCACCAAAGCGACCACATCCTGAAAGCCTGCATGATTCCGGTGCTGTTTCCGTCCAGCGTCCAGGAAGTGCTGGACTACGGCCTGCACGGCTGGGCCATGAGCCGCTACGCGGGCGTGTGGGTGGGCATGAAGTGCATCACCGATATCGTCGAAGTGTCCGCGTCGGTGGACGTGGACCCGCAGCGCGTGCAGATCCAACTGCCCGAAGATTTCATCCTGCCGGCCGACGGCCTGAACATCCGCTTGGCGGATACGCCCTTGCAACAAGAGGCGCGGCTCTTGGACTACAAGCTGTACGCCGCGTTGGCCTACGCGCGCGCCAACAAGCTCAACCGCGAGCTCTGGCACGTGCCGCAACGCGATGCGCGCTTTGGCATCATGACGTCGGGCAAGGCGTATCTGGACACGCGCCAAGCGCTGTCGGACCTGGGCTTGACGGAAGCCGTGTGCCAGCGCATCGGCCTGCGCCTCTTCAAGGTGGGCATGGTGTGGCCGCTGGAATCCACTGGCACGCAGCAGTTTGCCGAAGGGCTGGACGAGATCCTGGTGGTTGAGGAAAAGCGCCAGGTGCTGGAATACCAACTGAAGGAAGAGCTGTTCAGTTGGATCGGCAGCGGCAAGAAGATTCCGCGCGTGGTTGGCAAGTTCGACGACAAGGATGGCGGGGAGTGGTCCGTGCCGCAGGGCAACTGGCTGCTGCCTGCGCACTATGAGTTTTCGCCCGCGATGGTGGCGCGCGCTATCGCTGCGCGGCTGCTGCGTTTTGATCTGCCGGAAGACGTGCGCGCGGGCATCGATGCGCGCCTGGCTTTCATCCGCGACCGCGAACAAGCGCTGGCGCGTCCGCGCGTGGTGGAAGAGCGCAAGCCATGGTTCTGTTCGGGCTGTCCGCACAATACCTCGACCCGCTTGCCGGAAGGCTCGCGCGGCATGGCGGGCATTGGTTGTCATTACATGGTCAGGTGGATGGACCGTAATACCGAGGTCTACACGCAGATGGGCGGGGAAGGGGTGCCCTGGGTGGGCCAGGCGCCGTTCACCGAAGAGAAGCACGTCTTCGCCAACCTGGGCGACGGCACGTATTTTCATTCGGGGTTGTTGGCGATACGCGCGGCCGTGGCGGCCAAGGTGCCCATCACGTACAAGATCCTGTTCAACGACGCGGTGGCAATGACGGGCGGGCAACCGGTGGACGGCCCCATCAACGTGCCGATGATCAGCCGGCAGGTGGCGGCCGAGGGCATCGACAAGATCGTGGTGGTGACGGACGACCCGGACAAATATAAGGACATCTCCGACTTGGCGCCGGGCGTGCCGGTGATGCATCGCGACGAACTGGACACGGTGATGCGCGATCTGCGCGAGCATCCCGGGGTATCGGTGCTGATCTACGACCAGACTTGCGCCACCGAAAAACGCCGCCGCCGCAAACGCAATGCCTATCCCGACCCCGCCCGCCGCGTGGTCATCAACGAGCGCGTGTGCGAAGGCTGTGGCGATTGCTCCAAGGCGTCGCATTGCTTGTCGGTGGAACCGCTGGAAACGGAGTTCGGCCGCAAGCGCAAGATCAACCAATCAAGCTGCAACAAGGACTTTTCCTGTTTGAAGGGCTTCTGCCCCAGCTTTGTGACGGTGGAAGGCGGCAAGCTGAAAAAGCCCAAGGCCTTGTCGCAAGAGGGCGTCGTGGACGAAGGCTTGCCGCATCCCACCGTGCCGTTGCTGGATCAACCGTATGGCGTCTTCATCGCCGGCGTGGGCGGCACGGGCGTGGTCACCATCGGGCAATTGCTGGGCATGGCCGCGCACCTGGAGGGCAGGGGCTGTTCGGTGCTGGATATGGCCGGCCTGGCGCAAAAGGGCGGCGCGGTGTATTCGCACGTGGTGCTGGCGGAATCGCCCGACCATTTGTTGAATACGCGGGTTGCCATGGGCGAGGCCGACTTGCTGCTAGCGGGCGACCTGGTGGTGGCGACCAGCGCGGACAGCATGGCGCGTGGGCGCCCCGGCCGCACGCGCGTGCTGCTGAACAGCGATACCGCGCCTACGGCTGCATTCGTGGCCAACCCCGACTGGACGCTGCCCGGCGCCAACCTGACGGCCGACCTGCAAGCCGCGTGCGGCAATGACAAGCTCTACGCGGTTGATGCCGCCGCGATGGCCGTGGCGCTGCTGGGTGACGCGATCTATTCCAATCCCTTGATGATGGGATACGCCTATCAAAAGGGCTGGATCCCGCTATCGCAAGCGGCGCTGCTGCGCGCGATTGAATTGAACGGTCAGCAGGTTGCCAATAACCTCACCGCCTTTGCCTGGGGCCGCCGCGCGGCGCATGACCCGGCCGACGTGGCGCGGCTGATGGCCAACGGCGGCGTGCCGCTGGCGCCGCCGGAAGACATCATCGAGCTCAAGCGGCCACGCACCACCACCCCGGTGGTCGAGCTGAAGAAGCCGTCGGGTGAACTGGCGCAAGTGGTGGCGCAGCGCAAGGCCTTCCTGACCGAATACCAGAACGCGGCCTACGCCAAGCAGTACACGGACTTGGTGGACAAGGTGGCGCGCGCAGAACAGGAAGCCACCGGCACCCAGCGGCTGGCGCTGGCGGTGGCGCGGTATTACTTCAAGCTGATGGCCTACAAGGACGAGTACGAAGTGGCGCGCTTGTATTCGGATGGCGAGTTCGTGAAGAAAGTCAGCGAGCAGTTTGAAGGAGACTGGAAACTGCATTTCCATCTTGCGCCGCCGCTGTTCTCGCGGCGCGATAAGAAGGGGCATCTGATCAAGCGCAGTTACGGGCCGGGGATGTTGGAGGTGTTTGGGGTGTTGGCGAAGCTGCGACGCTTGCGCGGAACTAGGCTGGATGTGTTCGGGTATACGGCGGAACGGCGCGCGGAGCGGGAGTTGATTCGGGAATATCGGGAAACGCTGACGGCAATCTTGTCGAAACTGAATCGCGGAAATCTGGATAAGGCTGTCGCGCTGGCTAGTGTGCCGGAAGAGATACGTGGGTACGGGCACGTGAAGGAAGAGGCGTTGGCGCGGGCGGAGCAGGTCAGGGAGGAGTTGCTGAAGGAATTTAGCGCGCGCGTGGTGGCGATTGGGGTGCGGGCGGCTTGATGTCAGTTTGCGGGGATCGGGTGTGGCGGATCATGGTAGGAATGCGGCGCTGCTTGATGGGTTTCGCGCGGTTGGGGGTGGGGTTCTTGCGTTGGATTTTGCGCGCTGCACCCATCCTACGCTGTGCGCTGCTTGATGGGTTTCGCGCGGTTGATGGTGGGGTTCTTGCGCTGGGTTTTGCGCGCTGCACCCATCCTACGGGTGTGGGTTGCTTGATGGGTTTCGCGCGGTTGGGGGTGGGGTTCTTGCGTTGGATTTTGCGCGCTGCACCCATCCTACGCTGTGCGCTGCTTGATGGGTTTCGCGCGGTTGATGGTGGGGTTCTTGCGCTGGGTTTTGCGCGCTGCACCCATCCTACGGGTGTGGGTTGCTTGATGGGTTTCGCGCGGTTGGGGGTGGGGTTCTTGCGTTGGATTTTGCGCGCTGCACCCATCCTACGCTGTGCGCTGCTTGATGGGTTTCGCGCGGTTGATGGTGGGGTTCTTGCGCTGGGTTTTGCGCGCTGCACCCATCCTACGGGTGTGGGTTGCTTGATGGGTTTCGCGCGGTTGGGGGTGGGGTTCTTGCGTTGGATTTTGCGCGCTGCACCCATCCTACGCTGTGCGCTGCTTGATGGGTTTCGCGCGGTTGATGGTGGGGTTCTTGCGCTGGGTTTTGCGCGCTGCACCCATCCTACGGGTGTGGGTTGCTTGATGGGTTTCGCGCGGTTGGGGGTGGGGTTCTTGCGTTGGGCTTTGCGCGCTGCACCCATCCTACGATGGGCGTTGTTCGATGGGTTTCGCGCGGCTGGCTACGGGGTTCTTGCATCGGGCATTGCGCGCTGCACCCATCCTACGGGTGTGATGCTGTGCCTTGTAGGATGGGTGAAGTGCGAGGCGGTCGGCCCGCGAACGCGGGTGCTCAGCGCACGTAACCCATCACTTCCCCGAACTCCACCCCTTCGATAATTCCACCGCCTGCCGCCACCGCTTCATCCGGGCTTCGCGCACGGCTTGTGGCCAGGCGGGTTCGAAGGTGCGTTCGGCTTGCCACTTGGAGGCGAATTCTTCCTGGCTGCCCCAGAATCCTACTGCCAGCCCCGCCAAACCCGCGGCGCCCAATGCCGTCGACTCCGGGACTCGCGGGCGCACTACCGGCACGCCGAGCAGGTCTGCCTGCATTTGCATCAGCAGGTCGTTGCGGGCGGCGCCGCCGTCTACCCGCAGTTCGGTCAGCGCGATGCCGCTGTCGCCGTTCATGCAAGTCAGCAACTCCGCGCTTTGCAGCGCGATGGATTCCAGCGTCGCTCGCGCAATGTGCGCGCGCGTCGTGCCACGGGTCAGGCCCACCAGGGTGCCGCGCGCATAAGGGTCCCAGTGCGGCGCGCCCAGGCCGGCGAAGGCCGGCACCATGAACACGTCGTCGGTATCCGACACGCTGGCGGCCAGGGATTCCACTTCTTCCGAGCGCTGGATGATGCCCAGCCCGTCACGCAGCCATTGCACCGCCGCGCCCGCCACGAACACGCCGCCTTCCAGCATATAGGTGGGCTTCCAGCCATCACCCCCCGCTTGCGGCAACCCCCAGCCCACCGTCGACAGCAGATGGTTCTTGGACTGCACCGGCTTGTCGCCCACGTTCATAAGCATGAAGCAGCCGGTGCCGTAGGTGTTCTTCGCCATGCCGGGGGTGAAGCAGGCCTGGCCGAAGGTGGCGGCCTGCTGGTCGCCGGCCACGCCCGCGATGGGGATTGAGCCGCCCAGCCATTCAGGCAGGGCTTCCCCCACGACCGCGCTGCTGGGCGCGATGCGGGGCAACACACTGCGCGGAATATTCAACAGCGCCAGGATCTCGTCGTTCCAATCCTGCGTGTGCAGATCGAACAACATCGTGCGCGACGCGTTGCTGCAGTCGGTGCTGTGCACCGCGCCGCCGGTCAATTGCCAGATCAGCCAGGTATCCACCGTGCCGAAAGCCAGTTCGCCGCGCTCGGCCATCTGGCGCGCGCCGGGCACGTGGTCCAGCAGCCACGCGAGCTTGGTGCCCGAAAAATAGGCGTCCAGCACCAGGCCCGTGCGCGATTGCAGGAAGTCGGCGTGCCCGTCGTTGCGCAGTTGGTCGCACATCGGCGCGGTGCGGCGGTCTTGCCAGACGATGGCGCGGGCAAGCGGGCGGCCGGTGGCGCGTTCCCAGATCAGCGTGGTTTCGCGTTGGTTGGTGATGCCGATGGCGGCGATGTCGGCGGCGGTGGCGCCGGCATTGCGCAGCGCTTCGCGGGCCACGTCCAATTGGCTGTGCCAGATCTCGCCGGCATCGTGTTCCACCCAGCCCGGCCGGGGATAGTGCTGGCGAAATTCACGCTGGCCGACGCCGCGCACCACGCCCGCGCGGTCGAACACGATGGCTCGCGAGCTGGTCGTGCCCTGGTCCAGGGCTAGGACAAATTCATTCGTCGTCACTTTGTTTGCCGCCGTTCAGGTGTGCCCCGGCCTGCGGCTCAAGGCGTCTAAAGGAAAGGACCGAGGCCATGCACATCAGCCCGATGACGAGGAAGCCGGCGATGACGTCGCTGACCGCAAGCGTCTCGGCGCCGCGCAGGGTCATGCTGACGTTCAGCGTTACCGCGGCCACCCCGACGCCCAACGTGATCCCCAGTTGTTGCGCCATGGCGGCGAAACTGCTGGCGTGGCTCATTTTGGACGGGGGTATGTCGGCATAGGTTAGCGTATTTACCCCGGTGAATTGCAGCGAACGGAAGAAGCCGCCGACCAGCAGAATGGCAATCATCAACCACACTGGCGTGGTGGGCGTGAAGGTGGCGCACACCATGATGAACACTCCGGTAAGCAGCCCATTCACGGTCAGTACGCGGCGGAAACCAAAGTGCCGGACGATGGGCGTGGCCACGAATTTCATCAGCAGCGCGCCGGCGGCGCTGGCAAAGGTGATCATGCCGGCCGCGAACGGCGTCAGGCCAAAGCCCACCTGCAGCAGCATGGCCAGCAGGAACGGGGTGGCGCCCACGGCAAAGCGGCACAGGTTGCCGCCCAGCGTGGAAATGGCGAAGGTGGGAATGCGCATCAACGACAGGTCGATGATGGGGTGCTCGATGCGCCGTGCGTGCCAGGCGTACAGGAATCCGCACGCCGCGCCCACCGCGATCAGCCCCAGCAACATGGGCAAGGGCATCACATCGCGGCCAATGGCTTCAAAGCCGCTGACCAGCGACGCCAGGCAGACCGCGCTAAGCAGAAACCCCAGCCAGTCCAGGCGCGGGGTGGATTCTTCCTTGATTTCAGCTACATAGCGCAGCACCAGCGCAATACCCAACACGCCAATAGGGATATTGATCAGGAAAATCCAGTGCCACGACATATACGTGACCATGAAGCCGCCCAGCGGCGGTCCGATCACCGGCCCAAGCAGCGCCGGGATGGACAAAAACGACATGGCTTTCAGCAGATCCTGCTTGGGCACCGTGCGCAGCAGGATGATGCGCCCCACGGGCACCATCATCGCGCCCGCCATTCCCTGGACGATCCGTGCCATGACCAACTGAGGCAGGTCCTGCGAGATGGCGCAGGCGACCGAACTGAGCGTAAACAGCCCGATGGCGGCCAGGAATACCCGGCGGGCGCCGTAGCGGTCAGCCGCCCAGCCGCTGATCGGCACGAACACGGCCACCGCCAGCAGGTAGGACGTAATCGCCACGTTCAGCCGCACCGGCGTAGACCCCAAGGCCCGCGCCATGGCGGGCAGGGCGGTGGCCACGACGGTGGCGTCCAGCATTTGCATGAACAGTGCACAGCCCACGATGAAGGGGATCATGCGTGCCGCACGCAGCGCGTCCGGGTTTGAGGGCGGAGCGGGATTGGCTGCGGCTGCGGATTCGGCTGACATGGCGGGCGGGGGCGTTGGAAGCCTGACGATTGTAACGCCGGGGATTTGCCCGGCGTGAAGTAAACTCGTCGGATCTGCAACCTACTGAAATTGGCGTCATGGCGACCAACTACGAATCCGAGATCACCCTTTTCCTGAAAGACTTCAAGCAGTCGCACCCTGGCACGGAAGAACGCCAGCGTGAAGGCCGCGCCCGTCTGTGGGACAAACAGCAAGATTCGGAGCTGCTTGAAGGCTTCCGCGCGGCCCGCGTGCCCCAAAAACCGTACGTGTACTCGGCAGACTGATCCCCGTTGCGGCAGACATGTCCCGTAACCCTTCAGTCCCTGGCGAGGCCCTGGACAAGCTAGTGGCGCCGCCTGTGGACAGCACGCCAGACACCGTCGATAGCGTGGCGTTCGCGCGCCTGTACGGCGAGCCGCTGTTCCAGATGCCGACGGATCTGTACATTCCGCCGGATGCGCTGGAAGTGTTTCTGGAGGCGTTCGAAGGGCCGCTGGATTTGCTGCTGTACCTGATCCGCAAGCAGAACTTCAACGTTCTGGACATCCCGATGGCGGATGTCACGCGGCAGTACCTGTCTTATGTGGACCAGATCCGCATCACCAATCTGGAGCTGGCCGCCGAATATCTGCTGATGGCGGCCATGCTGATTGAAATCAAATCGCGCATGCTGCTGCCGGTAAAGAAAACCGACACCGGCGAAGAGCCCGAGGATCCGCGCGCCGAGCTGGTGCGCCGCCTGCTTGAATATGAGCAGATGAAGCTGGCCGCGCAAAAGCTCGACAAGCTGCCCCAACTGGGCCGCGATTTCGTCAGCAGCCAGGCCGTGGCCGACCTCAGCGTTGAACGCATGATGCCCGAGGTCAGCGTGGACGACCTGCGCCAGGCCTGGGCCGACATCATGAAACGGGCCAAGCTGAACCAGCACCATCACATCACCCGCGAACAGTTGTCGGTGCGCGACCACATGACGCATATCCTGCGGCGCCTGAACGACGTGCGCTTCATGGAATTCGGCGACCTCTTCATGGAGCGCGTCCGCGAAGGCGCGCCCGCGGCGGTCGTTGTCGTGCATTTCATCGCCATGCTGGAGCTGGCCCGCGAATCCTTGCTTGAGATTACGCAGGCCGAGCCCTACGCGCCCATCTATGTCCGCCTGGCTTACACCAGCGTGGCGGCGGTCGCGGCCTGATCCTGACCGGGCTGCCCCCAACCCCGGAGAGTTCCCTTGAAAGTCGTACACACCATCCAGGAATTGCGCGATCACCTGCGCGGGCAAAACCGCGTGTCTTTCGTGCCCACGATGGGCAACCTGCACGAAGGCCACCTGTCCTTGATGAAGCTGGCGCGTCAGCACGGGGACCCCGTGGTGGCCAGTATTTTCGTGAACCGCCTGCAATTCGGCCCCAACGAAGACTTCGATCAATATCCCCGCACCCTGGCCGCCGATATCGAAAAGCTGGAGCAGGCGCGCGACGTTTACGTGCTGTTCGCGCCCAACGAGCGCGAGATGTACCCCGAACCGCAGAACTTCCGTGTGCAGCCGCCGAATGATCTGGGCGACATCCTGGAAGGCGAGTTCCGCCCGGGCTTTTTCGAGGGTGTCTGCACGGTGGTGCTGAAGCTGTTTTCCTGCGTGCAGCCGCGCGTGGCCGTGTTCGGCAAGAAGGACTATCAACAGTTGATGGTGGTGCGCAATATGTGCCGCCAGTTCCAACTGCCGGTGGAAGTGCTGGCGCATGAAACCGTGCGGGCGGATGACGGCCTGGCGCTGTCGTCGCGCAACCGCTATCTGACCGAGGGCGAACGTGCCGAGGCGCCCGCTCTCTATGCCGCCCTGCAGAACATGGGCCAGCGTCTGGCCCAAGGCGAGCGCGATGCCCAGGCTCTTGAGCGTGACGCCGCCAACCACCTGACCCAGCGCGGCTGGAAGGTGGACTACATCGCCTTGCGCCGTCAGCGTGACCTGAACCGCCCTGACGCGGCCGACCTGCAGGCCGGCGAACCCGTGGTGGTGCTGGCAGCCGCCAAGCTGGGCGCCACCCGTCTGATCGACAACCTGGAACTTGCCTACAAAGCCTGATCCTATGCGGGGGCGGGGCTCGCGTCGAGGGTGGCATCCCTGCGCCGCCCTGACCCCTGACAGAATTGCCAGCTATCGCCGTTTTGGGCGGCCGGGCAGACTTCTTGTAATCCTACATTGCAAAAACGAGTCGCCCCATGCGTGTTTCCCGTCCCGATCTTGACACGGCGCTTTCCGCGTTGACGCCCCGCGAACGGCAAATCGTCGCCTATGTGGCGGCCGGCCGGCCGAACAAGGTCATCGCCATTGACCTGGGCATTTCATTGCGCACGGCCGAAGCCCATCGCGCCCGCATCTTCGCCAAGCTTGACGTTCGCAACGCCATGCAACTGGCTTGCCGTTTGTGCGCGCATGGCCGTTCCGGCGCGTCTCCCATCCTGGAAGCCGCGGCGCTGGGGGATTTGCCTGAAAGCTTGTCGATTGCCCCCGCGCATGTTCCGCCATTGCCATTGCCATCGCCATCGTTCCACGTGCTGCACGAACCCACGCAGGAATATGGCGGCTACCCACCGGGCGCCGGTGATTCCCAACCCTCTATTCCTGAATCCCTCGCACCTGACCCCCGACCCGGCGAGCCCGAGTCATGACGCACCCGTGTACCGCCAGCTTGCGCCCAAAAAGAACCGGGCCTGGCGAACGTGGTGTTCGTCAGGCCCGATGGGCGTTGCGTCGTGAAGCAGGGCAGATTCAACCGGCCCGGCGTCGCATTGCCTTCATGGCATCAGGGGCACTTGGGCGCCGCGGCCTTGGCCAGCTCGTCAATCGGATCCAGGTCCGGCTGACGGGTCAGGTTGTAGTTCAGGTTGGGCGTTTGGCCGCCAATGGAACGCACACGCAGCACATTGTTGGCGGCCACCACGAATTCAACACGTACGTTGCCGTTGGCATCCATCAGGATGACGCGCGGCGGGCGTTCGTCGGTGGCATCCCAGCAGCCTTGCTCGGTGACGGCGGGGCCCTTTTTGGGGTCGTCTTCAAGGTAGGCCGTGCGGCCGCGCCAACGGCCGTTGGGAGCCAACGTCAGCGTGACGCGCTGCGCCGTGCATTGCATGGCGGGCGAGAAACACGGCAGAGTGCCCATATAGGTTTGTGGCTGCGGCACCAGGCTTTGCGACGCGGCATTGGGGGCCGGGGCCGGGGCGGGCGTGGAAGCGCCGCCTGCATTGCTGGCGCCTTCCGGCACGGCTTGGCCGTCTTCGGTGCTGGGAGCATCCCCCGAGGCTTGCGCGGCTTGGTTCTGCGGCTTGCGGGCATCGGGCTTGAGCGCGATCTGCACTTGCGACGGCGCGCGGATGACGCTGCGGTAGCCGGCGCCCGAACCCTGGTATTGGGCATCGGTCACCGTGCTTTCAACCGGGGGGTCGTAATAGCCTTCGGTTTTTTGTTGGGCGCAGCCTGCCGCGCCTAGGGCGGTTCCGGCCAGCAGCAGCCCCATGACGCTGAGTTTGCGGGATCGAGAAACGATGTCGACGCGGGCGGTCATGGCAGCTTATCCGTGAGTTGAGTCTGTCTCCGATTTTACGCACTTATGCGAAGATTCGATACGTTCCCTTAGCCACTCTTGGGTGTAGCCAGCACTTTATGAACAATAAACGACACGGCCGGTGTTTCGCCTTTTGCCTTCTGGCCGACAGATGGGGCGCGGGCCCGAGCGCGCGCGTGAGTCAGGCGGCGGCATGAACGTGGTGTGGCAGGTCTTCGATATTCCCTTGGGCGTGTTTATTGGCCTGGCCGCGTTGGCCGGGCTGTTCGTCGGTGGCTGGCTCACTGTGTTGACCTACCGGCTGCCCCGCATGATGGAACGCGAATGGCAGGCGCAGTGCCTGGATGCGGTGGGCCGCGCGCGGCCGGACAGCCCCGATGGCCTGTTCCGTCCTGCATCGCACTGCCCGGCCTGCAATGCCCCGGTACGCGGCTGGCGCAGGCTGCCGGTGCTGGGTTGGTTGCTGCTGCGTGGGCGCTGCGCCGCCTGCAACGCGGTCATCGCCTGGCGTTACCCTGCCATTGAATTGCTGACCTGTGCCTTGTTCGCCGCTTGTGCGTGGCGCTATGGCGCAACGCCGGTAGCCTTGTTCGCCATGGGCCTGTCGGCCATGCTGGTCGCCTTGGCCTGGATTGATTTTGAGACCACGCTGTTGCCGGATGTGCTGACGCAGCCGTTGGTGTGGGCGGGTCTGTTGGTCAACCTGTTCGGCACGTTCACCACGCTGCCCATGGCGGTGATCGGGGCCGTGGCCGGCTATGTTTTCCTGTGGCTGATCTTTCATCTGTTCCGCTTGCTGACCGGACGCGAAGGCATGGGCTATGGCGACTTCAAACTGCTGGCGGCATTAGGCGCATGGTTTGGCGCCGAGTCGCTGCCGATGCTGCTGCTGGCGGCGTCCCTGGTGGGCGTGGCGATCGGCGGTGCGCTGACTCTGAGCGGGCGCGCGAGCCGAGGGCAGCCTTTGCCCTTCGGGCCCTACCTGGCCCTGGCCGGTATCGTGATGTTGCTGCTGGGCGGCGATGCGGGCTTGTGGCAGTTAATGCACTAGGTGCACCAGGACGAAAGTCCGGCAAGAAAGGATAAACATCATGTTCAAGATCGGGCTGACGGGTGGCATCGGTTCGGGCAAGTCCCGCGTGGCCGACATGCTGGCGGAATGGGGCGCGACGCTGGTCGACACCGATGAAATCGCGCGTGCGTTGACGGCGGTGGGCGGCGCGGCCATGCCCGCCATTGAAGCCGAATTCGGCGCGCAGGCGCTGACGCCAGACGGCGCGCTCAACCGTGAATGGATGCGCGAGCGCGCCTTCTCGGACCCCAAGGCGCGGCTGCGATTGGAAGCCGTGCTGCACCCCATCATCAGCGAAGAAACGCGGCGCCAGGCCGCGGCCGCGACCGGATCGTATCTGGTGTTCGTTGTGCCGCTTTTGGTGGAGTCCCTGACGCGATGGCGCGGGCGCGTGGATCGCATCTGCGTGGTGGATTGCGACCCCGACACGCAAGTGGCTCGGGTGCAGGCGCGCAGCGGGCTGACGGAGCCAGCCATCAGGCGTATTATGGCGGCACAGGCTGCGCGCGAAACTCGCTTGGACATCGCGGACGACGTCATCACCAACGACGGCGCCACATCACCAGAGCAGTTGCGCGCGCAGGCAAGGATCTTGCATGACCGCTGGCTTGCGCTGGCGGCGACAACGGGCCGGTAAGCACAACTTGGCCGGCACTCTGAACATCTCGGCCGTTTGGCCGACTACTGATGGGCCTGTAAAAAAGCGTGATTGTTTACGAATATCCCTTCAATGAGCGCATCCGCGCTTACCTGCGATTGGAATACCTGTTGGACAGGTTGTTTTTCTTTTCGCGGGCTGGGGACTCACGCCAACATCAGGTGGCCGTCACCTCTCTTTTCGATCTGCTCGACGCTTGCGAACGCACCGACGTGAAAGGCGCCGTGCTGCAAGACCTGGAGCGCCAGCGCACCGCGCTGATGGGCCTGCGCGATCACCCCGGCGTGGCGCAGGATGCGCTGGAAGGCATGCTGCGCGAACTTGAAAAAGTGGCCAGCGCCCTGGCCGCGCCCGGCAAGACCGGGCAGTCCCTGCGTGAAAACGAATGGCTGACCAGCTTGCGCGGACGCCTGTCCGTGCCGGGCAGCGCCACGCAAGTGGACATGCCTTCTTACTTTGCCTGGCAGAACAAGTCCGAAGCCGCCCGCTGCGCGGACCTGCAGGCCTGGGTATCTCCCTTTCTGGCGCTATACGACGGGCTGACGCTGGCCTTGCGATTGCTGCGCGAATCCGGCCGCAAGACCGATATCGTGGCCGAGCAGGGCGCCTACCAGCAGATGCTGGGCGGCAAGCAATTCCAATTGCTGCGTGTCTGGGTAGACCCGGACCAAGGTCTGTTTCCCGAGATCAGCGCGAATAAGTACATGATCTGGATACGCTTTTCCACCCAGGACGGCGAATTCAAACCCCAGCAAGTCGCCCGCGACGTCGCCTTTCAAATGACCCTGTGCAGCTCGTAGGATGGGTGTAGCCGATAAGACGGGTGCAGCCGGTAGGACGGGTGCAGCCGGTAGGATGGATGCAGCCGGTAGGATGGGTGCAGTGCGGGAGATCAGTGGCAAGAACCCCATCGTAGATCGCACGAAACCCATCAAGCAGCCGTCGCGCTGTGGTCACCCCTTCCTAGAATTCAGCGCTGCCTGATGGGTTTCGCGCGATACCCAGTCGCGTTCTAGCGCACAGTTTCCCGCGCTCCACCCATCCTACGATCAACATCGCGCCATCCATCCGCAAAAAGCACCGGTAGGATGGGTGGAGCGCGGCAGGCCAAAGCCAAGCACCCAGCCCTCCAACGCGCGAAACCCATCACACACCGCCGAATTCGCGCCATCACGTCACCCGCCCGGCAAACCGCACCCGTAGGATGGGTGGAGCGCGGCAAGCCAAAGCCAAGCACCCAGCCCTCCAACGCGCGAAACCCATCACACACCGCCGAATTCGCGCCATCACGTCACCCGCCCGGCAAACCGCACCCGTAGGATGGGTGGAGCGCGGCAAGCCAAAGCCAAGCACCCAGCCCTCCAACGCGCGAAACCCATCACACACCGCCGAATTCGCGCCATCACGTCACCCGCCCGGCAAACCGCACCCGTAGGATGGGTGGAGCGCGGCAAGCCAAAGCCAAGCACCCAGCCCTCCAACGCGCGAAACCCATCACACACCGCCGAATTCGCGCCATCACGTCACCCGCCCGGCAAACCGCACCCGTAGGATGGGTGGAGCGCGGCAAGCCAAAGCCAAGCACCCAGCCCTCCAACGCGCGAAACCCATCACACACCGCCGAATTCGCGCCATCACGTCACCCGCCCGGCAAACCGCACCCGTAGGATGGGTGGAGCGCGGCA
>NZ_JBHFIZ010000039.1:601486-644847 GCF_057334535.1 Achromobacter colocynthidis
ACCCGCCCGGCAAACCGCACCCGTAGGATGGGTGGAGCGCGGCAAGCCAAAGCCAAGCACCCAGCCCTCCAACGCGCGAAACCCATCACACACCGCCGAATTCGCGCCATCACGTCACCCGCCCGGCAAACCGCACCCGTAGGATGGGTGGAGCGCGGCAAGCCAAAGCCAAGCACCCAGCCCTCCAACGCGCGAAACCCATCACACACCGCCGAATTCGCGCCATCACGTCACCCGCCCGGCAAACCGCACCCGTAGGATGGGTGGAGCGCGGCAAGCCAAAGCCAAGCACCCAGCCCTCCAACGCGCGAAACCCATCACACACCGCCGAATTCGCGCCATCACGTCACCCGCCCGGCAAACCGCACCCGTAGGATGGGTGGAGCGCGGCAAGCCAAAGCCAAGCACCCAGCCCTCCAACGCGCGAAACCCATCACACACCGCCGAATTCGCGCCATCACGTCACCCGCCCGGCAAACCGCACCCGTAGGATGGGTGGAGCGCGGCAAGCCAAAGCCAAGCACCCAGCCCTCCAACGCGCGAAACCCATCACACACCGCCGAATTCGCGCCATCACGTCACCCGCCCGGCAAACCGCACCCGTAGGATGGGTGGAGCGCGGCAGGCCAAAGCCAAGAACCCAGCCCTCCAACGCGCGAAACCCATCAAGCACCGCCAAATAGCACCATCACGTCACCTGCCCGGAAAAAGCACCCGTAGGATGGGTGGAGCGCGGTAAGCCATAGCCAAGAACCCAGCCCCCCACGCGCGAAACCCATCAGGCACCGCCAAATCGCGTCATATACCCGGCACCAAGCACCCCGAATCGCGTCACCGACCCGCAAAAGCCCGCAGGACGGGTCAGCGCGGCAAGCCCAAGCCAAAAGCCCATGGCCCCGAATGCCTGTCGCCCATGTCCACGAACACGTGTCACCCATGTTCCCGAATGCCTGTCACCCATGTTCCCGAACACGTGTCACCCCTGTCCCCGAACACGCGTCACCCATGTCCCCGAACACCTCTCTCCCCGTCCCCGCTCCAAACATCCGCGCGAAACCCAAGCCTCCCCATCCACCCCACCCCCACCCCGATTCTTGTTGCGGCCAGTTTCAACTGGAACTTCCAGCGCGCGAAACCGGGACTGACTAGTAGACAATACGGCTTTCTGCATTAGTGCCGGAACCGTTCCATGTCCGAAAGTCGTCCTGTTTCCCAACCCTCCCGCTGGAGCCGCCGCCGCGTTGTCGGGCTGGTGGTGTTGTTGCTGGTGGGGGCGGGTGTTGCCTGGTTTGCGCTGCGGCCTTCCCCCAAGCAAGCCGGGGCGCGGGGGCCGGGCGGGGCGCGTCCGTCGATGGCCGCCATGGCCAACATGCCCGTGCCGGTGCGCATTGCCACCGCCACCCAGCAGGACATCGACATCTACCTGAAGTCGCTTGGCACCGTCACCGCCTACAACACCGTCACCGTGCGCAGCCGCGTCAGCGGTGAACTGGTGGACGTGGCTTTCCAGGAAGGCCAGCGCGTCAAGGCGGGCGACCTGTTGGCGCAGGTGGATCCGCGAGCCTTCCAGGTCGCGCTGGATCAGGCGCGCGGCACGCAGATGCAGAACGTGGCCCAGCTTGAAAACGCGCGGCGCGACCTGCAGCGCTACCAGGCCCTGTTCAAGCAGGACTCCATCGCCAAGCAGCAGGTGGATACGCAGGCCGCGCTGGTGCGCCAATACGAAGGCACCGTCAAGAGCGACCAGGCCAATGTCGACAACGCCAAGCTGCAACTGGACTATGCCCGCATCACCGCGCCCATCAGCGGCCGGCTGGGCTTGCGCCAGGTTGACCGGGGCAACCTGGTGTCCAGTTCGGACACCAACGGGCTCGTCGTCATCACCCAGACACAGCCGATCTCCGTCGTCTTCACCTTGCCCGAAACCCAGCTACCCGAAGTGCGCGCTGAACTCGCCGCCGGCCGCACCCTGCCGGTTGACGCCTATGACCGCGCCGACACCCGCCGCATCGCCACCGGCGTGCTGGAAACGCTGGACAACCAGATTGACGTCACCACCGGCACCTTGAAGTTGAAAGCCAAGTTTGAAAACGCCGACGACGCGCTTTTTCCGAACCAGTTCGTCAACGTGCGCCTGCACGTGCTGACGCGCAAGGACGTCACCGCCATCCCCACCGCCGCCGTGCAGCAAGGCGCGGCCGGCGCCTTTGTCTTCCTGGTGCAGCAAGACGACACCATCGTCGTGCGCCCGGTGAAGCTGGGCGCCATCAACAACGGCATGGTGGCCGTGAACGAAGGGCTGCAACCGGGTGACCGCGTCGTGACCGAAGGCACCGACCGCCTGCGCGCCGGCGCCAAGGTTGAAATCGTGGGCGGCGCCGAAGTCATTCCCGCCACCCGCGACAAGACGCTGGGCGCGGGTGCGCCGGCCGGCACCACGCCGCCGTCGAAATAAGCCGAGCCCATCGTGAGTCCGTCGCGCCTGTTCATTCTGCGTCCCGTGGCCACCACGCTGGCGATGGTGGCCATCCTGATCGCGGGTTTCATCGCCTACCGGCTCTTGCCCGTGTCGGCGCTGCCCGAGGTGGACTACCCGACGATCCAGGTGGTGACGCTGTATCCCGGGGCCAGTCCTGACGTCATGACGTCCCTGGTGACGTCCCCGCTGGAACGGCAGTTTGGGCAGATGCCCGGCCTGAACCAGATGTCGTCCACCAGTTCGGGCGGCGCGTCGGTCATCACCATGCAGTTCAACCTGACGCTGCCGCTGGACGTGGCGGAGCAGCAGGTGCAGGCCGCCATCAACGCGGCGTCCAACCTGCTGCCCAGCGACCTGCCGGTGCCGCCCACCTACAACAAGGTGAACCCGGCCGACGCCGCCGTGCTGACGCTGGCCATCACGTCGCCCACCATGCCCTTGCCGCAGGTGCGCGATTTGGTCGACACGCGCGTCGCGCAAAAGTTGTCGCAGATTCCGGGCGTGGGCCTGGTCAGCGTGGCGGGCGGGCAGCGTCCGGCCGTGCGCGTGCAGGTCAACCCGCAGGCGCTGGCCGCCAATGGTTTGGCGCTGTCGGACCTGCGCACCGCCATCGTGGGCGCCAACGTCAACCAGCCCAAGGGCAACTTGGACGGCCCGCTGCGGTCCACCACCATCAACGCCAACGATCAGTTGAAGTCGCCCACTGACTACAACGACCTGATCATCGCCTACAAGAACAATGCGCCGCTGCGCCTGTCCGACGTGGCGCGCGCGGTCGAGGGCGCCGAAGACACGCGCCAGGCCGCCTGGGTCGGCGACAAGCCCGCCATCCTCTTGAACATCCAGCGTCAGCCGGGCGCCAACGTGATCGACGTGGTCAACCGCATCCAGACGCTGTTGCCGCAGTTGCGCGCCGCCTTGCCCGCCACGCTGGACGTGACCGTGGTGTCCGACCGCACGCAGACCATTCGCGATTCCGTTGAAGACGTGAAGTTTGAAATGCTGCTGGCCGTCGGGCTGGTGGTGATGGTGACCTTTGTGTTCCTGCGCAGCCTGACCGCCACGCTGATCCCCAGCGTCGTGGTGCCGCTGTCGCTGGTGGGCACGTTCGGCGTCATGTACCTGGCCGGCTTCTCCATCAACAACCTGACCTTGATGGCGCTGACGATCGCCACCGGCTTCGTGGTCGACGACGCCATCGTCATGATCGAGAACATCGCGCGCCACCTTGAAGAAGGCGAAACGCCGATGCAGGCCGCGTTGAAGGGCGCCTCGCAGATCGGCTTCACGCTGATCTCGCTGACCTTCTCGCTGATCGCCGTGCTGATTCCGCTGTTGTTCATGACGGAAGTCGTGGGCCGATTGTTCCGGGAATTCGCCATCACGCTGGCGGTATCCATCCTGATATCGCTGGTGGTGTCATTGACCCTGACGCCGATGATGTGCGCGCGCCTGCTGCGCGCCGAATCAGAACAGAAGCATGGGCGTTTTCATACGGCTACCGGCAACTTCATCGACCGCGTCATCGCCGGCTACGACCGCATGCTGCAAGTGGTGCTGCGGCATCAGACGCTGACGCTGCTCGTGGCGCTGGGCACCTTCGCACTCACGGTGGTGCTGTACCTGATGGTGCCCAAGGGCTTCTTCCCGCAGCAGGACACCGGCCTGATCCAGGCCATTACGCAAGGCCCGCAATCCATCTCGTTCCCCGCCATGGCCGAACGCCAGCAGGCCGCGGCGCGCCTGGTGCTGGAAGACCCGGACGTGCAGGCCGTGTCGTCGTTCATCGGGGTGGATGGCAGTAACGCCACGCTTAGCGCCGGGCGCATGCAGATTGCGCTGAAACCGCAGGCCGAACGCAACGGCGACCTGGCTACCGTGATGGCGCGCTTGCAGGAATCATTAGGCAAGCAGGATGGGCTGACCGTCTACATGCAGCCCGTGCAAGACCTGACCATTGAAGACCGCGTCAGCCGCACGCAATACCAGATGACGCTGTCCAACCCCGACCTGAAGGTGTTGAGCGAATGGACGCCCAAGCTGGTGGACCGGCTGCGCCAGGTGCCGGGCTTGAAAGACGTGACCGATGACCTGCAAGACGACGGCCTGCAAACCTGGGTCGAGATTGATCGTGACGCGGCATCCCGCTTGGGCATCACCGCCGCCGTCATCGACGAGGCGCTTTACGACGCCTTCGGCCAGCGGTTGATCTCCACGATTTTCACGCAGTCCAACCAATACCGCGTGGTACTGGAAGTGCAGCCGCAGTTTCAGATGAACCCCGCCGCGCTGGGCCAGATCCATGTGCCCACCTCGGCCGGCACGCAGGTGCCCTTGTCGTCGGTGGCGCATATTTCCGAAGGCAAGACCGTGCTGGCGGTGAACCGCCTGGACCAGTTCCCGATGGTGACCGTGTCGTTCAACCTGGCCCCGGGCGCATCGCTGTCCAACGCGGTGGAAGCCATCACCGCCGCCGAGGCCGAGATCGGTATGCCCGCCAGCGTTGAAACCCGTTTCCAGGGCGCGGCGCTGGCGTTCCAGAATTCCCTGACCAGCACGCTGTGGCTGATCCTGGCCGCCGTGATCACCATGTACATCGTGCTTGGCGTGCTGTACGAAAGCTACATCCACCCCATCACCATCCTGTCGACCTTGCCGTCCGCCGGCGTGGGCGCGTTGCTGGCCTTGCTGATCAGCGGCACCGAGCTGGACATGATCGGCATCATCGGCATCATCCTCTTGATCGGCATCGTTAAAAAGAACGCCATCATGATGATCGACTTCGCGCTGGACGCCGAACGCAAGCGGGGCTTGAGCCCGCGCGCGGCCATCCACGAAGCGGCGCTGCTGCGCTTTCGGCCCATCTTGATGACGACGCTGGCCGCCTTGTTCGGCGCCTTGCCGCTGATGCTGTCCACCGGCACGGGGGCGGAACTGCGCCAGCCGCTGGGCCTGGTCATGGTGGGCGGGCTGTTGCTTAGCCAGGTGCTCACGCTCTTCACCACGCCGGTCATCTACCTGATGTTCGACCGCCTGTCGCGCCGCTGGCGTGGCGTGCGCGAGCCGGCGGCCGGGGATGCGTCATGATTCTGTCGGCGCCTTTCATCATGCGGCCGGTAGCGACCACGCTGCTTAGCCTGGCGGTGGTGATGGCGGGCTTGCTGGCGTTCTTCCTGCTGCCGGTAGCGCCCCTGCCGCAGGTGGATATCCCCACGATTTCCGTGTCGGCCAGCCTGCCCGGCGCCAGCCCCGAGACCATGGCGTCCAGCGTGGCCACGCCGCTTGAGCGGTCGTTGGGCAGCATTGCCGGCGTGACCGAGATGACGTCGCGCAGCTCGCAGGGCTCGACCCGCATCACCTTGCAATTCGATCTGTCGCGCGACATCAACGGTGCCGCGCGCGACGTGCAGGCCGCCATCAACGCGGCGCGCTCGCTCTTGCCAACCAGCTTGCGCAGCAACCCCACGTATCACAAGTCCAACCCGTCGGACGCGCCCATCATGACCTTGGCGCTGACGTCCGACACGCTGAGCCAGGGCCAGCTGTACGACATTGCCTCGACCATCGTGGCGCAGAAGCTGGCGCAGGTGGACGGGGTTGGCGAAGTCACGGTGGGCGGCAGTTCGCTGCCGGCCGTGCGCGTGACCGTGCTGCCCGGCGCGCTGGCCAACCAGGGCGTGTCGCTGGACCAATTGCGAACCACGCTGGCCAACGCCAACGCGAACCGCCCCAAGGGCGTGCTGGAAAACGACCGCTACCACTGGCAGATCATGGTCAGCGACCAGCTCAGCCGCGCCGAGCAGTACCGGCCGCTGATCGTCGCCTGGAAAGACGGCGCGCCGGTGCGCGTGTCGGACGTGGCCAAGGTGGAAGATTCCGTCGAAGACCTTTACCAGACCGGCTTCTACAACGATCGCAAGGCCATCCTGATGATTGTGCGGCGCCAGGCCGACGCCAACATCATCGAAGCCGTCGACGCCGTGCGCGCGCAACTGCCCGTGTTGCAGGCGCTGATGCCGGCGGACGTGAACATGACGGTGGCGCAAGACCGCACGCCCAGCATTCGCGCGTCGCTGCACGAAGCCGAGCTGACGCTGATCATCGCCGTGGGCCTGGTGGTGCTGGTGGTACTGCTGTTCCTGCGGCGCTGGCGCGCGGCCATCATCCCCAGCGTGGCGGTGCCGGTATCGCTGATCGGCACGTTCTGCATCATGTATATGTGCGGCTTCACGTTGAACACGATTTCGCTGATGGCGCTGATCGTGGCCACGGGCTTTGTGGTGGACGACGCCATCGTGGTGCTGGAAAACATCATGCGGCACGTGGAAAACGGCATGTCGCCGATGCGGGCGGCGCTGCGCGGCTCGCGCGAGGTGGGCTTCACCGTGCTGTCCATGAGCCTGTCGCTGGTGGCGGTGTTCATTCCGATCTTGCTGATGGGCGGCGTGGTCGGCCGCCTGTTCCGCGAATTCGCGGTGACCTTGTCGGCCGCCATCATGGTGTCGCTGGTGGTGTCGCTGACCTTGACCCCGATGATGTGCGCGCGGCTGTTGCGCCCCGAACCGCAAGACGCCAAGCCGCCCGGCCGCCTGGCGCGCTGGTCCGAACGCGGCTTCGAGTCCATGCTGAACGGCTACCGCCGCAGCTTGAGCTGGGCTTTGGCGCATGGCCGGTTGATGATGCTGACGCTGGCCGTGGCGGTGGGACTGAACGTGTACCTGTACATGGCGGTGCCCAAGGGATTTTTCCCGCAGCAGGACACGGGCCAACTGCTGGGCTTTTTCCGGGTGGACCAGGGCACGTCGTTCCAGGCCACGGTGCCCAAGCTGGATGCGCTGCGCAAGGTGGTGCTGGCGGACCCGGCGGTGCAAAGCATGACGGGTTACGCGGGTGGACGCGGGGGCAGCAACAGCAGCTTCATGCAGATCCAGCTTAAGCCCCTGGAAGAACGCAAGGTGTCGGCCGATGACGTCATCAACCGGCTGCGCGGCAAGTTGCAGAACATGCCGGGGGCGCGCATGTTCCTGGTGTCGCAGCAAGACATCCGCATCGGCGGGCGCCAAAGCCAGGGGTCTTACGACTACACGTTGATGTCCGGTGACCTGCAATTGCTGCGCACCTGGATGCCCAAGGTGCAGCAGGCCATGGCCAAGATTCCCGAGATCACCGACGTGGACACCGATGTCGAGGACAAGGGCCGCCAGATTGACCTGGTGATCGACCGCGAGGCCGCGACCCGGCTGGGCGTCAGCATGTCCACGATATCCACCGTGCTGAACAACTCGTTCAGCCAGCGCCAGGTGTCGGTCATGTACGGCCCGCTGAATCAGTACCACGTGGTGCTGGGCCTGGAACCGAGGTTTGCCGAAGACATTGAATCGCTCAAGCAGGTTGAAGTGATTACGTCGACCGGCGCGCGCGTGCCGCTGCTGGCTTTTGCCCGGCTTGAAAATTCCAACGCGCCGCTCAGCGTGCAGCATCAGGGCCTGTTCGTGGCGGACACCGTGTCGTTCAGCCTGGCGCCCGGCGTGTCGCTGGGGCAGGCCACGGCCGCCATCGACGCGGCGGTGGCGCGCATCGGTTTGCCGTCGGACCAG
Organism: Achromobacter colocynthidis; assembly: GCF_057334535.1. Taxonomy (NCBI): domain Bacteria; kingdom Pseudomonadati; phylum Pseudomonadota; class Betaproteobacteria; order Burkholderiales; family Alcaligenaceae; genus Achromobacter; species Achromobacter colocynthidis. The sequence continues at coordinate 609,563 of NZ_JBHFIZ010000039.1, forward strand.
ATCCAGGCCGGCTTCCAGGGCACGGCGGCGGCCTTGCAGCAGACCTTGTCGCAACAACCCTGGCTGATCCTGGCGGCGCTGGTCACCATGTACATCGTGCTGGGCATTCTGTATGAAAGCTTCGTGCATCCACTGACGATCCTGTCGACGCTGCCATCGGCCGGGTTGGGCGCGCTGCTGGCGCTGCTGCTGGTGCGCCATGACTTCACCTTGATTGCGCTGATCGGCGTGTTCCTGTTGATCGGCATCGTGAAAAAGAACGCGATCATGATGGTGGACTTTGCGCTGGAAGCTCAGCGGGTGCAGGGCATGGCGCCGCGCGAGGCCATCTTCCAGGCCTGCCTGACGCGGTTTCGTCCGATCATGATGACGACCATGGCCGCCATCTTCGGCGCGCTGCCGCTGGTGCTGGCCACCGGCGCCGGCGTCGAGATGCGCCAGCCCTTGGGCATTACCATCGTGGGCGGCCTGGTGCTCAGCCAGATCCTGACGCTGTACACCACGCCCGTGGTTTATCTCTACCTGGACCGATTTCGCCTGTGGGCCGCGCGCGGGCGCGGCCGGCGCAAAGACGCCTCTGCTTCCATAGAACCTACATGATCCGACCCAAGCCGCTTGTCTTCACCCGTCTTCCTCGCAGCGCCGCCACGTTGGCGCTGTGCGCGCTGCTGGGCGCCTGCGCGGTGGGCCCCGACTACCAACGCCCCGAACTGGATGTGGGCGCGTCCTACAAGGAAGCCCAGGGCCAGCAGCAGGTAGAAGGCTGGAAGCCGGCCCAGCCGCGCGACGAGGCGGACCGTGGCAAGTGGTGGCTGGTGTACGGGGACGACACGCTGAACACGCTGGTGGAACGGCTGGATACGTCGAACCAGACCATCGCCCAGGCCGAAGCCAATTACCGCCAGGCGCTGGGTCTGGTGCGTGCCGCGCGCGCCGGCTTCTACCCCACCGTGGGCGCCAGCGCGGGCGCATCGCGCGCGGGCGTCGGCAACGGGTCATCGTCGTCGTCGTCCAACGGCAGCAACGTGTCCAACCAGTATTCCGTGACCGGCAGCGTCAGTTGGGAAGTGGACGTGTGGGGCCGCGTGCGCCGCAGCACGGAATCGTCCGAGGCCAGCGCGGCCGCCAGCCTGGCGGACCTGGGCGCCACCCGCCTGAGCGCGCAGGCGGCGCTGGTGCAAACCTATTTCCAGTTGCGTGTGCTGGACGAACAGAAGCGCTTGCTGGACGCCACGGTGGCGGCCTATGAACGGTCGTTGAAGCTGACGCAGAACCGCTACGAGGTCGGCGTGGCGGGGCAGGCCGATGTGGCGGTGGCGCGTACGCAGGTGGAAAGCACGCGCGCCCAGTCCATTGACCTGGACTGGCAGCGCGGCCAGTACGAGCACGCCATTGCGGTATTGATGGGCCAGGCGCCATCGCAATTCAGCCTGGCGCCCGCTGTCTTCACCTTGCAGTTGCCACAGATTCCGGTGGGCCTGCCGTCCGAGCTGCTGGAACGCCGTCCGGACATAGCCGCGGCCGAGCGCCGCGCGGCAGCCGCCAACGCGCAGATTGGCGTGGCGCAAGCCGCATGGTTCCCGTCGCTGATCCTGTCCGCCGACGGCGGTTTTCGCAACGGCCAATTCGCGGACCTGTTGACCGCGCCCGCGCGCTTCTGGTCCCTGGGGCCGGCGCTGGCGCTAACGATCTTCGATGGCGGCGCGCGCGCCGCGCAAGTGGAACAGGCACGCGCTTCTTACGATTCGCAGGCCGCCGCCTACCGCCAGGCGGCGTTGGTGGGGCTGCGCGAAGTCGAGGACTACCTGATCCAGCTTCGGGTCATGGAACAAGAACAGATCGTGCAGCGCCGCGCGCTGGAGTCCGCGCGTGAATCGCTGCGCCTGATCCAGAACCAGTACCAGGCCGGGCTGGTGGACTACCTGAGCGTGGCGGTGGTGGACGCTACCGCGCTCAATAGCGAACGCAATGCGCTAAGCCTGTTGGGCACGCGGCTGGTGGCCAGCGTGAACCTGATCGTTGCCCTGGGCGGCGGCTGGGAGGTGGAGCCCCCGGTGTCTCAGGAAACCCAGGAATCGCGGGTGTCCCAACAGCCCTCGGTGGCGCAAGGATCCTAGGCAATTCCTGGAGCTAGGGATTACGCCTAATTCTCTTTGCTGTCGTTGACAAGCTTTCGGCGCCGGTTCTTAATGCGGGAAAAGTGACCGCATGGTCACTTTCGCTGTGCATGACGTCATGCTGCACCGACGCCGACTTCCGTTTGATCACACGAACACAATCATTCGAAGGGGAAAGAGGATGGGCTGGTCATTTCAATGGCGGCGCACCGCCAGTGCCGGGCGCTGGGCAGGCAAGGCGGCTTCCGCCGTGGCAGCCGCTACGCTGGCATTTTCGGCGGCGGCATCCGCCGACACGTGGCCGACGCGGCCCATCACCCTGATCGTGCCGTTTCCAGCGGGCGGCACCACCGACCTCTTCGCGCGGACCATCGCGCAGCACATGGCGCCCACGCTGGGCCAGTCCATCGTGGTTGAAAACAAGCCGGGCGCGGCGGGCAACCTGGGCGTAGCCGCCGCAACGCGCGCCGCACCGGATGGCTACACGATCGTGCTGGGGTCTATCGGCACGCAGACGGTCAACCAGTATCTGTACAGCAACATCGGCTTCAACCCGGCCACCGACCTGGTGCCGCTGGGCATCATCGCGTCCACGCCCAACGTGATGGCGGTGGCCGCCACGTCGCCATGGCGCAATCTGGATGACGTGATGAAGGCGGTGAAGAAGGACCCGGGCAAGTATTCCTATGCGTCGCCCGGCATCGGCTCATCGGTGCATTTGACGGGCGCCTACTTTGAATCGCTGGCGGGCTTGCAGATGCTGCACGTGCCGTTCAAGGGATCATCCGCCGCCATACCCGCCGTGATCGGCGGCCAGGTCGACATCCTGATGGACAACCTGCCCAGCTCCATGAGCGCGATGAAACCGGGCGGACGCCTGCGCGGCATTGCCGTGACGTCGGCCGAACGCAGCCCCGCCGCGCCCGACCTGCCGACGATGGCGGAAGCGGGCTTGCCCGGCTTCGAGGTCACGGCCTGGTCTGGCTTGTATGCACCGCGCGGCACGCCCGCGCCGGTGGTCGACAAGTTGATCGCCGCCATGAAGCAAGCCTTGAAAGCGCCTGAGCTACAGCAATCGCTGGCGCAAGGCGGCGCCACACCGGGGAATGTCTTTGGCGCCGAGCTGGCTGCGTTTGAAGAGAAAGAACGCGGCAAGTGGAGCAAGCTGATCCAAAGCCGAGGCATCAAGGCCGATTGATCGCGCGGGCGCAGGCGGGACTCTATCCGCCTACGCCTACACCTACACCTGCACCTACGCCTGCACCTGCACCCACGCCTGCGCTTACTTCAGTGCGAAGGCGGACGGCTCCACGGCGGGGTCGCGGCCCCGCATCAAATCCGCCAAGACCCGCGCGCTACCCAGGGCCAGCGTAAAACCCAGGCCGCCATGGCCGGTGTTCAGCCACAGGTTGCGGTACGGCGTGGCGCCGATCAGCGGCTTGCCGTCGGGCCGCGCCGGCCGCAGCCCGGCCCAGGCGCTTGGCGCACCCTTGGGCTTCAAGCCAGGAAAGAATTGCGCCACATCGCGCTCCAGGCTGCGCACGCGCTGCGGGTCGACGCCCGCGCCGCCCGTGCCAATGTCTACCATGCCCGCCACGCGCAGCCGCTGCCCCAGCCGCGCATAGACCACCTTGCGCCGGATATCGCTGATGCTGGCGGTGGGCGCCACGCTGTCCGGCGTCAGCGTGTAGGTCAGGCTGTAGCCCTTTAACGGATAGATGCCCAGGTTCAAGCCCAGCGGGCGCGCCCGCGCTTGCGCGCCCATGCCGCTGGCCAGCACGAAGTGGTCGGCTTCCAGGTCGCCGGCCGTCGTGGCGGCGCCCATCACGCGGCCGTGTTCGCGGCGCAGCGTGTCGACCCGCGTGTTGAAGTGAAAGCGCACGGGGTCGGGCGCGGCGCGCAGGATGCGCTCCAGCTCGGTGCACAGCCGCTGGCAATCGCCGGCGTCTTCGGTGGGGGTGTAGAGCGCGCCCTGGATGCTTGCCCCGATGCCGGCCAGTGCGGGTTCCATCTCAAGGCAGGCGCGCGTGTTCATTACCTGTTGCTCGCAGCCCAGGTCGGCCAGGTAGTCGCGTTGCGCAAGGGCCTGCCGATAGGCGTCGGCATCTTGGTAGACCAGCAGTTTTCCTGCGCTGGCAAAGTCGAAGTCGGGCCGTTCGTCACGCACCAGCGTGTGCACGCACAAGCGGCTGTACATGCCCAAGGCCAACAGTTCGCGCGTGGTCTCGCGATTCTTGGCGCGTGTGCAGGCGCGTAGAAACGCCAGGCTCCAGCGCCATTGATCGGGATCCAGCCGGGGGCGAAAGCGCAGCGGTGCGTCCTGGGCCAGCAGCCAGGACGGCAGCTTGGGCAGCACGGCGGGGTCAGCCAGTGGGGCGACAAAGCTATAACTCAGTTGCGCGCCGTTGGCCATGCTGGTGGCCTGGCCGGGGCCGGACCCCGCGTCCACGACCGTCACGCGATGGCCCTCGCGATGCAGGAAGTAGGCGGTGGCCATGCCGACCACCCCCGCGCCGATGACAACGATGTGCATGATGCTCCAGGAAAGCCGCCACGCGCCGAGCGCGCGGCGTTCAGGGTTGCTATTTGCTATTTGCCTTTTGCTATTCGCTTTAAGTGGCGCTCGCGTTACAGGCCGCCCAAGCCGGTGTTTCGAAGCCGGGGGCGGCGCGCTCGTCGCCGCGCAGCAGGCGGCCCGGGCGGGCGCCCGTGGGCGCGCCGCCTTCTTCGACCAGTTGGCCATTGACCAGCACCGCATGGATGCCGGTGGACGGCAGCGTCGGTTCGGCAAAGCTGGCCAGGTCGGCGACGGTGGCGGCGTCGAACACCACCACGTCGGCATAACAGCCGGCGCGCAATACGCCGCGATCCTTCAAGCCGAATTGCGCGGCGGTCAGGCTCGTCATGCGGCGCACGGCCTCTTCCAGGCCCAGCACGCGCATCTCGCGCACATAGCGCGCCAGCACGCGCGAAAACGCGCCCCACAAGCGCGGGTGCGGGCGTTGGTCATGCGGCAGGCCGTCCGACCCGATCATGACGCTGCCATGCCCGATGACCCGCTTGACGTCGGCTTCGTCCATCGAAAAATAAATGGCGCCGCCCGGCGACAGTTCTTCGGCCAGGCGGGTAGGGTCCTTGCCTTCGCGCGCGGCCAGTTCGCGCAGGTCCACGCCCTGGATTTCCGGGCGCGTCTGCGACCACGTGACGATGATTTTTTCGCCCGCCGCCACGCGGCGCGGTTCCAGAATGGTGGACGACGCCGCGTAGGGGTAGACGTCCATGCCCACCGGCTGGTCGGCACGCACGCGGTCGAACAGCGCCAGCGTTTGCGCGGTGCGTCCGTGGTTGTGCTTGCCGGTGACCTTGTGGTGCGACAGGATGGCCGGCACGTCGGCTGCGCGGCCAATCAGGAAAGCTTCTTCCATGGCGTCGCAAACGTGGTCGGCTTCGTCGCGCAGGTGGGTGGTGTACAGGCCGCGCCAGGCCGACAAGGGCTCGGCCACGCCGATCACTTCCTCGGTGCTGGCGTGCATGGCGGTGGGGTAGTACAGGCCCGTGGACAGGCCGGCGGCACCCGCCGCCATGGCCTCGTCCAGCGCGCGCCGCATGGTGGCGATCTCGCCCTTATCGGCGGGGCGGTCCAGCCGGTCCATGGCCGATACGCGCAAGCTGGAATGGCCCACCAGCGCCAGGCTGTTGACGGCGGCGGGCGCGGCGGAAAGCGCGTCGGCGTAGTCCTGCATGCGGGCGTAGAGTTCGCCCGTGTGCTTGGCCAGCAGGTTCAACGGGGGCGGCACCACGTCGCCCGGCGCGCGCACCGGCGCCAGGCTGATGCCGCAGTTGCCGGTGACCACGGTGGTGATGCCCTGGCTGACTTTAGGCCGCATAAGCGGAGAGCCCAGCAACGCGCGGTCATCGTGGGTATGGCAATCAATAAAGCCTGGCGACACCACCTTGCCGGTGGCATCCAGGCGACGCCGCGCGCGCCATTGCGCCCCGTCGCCAATGGCCGCAATGCGCTCGCCCTGGATGGCGATGGCGGCGCGGCGGGCGGGGCCGCCCAGGCCGTCGGCCACCTGGCCGCCGATGATGATGATGTCGTATTCCTGCGGGTCGGGATGCGCGGGCATGAAGGGCTCAGGTTGGGGGATCGGCGGCCGGCGGTTTGCCGCGCCCCGCTTCCAGGTGGGCAAGGGATTCGGTATTCAAGGGGTCTGGCAAGCCACGAGCCACCAGGTGTTCAAGCGCGGCGCTGATCCGTTCCCACCCTTCGGGCGTGCGCAGTGGCACGCCCAGGAAATGGGATTCGGTCTTGGCGCGCAGCATCAGGTACAGCACGCCCGCCAACATCACGCTGACCGTCGCGGGCATGTCCAGGTTGGGCGCCAGGCCGTCCAGGCGGTCGATGAAGCCGCGCGCCGCGCGTTCGCGCCGTTCGGCCAACGGCGCGGACACCTCGTTGCGTTCGATCAATTCCCAGCGGCGCACTTCGCGCAGGGTTTCATTGCCGGCCAGCGCATCGATCTGCGCGCGCAGCATGGACAGCACCAGTTCCGCGGGCGTGCGCTGGCTGGATTCATCTTCGGCCAGCAGGCCGGGGTTGCGTGTCCAGAAATCTTGTTCCTGCATCCAGGCCAGCATCAGGCCGGGCATGCCGTCGAAGTAGCGGTAGATAAGTTCTTTGCTGACCCCCGCGCGTTTGGCGATGGCGTTGATGCCCACCCCGCCCATGCCCGTTTCCAGTATCTGGGCTTCCAGCGCTTGCAGGATCAGTCTCTCGGTATTCTCGCGGCGGGACATGGCTTATTCCTTCATGAAGATGAGGAAGCGGGCGGGGTCCGGCACGCCGGTCACTCGCCCGTCAGCCAGGTCGGCAATAAGTTCGCTGACGGTGTGGCCGATTAGCCTTCCATCTTGCCAGACTTCGCTGCCCAGGTAGACCACATTCGCACGCCTTGGCGTACGCGGCAATGAAGGGTCGGATTGCTCGATGGCAAGAATGCGTCCATACCGGTTCACCTGCACGCGGTCATGGGTTGCGAGGGTGATCGGCGTTGCAGCAGGCAGGGTCAGGGCGCGGTAGGAAGCGGCCTCACCGGTCAAGGCGCACCAGGCCAGGTCGGCCATGACGTCGGCTAGCGGCGCGCAGGGATAAATGGAGTTGTGCAGCACCGCGACGCGGCAGTCACCGTTGTCGCGATGGGCCATGCCTTGGTCGGGCCGGCGCGAGACGCGGCGGGTATTGCCCCAGCCCAATTCGCCCGTGGCGGACAGCGCGATCAGGCCCGCGTCGATTTCCGGATGCGCGTGCAGCACGCGCGCGACGGCGTCGGCGGGCGGGGCGCCGTCGGCCATGTTTTGAAGCGCGGCAAGGTTCAGCGCAACGCCATCCGCGCCGGGCCGGTTGGGCAGGCGGTGGCCGGTCACCAACCCTACGCCATCGGCGCCGGGCAGGAACTGCACCAGGGGTTCGGGGCGGTCGGGACCGCGTTCGATCAAGGCCGCGCGCCGCGCGCGTAGCCAGGTCGGCGGCAAGTCCAGCGCGGTAACGCCGCCGCGCTGGCATGACGTGTGATGCACGCGGCCATCGTCATCCATCACGGCGAACACCGCGAAGCCGCCGATGGCGCCATGGCCCATCAGCTCGGCGGCCAGCGCCGCCGTGCGCACCACCGCGCCCGCATCCCGCCCCGCTGCCGCTACGCCTATGGTCATTGGCTAGTCCGTATTGCTCGTCACGGGGTCGACGATGTTCAGGTTGGTGATGAAGCGTTGGAACAGCATGGCCAACGCCAGCGGGGGCAGGGCGGCCAGCATGCTGGCGGCGGCGAACAGGCCCAGGTCGGCGCGAAAGCCCGGCATCAACGGCGACAAACCCAGCAGCGAGGCCGACAAGGTTTGCGCCGACGTGCCGCCCGTCAACACGATGGCGAACAGCAGATCGTTCCAGCCCACCAGGAAGGCGATGATGAAGGCGGCGGCAATGCCCGGCATGGCCATGGGCAAGGTCACGTGGCGCAGCATCTGCCAGCGCGTGCAGCCGTCCATGCGCGCGGCGCGTTCGATCTCGACGGGCAGTGACGCGAAGTAGCCCATCAACACCCACGACAGCAGCGGGATCACGGCGGTCAGGTACACGATCCACAGGCCGAACAGGCTGCCCGCCAGGCCGATGGCGGCAAAGAACACGTAGTACGGAATCAGCAAGGCAATCGGCGGCAGCGTGCGCGAGGCCAGCAGCACATACAGCAGCGGACCCTTGAACGGAAATTCAAAGCGCCCCAGCACATAGCCCGCCAGCGTGGCGATGGCCGTGCCGGCGGCGGCGGCCGGCAGCGCCACCAACGCGCTGTTCACAAAGCCCGTCATGATGGCCTTGGTCTGCCCGCCGAAGATAGAGTCCGACGTCGACAGGCCCAGCACGCGCAGATAGTTGTCGAACGTGAATCCGCCCACGTTGTGCGCCACGCCCATGATGATGGCGGACTCGTCCATGAAGGACGCCTTCAGCGTCCAGTACAGCGGGAACAGGCACCAGAACGCAACCAGGGCCACGCCCGCCCCGACCAGCCAGGGGCGCCAGCCTTCGCCGGTGACTTTCGCGGCGTCATTGCGCATGGGCGGCTCCTTGGGGGCGCTTCTTGCGGATCAGCATGAAATAGGCGGTGGCCAGCAGCAGCGACAACACGGTCAGCAAAAAGGCCGCCGCCGACGCCAGGCCATACTTCGAGAATTCGAAGTTGTAGCGGAAGATCAGCAAGGGCAGGATCTGCGTGGACGTGCCCGGCCCGCCGCGCGTCAGCGAGAACAACAGGTCAAACTGGCGCACCGCTTCCACCGTCATCACCACCAGCACGATCAGCGTGGTGTGCTTCAAATGCGGCAGCGTGATATGCCGGAAACGCGACAGCGGCCCCGCGCCATCCACGCGCGCCGCGCGGTACAGGTCGCGCGGAATGGTCTGCAAGGCCGCCAGATAAAAGAAGCTGCCCAGCGGCGCGATATGCCAGACGAACGCCAGCGCCACCCAGAACAGCGCCCAGTCGCTGGACAGCCACACGGTGGCCGCGTTGGCCAGGCCCAGCGGCGCCAGCAGCCCGGTCAGCGCGCCGAAGCTGGGGTTGAGCAAGAACGAGAACACGGTAGCCGTCACCACCTGGGACATCGCCCAGGGCAAGAGCGCCAGGCCACGCACCAGGCCGCGTAGCGGCATCTCTTCGTTCAGCACCAGCGCAATGCCCAGCGCGGCAACGAAGGAACCCACCACGCACATCGCCACAAAGCCCAGGCTGCGCCAGATGGCGTCGATGACGGCGGGGTCGGAAAGCACCTCGCCGTAGAGATCGGTGCCGACGAATTCCTCGGTGCGCAGAATGGCGTTGGTGTCGTGCAGGCTGAGCCAGAACGAATAGCCCAGCGGCACGCCGATGATCAGCGTGTTCAGCGCATACACCGCCACGATGACGGTCAGCGCAAAGCTCAGGTCAGACATTTCGCGGCCGCCCTTGCGCACGGGGGCGGGGCGGGCGGGCGACAAGCTGGCGGCGCTCACAGACGCTGCTCCTCACCGCCATGCACGCGCAGGCCTTGCGCGTCGAACAGGTACAGGCGCGCGGCGGGCAGCGCCAGCGCAATGGGCGCGCCTACCTCGTAACGGCGTTCGGGCGGCAGGCGCGCGCGCAGTCGCGGGCCGTCTTCGCCACCGACGCATACGTCCACGAATTGATCGGGCCCCACGGGTTCCACGGCCCACACGCTGCCTTGCAGCAGCAAGCCGTCGCCCGCCAGCGGCGCGGGCGCCATGGCTTCGGGCCGGAGGCCCAGCGTGGCGGCGCTTCCCTCGGGCAGCATGCGCGCGGCCGGGTGCAAGGCGGGCGGCAGCACGTACACGGTGCCGGCGGCGTGCAAGGCAGGCGCGCCGTCCGGCGCGTGCAGCGTGCCGCGCAGGAAGTTCATGCCGGGGTTGCCGATGAAGTCGGCCACTTCCATATTGGCGGGGCGGCGGTAGATGGTGTCGGGGTCGGCGAATTGCAGCAGGTTGCCGCCCGACATCACCGCGATGCGGTCGGCCAGCGTCATGGCTTCAACCTGGTCGTGCGTGACGTAGATGAAGGTGGCTTGCAGCGTGCGGTGCAGGCGCTTGAGCTCCACCCGCATGTCGGTGCGCAGCTTGGCGTCCAGGCTGGATAGCGGTTCGTCGAACAGGAACAGGTCGGGGTTGCGCACCACCGCGCGTCCGATCGCCACGCGCTGGCGCTGCCCCCCCGACAATTGATAGGGCTTGCGGTCCAGCATGGATTCCACGCGCAGCAGGCTGGCCGCCTGGTCCACGCGGGCGCGCACGTCGGCCGTCGGCATCTTCTGCATGCGCAGCGGAAAGCCGATGTTCTCGCGCACGGTCATGTGCGGGTACAGCGCGATGCTCTGGAACACCATGGCCACGTTGCGCCGATGCGGCGGCACCTGGTCCACGCGCCGGTCGGCAATACGGATCTCGCCGCCGGTGGGCGTGTCCAGCCCCGCGATCATGTTCAGCGTGGTGGTCTTGCCGCAGCCCGATGGCCCCAGCAGCACCACGAATTCGCCGTCGCGGATGTCCAGGTCCAGCGAGCGCACGGCCTGGAAGTGGGAATAGGCCTTCTGGATGCCTTGCAGTGTGACGCTGGCCATATCAGCTCCGCTTCAGGATCTTGGCGTACTTCTTGTACAGCGCATCCCAACGGGCGCGCAGCTCGGTGGCAACCTGCGCGGGCGTCTTCGAGCCCTTGATCAGCAGGTCCTGCGCAATCATCTCGTGCATGGCGGTGTCCCATTCCTGGTACCAGGGCGCCTTCAGGATGTGCGCGGCAACGGCTTTCTCGCGGCCTTGGAAGAGCCACTGATAGACCTGTTCGGCTTGCAGCGGGTACATCCACTTCATGATGGCGGCGCGGCTGTCCGGGTCGCGGTAGAGCTCGGGGAAGGGCACTTCCAGGTTGGCCTTGGCGATCCAGTTCTTGTGCGTGGTGAGCTGGCCGGCCTTGTCGCGATACCCGAAGTACTTCATCAGTTCCCACAGCGCGGCTTGCTCGGCGTCGCTGCGCTTGCGGGTCGACATGCACAGCAGCGCGTGGCCCACCAGCACGGTGTCGTGCGTGGCGCCCGGCACCACCGGGTTGTAGCTGGAATACGCGGCAATCTGGCTCTTGGCGGGGTCGTTGTAGTTGAAGCTGTAGTAGTCGATGTTCAGGTGGAAGGCGTGCTGGCCCTTCATCCATGAGCTGGACGTTTCGGTGCCCGACCACGTCAGCACGGCGCGTTGCACCAGTTCGTCGTCCCACCAGCGCTTCCAGTCCGTCAGCACTTTCACAAGCGGCGTGTCGGCGTTGAAGGTGGCGCGCAACTCGTCGTCCACAAAGCGCTCGCCTTCGGCAAAGCACTGCGCGATCAAGGCCCATGGCAGGCCGGTCCAGGCGTTGTACCAGGGCATCAGCAAGGGATGTTCGGACAGGCCTTTCTTCTTGATTTCACGGGCCTGCTTTTCGACGGTGGCCCAGTCCTGCGGATAGTCGGCGGCATTGGCGGTGCCTTGGAACCCTGCCTCGCCCAGCATCTTTTCGTTGCGGAACAGCGCGAAGGGGCCGCCGTTGTAATAGGTCAGGCCCAGGGTGCGGCCGTCGGTGGCGTGGGCGTCGTCAACAATGCCGGGGAACATCTGCTTCTGGATGTCGGCCAGGCCGGGCATGTCGTCAATGGGTCGGATCCAGCCCGCCGCGTACCAGCGCGACGCCTGGCCGCGTTGCGCGTAGAACATGTCCAGCGGCGCCTTGGCGGCCAACTGGGTTTCGAGCACGGCGGCGTAGTCGCCGGGGATGGGAGAAAGATTGACCGGCACGCCGCTTTCCTGCGTGAAGCGCGTGGCGCCCTGCTGCACGATTTCGCTGCCCCAGGGCCAGAAGGCGAAGGTCAGGGGCGAGACGGCTTGGGCTTGCGCCAAACCCGGCAGCGGCCAGCCCGTGGCCGCCAGCCCGGCCGCGCCGGCCAACCCTGCGGCGCCGCGCAAGAGGAAGTCGCGGCGGGCCGGATTGGCATCGCCTTCAAAGGGGGAACGCTGGGGCATGCTGGACTTCCTTGTTGTGGGAACGACGACAAAGAGAGGGTGCAGCGACTGCGAGAAAGACATAATGTGACTACGTGGTCACATTAAGGATTCCAAGATATTGCTTTCGGCCAGAGGGCAGCAAGGGGGGAGTTTCCCTAGGAGATCAGTCGGTGATGGCGGCAATGCAGCCGCAGTGCAAGGGATACGCAAGCGAAGGACAAGCGGAACCCAACCAAGCGCAATCGGAACGCAATCGGAACGCAATCGGAACGTGGCCGTAACGCAATCGAAGGGCAACCGGAATGTAAAAACGCCGCGCCGTGGCAAGCACGGAACGCGGCGTCTTGATGCAGCCGACAGACGATAAGGTGCGTGTCAGATCACGCCACGAATGCCGGCGATGCCGTGCGCGCCATGGCGCAGCGCCTGCGACACGGTCGTGGTCGATTGGCCGCCCAACGCAAACACGGGGATGCCCGCATCACGGTTGCCGGCAACAAAGCCTTCCCACCCTAGCGTGGCCGCGCCCGGGTGGCTGGGCGTGTCCAGCACCGGGCCCAGCACCGCGAAGTCGGCGCCGAGTTCGCGAGCGTGCACCACCTGCGCGTTATCGTGCGCGGACACGCCGACGAGCGCGCCAGTCGGCAGTTCGGGCCGCGCGTGGAGGCGGGCGGCATCCGCCGTGCGCAAATGCACGCCGTCGGCTTCCTTCCACCAGGCGGCGGGGTGCGCGCTATTGACGAGCACGCGCGCACCAGCGGCGCGGCAACGCTTGATGACCTGCTGCAAGACCTCGTGCAGCGAGCTTGCGTTCGCGCCGTCCGGCCATTGCGGCTCGCGAAACTGCACCAGCTTCACTCCGCGCGCCAGTGCCGCGTCCAGACGGCCCAGGAACGCGGCCACGCCCGCGCGCGAGCCGATCGAACTGATGCCGTAGGTAGTGGGCAGTTGCAGCCAGCGCAACGGGGGCAGGGTGGCGGGCAAGAGATCGCCGACGGATGCTGCGTGGGCGGGGTCCACCCATTCCAGGCGCTGGTTCTCAAGCCCTTGCGGCTCGCCTTCCCACGCGGTCACGTGGCAGAACGCCAGGCGCACCGTGGTGTGCGGATACACGTGCACATAGGTCACCCACGGCCGCGACTGTGTCACGCGGATGCCCAGCTCTTCTTGCAGTTCGCGGGCCAGCGCTTCCAGCACGGTTTCGCCCGGCTCCAGCTTGCCGCCCGGCAATTCCCACCAGCCCGACCACGGCTTGCCTTCGGGCCGCTGGCCCAGCAGCAGCATGCCGTCGGGGCGCAGGATCAAACCGGCGGCAACGTCAACGATCTTCTCAGACATGGCGGGCCGCCCAATCGCGCGCGAATTGATAAGCCACCCGGCCCGAACGCGAGCCGCGTTCGATGGTCCATTGCAGCGCCTCGGTGCGCGAGGGCTCGATATGCGCCTCGGGGCAACCCAGCTCGCGCAGCCAGTGGTAGACGATGTCCAGGTAGTCGTCCTGCTTGAAGGGGTAGAACGACAGCCACAGGCCGAAGCGTTCCGACAGCGAGATCTTTTCCTCGACGGTTTCGCCAGGATGGATTTCGCCATCGGGCTGGTGCTTGGCTTGCAGGTTTTCGCTCATGTATTCCGGCATCAGGTGGCGCCGGTTGGACGTGGCGTAGATCAGCACGTTGTCGCCCGAGGCCGATACGGAGCCGTCCAGCACGGACTTCAGCGCCTTGTAGCCGGGCTCGCCTTCTTCAAACGACAGGTCGTCGCAGAACACGATGAAGCGCTCGGGGCGTGAGGCGACCAGTTCAACGATGTCGGGCAGGTCGCCCAGGTCGGACTTGTCGACTTCGATCAGGCGCAGGCCGCGCTCGCCATAGGCCGCCAGCATGGCCTTGACCAAGGAGCTTTTGCCGGTGCCGCGCGCGCCGGTCATGAGCACGTTGTTGGCCGGCTTGTTCTCAAGGAACTGCACGGTGTTGCGGTCGATGGTGGCCTTCTGGCGTTCGATGTGCTGAAGATCCTGCATGTCGATGCGCGCCACGTGGCGCACCGCGTCCAGCCAGCCACGGGAGCCACGCTTGCGCCAACGGAAGGCGTGCGCGCTCCAGTCGATCTCGGGCGTGGCGGGCGGAAGAAAGGCCTCAAGCTGCGCCAACACCCGCTCGGCGCGCTGGATCAGGGTGGAAAATTCAGTTGCGGTCACGTCTTCATCCTTGGGTGGCGTGGGGGCGGTTGTTGTGGGTTGCGGTTGTGCTGTGGATGATCTTGGTTGGAGGTTCGACGCTGCTTGATGGGTTTGCGCGTTTGGCGTTTGTGTTTGTGGCGGCAGCCTGCCGCGCGGCACCCATCCTACGTTGGGACTTCGGCGCTGCCTGATGGGTTTCGCGCGCTTGGCAGTGGCGTTCTTGGCAACCGTCTTGCGCGCTGCACCCATCCTACGATGGTGGTCCAACCCGTACGATGGTGGTCCAACCGTCCGATGGCCGTCCAATCGTCCAATCGTCCAATCGTCCGATGGTCGTCCGACCGTCCGATGGTCCGATGGTCGTCCAACCGTCCGCTGGCCGTCCAACCGTACGATGGTCGTCCCGGCGTACGACGGTCGTCCCGGCGTACGACGGTCGTCCCGGCGTATGACGGTCGTCCCGGCGTACGACGGTCATCCCGGCGTACGACGCTCATCCCGGCGTAGGATGGGTGAAGCGCGCGATAGCTTCAAGAAGAACACCGCCTAAGATCGCGCGCAACCCATCAACCTACACCGTGCGCAACCATCAACCTACACCGCAGGCAACCATCAACCTACACCGCAGGCAACCATCAACCTACACCGCGGGCATCTCACCAAATAAATGCCTCGCGCCCCATCAATTTACGAACGGTAATCCGCGTTGATCGACACGTACTCATGCGAGAAATCGCAGGTGTACACCGTGTCCGCCACCTTGCCGCGGCCCAGCGCGATGCGCACCTGGATCTCGGCCTGCTTCATCACGCGCTGGCCGTCGGCTTCCTGGTAATCCGGGTTGCGGCCGCCGTCTTTCGCCACCAGCACATCGTCCAGCCACAGGCGAATGTTCGACACGTCCAGATCGTCGATTCCCGCGTAGCCCACCGCCGCCAGGATGCGGCCCAGGTTGGGGTCCGAGGCAAAGAACGCGGTCTTGACCAGCGGCGAATGCGCCACGGCATACGCCACCTTCAGCGCTTCTTCCGTGGTGCCGGCTTCTTCCACGCGGATGGTCATGAACTTGGTGGCGCCTTCGGCGTCGCGCACGATCTTCGTGGCCAATTCCAGCGCGGCCGCAGTCAGCGCCTCGCGCACGGCGGCGTAGGCGGCGTCGGACTCGCTGCTGACGTTCACGCCCGACTTGCCAGTCGCGGCGATGATGAAGGAATCGTTCGTGGACGTGTCGCCGTCAACCGTGATGCGGTTGAACGAAGCATCGGCGATTTCCACCGCCAGCTTCTTCAACAGCGGCTGGGCGATGCCGGCATCGGTGGCCAAAAAGCTGAGCATCGTGGCCATGTTGGGGCGGATCATGCCCGCGCCCTTGCTGATCCCGGTGAAGGTAACGGTCTTGCCGTCGATCTGCACCTTGGCCGACGAGATCTTGGGCAGCGTGTCCGTCGTCATGATGCCGTGGGCGGCGCTGGACCAGTGGTCGGCCGCCAGGTTGGCGATGGCGCCCGGCAGGCCGGCGACCAGGCGGTCCAGCGGCAGCGGCTCAAGAATGACGCCGGTGGAAAACGGCAGGATCTGCGAGGCGGGCACGCCCAGCAATTTGCCCAGCGCGTCGCAGGTGTCGCGTGCTTTCTTCAGGCCTTCTTCACCCGTGCCCGCGTTGGCGTTGCCGGTGTTGATGACCAGCGCGCTGATCGGGCCGCCGGCGGCCAGGTGAGCCTGGCAGACCTGCACCGGCGCGGCGCAGAAGCGGTTGCGGGTGAACACACCCGCCACGCTGGTGCCTTCGGCCAGGCGGAACACGGTCAGGTCACGTCGGTTGGCTTTGCGGATGCCGGCCTCGGTGACGCCGATTTCAACGCCGGCAACAGGAAAAATTTCGGACTCGGAGGGGATCTGCAAATTAACGGCCATGACTTCGTCTCTTGGTAGGCAGGACAAAATCGCCGCCAGGCTAGGCGGCGTGCGGGGGAAAGGTTCGTATTATCCCACCGCTTTGCGGCAGGGGTTTGTCAGGGGGACGGCTCAGGGGGGCATGCGCATCGCGGCCACGTCCAGCACCCCGGCCTCGCGGTTGCTGAGCACGCTGCGCACCGTGCCATCCGGCGCTTGCAGCACCGAACTGCCGGCCGCCACGTCTTCGCCGCCGTCGCGCCGCGCCGAGCGGCCGCGCGAAGGCGAAAACAGCAGGTCGCCAGGTTGCGCGCCGGGCAGGCGGGGGTTGGCGGTCAGCACGCGGGTGCCGGGCGGGTAGGTCATGGCGCCCAGCGTGGTGTCGCGGGCCAGCAGGCCTTCGAAATCCAGCAGGCGGCGTTGGCCGTCCAGCCGCATGTCCACCTTCAGCAAGGGCAGTTTGCGCAGGTCCATCGCGTCGCTGCCTTCGGTGCGCAGCAGCCAGCGCGGCGCGCCGGCGTTGGCTTCCGGCGCCGTGCCGCGCGCGGCTTCGTCCACCTTCAGCCAGGCGCCGGGCGGCACCGCTTGCTGGTCCAGCGTGTTGCCCACGGCCAGGTGGCAACTGGCAAACCGCGCCTGGCCGCCCTGCAACACAAATTCAAGCCGATGCCCGTGGGCGCACAACCATCCTTCCTGCGCCTGGTCGCGGGCAATTTCCACGGACAGGGTTTCGGGCTGCTTGGGGGTGGCGGCGTAGCGGAACAAGCGGGTGGCGGCAAGGCCCTGGATGGCGGCGGGCTGTGTGTCGGGAAATACCGCGCGGTCGAACGAAGCCAGGTCGCCCGCGTGCGTCAGGCTGAGCACGGTGCCGGCGGGCATGTCGACACCGGCCAGCCGGGTGGGCTGCGTCAGCGTCGTCTTGCGGCCGGCGTCGGCCTGGGCATCACGCTGGGCGGCGAACCACACACTTAGCTGCTGATACGGAAAGATGGCGCCCACCAGCGCCAGGATGGTCATCAAGATGGTGCCAGCGCGCCGGTGGGCGCCCAGCCAAAGCCGCGCGCTGGGCGTGGTGGCCAGCACGGCCAGCCAGGTCAGCAAGGTGGCCAGGCAGGCCAGCGAGGCCACCATCAGCACGTAGAAGTTACCGCCAGGAAGAGAAACCGGAATCATGGCGGCAATTATGCGCCAATCCGGATGCGGTTTTCAGCCCTGGCGGCAAGGCGGCGGCGGGGTCAGCCCTTGGCGGATTCCGAGCGGGTGGCCACCACTTGCAGCTTGAGTTCGCCCAGCGCCTGGAACAGCGCATTGCGGGTGGACTCGGGCAGTTCGCCAAACATGGACTTGACCCAGGCTTCGTGCGCGCGGGCCATGCGGGCAAAGCTCTTCTTGCCCTGCGGCGTCAGCTTGATCAGTGAACTACGGCGGTCGGACTCGACCTTGGTGCGCACCACCAGCCCTTCTTTTTCAAGCTGGTCGGTAATGCCGGTGATATTGCCGTTGGTGACCATCATGTGGCGCGACAATTCGCCCATCTTCATGCCCTTGGGCGCGCGTTGCAGTTGCGCCATCAGGTCGAAGCGGGGCAGGGTGGTGTCGAATTCATTGCGCAGGCGGCTGCGGATTTCGCCTTCGATGAGGTTGGCGCAGGTGAGCATGCGCAGCCACAGCCGCAGCGCGTGGTGGTCGTCGGGCGCGGCGCGGGATTCGAGATCAGGAGCGTCAGTCATCGGCGGTTTTCTTGAGGTTCGGCGAGATGTCGGGTACTGTCGCGCGAGCGTCGTACCCAGCGTTTCGTCGATACGGTCATCGTTGATGGAAGGGCTGGTGTAAACCCAGGGCTGGTAAAAACCCTAGTCTTGTTTTGAAGAATACTTTAAACCTAAACTATGAACCGCGCCAGCTTTCCCTGTGCAGCACAAGGGGGATGGTGGTGTGGCAAGCGCAGGCTTGCAAGCACGTGTTTGACGGCGGCGCATTGGCGCCGGCAGGCCGCGCAAAGAAGTCATTCGAATCGCACCCTCAATAAGAACACCCTCTGCGCGGGCTCGCGCACGGAGCACACCACCATGCGTTTGATCACTTCCCTTATCGCCGCCGCCGCACTGGTGCCGGCCGTAGCCATGGCTGACGCCGTCAAGGTCGGCATCGCCAACGACATCTCCGGCCCGTTCTCGGCGCTGGGCGCCGAAGCCCGCGACGGCTTCAACCTGGCCATCAAGCAACTGGGCAGCAAGCTGGGCGGTCAGCCCGCCGAATTCGTGCAGACCGACATGGGCGGCAATCCGGACCAGGCCCGCCAATTGGTCACGCGCTACATCCAGCGCGAAAAAATCGACTTCTTCACGGGCCCGATTGGTTCCAACGTGGCGCTGGCCGTCGGCCCCGCGCTGTTCGCCGCCAAGATTCCGTACCTGTCGAACAACCCGGGCCCCAGCCAGTTCGCCGGCGCCCAGTGCAACAACTACTGGTTCGGCACGTCCTACCAGAACGACGCCTTCCACGAAGCGGCCGGCAAGGTTGCCGCCGATCGCGGCTTCAAGAAGATGTTCATCATGGCGCCCGACTACCCGGCCGGCAAGGACGCGCTGACGGGCTTTAAGCGTGGCTACAAGATCGCCCCGGGCGACGAGGTCTACACCAAGCTGGGCCAGATCGACTACGCCGCCGAAATCGCGCAGATCCGCGCGGCCAAGCCGGACGCGGTCTACATCTTCCTGCCGGGCGGCATGGGCATCAACTTCGTCAAGCAGTTCGTGTCGGCGGGCCTGTCGCAAAGCGTCAAGCTGATCGGCCCGGGCTTCTCGGCCGACGAAGACGTGATCCAGGCCGTGGGCGAACCCATGCTGGGCATGTACAACACCGCGCAGTGGGCGCATGACCTGGACGTGCCGCAGAACAAGACGTTCGTGGACGCCTTCCGCAAGGAATACAACGGCCGCTACCCGTCGGTGTACGCCGCCCAGGCCTATGACGTCATCATGGCCATGGATGCCGCCGTCAAGCAGGCCGGCGGCAAGGCCTCGGACCGCGCGGCCGTCGTCGCCGCGCTGGAAAAGGCCGACTACCCCTCGGTGCGCGGCAAGTTCACCTACGGCAAGAACCACTATCCGATCCAGGCTTACTACCTGCGCGTCGTCGACAAGGACGGCAGCGGCCGCATCACCAACAAGCTGGTGGGCAAGGTGTTCGACAAGTACCAGGACGTCTACGTCGGCGAGTGCAAGCTCTGAGGTAAGACGCCCAAGCACACGCTCGCCGCGGTTTCCGGCAATGCCGGACGCGGCCGGCGCGTGCCGCCGTCCAATGTAGGTTCGAATCGCACGCGCACCGCCATCAAGGTTCGCGGCAGGGGGAAGTGTTCATGACGTTTACGCTGATCGTCGAGCAATTGCTGAACGGTCTGCAGTTTGGGTTGATGTTGTTTTTGATCGCGGCCGGGCTGACCCTGGTTTTCGGCATCATGGACATCATGAATCTGGCTCACGGCTCGCTCTACATGGCCGGCGCCTATGTCGCCGCCGAAACCATGCAGCGCACAGGTTCATTCACCGCCGCCGTCCTGGTGGCGGCCGTCGCCACCGGCCTGGTCGGCGTGGTGCTGGAACTGACGCTGATCCGCCGCCTGGCGCTGCGCGACCACCTGGCTCAGGTGCTGGGCACCTACGCCGTCATTCTTATCGCCAATGACCTGGTCAAGATGATCTGGGGGCCTGCCCCCGTCATGCTGAACATGCCGGCCATGCTGTCAGGTCCCGTGCGCTTGATGCCCGACCTGCTGTATCCCGCCTACCGCTTGATGATCATTGTGTTCGGCGTTGCCGCCGCCGCGGGCCTGTACTGGTTCGTGACGCGCACCCGTGCCGGCGTGCTGGTGCGGGCCGGGGCGTCCAATCGGCAGATGGCCACGCTGATGGGCGTGCGCGTGCCGCTGCTGTTCCTGGGCGTGTTCGTGCTGGGCGCGATGCTGGCCGCCGTGGCCGGGGCGCTGCTGGGGCCGATCACCGCCGTGCAGTTGGGCATGGGCGAAGACATCCTGATCCTGGTGCTGGTGTGCATCGTCATCGGCGGCATCGGGTCCATTCGTGGCGCCTTTGTGGGCGCCTTGCTGGTGGGCATGGTGGACACGGCGGGGCGGGCCTTCCTGCCCATGCTGCTGCGCCAGATCTTTTCGCCGGCCGTGGCCTCCAGCGTCGGCCCGACGCTGGCCGCCATCGCCATTTACGTATTGATGGCGGCTGTGCTGGTGTTCCGGCCCTCTGGCCTGTTTCCGGCGCGGGGTTGATGATGAAAAGCACAATCTGGACCGTTCTTCTGCTGCTGGCGCTGGCGGCATTCCCGCTGGTGGCTCCGGCGCTGGGCCTGGACTTCTACATATCCTTCGTACGCCGCGTGCTGATCTACGCGCTGGCCGCAACCAGCTTGAACCTGATTCTGGGCTATGGCGGCATGGTGGCGCTGGGGCACGCGGCCTTCTTCGGCGCGGGCGCCTACGCCGTCGGCATCCTGGCCATGTCGGGCGTCACGTCGGCGCTGATCGTCTGGCCGGTGGCCATGGTGCTGGCGGGCGTGCTGGCGGCAATCACCGGCGCGATCTCGCTGCGCACCCGTGGCGTGTACTTCATCATGATCACGCTGGCGTTCGCGCAGATGCTCTACTACATCTTCATTTCGCTGCGCCAGTACGGCGGGGAAGACGGGCTGAACCTGCCCGGCTATTCCACGCTGCCGGGCATCGACCTGGCCAACGACGTCAGCTTCTACTACCTGGTGCTGGCGCTGTTCGCGGTGTTGATGTGGGTGTTCAGCCGCGTGGTGTCTTCGCGCTTTGGCACCGCCTTGCAGGGCATTCGTGAAAACGAATCGCGCATGGAAGCCATGGGCTATCCGGTCTACCGCATCAAGCTCGTGGCCTTCACGCTGAGCGGTGCGGCGGCGGGCCTGGCGGGCGCGCTGCTGGCCAACCACAACCTGTTCATCTCGCCCAACCTGATGCAATGGACCCAGTCGGCCAACCTGCTGATCATGGTGCTGGTGGGCGGCATCGGCCTGCGCTGGGGCGGTGTAGCCGGCGCGGTGGTGATGCTGACGCTGGAAGAAGTGCTGCGCCTGTGGACCGAATACTGGCACCTGCCCCTGGGCGTGCTGCTGCTGTGTGTGGTGTTTGGCGCGCCGCGCGGTCTGGTCGGCCTGTTCGGCCCGATGTTCGGCGGACGCGCCGCGGCCCAATCCGGCAAGGTGGGATCATGAGCTTGGCATCCAACACCAACAACAACTCGGGCGTGCCGGCTTTGCAGGCCACCGGCCTGGTGCGCCGCTTTGGCGCCCTGGTCGCCACCGACAACGTGTCGCTATCCCTGAACCCGGGCGAAATCCACGCGCTGATCGGCCCCAACGGCGCGGGCAAGTCCACGCTGATCCATCTGCTGTCGGGCACGCTGGCGGCGGATTCCGGCACGCTGACCGTGGGTGGGCGCGACGTCACCAGCATGAACGCGCACCAGCGCGTGGCGGCCGGGCTGTCGCGGTCCTACCAGATCACCAACATCTTCAAGCAGTCCACCGTGTTGGACAACCTGGTGCTGGCGGTGCAGGCGCACGCGGGCAGCAGCTTCCGCTTTTGGTCGCCGCGCACGGCCCAGACCGCGCTGTACGAACAGGCGCGCGAGCTGGCGCGGGAATGCGCCATCGACGCCAGCCTGCTGGAACGCCCGGCCGGCACGCTGCCGCACGGCGAGCAGCGCAAGGTGGAGTTCGCGCGGGCCTTGGCCGCGCGCCCCAGCGTGCTGTTGCTGGACGAGCCCATGGCCGGCATGGGGCCGGACGAAACCGTGCGCCTGACCGAATTGATCGAATCCCTGCGGGGCCGCGCCGCCATGCTGCTGGTTGAACACGACATGCAGGCGGTGTTCCGCCTGGCCGACCGTCTGTCGGTGCTGGTGTATGGACGCGTCATCGCCACCGGCACCCCCGACGAAATCCGCGCCAATCCGGAAGTGCGGCAAGCCTATCTGGGCGACGAGGAGACCGCATGATGCTCACCATCGAATCCGCCCAAAGCGGTTACGGCGCCAGCCAGGTGCTGTTTGGCGTGGACTTGCAGATTGGCGCCGGCCAGGTGGTGACCTTGCTGGGCAGGAACGGCATGGGCAAGACCACGTTGCTGCGCACGCTGTTTGGCCAATTGCCGCTGCGTGGCGGCAAGATCCATTTCGCGGGCCAGGACATCAGCGGCTGGAGCTCCGATCGCATCGCGCGCGCCGGCGTGGCCATCGTGCCCGAGGGGCGGCAGTGCTTTCCCAACCTGACAGTGCGCGAACATCTGACCGCGTTCACGGCTTCGCGCAACCCCGGCATCGGTGAACCCTGGACGCCGGACCGCGTGTTCGAGCTGTTTCCACGCCTGCGCGAACGCGCCCGCAACATGGGTAACCAGTTGTCGGGCGGCGAGCAGCAGATGCTGGCCATCGGCCGCGCCCTGGTCACCAACCCGCGCCTGCTGATCCTGGACGAAGCCACGGAAGGCCTGGCGCCCAAGATCCGCGAAGAAATCTGGATGTGCCTGGCGCGCCTGCGCCAAGCGGGCCAGACCATCCTGGTCATCGACAAATATGTTGAAAGATTGCTGAGCCTGGCCGACCAGCACGTCATCCTGGAACGCGGCAAGGTCGTCTGGACGGGCGATTCCAAAGCGCTGGATGCGGACCGCGGCCTATGGGAACGCTATCTGGGCGTGTAGTAATAAAGCTGCACAATGCGCGGGTGAGCGAAAGAAAAATTAGATATAAATCGCAATAAACCGCCATTTTCATTGCTGGGCTGAAACACAAGGTGTCTGGATCGAATCCTGATGTTTGCACCTGTTTCAATTGCCCCGGCTGTTCTCTACACTTGTCCCGCCAGGCCCTTCGCGAGCCTACCGAGTGGGCACGCACGTTACGCAAGTACGTCTTATCAAGCTGTCAGGAAGACTTCGCATGGCGAAATGGGGTTTGCGCAAAAAATCATTGATGGCGCTGTTGTTGGCGTGCGTGGTCGCCCTGGCGCCCGCGGCGGTAATCGGTTGGTTGGTGCTGGATGGGGTCAGGGACCACTTCGGACGCGCCTTCGCCGACAACTTCACGCAATTGAACCGGCAACGCATCCTGGCGCCGGTTTCCCGTGAACTGGCCTTGTCCTTGCGCCTGGCCGACAGCGAAGTCACTCGCCGCTGGCTGCGTGATGAAAGCGATCCGGCCGCGCGCGAATTGTTCTTTCGAGAAGCGGATGGCTACCGGCGCGATTTGCTAGGACGCGCCTACTTCATCGCCAGCGCCGCCACCGGCAACTACTACTTCAACGACGACAAGCCGCTGTCTGAAGCGCCGCGCTATACGCTCAGCCCCAGCGCGGCCGACGACGGGTGGTTCTACGCGTCGCTGAAATCGCCGGCCAAATACAACATCAACGTCAACCCCGACCTGAAGCTGAAAACCACCAAAGTGTGGATCAACGTCCAGGTGCGCGACGGCAACAAGGTCGTGGGGCTGACCGGCGCGGGTTTGGACGTGGGCGGCTTCCTGCGGGAATTCGTCAACAGCGGCCAGCCCGGCGTCACTCCCATCATCGTGGACGAAGACGGCGCGATCCAGGCGCACATGGACGCCTCGCTGATCGCCTATAACTCCGGCGCGGGGGGCGGCGCCGCCGATCGCGGGCGCGTGTTCAACCTGTTGGACGCGGGGCCGGGGCAGGACGAACTGCGCTCGGCCATGCACGCGGCGCAGGCCGATCCGCAATCGGTGCAGACGGCGTGGGTCAGCATGGACGGCACGCGCCAACTGGTGTCGGTGGCGTATATGCCCGAGCTGCACTGGCACGTGCTGACGGTGGTGGACCTGGGCGCCGCGCGCGTGCTGGACACCGACTGGCTGTGGCCGGCCGCCATCGGCCTGGTGGTGCTGTTTGCCGCCATGCTGCTGTGCTTTGGTTTTGCCATCGAGCGCTTGATGCTGCGTCCCTTGCGCCGCTTGCAGCAATCGGCCCGCGCCATTGCCGATGGCAGTTACGACGTGCGCCTGCCGCCGGGCGGCCAGGACGAAATCGGTGACTTGAGCCGCGCCTTTGGCGTCATGGCCGACAAGGTCCGCCAGCACACGGCCGAACTGGAAACCAAGGTGCGCGAACGCACCTCGGCACTGGAAGACGCCAACCGCGCCATGGCCGCCGCGCACAAGAAAATTGGCGACTCCATCGACTACGCCAGCCTGATCCAGCGCGCCATCCTGCCCGACCGCCAACTGACGCAGTCGCTGGGTGCGCACCATTTCGTGCTGTGGAAGCCGCGCGATGTGGTGGGCGGCGACTTCTACGTGTTCCGCTCCGACGGCGCCAACTGCCTGCTGGGCATCATGGACTGCGCGGGCCATGGGGTGCCCGGCGCGCTGATGACCATGCTGGCGCGCGCCGCCATTGACCTGGCGATCACCGAGGTCGGCCCCGCCGACCCCGCCGGCGTCCTGACCCGCACCGACGGCGCCATCCGCGCCATGCTTGCGGATGCGCAATTGCCGCGCGCGCTGGCCACCAATACCGATGCGGGCCTGGTATATATTGACCGCCAATCCGGGCGCCTGCGCTATGCGGGCGCCAAGATCAGCCTGTACGCCAGCGATGGCGAGACCTTGCGTGAAGTGCCCGGCGGCAAGCGCGCGCTGGGCGACAAGCGGGTTGGCCGCTATGAAAACATCGACGTGCAATTGGAGGCCGGCTGGACGTACTACCTGGCCACAGACGGCTTCCTGGACCAGGCGGGCGGCGAGCACGGCTTTGGCTTTGGCAACACCCGTTTTGCGGAAATGCTCAAGAGACACGCGCGCCGGCCGTTAACTGAACAGGCCGCCGCGTTTTCGCAGGCGCTGGCCGAATACCAGGGTGGCCGTCCGCAACGTGACGACATCACCCTGTTGTCTTTCCGTTTCGAATAATCGTTATCAGGGCGGTAACCCCTATGAATGCCTCCGATCTCTACGCGCTGGGTGAACGGTTCAACCAGAACCGGACCCTGCTCTGCTTTAACGGGCCGATCTCCCGCAGCCTGATCGAAGAAATCGGCAACGCGCTCAAGAATTACCTGAATGCGGAACATGCGCGCCCGGCGGAAGCCATGGACGTCTTTTCGGTCTATATCGAAATGATCCAGAACATCCGCCAGTACGCCGCCGCCAATGGCGATGCCGAGGCCAGCGCCACGGTCGTCATCGGCCGCCGCGACGAAAGCCGCTACGTGGTGTCGGCGGGCAACCTGGTCAAGTCCGACGACGGCCACGCTCTGGTCGCCCGCATCCGCGAACTGGCCGCGCTGGACAAGGCGGCGTTGAAGGCCGAATACAAGACACAGTTGCACAAGCCGCGTGCCCAGGGCGTTGCGTCGGGCGCGGGCTTGGGCTTGATCGATATCGCGCGGCGCGCCGGCGCTCCGCTGGAAGCCAGCCTGACGCCCACCGCGCACGAAGGCAAGGCGTTCTTCAGCCTGAGCGTCGTGATTTGAAGGCTCCGCGCGCATCAAAGAATCATTTTCGGAGTATCTGATGAAAGACCTGAACATTCCCGGGACGCAGTCCACGCCCGCCATCACCGCCGACGCCGCCGCCGGCGTGCTGGCGATGCGCGGCGACTCCTATCCCGAGAATTCCTTTGAACTGTTCGGTCCGGTGATCGAATGGGTCGAAGCCTATCTGCTGAACACGGCCGCCCCGCTGAACCTGGAACTGGAACTGCTGTACCTCAACACCAGCAGCATCAAGTCCGTCATGGACATCTTCGACCTGCTCGAAGCCGCCCATTGCAAGGGCCGCGAAGTCAGCGTCACCTGGTTCTACGACAAGCGCAACGAACGCGTCGGCGAGCTGGCCGAGGAATTCAAGGAAGACTGCACCTTTCCGTTCTCGGTGGTTGGCCGCGAATGAAGCCGGGCGCCGCCGAACTGGATCGCCGCATCGCCGAATTGCTGGCTGATCCCACCCATGCCGGACACCCGCTGCGCGAAGCGCTGGAGGCGCTGTGGCGGCATACGGCGGACCAGATGGCGCGGATCGAGCGCGTGACCCAGTTGTCGGACGCCTATCAGTCCATGGCGCACGAGCGAGAGCTGGGGCTATGCGACCAGTTCGACCGCCAATTGCGGCGCTTGACGCGCATTGCGCGCATATCCGATCACTACCAGAACATGATGCGCGACCTGAACACGGCGCTTGCGGAAACGTCCAGCCGCGACCCGCTGACCGGCCTGCTCAACCGGCGCGCCTTGATGGACATGATCAAGCGGGAAGTCGAGCGCGCCGCGCGCAGCGGAGAGAGCTTTGCAGTGGCCATGCTGGACGTGGACCACTTCAAGGCGGTCAACGACCGTTACGGCCACGAAACGGGCGACCGCGCCCTGGTCGAACTGGCGGGCGTGCTGGGCGAAAGCCTGCGTGAATACGATATGTGCGGCCGTTGGGGCGGCGAGGAATTCCTGGTGATGCTGCCCAACACCCAACCCGAAGCCGCCCAGGGCGTCATGGACCGGCTGGTCGGCGCGGTGCGCGGACTGGTGGTGGCGGCAGGAGAAAACGACGTATTGAGGCTGACGGTAAGCATCGGCATGGCGCATCACCAGTTGGGAGAAACCTTCTCGGAGACGCTGAGCCGCGCGGACCAGGCGCTGTATCTGGCCAAGCAGGACGGACGCGACCGCGTCGCCCTTGGTTTTCCAAAGCGCTGAATGAAACCGGAACCGCTGTATTCCGGTATGGAGCCCCTTATGCTTGACACTCAAGCAAGCGTTTCAAGCGCGGGCCCCCAGGGCGCCGCGTGGCATGGCGACAATTATCTGGCGTCGATGGACCGGGCGCTGTTGCTGTTCGATTTCGACACGAACGGCGCGCTGCTGAACGCCAACGCCAATTTCCTGGCGGCCGTGGGATACACCCTTGACGAGGCCTTGCTGCTGCGCCACGACATGCTGTGCGACAGCGTGGACGAAGGCAAGGGCATCGCCAGCGGCGAGCAGGTGTGGGCCCGGCTGCGTCGGGGCGAACACTTTTCTGGCACCTGCCGCTACCGCATGAAAGACGGCGGCAGTTTGTGGATCGAAGCCACCTATCTGCCATTGCCGGGCGACGACGGCCTGACCGCCCGCGTGTCGGTCGTGTCGCGCAAATCCATCGCCGACGCCGAACGCCAGGAAGAAATCCGCCTGTTGCTGCTGGGCATCAACGAAACCGGCAACGCGGTCGCGGTATCCGGCTCGGACGGCCGCATCGTCTATGTGAATGATGGGTTTCAACGCATGCTGGGCTTTGCGCGCGGCGACGCGCTACAGCAGGAGCTGGGTGAACTGCTGGCCGGCGGCCGCCCCGATGGCGGCACCCGCGAAGAGCTGGACCGCCGCATCGCCTGCCGCGAAGGCTTCCACAAGGACGTGCTGGTCTATGACCGCTGCGGCAAGCCGCTGTGGGTGTCGGTCATGGCCAATTCCGTCTTCGATGACCGGGGTACGCTGGTCAATATCGTCGACGTGCTGACCGACATCACGCCCACCAAGGTGCACGAGGTATTGCAACGGCGCGTGTTGCAGGCCATGGTCAACGAGGCGTCGGTGGTTGAAGTGATGAACATGGTGTGCCGCGAGGTCGAGCGCCTGGCGCCCGAAGTGGCCGCCACGGTCTTGCGCGTGGACGATACCGGCCATCTGCGGCCGCTGGCCGCGCCCAGCATGCCGGAGGCCTATTCAAACGCGCTGGACGGCGTGAAGATCGGGCCGCAAGTGGGCGCCTGCGGCACGTCGGCCTTTCTGGGCCGCCCGGTCATCGTGCCGGACATCGCCACCGACCCGCTGTGGGACGATTACCGCCATCTGCCCTTGCCGGACGACATCAAGGCGTGCTGGTCATCGCCCATCAAGTCCAGCGATGGCAGGGTGATCGGCACCTTCGGTTTCTATTTCCGCGAACGCCGCCTGCCTGATGATTTCCATCATCGCCTGGTCGACGTGTGCGTCTACCTGTGCGCGCTGGCGCTGGAACGCGAAGAAGCGCGCGCCCGCATCCGGCAACTGGCGTTCTACGACGAGCTGACCGGCCTGCCCAACCGCAACCTGCTGCTGGCGCAAGCCGAGCAGGCCATCGCGCGGGCCGAGCCGGAACGCAAGCGGGTGGCGGTGCTGTTCCTGGACCTGGACCGTTTCAAGCAGGTCAACGACACGCTGGGCCATCCGGTGGGCGATGCGCTGCTGCGCGATGTGGCGCAACGTCTGCGCCGCCTGGCGCGCGCGTCGGACATCGTCGGCCGCTTGTCGGGCGACGAGTTCGTGATGCTGATGCCGGACTTCGAACACGGCCGCCTGACCGCGGCCGCCGAACATGTGCTGGTGGCGCTGGCGCAGCCGTTCACGGTGGGCGGTATTACTCTGAATCCGTCGGTCAGCATCGGCATCAGCGTGTTCCCGGAAAACGGGCGCGACATGGATACCTTGCTGCGCCACGCCGATATGGCCATGTACCAGGCCAAGACGGCGGGCCGCAACCGCATCTCGTTCTTCAGCGCCGAAATGAACCGCCAGGCGCAAGAACGCCTGGCCCTGGAAGCCGCGCTGCGCGATGCGCTGGAAGCCAAGGCGCTGCGCTTGCACTATCAGCCGCAGGTGGGGTTGAAGAACGGCAGCCTGTATGGGGTCGAGGCGCTGGCCCGCTGGCGTCATCCCACGTTGGGCGATATTTCGCCCGTGCGCTTCGTGCCGCTGGCCGAGGAATGCGGGCTGATCGGCGACCTGGGCGACTGGGCGCTGCGCGAAGCGTGTTCGCAACTGGCTATCTGGCGCAACAACGGCCTGCGGGTGCCGTCGGTGTCGGTGAACCTGTCGGCGACGAATTTCCATAATCTGAACTTGCCGCGGATGATTGCGGCGACCCTGGCCGAGTTCGGCTTGGCACCGGCGGATTTGATGCTGGAGATTACCGAAGGCGTGGTGCTGGACGCCACGGCCGGCACGCTGCGCACCATTGCCGAGCTGCATCGGCTGGGGGTGCGGCTGTCGATGGACGACTTCGGCACGGGGTATTCCAGCCTGGGCCACTTGCGGCGCTTGATTGTGGATGAGTTGAAGCTGGACCGCAGTTTCGTGCAGGGCCTGGAAAGCGACGATGCGGCGCGGGCACTGACCAGCGCCGTCATCCGGATCGGAGAAAGCCTGAGCCTGCCGGTAGTGGCCGAAGGGGTCGAGAACGAAGAACAGCGCAGGTTCTTGATCGAGCAGGGCTGCGCGGCAGGACAGGGGTTTTTGTTTTCACCGCCGTTGCCGGCGGAGGAACTGGAGGAGTGGCTGCGGGGCAGGTAGGTGGGATGCGCTGCACGCATCCT
Organism: Achromobacter colocynthidis; assembly: GCF_057334535.1. Lineage (NCBI taxonomy): Bacteria > Pseudomonadati > Pseudomonadota > Betaproteobacteria > Burkholderiales > Alcaligenaceae > Achromobacter > Achromobacter colocynthidis. The sequence continues at coordinate 639,213 of NZ_JBHFIZ010000039.1, forward strand.
GCGCGGCGCCTTCGCGCGGTGCCTTGGGTTGGGGCGCTGCTGATGGGTTCGCGCGCTGGAGGGCGTTGTTTTTCTCTGCATGTGTGCGCGCCACACCCATCCTACCTGGCCGCGTCACACATTGTCTCGGGGCGGGGCACCGCTGATGGGTTCGCGCGCTGGGGGCTGTTGTTCTTCTCTTCATGTGTGCGCGCCACACCCATCCTACTTGGCCGCGTCACACATTGTCTTGGGGCGGGGCACCGCTGATGGGTTCGCGCGCTGGGGGGCTGTTGTTCTTCTCTTCATGTGTGCGCGCCACACCCATCCTACTTGGCCGCGTCACACATTGTCTTGGGGCGGGGCACCGCTGATGGGTTCGCGCGCTGGGGGGCTGTTGTTCTTCTCTTCATGTGTGCGCGCCACACCCATCCTACTTGGCCGCGTCACACATTGTCTTGGGGCGGGGCACCGCTGATGGGTTCGCGCGCTGGGGGGCTGTTGTTCTTCTCTTCATGTGTGCGCGCCACACCCATCCTACTTGGCCGCGTCACACATTGTCTTGGGGCGGGGCACCGCTGATGGGTTCGCGCGCTGGGGGGCTGTTGTTCTTCTCTTCATGTGTGCGCGCCACACCCATCCTACTTGGCCGCGTCACACATTGTCTTGGGGCGGGGCACCGCTGATGGGTTCGCGCGCTGGGGGGCTGTTGTTCTTCTCTTCATGTGTGCGCGCCACACCCATCCTACTTGGCCGCGTCACACATTGTCTTGGGGCGGGGCACCGCTGATGGGTTCGCGCGCTGGGGGGCTGTTGTTCTTCTCTTCATGTGTGCGCGCCACACCCATCCTACTTGGCCGCGTCACACATTGTCTTGGGGCGGGGCACCGCTGATGGGTTCGCGCGTTGGGGGGCGTTGTTCTTCTCTTCATCTGTGCGCGCCGCACCCATCCTACGTAGGATGGGTGAAGTGCGCGAAGGCGGCCCCGCGGACTTCGGCGCCCAGCGCACGTAACCCATCTCTTCCCCCGCCACCAAAGCGTCCCCCATTTCAATCCCACCTAATAGCTTTCCCCCATTTGCGAACCCCTTGCTTCGGGTATATATTTCAAGCCTAAACTATCCAGACCTAAATATCCGCGGCGCCCCGCTCCCGATAAGCGAGCGACTGTCGCGTACCTCGGAGCGTTACGGCAATGAAAATAGTCTGCATCGGCGGTGGTCCCGCCGGCCTGTATTTCGGTCTGCTCATGAAACTGCAGAACCCCGCCAACGACGTCACCGTCATCGAACGCAATCGTCCGTATGACACTTTTGGATGGGGTGTGGTGTTCTCCGACGCCACCATGCAGAACCTGCGCGAGGCAGACCCCGTTTCCGCTCAAACCATTGGCGACGCGTTCAACCATTGGGATGACATCGACATCCATTTCAAGGGCCGCAGCATCCGCAGTAGCGGCCACGGCTTTATCGGCATTGGCCGCAAGAAGCTGTTGAACATCCTGCAGGCGCGTTGCGAAGACGTGGGCGTGAAGCTGGTGTTCGAGAACTTCGTCCAGGACGACCAGGCCATCGCTCGGGAATACGACGCCGATCTCGTCATTGCCTCCGACGGCATCAACAGCCAGGTCCGCACTCGCTACGCCGACACCTTCCACCCCGACATCGACCAGCGCCGCTGCCGCTTCGTCTGGCTGGGCACCAAGAAGGTGTTCGACGCCTTCACCTTCGCCTTCGTCCAGACCGAACACGGCTGGTTCCAGGCGCATGCCTACCGCTACGAAGACGGCATGTCCACCTTCATCGTGGAAACGCCGGAAGAAACCTGGCAGGCTGCCGGCATCGAGCAGATGAGCCAGGAAGAAGGCATTGCCTACTGCGAAAAACTGTTCGCGCCCTGGCTGGACGGCAATGCGCTGATCAGCAACGCCACGCACCTGCGCGGGTCCGCCATCTGGATTCGTTTCCCGCGCGTCATCTGCAACACCTGGGTGCACTGGAACACGCTGGACACGGCGCGCGGCCAGCGCCGCGTGCCCGTCGTGCTGATGGGCGATGCCGCGCACACCGCGCACTTCTCCATCGGCTCCGGCACCAAATTGGCGCTTGAGGATTCCATCGAACTTGCGCGCTGCCTGAGCGGCGCCGAAGGCAGCGTTGAAGCGGGCCTGAAGCACTACGAAGAAGTGCGTAGCGTCGAGGTCCTGAAGATCCAGAACGCCGCCCGCAACTCCACCGAGTGGTTCGAAAACGTCGAGCGATACGCCGAACTGGAACCCGAGCAATTCGCCTACTCGCTGCTGACCCGCTCGCAGCGCATCTCGCACGAAAACCTGCGCTTGCGCGACCCGGCCTGGCTGGAAGGTTTTGAGCGCTGGATCGCCGAACGCGCCGGCGCGCCCACCGCGTCCGGCCAGCGTCCCGCCATCCCGATGCTGACACCGTACCAGGTACGCGGCGTGCGGTTGAAGAACCGCATTCTGGTGTCCCCCATGGCCATGTATTCCTGCACCGACGGCGTGCCGGGCGATTTCCACCTGGTGCACCTGGGCGCGCGCGCCATGGGCGGCGCCGGCCTGGTCATGGTGGAAATGACCTGCGTGTCGCCGGATGGCCGCATCACCCCGGGCTGCCCGGGCTTGTGGAACGACGAACAGGCGCAGGCGTTTGCCCGCATCGTGGATTTTGTGCACGGCAATAGCGACGCCCGCATCGGCGTGCAGTTGGGCCATGCCGGCCGCAAGGGCTCCACGCAACTGGGCTGGCAGAAAATCGATCACCCCCTGGCCGAAGGCAATTGGCCGCTGCTGTCGGCGTCTGCCTTGCCGTACATCGAAGGCGTGTCGCAAACGCCGCGCGCCATGACGCGTGCCGACATGGACGACGCCCGCGACAACTTCGTTGCCGCCGCCCGCCGCGCCGAGCAGGCCGGTTTTGACTGGCTGGAACTGCACTGCGCCCACGGCTACCTGCTGTCCAGCTTCATCTCGCCCCTGACCAACCACCGTGACGACGAATACGGCGGCAGCCTGGAAAACCGCCTGCGCTTCCCGCTGGAAGTGTTCAAGGCCGTGCGCGCCGTCTGGCCCGAAGACAAACCCATGTCGGTGCGGATTTCCGCCAGCGACTGGGTGGAAGGCGGCATCACCGCTGATGACGCGGTGGACATCGCACGCTACTTCAAGGCCGCCGGCGCCGACATGATCGACTGCTCGTCCGGCCAGGTCAGCAAGGAAGAAAAGCCCGTCTACGGCCGCATGTTCCAGACTCCGTTCGCCGACCGCGTGCGCAACGAAGCGGGCATCCCCACCATTGCGGTGGGCGCCATCTTCGAAGCCGACCACGCCAACGGCATCATCGCCTCGGGCCGTGCCGACCTGTGCGCTCTGGCTCGTCCCCACTTGGCCGACGCTTCCTGGACGCTGCGCGAAGCCGCGCGCGTGGGCTATCGTGACATCGCCTGGCCCAGCCAGTATTTCGCGGGCAAGCGCCAACTGGAAACCAACTTCGAACGCGCCGCCGCCATGGCGCAACTGGACATCAAATGACGAGTCTTGCGCAACCCTTGGCCGGTCGCCACGCGCTGGTGACGGGCGGCGCGCGCGGCATCGGCCTGGCCAGCGCGCGGGCGCTGCTGGCGCGCGGCGCGCGTGTCACGCTGCTGGGCCGAGACGGCGCGGCGCTGGATGCCGCCGCCGACAGCCTGGCCAGCCTGGGGCAGGTGCAGGCGGTTAGCGCCGACATCGCGGACGAAGCCTCGGTGCGTGCCGCCTTTGCCCAGGCCGAAACCGAATTCGGCCCGGTGCTGGTGCTGGTGAACAACGCCGGCCAAGCCGTCAGCCAACGCTTTGACCGCACCGACGCCGCGCTCTGGCACCAGATGATTGCCGTCAACCTGACCGGCACGTTTCACTGCATCCAGGCCGCGCTGCCGGGCATGCTGCAAGCCAAGTGGGGCCGCGTCATCAACGTGGCCAGCACCGCCGGCCTGATCGGCTATGGCTATGTCAGCGCATACTGCGCCGCCAAGCATGGCGTGATCGGGCTGACCCGTTCGCTGGCGCTGGAAACCGCGCAAAAGGGCGTGACCGTGAACGCTGTCTGCCCCGGCTATACCGAGACCGACATCGTGCGCGGCGCGGTCGCCAACATCGTGGAAAAGACCGGCATGACGCCGGACGCCGCCCGCGCCAAGCTGGCCGAGCGCAACCCCCAAGGCCGCCTGGTGCAGCCCGAGGAAGTGGCCGAGACCGTGGCCTGGCTGGCGCTGCCGGCCTCTGCGTCGGTCAATGGGCAGGCGATCGCCGTGGACGGCGGCGAAGTGATGACCGGCTAAGCCCGGCGCCCCATCAACCCCTGGATAACGAACGGAGACACCATGAGCACCCAGTCCGAAGAGCACACCATGAAGCACCACAAGCGCCCGCTGGCCGGCTATCAGGCCAAGACGTTCCTGTGGGAGGTGTCGGCCGACGGCAAGATCGGCACGGTCACGCTGAACCGGCCCGAACGCAAGAACCCGTTGACGTTCGATTCCTACGCCGAACTGCGCGACCTGTTCCGCTCGCTGGTGTATGCCACCGACGTGAAGGTGGTGGTGGTGACGGGCGCGGGCGGCAACTTCTGCTCGGGCGGCGATGTGCATGAAATCATCGGGCCGCTGACCAAGATGAGCATGCCCGAACTGCTGGACTTCACCCGCATGACGGGCGATCTGGTCAAGGCCATGCGCGCCTGCCCGCAACCCATCGTGGCGGCGGTGGACGGCGTGTGCGCGGGCGCGGGTGCCATGGTGGCGCTGGCCGCCGACATGCGCCTGGGCACGCCCGCCGCGCGCACCGCCTTCCTGTTCACCCGCGTGGGTTTGGCCGGCGCCGACATGGGCGCCTGCACCTTGCTGCCGCGCATGATCGGCCAGGGCCGCGCCTCTGAATTGCTGTACACCGGCCGCGCCATGACCGCAGACGAAGGCGCCAGCTGGGGCTTCTTCAACGCGCTGCACGATTCGGCCACCTTGGCCGAGGCCGCGCAGAAGCTGGCCGCGCAACTGGCCGCCGGCCCCACCTTCGCGCACGGCGTCACCAAGAAGCTGCTGCACCAGGAATGGAACATGGGTGTGGACGAGGCCATCGAGGCCGAAGCCGAGGCCCAGGCCATCTGCATGCAGACGCGCGACTTCCACCGCGCCTACGAGGCCTTCGTGGCCAAGCAAAAGCCCGTCTTCGAGGGGAACTGATGATGCGTGATGCAAGCTGGCTGGACTGGCCTTTTTTTGACGACGCGCACCGCAAGCTGGCGCACGACGTCGACGCCTGGTGCGAAGCCTCGTTGGGTGATGTCGACCATCACGACGCCGACGCGGCCTGCAAGAAACTGGTCAAGGCCATGGGCCAGGCCGGCTGGCTGCGCTATGCGGTCGCGGGCGGCCCGGGCGGCGCCTGGGGCGGCGCCTTGCCGGAAGTCGATTCCCGCGCCGTCTGCATCCTGCGCGAAACCTTCGCCCGTCACGAAGGGCTGGCGGACTTCGCTTTCGCCATGCAGGGCCTGGGCAGCGGCGCCATCTCCTTGATGGGGTCGGACGAACTGCGCCAGCACTACCTGCCGCGCGTGGCACGCGGTGAAGCCATCGCCGCCTTCGCGCTGTCCGAGCCCGACG
>NZ_JBHFIZ010000039.1:644899-676730 GCF_057334535.1 Achromobacter colocynthidis
CGACGCGGGCTCGGACGTGGCGGCGCTGGCCTGCGAGGCCAAGCTGGACGGTGACCACTACGTGCTGAACGGCGCCAAGACCTGGATTTCCAACGGCGGCATCGCGGACTTCTACGTGGTCTTCGCCCGCACAGGCGAAGCGCCGGGCGCGCGCGGCATCAGCGCCTTCGTGGTGGATGCCGACACCCCGGGCTTCGAGGTCAGCGAACGCATTGAACTCATCGCTCCGCATCCGCTGGCCACGATCACGTTCGACAACTGCCGCATCCCGGCCTCGCACCGCCTGGGCGATGCGGGCCAGGGCTTCAAGCTGGCCATGATGACGCTGGATATTTTCCGTGCCTCGGTAGCCGCCGCCGCGCTGGGGTTTGCCCGCCGCGCGCTGGACGAAGGCCTGGCGCGCGCCAAGTCGCGCCGCATGTTCGGCCAGACGCTGGCCGACCTGCAACTGACGCAAGCCGCGCTGGGCGACATGGCCACCGCCATCGACGCCTCGGCGCTGCTGACGTATCGCGCCGCGTGGATGCGCGACGTGCAAAAGCTGCGCACCACGCGCGAAGCCGCGATGGCCAAGATGATGGCCACGGAATCGGCGCAGACCGTGATCGACCGCGCCTTGCAGATGTTTGGCGGCGCGGGCGTGGTGTCGGGGATGCCGGTGGAGAAGCTTTACAGGGAAATCAGAGCGCTGCGTATTTACGAAGGCGCCACCGAAGTGCAGAAGTTGATCATCGCCCGTGAACTGCTGAAGGCGTAAAGGGCCATCGAGCTCTCGCCATCAGCACAGCAAACCACACCGCACAAGCAAGGGGAATTTCATGGAAGTATCCGCCCACACCGACACCTTCGCCCGGGACAACCTACCCCCGGGCGAACAATGGCCTGAATTCCTGCTTGATGGCCCCGACGTGGCCTACCCCAAGCGCTTCAACTGCGCCGTGGAACTCGTGGACGCCATGGCCGAACGCGGCTTTGCCGACCGCGTGGCGCTGCGCTGGCGCGACGGCGACAAGCAGGCCACGATGACCTATCGCGAACTGGCTGCGCTTACCAACCGCATCGCGCGCGTGCTGACCGAAGACATGGGCTTGGTCCCCGGCAACCGCCTGTTGCTGCGCGGGCCGAACAACCCGATGATGGCGGCCTCTTGGCTGGCGGCGATCAAGGCGGGTTTGGTGACGGTGCCCACGATGCCGCTGCTGCGCGCCAAGGAACTCAAGCAGATCATCGAGAAGGCCCAGATCCAGGCCGTGCTGTGTGATGCGCGCCTGAAAGAAGAAGCCGGGTTCTGCGTCCAGGCGGGCCACGAGCATCACTGCCCGCAGTTGACCCAGGTGATGGTTTTCAACGATGCCGCGCCCGATGCGCTGGATGCGTTGGCCGCTGCCAAGCCCGACGATTTCACCGCCTGCGACACCGCCGCCGACGACGTCTGCCTGATCGCCTTCACCAGCGGCACCACGGGTTCGCCCAAGGGCTGCATGCACTTTCATCGCGACGTGCTGGCGATGTGCGACCTGTTCCCCAAGCATGTGATCAAGCCGGGTCCCGATGACATCTTTTGCGGCACGCCGCCGTTGGCGTTTACGTTCGGCCTGGGCGGCCTGCTGTGCTTTCCCTTGCGCGTGGGCGCCAGCACCGTGCTGGCCGAAAAGCTGTCGCCGGAAAGCCTGCTGGAACTGATTCAGGACTTCCGCGCCACCATCGTCTTTACCGCGCCGACGTTCTATCGCCAGATGGCCGCGCTGGTCGGCAAGTTTGATCTGTCTTCGCTGAAGAAAAGCGTGTCGGCCGGCGAAGCGCTGCCGGACGCCACGCGTCAGTTGTGGAAACAGGCCAGCGGCATTGAGATGATCGACGGCATCGGCGGCACCGAAATGATCCACGTGTTCGTGTCCAGCCCGCCCGAAGCCGTCAAGCGTGGCGCCATCGGCAAGGTCGTGCCAGGCTATGTGGCGCAGGTGGTGGACGACGACATGCAGCCCGTGCCTAACGGCACGGTGGGCCGGTTGGCCATCAAGGGCCCCACGGGCTGCCGCTACCTGGCCGACGACCGCCAGCGCCGCTTCGTGCAGCAGGGCTGGAACCTGCCGGGCGACACCTTCATGCAGGACGACGACGGCTATCTGTATTACCAGGCGCGCAATGACGACATGATTGTCTCGGCGGGCTACAACATCGCCGGCCCCGAAGTGGAAGACGCGCTGTTGCGCCACGAAGCCGTGGCCGAATGCGGCGTGGTGGGGGCGCAGGACGACGAGCGCGGCCAGTTGGTCAAGGCCTTCGTGGTGCTCAAGCCGGGCTTTGCGCCCAGCGATGCGCTGGTGGCCGACATGCAGGCGTTCGTGAAGGCCAGCATCGCGCCGTACAAATATCCGCGCGCCATCGAATTCGTGGCGACGCTGCCCCGTACCGAAACGGGCAAGCTGCAACGCTTTGCGTTGCGCCAGATGGCTTGAACCGGTCGTTGAAATAAGTAATCAGGAAATCATCATGTCCGCAGCATTCACCAGCCAGGTAGAAGTCCGCTTCCGTCATTGCGACCCGGCGGGCATTGTCTTCTATCCGCGCTATTTCGAGATGATCAATGACTTTGTCGAGGAATGGTTCGACAAGGGCATGGGCCTGCCGTTTCATGCGCTGCATGTTGATCGGCATATTGGTACGCCGATGGCCTCGGTCACCTGCGATTTCAGCGCGCCCAGCCGCTGGCATGAACGCTTGCGCCAAACGCTGGAAGTCCAGCGGATCGGCGGCGCGTCCTTCAAGGCGCTGGTGCGCTTTGAAGGCCCGGACGGACAGTTGCGCTTGTCGGCCACGCTGACGATCGTGACGGTGGATTTACGGACGATGAAGTCCATGCCCATGCCTGCCGACCTGCGGGAACGCATGCAGGCTTATCTGGTTCCCGCGGCGTAAGGCCGCGAGACCACCCTGTCGTTTGTTTTTTATAAATAGGATGAGACGTTATGAAGATTCTGCAACCGCCGGATTGGATGGCGCCCCGGGGCTATTCGAATGGTGTGCTCACCGAAATGACGGTGGGCAGCAAGCTCGTGTTCGTGGGCGGGCAGGTGGGGTGGAATGGGCAGCAGCAATTCGAATCGGATGACCTGGCGGACCAGGTCCGCCAGACGCTGTCGAACATTGTCGCCATCCTGGCCGAAGGCGGCGCCAAGCCCGAACATATTGTGCGGATGACCTGGTACGTCACCGACAAGGAAGCCTATGTGGCCGCGTATCCGGCCATCGGCAAGCACTACCGCGAATTCATCGGCCGGCACTTCCCGGCGATGACGGCGGTGGAAGTGGCCGACCTGGTCGAGGACCGCGCCAAGGTGGAAATCGAAGTGACGGCGGTGGTGCCGGCGGCCTGATCATGGCGGCCATGGCAACTTGAGGTGACTTGAGGCGACCTCAGACAACTTCGGGCCGGGGGCTTGTCGAAGCCCCCGGGGCGCTTGCTACCCCTGCCCACGCCGCGTCTCGCGCGGCAGTTCTCCAAACCGTTCCCGGTAGTACTCCGAGAACCTTCCCAGATGTCCAAACCCCACGCCCAGCGCGACGTCGGTCACGCTGGCGTGGGCGTTCGCCCGCAACTTCTGCCTGGCAGCGTCCAGGCGCAGTGACCGCAGCGCCATCATGGGCGTGGTGTCGCGGTGTTCCTGGAACAGGCGAGTCAGCGCGGTGACGCTGGCACCGGCGTGGCGGGCGATGTCCGTCAGCGTCAGCGGGGCCGACAGATGCGCGCGCATATAGGATTCCGCCAGCGTCAGGCGGCGCGGCAGATCTTGGGCTTGCCCCGCCTGCGCTTGCCAGCTATTGGGCTGGTTGTACAGCAGGTGCAGCACCAGCGTGTCTTCCAGGTGTTCCAACCACGCGGCGGGCGGTCGCCGCGCGCCGTCGTCCAGCGTGGGCAGCAGGTGGATCATGCTGGCGACCATGCTGCGCCAGGCCGCGCCCACCGGGTTGTCCAGCCGCAGGGCGGGGCTGAAGTCCAGTGCCAGCGTGGCGGCGTCGCCAAAGGCGCGGCGGCCCATGGCTTCGAGCTTGCCGCGCGGAATCTTCAACAACAGTTGTTCGCAGCCGGCCTCCCAGTGCAGCCGTACCGGGCGGTTGGGCGCGATGACGGCCGCGCAGTCGGGGTGGGCGTCCACGTGCTCGCTGCCGCATTCGATGCGCGCGCGGCCGCGCAGCGGCACTTGCACCAGCATGAAGTCTTGCAGGCGGTCGGGTTCGATGTGGACTTCGGCGCCGTAGCGCAAGGTACAGACCGTTAGCGAGCCGAACCGGCCCCGGTTCAGTTCGGCGTCCACGCGGCCCGCCTTCCAGGTCAGCCGGTGTTCCTTCAGCGCTTCCGACACGCGGGTGCGTGTTTCGTCCTGTTGGGTGGAGCTGAACACGCGCCGCTTGAAAAGCGGCGCCAGTTCGAGTCGGGACCAGCCGTGCATGGGTGCCTCCGGGACGGGAACGCTCCCGTATCAGCAGCCCAGAATAAATTAACTGTCCAGGCTTTGGAATTAAGTGAATCCCGGATAAGACTGCGCGTATTCGGATAGAGCGGCGCGGCCGCGAGGCATACGCTAGCCAGCAGGCTCTCCCAGCACTTGGAGGGCGTCGTCACGGCGCGTAAGCTTGGCGACTTTGATCGGCGGCATGCGTGTACCGACGGCAGACGGGATCTGTCAGCTTTCCGCCAGCGCGGCTGGCGGCAGAATCGAAGGTGGCCCATGAATCGAAATCACTGGAGCCGGCGCACGCTGGCGGCACTGGTCTGTATGTCCGCCATGGCTGGCGCCTCGGCGGCCGACAAGGTCAAGGTAGGCATGCTGACAACGCTGTCCGGCCCGGGGTCCGCGCTGGGCAACGAGATTCGCGACGGCTTCAATCTGGCGCTGCAACATACGGGCGGCAAGCTGGGCGGGCTGCCCGCCGAGGTGGTGGTGGCCGACGACCAGCAAAAGGCGGATACGGGCCGCCAGGCGGTGGAACGGCTGCTCAAGCGCGACCGCGTGGACGTCATGACGGGCATCGTGTTCTCCAACGTGCTGCTGCCGGTGATGCCGGCCATTTTGCAGTCTGACACCATTTACCTCAGCACCAATACCGGCCCTGAAAACTACGCGGGCGCGGGCTGTAACCCCAACTTCTTCGCGGTGGCCTGGCAGAACGAGGACATCCCCGCCGCCATGGGCAAGTACGCCACGGACCAGGGCTACAAGAGCGTGGCGCTGATCGCGCCCGACTACCCGGGCGGCCGTGAGTCGCTAAAGGGTTTCAAGCGTCTATACAAGGGCGGCTTGTCCGAAGAGATCTACACCCAGCTCGGCCAGTTGGACTACGGCGTTGAAATCTCGCGCTTGCGCGCCAGCAAACCCGACGCGGTCTTCTTCTTCCTGCCCGGCGGCATGGGCGTGAACTTCATCAAGCAGTTCAACGGCGCGGGCCTGTCCAAGGACATCGCGCTGTTGGCGCCGGGCTTCTCGGGCGACGAGGACACCATCGCCGCCGTCGGCGCGCCGCTCGCCGGCATGCGCAACACGTCGCAGTGGGCGGCCGATCTGGACAACCCCGCCAACCGCAAGTTTGTTGAAGACTTCAAGAAGACCTACAAGCGCACGCCCACGCTGTACGCCTCGCAAGGCTATGACGCCGCCATGCTGCTGGACAGCGCCGTGCGCCAAACGGGCGGCAAGCTTGACGCCGACGCGCTGCGCCCGGCGCTGCGGCGCGCGGATTTCAAATCGGTGCGGGGCGACTTCAAGTTCAACCGCAACCAATACCCCATCCAGAACTACTACCTGCGCGTCGTGGAAGCGGGCGCGGACGGCAAGCTGGCCAACAAGCTGTCGGGCACGGTGCTGACCCAGTACCAGGACCCGTTTGCCGCTACCTGCCAGATGAAATAGGCGGCCGGCCACGCAGCCCAGGCATCTTGCATCAGGCATCAAGCAACACAGGAGAACCGAATGACCCAACAGATCTCGACGCGCGAGGTGACCATTCCCTCGCACGATGGCAAGACATTCAGCGCCTATCTAGCCGTGCCCGCCTCGGGCCATGGCCCCGGGTTGGTGCTGTGCCAGGAAATCTTCGGCGTGAACGACTTCATGCGCCGCGCTGCGCAGTTGCTGGCCGAAGAGGGCTATGTGGTGCTGGTGCCCGATCTGTTCTGGCGCCAGCAGCCCGGCATTCAACTGACCGACGGCCCGGCCGACATGCCGCGCGCGTTCGAGCTCTACAAAGGTTTTGACGTTGAGCAGGGCCTGAAAGACATCGCGTCCACCATCGCCATGCTGCGCGAATTGCCCGAGCAACAGGGCGGCGTCGGCGTGCTGGGCTACTGCCTGGGCGGCAAGCTGGCCTACCTGGCCGCCTGTCGCACCGATGTGGACGTGGCCGTGGGCTATTACGGCGTTGGCATCGAAGACAGCCTGGACGAAGCGGCCAACCTGCGCGGCCGCCTGGTGCTGCACATTGCCGAGCAGGACGGCTTCTGTCCGCCCGCCGCGCGCCAGCGCATCCTGGATGCGCTGGGCGGCAAGCCCGGTGTTGAACTGTATGTGTACCCCGGCATGGACCATGCGTTCGCCCGCACGGGTGGCGATCACTACGACAAGCCGTCGGCACTGATGGCGCACCAGCGCAGCATGGCCGCGCTGCAACGCGCCATCGGCCCCGAGTTCGATTATTCGTACTTGTGGGACAAGCACTGCGAATACGAATTCGGCACGCGCGACGTGGCCGCCACCATGGCCACGATGGTGGCCGAACCCTATGTGAACCACATCCCCACCATGACGGGCGGCGTGGGCCACAAGGAACTGTCGCGCTTCTACCAGCACCATTTCGTCAACGGCAACCCGCCCGACACGCGCTTGATTCCGCTGTCGCGCACGGTGGGCGCCACGCAGATCGTGGACGAACTGCTGTTCTGCTTCACCCACACCACCGAGATCGACTGGATGCTGCCCGGCGTGGCGCCCACGGGCCGGCCGGTTGAGATTCCGCTGATCGCCGTCGTGAAGTTCCGGGGCGACAAGCTCTACCACGAGCACATCTATTGGGATCAGGCCAGCGTGCTGGTGCAGGTGGGCCTCTTGGACCCGGCCGGGTTGCCGGTGGCCGGCCGCGAAACCGCCGCCAAGCTGCTGGACGAAACCCTGCCGTCGAACACGTTGATGGCGCGCTGGAAAGACAGCGAGAACAAGTAGGAGCCCCCCATGTCTTACACCGACGAACAACTGGCCGCGATGGTGCGTGGCGACAGCGTGCATCGCGGGGTCTACACCGACCCGGCCATCTTCGACCTTGAAATGCAGCGCATCTATGGTCGCGCGTGGATCTACGTGGGCCATGAAAGCCAGGTGCCCAAGACGGGCGACTATCACACCACCCGCGTGGGCGACCAGGATGTGCTGATGGTGCGCGCGTCCGATGGCCATGTGCACGTGCTGTACAACCGCTGCCCGCACAAGGGCGCCAAGGTGGTGGCGGATGGCGAAGGCTGCGTGGGCAAGTTCTTCCGCTGTCCGTATCACGCCTGGACCTTCAAGCTGGACGGCAGCCATCTGGGCGTGCCGCTCAAGCAGGGCCTGGAAGGCACGTCGTATGACCCCACCGACCCGGCGTTCTCGATGCGCCGGCTGGCGCGCGTGGAAAGCTATCGCGGCTTCGTGTTCGCCAGCCAGGCCAAGGAAGGCCCGGTGCTGGCCGACTTCCTGGGCGGCGTGCGCTCGTCCATCGACAACCTGTGCGACCGCTCGCCGGTAGGCGAAGTGGAAGTGGCGGGCGGTATTTTCCGTGTGATGCAGCGGTCGAACTGGAAGGTGTTCTACGAAAACCTGCACGACACCATGCACGCCCGCGTCACGCATGAATCGTCCTACGCCGCCGCGCGCGACGAAGCCAAGGAAATGGGCGAGATGCCGCTTGAGCTGCACATCATGGACGGCAACGGCGAGCCCTACGAGTTCTGGGAAAAGCTGGAGCTGCGCGCCTACGAAAACGGCCATGGCTATATGGAAGGCATCTTCAACCCGGGCGCCGCCGAACGCGACCCCGTATCGCGCGCGCACTTTGAAACACTGGCCGCTGCCTACGGCGAGGAACGCGCCCGCGAAATCCTGGGCATGAACCGGCACAACACGGTCATCTACGGCAGCGGCTCGCCGCACACCGTGTTCCAGCAATTCCGCGTGATCCGCCCGATTGCCGTGGACCGCACGCTGATCGAGATCCAGACCTTCCGCTGCAAGGGCGCGCCCGACGGCGTGTTCAAGCGCGCGATGCTGTACGCCAACGTCATCAACTCGCCGTCGTCCAACGTCATGCCTGACGACATCGAGCTCTACAACCGCTGCCAGGAAGGCAATGCCACGCGCGGCGGGGAATGGGTCAGCATGCACCGCTACCACGGCAGCGACCGCAGCGATGCGGACGGCATGGTGTCGGTCAACGGCACCAGCGAACTGCCCATGCGCAACCAGTTCCACGCCTGGAAGACCTATATGGAAGCCGGCGCGGCGTCGAACGCGCCCGCCACGGGAGAAGGCGCATGCTGCTAGACCTGGATTTCGATGTCGGCACGGCCGACCTGACGCCCGCCGATGTGCCCGCCGACGCCTATCACCGCATCGCACAGTTCCTGTACCGCGAGGCTCGTTTGCTGGACGAGCGGCGCTACGACGACTGGCAGGCCTTGTGGACGCAGGACGGCATGTACTGGATGCCGCGCGTGCACGGCCAGCAAAGCCCGTACGACCATATTTCGCTGTTCTGGGAAGACCGCATGTTGCGCGACGTGCGCATCCGCCGTCTGGAGCACCCGCGCAATTGGTCGCAGCAACCGCCTACGCGCAGCGTGCGCCTGGTGGGCGGCGCGCAGGTGGAAGGGGTGGACGCGGGCGGCAACCTGGTGGTGCATTCCGCCTTCCAGATGACCGAATGGCGCAAGCGCCAACCCCGCCAACTGGCCGGCCGCTACACGCACAAGCTGGCGGCCGACGGGGATAGCTGGCGCATCCGCATGAAGCGTGTGGATCTGGTCAATTGCGACGACGTGCACGACGTGTTCGAGGTGTTCGTCTGATGACGGCGGACACCGCGGTGCTGGCGCTGCACTATCAGAATGACGTGCTGCATCCCGACGGCAAGATCCGCGTTGGGCTGGACGCCGACAACGGCGCGCGCCAGCGCCTGCTGGACAACGCCGCCGCCTTGCTGGATGGGGCGCGCGCGCAGGCCATGCCCATCGTGCATGTGCGCATCGCCTTTCGCCCGGATTACGCCGACCTGCTGCCCAACTGCGCCATCTTCCGCAACGTGGCCGCGATTGGGGCGGTGCCGGAAGGGCAGTGGGGCAGCGAGTTCTACGACGGCTTGCAGCCCTTGGCCGGCAGCCCGCGCGAGTTCATCGTGAAGCACACCCGCATCAGCGCGTTCTACGGCACGCCACTGGAAGAAACGCTGCGCGTGATCGGCGCGCGCCGGCTGGTGGTGGCGGGCGTGGCCACGCATTCCGTGGTGGAAGGCACGGTGCGCCACGCCGCCGACATTGGTTTTGACGTAATGGTGGCCGAAGACGCCTGCGCCTCCGCCGACCTGGCGGTACATGAGGCCTCGCTGGCCAGCATGCGCCTGATTGCGCAAACGGGTTCGGTGGCGCAAGCGGTGCGCTGGGCCGCCGCGCCGCACTGATCAAGGACTATTCATGGATTTTTCAGGCTTTCCCGGCTTGGCCGGCAAGACCGCCATCATCACCGGCAGCACGCAGGGGCTGGGCGCCGACATCGCGCGCGGCCTGGCCGCCGCCGGCGCCCATGTGGTGCTGGTGGGGCGCAACGCGCAAGCCGGCCAGGCGTTGGAGCAGGAACTGGACGGGCGCGCGCTTTTTTGCGAAACCGACATCGGCAGCGACGCGCACATCCAGCGCTGCATCGACGCCGCGCTGGCGCGCTTTGGCCGTCTGGACATTCTGGTGAACAACGCCTGCCAGTACACGGACCGGGGGTTGGCCTCCTCTCGCGAGGAATGGCACGCCACGCTGGACACCAACCTGGTGTCGGCCGCCATCTTCACGCAGTTGGCCGCGCCGCATCTGCCGCGCGGCGGTGTGGTGGTCAATATGGGCAGCACGGGCGGCAAGTTCGGCGCGGCGGGGCGCGCGCTGTATCCGGCGTCCAAGGCGGCCATGCTGCAGATCACCAAGAATTTCGCGGTGGAACTGGCGCCGGCGGGCGTGCGGGTGCTGGCGGTGTCGCCGGCATGGACCTGGTCGCCGTCGGTGGAACAGTTGTCAGGCGGCTCGCGCGAGGCGGCGGACGCCGTGGGGGCGCACTTTCATCCGCTGGGCCGGGTGGGGTCGGGCGAAGAAATCGCCGCCGCCGTGTGCTTTGCGTGTTCGGATGCGGCGTCCTGGATGACGGGGGTGGACATTCCCGTGGACGGCGGCTTTTCCATCCTGGGGCCAGACCGCGGCATTTCGCCGCGCGTCTGGTTCAAGGAACTGGCGCCTTGATTCCCTGAGCGATCGGGCCGGGCCACGCGCGCCGTGGGGCTCTACGGCGGCCTGCCGGGAGGCTGGGCGCGGCCTTAGCGGCCTTAGCGAATGACGATCTCGCCTTCCTCCAGCCCGGCTTTGCCGCCGACCTGGTCTTCCAGGAACTCCTGCATCTTGTTGCCCAACTGAATCTTCGTCCCGCTGCAAAAGCGGCGCGTGGCGGCTACCGTGGCGGTGTGCAGCGGTTGCAGGTCGCGCACCAACTGGGATTCTTCTTCGTCCAGCGCCAGCAAGTCGCTGCCCAGCTTCACATGGGTATTGCGGGCGCGCTCCACCACGTCGCCGGGCGCGCGCTGCGGGTTGGCTTGCAGGAACATCAGCAGTTGTTCCAGCTTGGCCTTTTCCTCGTTCATCTTCAGGCGCTTGCGCGTCAGTGCCGAGCGCTTGATGTCGGCATGCGGGTCCAGGCCGGCCTGCACCAGCGTGGGAATGCCGGAGGGAGACCCGATGGTGCCGGCGCGCACGGCATTCAGCGCGCGGATCTGGCCGCCGGTGATGGCGCTTTGCTGCGTGTTGGGCGGGCCGACGTTGACGCTGCCACCCGCCGCGATGCTGCTCTGGCGGATCTCGCGTTCAACGTCCACGTCCTGCCCGGCGCTGATGATGGCATTTTCAATGAACTTGGCGCGCAGCATTCCGCCACAGACGATGTGGGCGGTGCGCGCGGTGGCGGCGGGGTCTTGCAAGGCTTCGGCCATGCCGATGATGCCGCCCTTGACCGTGACGCTGCCGCCTGCTTCCACCAACGCCGCCTCGATGGTGCCGTTGACCACCACGTCGCCCGTCACGCGCACTTCCATGGTGGCGGCGATGTCGCCGCGCACCTGTAGCGAGCCTTCAAAGGTGATGTTGCCGGTGGACAGGTTGACGGCATCCACCTCGACCATCGGATTCACCTGTACGCCGTGGCTGACCAGCGTGGGCGTGCCGGCGATGGTCGCGCGCAGCAGCAGCGGGTCTTCCGGGTCCACGGCCACACCGCTTATGTCTTTGGAGAACGGCGTGTCGGGCATTTCGTCCGGCAGCACCGGTTCGCCCAGCACGTTGACGCCGTCCACGCCCGGCAGGGGCGGGAAGCGGCGCATCAAAGGCGTGCCCGGCGACACCAGCAGCAGGCTGCCAAGGTCGCGGTAGTCCACATGGGCCAGCTCGTCGATTTCCTGCGCGCGCGGCTTCAGGCGGTCAAGCAGGCTTTCGAAACGGGTGGGGGTGCCGCGCGTGGGCGGCGTGCCTTGGGCGATGACGACGGTTTCGCCATTGCCCTTTTCCACGGCCTCGGCCAGCGCCTGTTCCTGCACGCCATGCACAATGCCGCGGTCGGCCACGGCCTGGCGCAGCATGTCCAGGGTGACGGGCTGGCCGCCCCTGGGCGGGTGCACGGTCAGCAGCGCGGTCATGCGGTCGGGGTCGAGTTCCAGCTCGAACGAGCCGTCCGTCACCTGGCCCACCGGAAATTGCACCGGTTCGGTGGCGCTGCGGCAGCGGTCGATGAAGGCCAGCACCGCGTGGTTGTCCAGCGCGTCGGCGCTCCAGCCGTGGGCGATGGCGGCGGCGGTCAGGGTTTCCCAACTGGGGATGTCGGTATTGATGATGGGGGCGGGCTCGGTCTCCACCTCTGCCGCCACGTCACCGGCGGCTACGTCGAGGTCGGCCTCGGACGCCTGGGTGTCGCCGGGGCTGCCAACGGGAGCTGGCTCAATGGCTGCGGTGGAGGGATCTACCGGGTCAGGATCAGGGCGCGGCGGGGGCGTATAAATTGCCGACAGGACGTTGGTGCCGGCGTCCAGCACCAGCTGCAACGTGTTTTCTGCGTCCATCTTTGCCTCTCCCAGCCTGGCACGAGCGGCCAGGTTCATTCATTTGGTAAATAACGGAAATATTGCGACATATTAGCTCAGACGTCCGCCGTATGCCCTAGGTAAGTCCCCGAGGTTTTCGAAGTTTTTCTGCCGGTTCCCGGTGGCGGCCGGGCAAAGCGAGGATTAGGGCGAAGGGGCGAGCGACAAACCGGGTTGATCGCCGCAGCATAGGGGCTCGCCAACGCGTCTTCGGACGCCGCCGGAGCCCCAAACCATGGACCCTCGACACCGAAGTTACCCGCCCGTTTGTAGTGCCTTCCTGGCGCGCGTTGGCGGCATGGCGGTGCTGATGGCCTTGGCGGTGGGTGCTCTGGCGCTGGCGCCAGCAAGCCCCGCCCAGGCCGCCGAGATCTACCGCTACAAAGACCCCTACGGCGTCTGGCGCGTGATGAAAGTGCCCACCGGTTACGGCAAACATTACAAGCGGGCGCAGGCGCGCACCGCCTGGCGCCGCAATGCCACCACCAAGGTCTGTCTGGAATGCGCGCCGCGCCAGGGCGACGGTGCGCGCATGGCGACGCTGGCGCCAACGTCCCGGGCGCAGCGCTGGGGCGAGATCAAGCTGCCCACCGCGCATGATGGCCTGATCGAGCGCGCCGCCAAGGATTCCGGCGTGGACCGGGCTTTGCTGACGGCCGTTATTGCCATCGAATCAGGGTTTCGCAGCGACGCGCGTTCGCCCAAGGGCGCGCTGGGGCTGATGCAACTGATGCCCGCCACGGCGGCGGCGGTGCTGGCGGTGGACGATATCGAACGCGCGTTGGTGGACCCGGCGACCAATGTGAAGGCGGGCTCGCGGCATTTGCGCCGGCTGATCGACCAGTACCCCGGCCGGCTGGACCTGGCGCTGGCGGCGTACAACGCGGGCGAGGGGGCGGTGCGCAAATACGATGCGGTGCCGCCGTATGCCGAAACCCAGGCGTATGTCAGGGACGTGACCGCCCTGTACGAACAGTACAAGACGCCCTGAGCAGGGCGTCTTGTTTGGGGCTTTTATACCGGGCTTTTTAACTGGGGCCCTGGGCGGACCCCAGCCGCTTACATCGCGGCGAAAACCTTTTCGGCGATGTCCAGCGTGGACTTGATCACCGCGTCGTCGTGCGTGGCCGACACGAAGCCCGCTTCGAACGCGGACGGCGCGAAGTGCACGCCGTGGTCCAGCATGGCATGGAAGAAGCGGTTGAACGCCGCGGTGTCGCACTTGGAGACTTCGGCGAACGAGGTGGGCACGGTGTTGCTGAAATAGATGCCGAACATGCCGCCCACCGAATCGGCCGAAAAGGCCAGGCCGGCGGCACGGGCGCGCTCTTGCAGGCCCTGGGCCAGCTTGGCGGTTTGCGCCGACAGCTTGTCGTAGAAGCCGGGCGCGGCGATCAGGCGCAGCGTGGCCAGGCCTGCCGCCACGGCGACCGGGTTGCCGGACAAGGTGCCGGCCTGGTATACGCCGCCCAGCGGGGCGATGTGCTTCATGACTTCAGCGCTGCCGCCGAAAGCGCCCACCGGCATGCCGCCGCCAATCACCTTGGCCAGCGTGGTGATGTCCGGCTTCACGCCGGTCAGCCCCTGCACGCCTTGCGGACCCACGCGGAAACCCGTCATCACTTCGTCAAAAATCAGCAGCGCGCCGTGCTGCGTGCAGACCTCGCGCAGGCCCTCCAGGAAGCCGGCCGTGGGCTTGATCAGGTTCATGTTGCCGGCGACGGGCTCCACGATGATGCAGGCGATGTCGGCGCCGTGCTGGGCGAAGGCCTCGCGCACCGCATCCAGGTTGTTGTATTCCAGGGTCAGCGTGTGCGACACGAATTCGGGCGGCACGCCGGCCGAGCTGGGGTTGCCGAAGGTCAGCAGGCCCGAGCCCGCCTTGACCAGCAGGCTGTCGGAATGGCCGTGGTAGCAGCCTTCGAACTTCACGATCTTGGCGCGGCCGGTGGCGCCGCGCGCCAGGCGGATTGCCGTCATGGTGGCTTCGGTGCCCGAGCTGACCAGGCGCACCTGTTCCAGCGACGGCAAGCGCGAGATCAACACTTCGGCCAGTTCGATTTCGGCTTCGGTGGGGGCGCCGAACGACAGGCCGTTGACGGCGGCTTCCTGCACCGCGCGCACCACGTCGGGGTGCGAATGGCCCAGGATGGCGGGGCCCCAGGAGCCCACGTAATCGATGTACTGCTTGTCGTCCGCGTCCCACACGTACGGGCCTTGCGCGCGCTTGATGAAGCGCGGCGTGCCGCCGACTGAGCGGAAAGCGCGCACGGGCGAATTGACGCCGCCGGGGATGCTGCGGCAGGCGCGTTCGAAAAGCTGTTCGTTACGGGACATGGCGTTCAAGGCTTGCGAAGAGGGTTGACGGAATAGGGCGCGGAGCAGGCCGTCGCGGCGGCGCGGATGCTGGGCGCTTCGAAAAGTGCGGTGATGACGGCGATGGCGTCGGCGCCCGCCTGGGCCACCAGCCGTGCGTTGTCGGGCGTGATGCCGCCGATGGCCACCACGGCGGGGCGGGGCGCATCGCGCTCGTCGACCAGGCGGCGGGCTTCGGTCAGCACCGACAGCGGCGCGCGCACGGTGTCGGGTTTGACGGTGGACGCGAACATGGCGCCAAAGGCGATGTAGTCGGCGCCCGCGTCCAGCAGTTCGCGCGCGCGCGTCAGGTCGTCGTAGCTGGAGCCGCCCAGGATCAGGTCGGGGCCGGCTTCGGCGCGGATGCGCGCCAGGCTTTCGTCGTCGCGGCCCACGTGCGCGCCGTCGGCGCCCACGTCCAGCGCCAGGCGCCAGTCGTCATTGATCAGGAACACCACGCCCAGCTCGCGGCACAGCGGCGCCAACGCGCGGGCCTGTTCGGCGCGCACCGCGTCAGGCACGTTCTTGCGCCGCAATTGCAGGGAACGCATGCCGCCTTCGGCGGCCTTGCGCACGGCTTGCAAGAGGCGGTCGGTGTCGTCCCATTCAGGCGTGACGCCATACAGGCCGGCGGGAAAACGCAAGGGTTTCATTGCGGTTGAATCCGGTTGGGAATGCGCCGGCCCATGCCGGGCAGGAAACTGGCCGCGACCGACGCATCGGCATGCGCCAGCCCTTGGCGCACGGCTTCGGGCATCTCGAGCCCGCGCGCCAGCATGGCGGTGATGGCGGTGGCGGCCAGGCCGCCGGCGTCGCCGTTGCGGTCGGGCGGCGTCTGCCACGGCCAGGTGTGGGTCTGGCCGTTGGGGCCCAGCAGCACATTGGCAAAATGGCCGGGCCGCTGCGGGCTGCCCAGCACCAGCACCCACTGCGCGCCCGCCGCCACCAGGGCGTGCATGGGCGAAGGTGCGTCCCCGATATCGATGTCGCCGTCGGCATGCCATTGCGCCAGGCGCAGATGCTCGATGATCACCAGGTCCGTCTGCGGCAGCACCAGTTCAAGCGTGGCGGCCAGAAGGTCGTCGGCCTCGTCTTCGTCGGCCGCGTCGGTCGGCAGGGGGGCACGCTGGCCCAGGTGCAGCACCAGCGGCACCTGGCTGTAGTCAGCGGCCACCTGGGCTGCCACGCTGGCAGTTTCAGCGGTGTATAGTCCGCCCACCTTGATGGCCTGCACGGACATGTCTTCCAGCAGGCAGCGA
Source organism: Achromobacter colocynthidis (assembly GCF_057334535.1). NCBI lineage: Bacteria > Pseudomonadati > Pseudomonadota > Betaproteobacteria > Burkholderiales > Alcaligenaceae > Achromobacter > Achromobacter colocynthidis. The sequence goes on from NZ_JBHFIZ010000039.1 coordinate 660,913, forward strand.
GCCTGGTCGTCCAGCAGGTCGGGCGAAACGGGATGGATTTCTTCGATGCCGGCAGTGTCCTGCACGGTCAGCGCGGTCACGGCCGCCAGGCCATGACAGCCCAGGCGGGCGCAGGTGACGGCATCCGCGGGCAAGCCGTCGGATCCCGAGGGATCGAACGGGCCGAAGACCAAAACGAGAGGGGGGGTAACGGGGGCCACGTAGACAGCGCTTGAGCTTTGAGCGGAGTACCCGGATTCATTTTGAGGTGAATCAGGGGAACCCCTATTGGGTTTCGGTAAGATTGTCCCCATTCTAATGGAAGCCCCCCACCTTTGCCCCGCCTCGGGGAACCGGGTGGGGTTTTGATGTAAGAGAGAACTATGCGTACTTGGATGTGTCTGATTTGTGGCTGGGTCTATGACGAAGAGGCCGGCCTGCCCGACGAAGGTATTGCTCCCGGCACTCGCTGGGAAGACGTGCCGCCGAACTGGGTCTGTCCCGAATGCGGCGCCCGCAAAGAGGACTTTGAATTGATGGAAATCTGAACCCGACCCGCTGACCCATTCCGCCAGGGCTCGTAAGATGGGGCATTGACCCCATCCCACGTAACCAAAGACGGTCTGCCGCCAGGCAAGACGGCCACGCTCGCGTGTGCGACGTCCACGGTTCTTTCAGACTACCCAAAGGGGTTGCCATGACGGAAAAACATCACGAATCCGCCGCATCGCAGGCGGCCAACTTTGCCAACCAGTTCCTGATCGCCATGCCCGGCATGGTGGAAGGCAGCCTGGCCGGCTCGGTCATCTACGTGTGCGAACACACCGAACGCGGCGCGCTGGGCCTGGTCATCAACCGGCCCACCGACCTGACCTTGGGCACCTTGTTCGAGCGCATCGAATTGACGCTTGAAATCGGCCCGGTCAAAGACACGCTGGTTTACTTCGGCGGCCCGGTCCAGACCGACCGCGGCTTCGTGCTGCACGCGCCCGCCGGCGACTACAGCTCCAGCATCAAGATGGGCGCCATGGCGCTGACCACCTCGCGCGATGTGCTGCAAGCCGTGGCCGACGGCAATGGCCCCGCCCGCATGCTCGTCACGCTGGGTTACGCCGGCTGGGGCGCCGGTCAACTGGAAAGCGAAATGGGCCAGAATGCATGGCTCAGCGTGGGCGCCGACGACCACATCATCTTCGACGTGCCCGCCGAAGACCGCTACCCCGCCGCGCTCAAGCTGCTGGGCATTGATCCGGTCATGCTGGCGGGCGATGCGGGCCATGCCTGAAGAAACACTGCTTGGTTTCGACTTTGGCGAAAAGAAGATCGGCATCGCCATCGGCAACACCCTGACGCGTCAGGCGCGCCCGCTGGAAATCATCTTCAGTGAAATCCGCGATGCGCGCTTTGGCCGCATCGCCGCGCTGTTGCAGGAGTGGCAGCCCCATCGCGTGGTGGTGGGGCTGGCGCTGGATGCCGATGGCGGCGAACAGCCCGCCACCGCGCGCTGCCGGCGTTTCGCCAATCAATTGCATGGCCGTTTCGGCATCGCGGTCGAACTGGTGGACGAACGCGGTTCCAGCATGGAAGCGCAGCGCCTCTTGGGCACGCACGCCGCCGATGACGCAATGGCGGCGGCTGTTATCCTGCAACGATATCTCGACACCCTGCCTGCGGCGTAACGCGCGTGGCCCGGCCTTTTCTATGCTCAATCCGCAACTTGATCGCCGCGGCGAACTCATTCATCTGCTGACAACGGAAGGGCTGCCCAAGCGCCACGTCGAGCGCTTGCTGGACGCCGCGCGTGCCTATGCGGCAGCGGGCGACGCCGGTTCCCCAGCCGCCTTGATGCCCGACGCGCACGCCGCGCCATGCGCCGTCTTTCTGTCCCTGGCCGATGACCTTGCCGACCGCGACGCCTATGCCGCGTTGGCGACCCGCTTGTCGCTCTTGCCTGTGGTGCTGGACGCGCAGGATGAGCAACGCGGACAACACCCACAACACCCACAACACGTGTCCGACGTGCATGCCCCGTTCGCCCCGCTAGCCGCCCACCCGCATGCCGGCGACGCGCTGGCCGAAACGGTGGCGCGCTTGCAACCCGGCGTGCTGGTGCTGCGTCACGCGGCCAGCGGCGCCGCCCATTGCGCCGCGGCGCACGCCGCGCCGGGCTTGCGCGTGATCAACGCGGGTGATGGGTGCCACGCGGACCCCTTGCCGGCGCTGGCGCTGGTGCTGGCCATGCTCCACGCCAAGCAAGACCTGACGAACCTGGCCGTGACCTTGGTGGGCGATATCCGGCATTCGCGCGTGGGGCGTTCGGTCATCCATGCCATGACCACCTTGGGCGTGCCCGAGGTGCGCGCGGTTGCGCCTCGCACGCTGCTGCCGCAAGGCTTGCCGCAGTTGGGCGTGCGTGAGTGCGCGACCCTGCGCGAAGGGCTGCAAGACGCCGACGTCATCATCGTGCTGCCCTTGCAGGTGGAACGCATCAGCGGCGCGCTGCTGCCGTCCGCGCGTGAATACGCCCATGCCTATGGCCTGACCCCCGCCACGCTGTCCCACGCCAAGCCGGACGTGCTGCTCTTGCCCGGTGGCGCACTTACCCCGGGCGTGGAAGTGGATGGCGACGTGGCCGCCGGCCTGCCACCCGTGCAGACGCAATTGGCCGATCTGGAACAACACCTGCGCCTGGCCGCCTTGAGCGTCCTGGCCGGAGACACGCCATGAGGCTGCACATTGCCAATGGCCGCCTGATCGATCCCGCCAATGGGGTGGACGGGCCGCATGATGTTTACCTTGCCGACGGCCGGGTGGTGGCCGTGGTTGCCGCCGGCGCCACGCCAGACGGCTTCCATGCCGATCGCGTCCTGGACGCAACCGGCCTGGCGGTATTGCCCGGCCTGGTGGACCTGTCGGCGCGCGTGGCGCAACCTGGCCACGCAACGGGCCTGGCGTTCGCGCCCGCCGAGTTGCGCGCGGCCTTGGCCGGCGGCGTGACGCGGCTGGTGATGCCGCCGGATGCCGCATCGGATGACGCGCTGGACGAGCCCGGCAAGGTCGACGCCTTGACGCGCCAGATGGAAGCCGGCCAGCCCCGCATCCATCCGCTGGGCGCCATGACGGTGGGCCTGGCGGGTGAGACGCTGACGGAAATGGGCCTGCTCGCGCAAGCGGGTTGCCTGGCCTTTGCCCAAGGCGAGCACGGCATTGCCGACACGCGCGTGCTGTGGGGCGCGATGCGCTATGCCAGCGGGCTGGGCTACACGCTGTGGCTGCGTCCGCAAGACCCCTGGTTGGCCCAAGGCGCCGTTGCCGCCAGCGGCGCGTACGCCGAACGCCTGGGCCTGGAAGGCCTGCCGCCGCAGGCCGAGACGGTCGCCCTGAACACCATCTTCGAGCTGCAACGCGCCACCGGCGCGCGTGTGCACCTGACCCGCCTGTCCACCGCGCCAGGGCTGGCGCTGCTGCGAGCGGCCAGGCGCGAAGGCCTGGCGGTGACGGCGGACGTGTCCGCCCACAACCTGCACCTGACCGATGTCGATATCGGTTTCTTCGACACGCACTTCCACCTGCAACCGCCGTTGCGCGGCCAGCGCGACCGCGACGCCATCCAGGCGGCGCTGGCCGAAGGACTGGTCCAGGCGCTGTGCTCGGATCACACCCCCGTGGACAAGCACGGCAAGGCGGCGCCGTTTCCCGTGTCCACCCCCGGCGCGACGGCCTTGGAACTGCTGCTGTCGTTGACCTTGAAATGGGCGCGCGACCACCGCGTGCCGCTGGCCGACGCGCTGGCGCGGGTCACGTCGGGGCCGGGCGCGGTACTCAACGGTATCAGCGGCGGCATAAGCAGTGGCATAAGCAGTGGCACAAGCAGTGGCACAAGCAACCCCGCCGCCCAGGCCGGCCAGTTGGGCGTGGACGCGCCCGCCGACGCCTGCCTGGTGGATCTGGACGCCGAATGGCTCGTGACGCCCACGGCGCTGCAAAGCCGCAGCCCGCATACGCCGTTCGCGGGTATGATGCTGCCCGGTCGGGTACGCGCCACCGTGGTCGGTGGCCAACTGGTCTGGGAGACCTCAGTTTGAAGCTGCTGCGCTTTGTCTTACGGCTGGCCCTGGTGCTGCCTCTGATCGTGTTTGGCTTGTTTTGCGTGGGTCTGGTCTACCCCTTCATCCGCCCGCGAAGCCGGGCCTGGCTGAACCGCTCGTGGTCGCGCGCGCTGATGGCGGCCTGCGGCGTGAAGGTGACCTTCAAGGGCGACCCGCGCATGAGCGGCCCGGTATTGCTGGTGGCCAATCATGTCTCGTGGATCGATATCTTCGTCCTGAATTCCGCGCGTCCCACGTCGTTCGTGGCCAAGAGCGAGATCCGTAAATGGCCCGTGATCGGCTGGCTGGTGGCGGGGGCGGGCACGCTCTTCATCGAACGCGGCCAGCGCCACGCGGTACACGCCATGGGCGAGGCCATGCAAGCCCGCTTCAAGCTGGGCGACGCGGTCGGGCTGTTTCCGGAAGGCACGACGACAGAAGGCTTCGACCTGCTTCCTTTCCACGCCAGCCTGTTCGAACCGGCGCGTTCGGCGGCCGTGGAAATCCAACCCGTGGCCTTGCGATTCCTGCGCGACGGCAAGCGCGACGGCTTTGCGGCGTTCGTTGGCGAAGAAAGCCTGGTGGCCAATCTTTGGCGCGTGCTGGGCGCGACGGGCTTGTCCGTCGAAGTGGTGTTTCTGCCGGTATTGGCGGCCAGGCATCCGGATGGCAGCTTGCCGACGCGCCTTGAGCTGTCGCATCAGGCGCGCGACGCGATCCTTGGTGCGCTGTAAAGCCAGGGCCTGAAGCACGGGCCTGAAGCGCAGGCCTCCCCCCTACACCCCGCCGGAAAACTCGCAGCAGCTTTCCGCCAGCTCGGCCACGCTTTCACAGAACGCCACGTCCGCGTCGCGGCGGAACATGGCGCTGTAGACCGATTGCGGCGGCGCGGTGCTGGTGCGCGCAATCACCAACTGCTTCTTGCTGACCATGTCCGCGAAATAATCGCGGGGCAGGCAACTGACGCCGAAGCCCGCGGCGGTCAGGCCCGCCATGGCGATCAGGCTGTTGATCGTGAAGATATTGCTGTCCGGCGTATGGGGCCGCAGCCACCCGTCGTAGATCATGTTCAAGCCCGACTCGCGGCTTTGGCGCAAGAGCGGCAGGCGCGCGATGTCGGCGGGCGTGTAGACGCGGCTGGCGTCGATCAGGTCAGGGCTGCCCATCCAGGCGAATTCCAGGCGTTGCAGCGCCACGACTTGCAGGTTCGGTTCCGCGAATTCCCCGTGCAGGAACGCCATGTCCAACTGCCCCGCCTGCAAGCGCTTAAGCAGGTCCGCGCCCAGGTCGATGTGCGGTTCCAGCGTGATGCGCGGATAGTGCGCGCGCAGCAGGCGGATCAAGGCGGGCAACCACGTCATGGCCGTGATCTCGGTAATGCCGAAACGGAACGTGCCGGTCAGCGTGTGCTGGCCTTTCAGCCGCACCAGCAAACGGTCGCGATGGCCCAGCATGTCTTCGGCAAGCGCATAGACCTCGTGCCCTCGCGCGGTCAGTTCGGCGCGATGGCCCGAGCGGTCGAATAGCGCCACATTGAAGTCCGCCTCCAGTTCCTGGATGCGCTTGGTGATGGCCGATTGGGTCGTGTGCAGCTTCTGCGCCGACGCGGAAAACGTGCCCAGCCGGACGGTCCAGTACAGGGCCTCGATCTGCTTGAAAGTCAGCATGCCGGGCGCCGCGTTGTGGTGATGTTCATTCCGAAATTTCCGCCTAGGGCTAACCCCTATATTCCAAAAATTGATGAAGCTCCTGGAAATTTAATCCCTTTTTCTGAAAACGAAAAGCTCGCAACATGCCATCTGATTGTTCACCCGGCCGGCCTGCATCCTGAAAAATTCCACAGGGTTGCCGGCGGCTACCGACCCAGGAACTGCAGATCGTCATGGCCAATATCCTTACCGGCGCCCGCCAATTGCCGGCTCCCCCCGTTGCTCCCGCCGCCATTCTTGAAGCGCTTGCCGGCATCGTCACGCCCCACCTTAGCGACAACCTGGCGCGCCGCGAGGGCATCTCGGGCCTGCACCGCTACAACCGCAGCGGCAAGCTCGTGGGCACCGCGCTGACGGTCAAGACGCGCCCGGGCGACAACCTGATGATCTACAAGGCCATGATGCAGATCCAGCCCGGCCACGTGCTGGTGGTGGACGCGGGCGGTGACCTGTCCAACGCCGTGCTTGGTGAAATCATGAAGCGCTACCTGCAAGTGCATGGCTGCGCGGGCGTGGTGGTGGACGGCGCCATCCGCGACGTGGCCGCGTTTGAAGCGGACAGCTTCCCCTGCTATGCGCGCGGCCACATCCATCGCGGCCCCTACAAAGACGGCCCGGGCGAGGTCAACGTGCCCGTGTCGATCGGTGGGCAGGTCGTCAACCCCGGCGACATCATCGTGGGCGACGAAGACGGCCTGGTCTGCTTTGCCGCGTCCGACGCGGAAAGCCTGATTGCCGCCGCGCACGCGCATGCGGCCAAGGAAGAACGCATCATGGCCGAGATCGCCAAGGGCGATAAGACGCAAAGCTGGATGCAGGCCGCCTTTGCCGCCAAGGGGCTGGCATGAACGCCGCCGATACCGCCTTCCTGGCCGAACGCGCCCGCGCGATCAAGCCGTCGCCCAGCATGGCCGCCAAGACGCGCGTGGACCAGTTGCGTGCCGAGGGCCGCGACATCATCGACTTCACCGTGGGCGAACCCGACCTGCCCACGCCCGCGCACATTGTGCAGGCGGGCATCGACGCGCTGAACAGCGGCGACATCCGCTACACCGCATCCGCCGGCGCCAAGCCGCTGTTGGAAGCCGTGCGCGCCAAGTTCCAACGCGAAAACGGCCTGGACTACGGGCTGGACGAGCTGATCGTTGGCGTGGGCGCCAAGCAATTGATCTTCACCGCGCTGGCCGCCACCGTGCAAGCCGGCGACGAAGTCATCATCCCCGCGCCCTACTGGGTGTCGTACCCGGACATGGTGCTGGTCAACGATGGCACGCCCGTGGTGCTGGCCTGCCCTGAAGCCGACGGCTTCAAGCTGACGCCACAAGCGCTGGAACACGCCATCACGCCGCGCACGAAATGGGTGCTGCTGAATACGCCCAGCAATCCGACCGGTGCGATGTACAGCGTGGAGGAACTGCGTGCCTTGGGCGAGGTGCTGGCGCGCCATCCCCACGTGTGGCTGATGACCGACGAAATCTATGAACACCTGGCCTACGGCGACGCGCGCCATGCATCGCCCGCCGCGGTGGTGCCGGCGCTGGCGGGCCGCACGCTGACGATCAACGGCGTGTCCAAGGCCTACGCCATGACCGGCTGGCGCCTGGGTTACGCCGGCGGCCCCAAGCCGCTGATCAAGGCCATGGCCACGCTGATTTCGCAAAGCACCAGTTGCGTCAGCGCCATCAGTCAGTCGGCCGCGCGCGTGGCCTTGACCGCCGACCAGCGCGGCGTCAGCGACGCCGCCACCGTATTCCATGCACGCCGCGATCGCATCGTGGCCTTGCTGAACGCGGTGCCGGGCATCCGCTGCCCCGAGCCGCAGGGCGCGTTCTATGTCTACCCGTCGGTTGAAGGGTTGCTGGGCAAGCGCACGCCAGCCGGCCGCGTGCTGGAAAGCGATCTGGACGTGGTGATGTACCTGTTGGACGAGGCCGGCGTTGCCGTGCTGGATGGCGCGGCCTATGGCTTGTCGCCCTACCTGCGGCTGAGCTTCGCCACGTCGATGGAGAACATCGAAGAAGGATGCCGCCGTATCAACAGCGCCTGCGCGGCGCTGCGCTGAACGCGGCGGTTTCCTGAACGCCGTTTTTGTTGGCAGTACCCATACCTGGCAGTACCCATACCTATATTCAAGGGGAATTACCATGAAGACCACCATTGCCTCCTTCGTTGCCGCCGTCGGCCTGGCCGCCACGCTGGCGCCCGCCGCGCACGCGGACACCGTGCAAGACATCAAGGCGCGCGGCAAGTTCATCTGCGGCACCATGGGCACGGCCGAGCCCTTCAGCTTCCAGGACCCGAAGACCCGCGCGGTGGTCGGCTACGAAGTCGATATGTGCCAGGCCGTGGCCGACAGCCTGGGCGTGCCGCTGGAACTGAAGCTGATCGCCGTCGAAGCCCGCATCCCCGAACTGATCGCCGGCCGCGTTGACCTGGTGGCCGCCAACCTGGGCTGGAGCCCGGACCGCGCGAAGCAGATCGACTACTCGCACCAGCATTTCGTGAGCCTGCAGAAGATTCTGGCGCGCGAGTCCGAGAAAGACGTGAAGGCGCCTGCCGACCTGGCGGGCAAGCGCGTCAGCGCCGTGCGCGGATCGTCCTCGGAGCAAGGGGCGCGCAAGAACATCCCGAATGTGGATACGGTGACTTTTAAAGACCCCAGCGGCGCGTTCCTGGCGCTGCAGCAGGGCAAGGTCAGCGGCTTTGTCGCGTCGGAGATGATGCTTGTGAAGCTTCAGCAACAAGCCGCCGGCAGCGCGGTGCCCGTGAAGATCCTGCAACCGGCGTTGTTCGTTGAACCCTGGGGCATGGGCGTGCGCAAGGGCGACACCGCCATGTTGAACCAGGTGAACAAGGTGCTGGACGGCATGGAAGCCTCGGGCCAGGCCACCAAGCTGTTCGATAAGTGGTTCGGCGCGGGCACGCAGTTCAACATGAAGCGCGACTTCCGCATCGAAGCCATCAAGGGTTGATGCGCGACACGCGCTGGAGCCTCGTTCGATGCACTACGTTTTCGACTTCAGCGCCATTTTCCAAGGCGAGTACCCGGACTGGCTGCTAAGGGGGTTGATCACCACCCTGGCGCTGGCCGGCCTGGCCTGGATTCTGGCGTTCTTCCTGGGCAGCCTGCTGGCGGTGATCCGCCTGACGGGCTCGCCCGTGGCCAATGCGGTGATCGCGGTGTATGTCGCGTTCCACCGCAACGTGCCCATGCTGGTGCACATCCTGTTCTGGTACTTCGGCGTGCCGGCATTGCTGCCGCAAGGCTTGAGCGATTGGCTCAACAGCCACGGCAGTGAATTCATCATGTCGTGCATCGCGATCGGGCTGGTGATGTCGGCCTACATCTGCGAAGACCTGCGCAGCGCCGTGCGCGGCATCCCGCCGGGGCAGGTGGAGGCATCGCGCGCGCTGGGGCTGAGCTTTCTGCGCACGATGCGCTGCGTCGTGTTGCCGCAGGCGTTTCGCATCGCGATTCCGCCGCTGCTGAACCAGACCCTGCTGCTGTTGAAGAACACCAGCCTGGCGATGGCGATCGGCGTGACGGAGCTGACGGCGGCGGGGCGCGAGATCGAGAACTACACGTTCCGCACCTTCGAGGCCTATGCAGTGGTGACGGTTATTTATCTGCTGTTGTCGTTCTTGATCATGGGCGGCGGCGCGATCTTGCAACGACGTTATCGTCCGCTGGGGGCGCGCTGAGATGTGGGACATACTGAAAGACAATTGGCTGCTGCTTCTGATCGGGCAGTATCCGCACGGCCCGATAGGCGGGCTGGTGGCCACGCTGGGCCTGGCGGCCATCAGCCTGACGCTGGCCTTGCCTTGCGGCGTGCTGCTGGCGCTGGGTCGCATCAGCCCGTACCGCATCTTCTACTGGCCGTCATCGGCGGTGGTGTATCTGGTGCGCGGCCTGCCGCTCTTGATGTTCATTTTCTGGGCGTACTTTTTTGTACCGATCATCATCGGCCGCCCCGTTGCGGGCACGACCACGATGGTGGTGGCGCTGGTCTGCTACGAAAGCGCCTACCTGGCCGAGATCATCCGCGCGGGTATCCAGGCCTTGCCGCCGGGGCAGCAAGAGGCCAGCCGGGCATTGGGCTTGTCGTACATGCAGACGATGCGGCGCGTCATCCTGCCGCAAGCGCTCTACAACATGCTGCCCAGCATGCTGAGCCAGTTCGTGTCGACGGTGAAGGAAACGTCGCTGGCCTATGTGATCAGCGTGCAGGAACTGACCTACGCCGCCAACCAGATCAACAGCGTCTTGCTGACCAAGCCGTTCGAGGTGTTCGGCTTGCTGGCGATGACGTATTTCATTCTGAATTTTGGCCTGAGTTCATTGGTGCACCTGACCGAACGACGTATCGGCAGACGGCGCGCCGGGCTTGGGGCTGTCTCTAAAGTGGTGCCGACATGATCCGATTTTCACAAGTGCAGAAGTGGTACGGCGACTACCAGGCGCTGGCCGACGTGACCGAAGAGGTCAAGCAGGGAGAGGTGGTGGTGGTCTGCGGGCCATCGGGGTCGGGCAAGTCCACACTGATCCGTACCGTGAACCGCCTGGAGCCTATTCAGAAGGGCGTGATCGAGGTCAATGGCCAGGATATCTATGGCCCGAAGGTGCATCTGGATCAGTTGCGCAGCCATATTGGATTCGTGTTCCAGCAGTTCAACCTGTTCCCGCATTTGTCGGTGCTGGAAAACCTGATGCTGGCGCCGCTGCAACTCAAGCGCGCAAAACGCGCCGAGGCCCGCGAGCGGGCGATGCAGTTGCTGGAAAGGGTAGGGCTGTCGCACAAGGCCGAGGCGTATCCGGCCCAGCTTTCAGGTGGGCAGCAGCAACGGGTGGCGATCGCGCGGGCGTTGGCGATGAATCCGCCGGTGATGTTGTTCGATGAACCGACCAGCGCGTTGGATCCGGAGATGGTGGGCGAGGTGCTTCAGGTGATGAAGGGGTTGGCCCGGGATGGAATGACGATGGTGTGCGTGACACACGAGATGGGGTTCGCGCGAGAGGTGGCGGACCGGGTGTGGTTCATGGATGCGGGGCGGATCGTGGAGACGGGGGCGCCGGAGGAGTTTTTCAACCGGCCGGGAACGGTGCGGGCGCAGAAGTTCCTGGCGGAGATTCGGCATTGAGTTTTTTGGGGAGTGATGGGTTGCGCGCGTTCTTGAACCGGGTTCTTTTGGCGGCCTTGGCGCGCTTCACCCATCCTACGGGGACGGTTTGGGTGTGGCGGTGATGGGTTGCGCGCGGTCGTGGAATGGGTTCTTTTGGCGGCCCTGCCGCGCTTCACCCATCCTACGATCCTACGGTTTGGCTTCGTAGGATGGGTGAAGTGCGAGGTGGACGGCCCGAAAAAATGCGGTGCTTGCCGCACGTAACCCATCAGCAACGGATGCGTGATCCGTTATTCCGACAACGGGTCCTGGAATTGCGAACACTTTACCTGCACCAGCTTGCGGTCCTGCAAGCGTAGCGCGGTCAAGGAACCGCCCCAGACGCAGCCGGTGTCCAGGCAGATGACGTCGGGTCGCTGCAGCAAGCCCAGCGTGGACCAATGGCCGAACACCGTCGTGATGTCGCGCGTGGCGCGGTTGGGGACGTCGAACCAGGGCACCAGGCCCGGGGGCCAGGCGCCGGGGGCGACCTTGGTGGCGAACTCCATGTGACCGTTCGGGGTACACAGGCGAATGCGCGTCAGCGCGTTGATGATGACCCGCATCCGTTTGCCGCCCTTGTGGTCTTCTTTCCACGTGGCCGGCTCGTTGCCGTACATCTTTTGCAGCGCCTTCTGCCAATTCGGGCCACGCAAGGCGTCCTGTACTTCCCCGGCCAGGGCCAGCGTCTTGGCGACATCCCACTTCGCCAAGGTGCCCGCATGCACCAGCAGGTGACCCTGTTCGAAATGGGCCAGGGGGCGAAAACGTAGCCAGTTGATCAGGTCGGTGGCGTCAGGCGCGCGCAGGATTTCGTCCAGCGTGTCCGACTTTGACGGCTTGCGCACCCCGGCGGCGGCGGCCAGAAGGTGCAGGTCATGGTTGCCCAGCACCGAGGTCGCGCGGTCGCCCAGGTCGACGATGCGGCGCAGGGTCTCCAGCGACTGGGGGCCACGGTTGACCAGGTCGCCCGCGAACCAGAAGCGCGAGCGGGGATCTCCGACCAGGTCGGGATGGGCCAGCAAGCGATCCAGCGGCGAGCAGCATCCCTGCACGTCGCCGATCATCCAGATACTGCCGTTCATGCGGGACTCTTGCTCCAGGGCCAACGTTGTTGAACGATGCGGGTAATCGTGTGGCGGTATTCCATATAGCTCATGGCGCCCAGCGCCAGCGCCATGGCGCCGATATTCGGACCCAGTGCGGTGAACCAGGGCGGCCATTTGCCCAGCATGCCCACGTTCAACGCCAACTGGTTCAGCATGAAGAAGCCCACGCCCAGCAAGATGCCGATGAACACCTTCGCGCCCACGCCGCCGCGGCGCGTTTGCATCAGGCCGATGGGGGCGGCAATCGTGATCATCACAAGCAGGGTGAAGGGATACGCCAGTTTGCGCCACAGGGCGACTACCTGTCGACCATATTGCAGTTGGTTGTCGCGCAAATACTCCACATAGTCCAACAGGGTAACGATGGACATGCGCTCGGGCGTCAGCACGCGGGCCAGCAGGCGTTCGGCGCTAAGGGTCGTGTCCAGCGTGCGCTCGGGCAGCTTCACCACCGAGGCGGGTGGGTTCTTCGGCTGGCGGGCGTCGGCCAAGGCATCGGCCGCGTCGTCATCCAGGCGCGTCTCAGAGACGTCCTTGAGCACCAGGTCGCCGTGGGCGAACAAGCCGGTGGGCGCGGTGGACAGGGCGGTCAGCGTCTGGTCTTTCTTGAATTCGTACAGGGTGATGCCGGCCACTTGGCCGTCGCCCTTGAGTTCGGCGATATTGATGATGCGCATGCCGCCATCGGCGGTGGGTTCCTTGAACCAGTAGCCGCTTTTCAGGCGGTCGCCGCCGGCCTTGCCGCGAAACATCAGGTTGGCTTCGCCTGTTTTGATCTCGGCCCAGGGCGTGACGTATTCGGACAGCAGGGCCGCGCCGATCATCAGCGGAATGGTCACCACCCACAGCATGCGCAACAGGCGCATGCCGCTGACGCCCGACACGCGCAGGATGACGAGCTCGTTGCGCTGGGCCAGGCCGGCCAGCGCCAGGATCGCGCCGATCAGCAGCCCGATGGGCAGCAGGTCATACAAGCGGGTGGGAATGGCCAGCGCCTGCATGTAGAGCAGGGCCATCATGGAGAACTTGTCGCCCACGTTGTCCAGGTCGTCCACCAGCGCGAAGAACGTGAAAAGGCCCAGCAGGGCCATAAGGACCACTGCACAAGAGCGATAGATCTCGCGGGCCAGGTAGCGACGTGCGGTACGCATGAAAATGATGGGGGAGCGCTAAACGTGAAAGCTTAACAAATCCCGCCCTCCAGGGTGGGGATGACCGGACGGTGGCGCGTGCTTTTGCGTGTCAGGGGATGTCAACCATCCGCATGCGGCGGGTCAGGACACCCACGCGGGAGTTCAGGTAGTTGGAATTGCGGCGGGTGTCGTAGAAGCGGGGGTTGGGCAGCATGGCCGCCAGCCGCGCCGACTGGCTGGCGCTGAGATTGGCGGCCGAGGTATTGAAGTAGTGCTGCGCGGCCGCCTGCGCGCCGAACACGCCCACGCCCCATTCCGCCACGTTCAGATACAGCTCAAGAATGCGTTCCTTGCTCATGACGTGTTCGATCATGTAGGTCAGCACCAGCTCCTGGCCCTTGCGGATGTAACTGCGGGAATTGGACAGGAACAGATTCTTGGCCAGTTGCTGCGTGATGGTGGAGCCGCCGCGCATCTTGCTGCGGCCGGCCTCTTCCTGCCGCTGGTTGTATTCCCAGGCCTTGCGGATGGCGTCCCACTCGATGCCGTCGTGTTCGGTGAACTTGGAATCCTCGGACGCCACCACCGCGCGCTTGAGATTTCGGCTGATCTTGTCGTAGGGCACCCAGTCATATTTCAGTTGGAAGGCGGGGTTGCCTTCGCGCAGGCGCGAGCGTTCTTCGCGCATGATGGCGCTGCTGCCGGGGTCGCGGTAGTTGTACCAGACCACCTGCGAGAACAGCCAGAATTGGTACAGCAGCACCGCGCACACCAGCGCCATCAGCACGCCGGTGGTGATCCGGAACCAGGATCGGCCTTGCTTGCGCGTCGCCATGCCGCTTAATGCCCGGCCGCCAGGGCCTCGCGCAGCGCGGCCAGCACGGGCGCCGGGTCGGGGCGCACGCCGTGCCAGATGAAAAAGCTCTCGGCGGCCTGGCCCACCAGCATGCCCAGGCCGTCGGCCGTCAGCGCGGCGCCGTCGGCCTCGGCCTGCTTCATGAAGGCGGTGGGCCTGGCGCCATACATCATGTCGTAGGCCGCCGCGCCATCGGCGTACAGGCCGCCCGGCAATGTGGGCGCGGCATCCTGCAAGCCGCTGGCCGTGGCGTTGATGACCACGTTCCAGCCGCCCGGCCGCGCGGCGTCGGACAGGCCGCCCGCCGTGACCTGGGTTTGCGGCGACACCCCGCTGGCGCGCCAGGCGTCGGCCAACTCCAAAGCCTTGGCCGCGGTGCGGTTGACGATATGGATGTGCGCGCAGCCGGCTTGCGCCAGTGGTTGCAGCACGCCCCGGGCGGCGCCGCCCGCGCCCACCAGCAGCACGGCGGCATCGGACAGATGCACGCCCAGGCGCAGCAGGTCGGACACCAGGCCCACGCCGTCGGTATTGCAGCCGTGCCAGGCGCCATCGCGCCAGGACAAGGTGTTGACCGCGCCAGCCAGCCGCGCGCGGGTGGACAGATGACTCGCCGCCAGCGCGTAGGCGTCCAGCTTGAACGGCACCGTCACGTTCAGACCTTGCCCGCCCTCGGCCACGAACGCGGCAACGGCGTCGGCAAAGCCATCAACCGGCGCCAGCAGCCGCTCGTAGCTGAGTGGCTTGCCGGTTTGTTGGGAAAACAGGGCGTGGATCTGGGGCGAGCGGCTGTGCGCGATGGGGTTGCCGATGACGGCGTAGCGGGCAAGAGGGGACGCCTCGGTCATGGGGCTTGTGTTTCCAGGGTGTCGTTGACGAAGTGCCAGGTGCGGGTGATGACCAGCACGTCCGTATCGCGGGCGATATCGGGCGGGAAGGGGGGGAAGGGCGCGGCCAGCTGGACAATGCGGCGGGCGGCCTGGTTCAGCACGGCGTGCTGGGACGGTTGGTCGATTTCCACGTCGGCGATGCTGCCGTCGGCACGCACCGACACGGTGATGCGCAACGAGCCATAGATGCGTCCCCGCGCCTCGTCGGGATAGTGCTGGGTGCCGATGGCCTCGATGCGGGCGCGCCAGGCGTCCAGGTACGCGGCGTAGCGCGAGGCTTCGGCCGAGGGCGCCACGAATTGCTTGCGCGGTTCGTTGCTGTATTGCTGGACCCGTTCGGCCAGGGCGGCCACTTGGGCATTCTGAATGACGCTGGCCTGGTCTTCGGCGTCTTGCCCCAGGTCGGCGCCATCCGGCCACGGGTTCACGGCCTGCCGTTCGGCGCCCGCCTTGTCCGCCGAGCGCAACTGCGTCATCAGGCGGGTCTGTTCGGCTTCCAACTGCACCTGGCGTTTGCGCATGGCCTCCAGCACGATGGTCTCGGCGGACTCGCCGGTCTGGGGCAGCGGCGTGGTGGTCATGCCGCGTTCGGCGTTGCCGCCGCCGCTCATCTGGTTCTGGGCCTGGGCGCGTGGCGCCTCAGGCGGCGTTTCGCTGCGCGCGTTCAACAGCACCACTTCCAGGCTGGTCACGGGCGGGCGCGTCAGCGCGGGCGCGCCGAACCGCCACGCCAGGGCGCCGGCGTGCACCAACAGCGATATTGCAATGCCGATACGCAGGTAGTGCTGGGCGGGAGCGCCCAGCCACCGCAGGTAACGGCCTAGCGGGGAGGGGGAGTCAGGGCGTTGCACGGTCGCATTGTAAGGCGAGTCCGCGTCGGGGGGGGCATGC
>NZ_JBHFIZ010000039.1:676801-684081 GCF_057334535.1 Achromobacter colocynthidis
CCGCCCGACCGCTGTGTAACAGCTTTTGGACGGCATGCCGCAAGGCGGCTACGCCGTCGCGCACCCACTGGCGCTGTGGCCGGGCTGGGGCGTTGGGTGGTTACGGGCGCTTGATGGGTTGCGCGCGCTGGGCCGTGTTTCAGTTGCATGAAGCCCTGCGCGCTTCACCCATCCTACGTGCTAGCGGGGGGTAGTTCGCCTACGTAGCGGCAGTCTAGCTCCAGGCCCAGTTCGTCCATGCCCAGGATGTCGATTTCCACGGCGGTGCCGCGTTCCAGTTCTGGCATGCCGCCCACGCGGGTCACCAGCGGTGCGTTGGCGAAGCGGACCAGGTCGTCGCGCAGCACGTGCGCCACGGTGCGGGTCACGCCGTGCTGCTTGAGCCAGCGCAGGCACCAGTAGCGTTCCATGGCGCTTTGGAATTCGGCCCAGGCGGCGTACTGCGCGTCGAAGGCGCCGATGATGGCGAACAGGTCCGCGTCGCGCGGCTTGAACGGCGCCACCAAGCGCGCCGACACGCCGTGTTCCACCGCGGCAATCAATTGCCATTGGTTGACCAGGTCGACATAGCGGCGCAGCGGCGACGTGCTCCATGCATACTGCGGCACGCCAATCGCTTCGTGCGGCAGCGCCTGCGTGCTCATGCGCACACGGCCCGCCTGCTGCGAACGGTAGATGCCCGGCACGCCATGCTGGTGCAGCAGGCCGCCCCACAGGTTGTTGGCCAGGATCATGTATTCGGCCACCATGCGGTCCAGCGGCGCGTTGCGCTGGCGCGGCACCAGGCGTACCGGCGTGTCCGGATCGTCGGGGTTGCCGTCCAAATAGAAGCTGTATTCCACGCGGGAATTGTTTTCGGGCTTGCCGCGCACGTTTTCGCGTTGCGCCGACAGCGCCTGCGCCAGCTTCCACAGCGGTCGCAGCCAGTGACCATAAGGAATATCGACCGACGGGTCAGCCAGGCTGGCCTCGGTGACCTGCGCGTCCAGCATGTTGTGGCGCAGGTTTTCGCGCACCACCACGCGCTCCAGGCGCGTATCCGATTCGATGATCTCGCCCGTTTCAGGGTCGGCCACCACGTATAGCGACAGCACGGGCACTTCACGGCCCGCGTCCAGCGAGAACGCCTTGATGACG
The DNA here is from genome assembly GCF_057334535.1 of Achromobacter colocynthidis. Lineage (NCBI taxonomy): Bacteria > Pseudomonadati > Pseudomonadota > Betaproteobacteria > Burkholderiales > Alcaligenaceae > Achromobacter > Achromobacter colocynthidis. Next base: position 677,939 of record NZ_JBHFIZ010000039.1, read on the forward strand.
TTGTCGGGCTGCATCGGGATCTTGTCGCCCGGCATGTAGACGGTGGACAGGCGCGCGCGCGCCAGCTTGTCGAATTCGCTGTCGCGGGTGACCGACAGGCCGGGGGCGGCCACGTGTATGCCGACCCGCAGGCGACCGTCGGGCAGCGTGGTGACAGACAGCGCGTCGTCGATCTCGGTGGTGGTGACGTCGTCCACCGAATAGATTTCGGCGTCCGACAGCGGCAGTTCGCGGTCGATGGGCGGCAGTTCCAGCTCGGGGAATTCCAGCCCGCGCGGGAAGTTCACCGCCAGGAAGCGACGCTTGTGCAGCGCCAGCGCATGCGGCCACGCGCCCAATTCCAGCAGCAGGCGGTCGGGGCTTTTGCCCAGCTTGGCGCAGGCGGCGTCCAGCGCCTTCCATTGCTGCGAATTCTTGTCCGGACGGATCAACAGGGTTTCGGCAACCTGCGCAATGGGCTCGGGCAAGCGGCCCGCGGCCATCTCATCGACCCATTCCTGTTGCTGCTCGGCCTGGCGCTGCTTCTTTTCCAGTGCGGCCAGCGCGGCGGCCAGGATGTCCGGCGGGGCGGGGCGGTAGCGGCCCTTGCCACGGCGGTGGAAGTACGCGGGCGCGCTGTGCAGGCGCATCAGCAGCGCGGCGTGCTCCACGGGCGTGGGGGCATGGCCGAAGTAGTCGGCGGCAAGCGCCGGCGTGTCGAATTCTTCCTGGGGGGCGCATTCCCAAAGGAATTGCAGGTCCAGCTCATCGGCGGCCGCAGCGGCCTGGCTCATCAGCGCGGCCGGTTCGGGCGACGCGAAGTTGAACAGGGTGTTGGCGCGCTTGATTTTGCTGCGCTTGCCCGACTCTGACTCCACCTGCAGGCTGGCGTCGGTTTCGGACAGGATGTTGCCGGCCTTGAAGCTGCCGTCATCTTCGTAAAACACATACATGGTGGGGATCTTCCTGGGCGACGCGCACGCGCCGCCTTGCGCAGCTATATAGATAGAGTGTTGATGCCTGGTACTGATTATTGAGGGCGAACCTGCTTGCCGCCAAGGGCGAATTCAAGCACCTCGGGCATCCAACGTTCAAAATCGGACAAACCGTGGTCGCTGCCTTCGACGATACGCTGTTGGCAACCCAGGTAGCGATCGCGCATTTCGCGCCAATCCAGCACCTCGTCGCCAGTTGCCGCCAGCAGGAAGTACCGGTCGGGCTGGGTGATGCGAGGGACGTGGATGGCCGCCAATTCGTCCACATATTCGGGCAGAAAGACGAACGGCGCGTTGGAATGATACATGTGGTGCTCGCCAACCTGGGTGGCCAGGTCGCGCGCCGCCTCGCCGGCGGGGTTCAGCAGCACGGCCTTGCAACCCAGTTGCTCGGCCAGCCAGGTGGCGTAGAAGCCGCCCAGCGATGAGCCGATCACGGTCAGCGCGCGGGGGCTGTCAGCGCCCTGCAATTGGCGCTGGGCAATGTCCATGCACAGCGCAATGGCTTGCCGGGGGCTGGCGGGAAGCTGCGGGCAGGCCCATAGCGCGGCCAGCCCGCGCTGGGCCATGGCGTCGGCCATCTGCCGGGCCTTGGTGGAGCTTGGCGAGGAACGAAAACCGTGCAGGTAGAGAATCATTTCGTGCTCGTCCAAGATGGGGATTCAGCCGCGCGCGCGCAGCGCATCCAGCAGCTTGCCGTGGACGCCGCCAAAGCCGCCGTTGCTCATGACCAGCACCTGATCACCGGGGCGGGCGGCGGCGGTCACGGCCGCGACCAGCGCGTCGATGTCATCGTAACTGGAAGCCCGGGCGCCCAGCGGCGCCAGGACGTCCGCCGGGTTCCAGCCCAGGGCGTGCTTGCCGCCGTGCGCGCCGAAGCAGAACACCAGATCGGCGTCGGCCAGGGCATCGGGCAGGCGGGCGGCCATGGTGCCCAGCTTCATCGTGTTGGAACGCGGTTCCAGCACCGCCAGGATGCGGGCCGAACCGACCTGCCGGCGCAGCCCTTCCAGCGTGGTGGCGATGGCGGTGGGGTGATGCGCGAAATCGTCGAACACCTTGACGCCGTTGACCGTGCCGCGCAATTCCATGCGGCGCTTCACGCCGGCAAAGCGAGTCAGGGCGGCGATGCCGTCGGCGGCCGAAACCCCAGCGTGTTCGGCGGCGGCCAGCGCGGCCAGGGCGTTCATGCGGTTATGTTCGCCGCTCAGGTTCCAGCGCACGGTGCCGGCTTCAACGCCATTGCGCAGCACGGAGAACGCGCCGTCGTCATCGGGCGGCGATGCTTGCCAAGCGCCATCGGGGCCGAACGTGACGGTTTCAGACCAGCATCCGCGCGCAATCACGCGGTCCAGCGCGTCGCAATGGGCGGGGCGCACGATGCGGCCAGAGCCGGGGATGGTGCGCACCAAATGGTGGAATTGCGTTTCGATGGCGGCCAGATCGGGGAAGATGTCGGCGTGGTCGTATTCCAGGTTGTTCAGGATGGCGGTGCGCGGGCGGTAATGAACAAACTTCGAGCGCTTGTCGAAGAAGGCCGTGTCGTATTCGTCCGCCTCGATCACGAAGGGACGGCGCGCGGGGTCGTAGCGCGCCGACACGTGCAGGTCCGCCGCCACGCCGCCGATCAGGAAGTTGGGCGCCAGGCCCGCGGCTTCCAGTATCCAGGCCAGCATCGAGCTGGTGGTGGTCTTGCCATGCGTGCCCGCCACGGCCAGCACGTGCGCGCCCGGCAGGATGTTGTCGCCCAGCCATTGCGGGCCGGACACATAGCGCGCGCCAGATTCCAGAATGGCTTCCATCAGCGGGTTGCCGCGGCTGACTACGTTGCCGATCACGTACAGGTCGGGCGCAAGCGCCATCTGTTCGGGGCCAAAGCCCTCGATCAGCTCGATGCCTTGTTCGGATAACTGGGTGCTCATCGGCGGGTACACGCCCGCGTCGCAACCCGTGACCTTGTGGCCGGCGGCCCGCGCAATCAGCGCCAAGCCGCCCATGAACGTACCGCAGATGCCAAGAATGTGCAGGTGCATTGAAAACTCTCCTGTCCGGCATTGTATATATAGCGGACGAGCCGGGGCGCTGAGCTGGGGCGTGCTTGGCGAGGCACCAACCGGGCTCGCCGGCCACGCCGCAACAACGCGCAAAACAGCGGCAGCGGTTATGATCGCGCCATGAATCGACGCCTACTTCTATCCGCCGGCGTGGCCGTGGCCGCCACGGTTGCGGGCGCCTACACCTTGCTGGGGCAAAAGTCCCGCACGTCTTCGGCACCGGCCGACGCCAGCGACCCCGTCGCCGGACTCATGCAATTGCAGTTGCCCGACCTGAACGGCGCGACGCAGTCGCTGGCCAATTGGAAAGGCCAGCCGATGGTGGTCAATTTCTGGGCAACCTGGTGCGCGCCCTGCGTGCGCGAAATGCCAGAACTGGATGCGCTGCAGAAAAAATACCCGCATGTGCGCTTTGTCGGTATCGGCGTTGATTCCGCCGCCAACATGCAAAAATTTGTCGAGAAAGTGCAAGTTTCCTACCCGCTGTGGGTGATCGGGGCGGGCGCCATCGACACCTTGCGCAAGCTGGGAAACCCCAGCGGCGGCTTGCCTTTTACCATCGTGTTCAATGCTGATGGCGGAATTAACCGGAAGATATTGGGTGAAATCCAACCGGACGACCTGAACAAAACCCTGTCGGGTTTGAAGGCATAAGTCTGTTGGACAAATAGTAGGAATTGGCGTAAAAAGCTGGTTTATCGGCTGTTTTGCCAGCAATTCCACCGTTGGCAATCCACTCATTGGCAAGCGCATGGCGCAAAACATACTGGTATTGCATGGCCCGAATCTGAACCTGCTTGGCACCCGGGAACCTCATATCTACGGCAGTTTGACGCTGCCCCAGATCAATGAGCGCCTGGAGCTGCTTGCAGGGGAATTGGGCGCCAAGCTGACTGCTTGGCAAGGCAATCACGAAGGTGCGTTGGTCGACCGCATTCAGGCGGCCCGGCAAGACGGCACGGACTTCATCATCATCAACGCGGCGGCTTATACGCACACCAGCGTCGCGATTCGCGATGCGCTGGCTGGGGTCGCGATCCCATTTATTGAAGTACATTTGTCCAATCTGTATAAGCGAGAGCCCTTCAGGCATCACTCTTATCTGTCCGACTTGGCGATAGGCCTTATCACCGGCCTGGGCGCGGACGGCTACGAGGCGGCTCTGCGTTACGCAGTGCGGCACTGACCTCGCACCAAACTCACGGCTTTTACATCTTATACACGGCGCGGACCCCACGCTGGGACGCCGCCGACACTATCTCGGGAAGCAGCTTCTATGGACCTTCGAAAACTCAAAACCCTGATCGACCTGGTGGCTGAATCGGGTATCGCCGAGCTGGAAATCACCGAAGGCGAAGGCAAGGTACGCATCGTCAAGTTCTCGCAAACCTTGCAGCCGGTGGCTTACCACCAGCCCGAAGCCGGCGCGCACGCCGCGCCCGTCGCCCAGGCCGCCGCGCCTGCCGCGCCGGCCGCCGAAGCCGCCCCGGTCATCCAGGGCCATGTCGTGAAGGCGCCGATGGTTGGCACGTTCTACCGTTCGCCGAACCCGGGCGCCGCCCCGGTCATCGACGTGGGCGCCACCGTCAAGGAAGGCGATCCGCTGTGCATCATTGAAGCCATGAAGCTGCTCAATGAAATCGAAGCCGACAAGTCCGGCGTCATCAAAGAAATCCTGGTCGAAAATGGTGAGCCCGTCGAGTACGGTCAACCCCTGTTCGTCATTGGCTGATAGCTGAAAATGTTCGAAAAAATCCTGATCGCCAATCGGGGCGAAATCGCCCTGCGCATTCAGCGCGCTTGCCGTGAGCTGGGCATTAAAACCGTGGTCGTGCACTCCGAGGCTGACCGCGAGGCCAAGTACGTGCGCCTGGCCGATGAATCCGTGTGCATCGGGCCCGCGCCGTCGCGTGACAGCTACCTGAACATGCCGGCCATCATTTCGGCCGCCGAAGTGACGGATTCCGAGGCAATCCACCCGGGTTACGGGTTCTTGTCCGAAAATGCCGACTTCGCCGATCGCGTCGAAAAGAGTGGCTTTGTCTTCATCGGCCCGCGTCCCGACACCATTCGCCTGATGGGCGACAAGGTCAGCGCCAAGCGCGCCATGATCGAAGCGGGTGTGCCGGTGGTGCCGGGTTCCGAGGGCGCGTTGCCCGAAGATCCGCAGGAAATCATCCGCATTGCGCGCGAAGTCGGTTATCCGGTCATCATCAAGGCAGCGGGCGGCGGCGGTGGCCGTGGCATGCGCGTGGTGTACACCGAGGCCGCGCTCTTGAACGCCGTCACCATGACGCGCTCGGAAGCGGGCGCCGCGTTCAACAACCCGGAAGTCTATATGGAGAAGTTCCTTGAGAACCCTCGCCATGTGGAAATCCAGGTGCTGGCCGATGGCGGCCGCAACGCCGTCTGGCTGGGTGAACGCGACTGCTCCATGCAGCGTCGCCACCAAAAAGTCATTGAAGAAGCGCCGGCTCCCGGCATCGCCCGTCGCGCCATCGAGCGTATCGGCGACCGTTGCGCCGATGCTTGCCGCAAGATGGGCTACCGTGGCGCGGGCACGTTCGAATTCCTGTTTGAAAACGGCGAGTTCTATTTCATTGAAATGAACACCCGCATCCAGGTCGAACACCCGGTCACCGAACTGATCACGGGCATTGACCTCGTGCAGCAGCAGATCCTGATCGCCGCGGGCGAAAAGTTCACGCTGCGCCAGCGCGACATCACGTTCAAGGGCCATGCGATCGAATGCCGCATCAACGCGGAAGATCCTTTCCGCTTTGTGCCCAGCCCCGGCCGTATCACCAACTGGCACACGCCGGGCGGTCCTGGCGTGCGTATCGACTCGCATGCCTACAACAGCTACTTCGTGCCGCCCAACTACGATTCGATGATCGCCAAGGTCATCACGTATGGCGATACGCGCGATCAGGCTTTGGCCCGCATGCGTATTGCGCTGTCGGAAATGGTGGTGGAAGGCATTTCCACCAACATCCCGCTGCATCGTGAACTGCTGCAAGACGCCCGCTTCATCGAAGGCGGCACCAGCATCCACTATCTGGAAAACAAGTTGGCTCAGCGCCCCTGACCAACTACCCCCGGGGGGGGGGGGGGG
>NZ_JBHFIZ010000039.1:684172-693833 GCF_057334535.1 Achromobacter colocynthidis
CCGGGGCCCCCATGGCCAGATGGAAGAATAATCATGCGTGAACTCGTGCTCCATTGCCTGGAGGCGCAGGCCGAAGCCCTGTCGGATGCGTTGCTGGAAGCGGGCGTGCTGTCGGTATCCGTGGAAGATGCCGACTTCGGCACCGATGACGAACGCCCCTTGTTCGGCGAACCCGGTACCGAGCCCGACATCCAAGCCTGGGACCGCAACCGCGTCGTTGCCTTGTTGCCCGATGGCGCCGACCCCACGCAGATCATGGAAGAGGCCGCCTCGGCCGGCGAACTGGACCCGGCGCTGTTTGCCGGCTGGACGCTGCGCGACGTGCCGGACGCTGACTGGGTGCGCCTGACGCAATCGCAGTTTGGCCCCATCCACATTGCTGAACGCCTGTGGATCGTGCCCAGTTGGCACCGCGACAACCCCGACGTGCCGGGCCTGGACCCGGCCGCCGCCGAAGACGGCGCCATTCATATCGAACTGGACCCGGGCCTGGCCTTCGGTACCGGCAGCCATCCCACGACGCATCTTTGCCTGGCCTGGCTGGAAGCCGAATTGCCCACGGGCGCCACGGTGCTGGACTACGGCTGCGGTTCGGGCATTCTTGCCATTGCCGCGCGCAAGCTGGGCGCCGGTCCGACGCTGGCAGTCGACATTGACGCGCAGGCGGTGCAAAGCACGGCCTACAACGCCGAGGTCAACCGCGTCGAATTGCAAGCCATGCTGCCCGATGCGCTGGCCGACGGTACCTTCCAGGTAGTGGTTGCCAACATCCTGTCCAATCCGTTGAAGGTGTTGGCGCCGATGTTGGCGGGCCGCGTTGCCGCGGGTGGCCACCTGGTGCTGTCCGGCGTGCTGGAGCGTCAGGCCGAGGAAGTGGCCGCGGCTTACGCGCCCTGGCTCGCCATGTCGGTCTGGCGTGCCCGCGACGGCTGGGTATGCCTGCACGGCCAGAAGGCCTGAGTGACCGGATAGGCAGGATTGCATCACATGGCTCTGACCACCCGCTGCCCGCAGTGCGGCACCACGTTCAAGGTGGTGCCTGACCAGCTCCGCGTTCGCAATGGCCTGGTGCGCTGCGGCGCCTGCTCGACCGTCTTCGACGGCCGCGCCTGCCTGCTGCCCGAGGCCGGATCGCTGCCGCCCGCGGCGCCGTCCGCGCCGGCCGTGCCGCCTGTGCCATCATCCGCGGCGGCCGCCGCTGCGCCGGTCCTGGCGCCGACACTGGCGCGCCCGTCGGCCGAGCCGCGCCAGACGCCGCCCTGGGAAGACGAACCCGCCGCGCCACAGTCCGCGCCTGCCGCACCCGTTGCACCCGTTGCACCCGCCGCGCCGTCGCCCGCGCCTATCGCTCCCGTCGCGCCAGCCGTACGTGCCGAACCCGTGATTTCGCCAGTGGCCACGCCCGCGATTCCGCCGGCGGTGCTGCGCGGGCGTGATGCGATACGCCGCCCCGTGCAGCCCGAAGACACGTTGCCGGAAGACGAGCCCGACGACGATCACGACCTGGAAGACGAGGTGCGTGAAGCGCCCCATGGCCGCGTCGATACCGGCCGTGCCTATACCGGCCGTACCTATACCGGCCGTACCGACAACTTCCGCACCGATTCCGGCTACCAAAAGCCCATCATCGCGTCGCGCGACAACGAACCGATCATCAAGTGGGACGACCGCGACGCGCCCGATGATCACGACAGCCGCGATGACGGCGACGATCACGACCTAGACGACGACCGCGAGCCCGTGCTGGGCGAGGCGCGCACCCGCTATTCCAGCGCCACCGACGTCGGCCGCGCGCCGCCGGAGTTCCTGGATCAGGACCGCAGCGAACGCCGGGGCCTGATGCGCAAGATCTGGGGCTATGCCTGCCTGCTGGGTCTGATCGCCCTGGGCCTGCAACTGCTTTACGTCTACCGCACCGACATCGCCAATTCCGCGCCCGCCTTGCGCCCGGTGCTGGAAACCGTGTGCCAGCCGCTGGGCTGCACCGTGGGTTATGCGCGCCGCCTGGAACGTATCGCCATTTCTTCGTCGTCGCTGCAACCGCCCACGGGCGCCGCCGCGATCGACGACGGCCGCAGTCGGCTGGTGTTGAATCTGGTGCTGCGCAACCGTTACGACAAGCCGCAGCATTGGCCCGCGCTGGTGCTGGACCTGACGGACTTGTCCGACACGGTGGTCGTGCGCAAGGTGCTCAAGCCCGAGGACTACCTGACGCCCGAGCAACTGCGCGGGCCTTTCGCCCCGGCGGGCGAGCTCAAAATTTCAGTGCCCATTGAAGTGACTGGCGTTCAAGTCAATGGCTACCAACTTGATAAGTTCTTTCCTTAAAGGATGACACGCATGGCAACCCCCGTCCTGGTTTGCGGTTCGATGGCGTTCGACACGATCGCCGTGTTCGAAGGCCGCTTCAAAGAGCACATTCTTGCCGACCGCATCCAGTCGTTGAGCGTGTCTTTCCTGGTGCCCAGCATGCGCAAGGAATACGGCGGTTGCTCGGGCAACATTGCCTACAACATGAATCTGCTGGGCGGCAAGCCGGTGCCCGTGGCCACCGTGGGTGAAGACGCCGGCGAATACATGGAGCGCCTGTCGGGCCTGGGCATCGACACTTCCCGCGTCAAGGTGGTGCCCGGCACGTTCACCGCGCAGTGCTTCATCACGACCGACCTGGACGACAACCAGATCACCGCGTTCCACCCGGGCGCCATGTCGTTCGCGGCGGACAACGACCTGAGCGACGCAGACGCGGCCTGGGCCATCGTGGCGCCGGACGCCAAGGAAGGCATGTTCGCCCACGCCGAACGCCTGCATCAGCGCGGCATCCCCTTCATTTTCGATCTGGGCCAGGCCATGCCCTTGTTCGACGGCGCCGACCTCGAACGCATGCTGAAGATGGCGCAGGCGTTGACCGTGAATGATTACGAAGCGGGCGTCGTTGAGCAGCGCACCGGCCGCAGCATGGCCGACATTGCCCAGACGCTTCAAGCCGTGGTGGTGACGCGCGGCGCGGAAGGCGCCACGCTGATGACCGGCGGCAAGACCATCGCCATCGCGCCCGTGAAGGCGACGCAGGTCGTGGACCCGACGGGTTGCGGCGATGCGCAGCGCGGCGGGCTGCTCTACGGCTTGACCAGCGGCTGGAACTGGGAAGACAGTTGCCGCCTGGGTAACGTCATGGGCGCCCTCAAGATTGCTTCGCGCGGGCCGCAGAACCACGCGCCGTCGCGCGCTGATATCGACGCGGTGCTGCACGCCACCTACGGCATCCATCTGCCGGCCTGAGCCCTGGACTGCTCGGGAACTGCCTCGCGGCTGCACGGTCGAACGGTCGTCCAAACGTCTGATGCGGTGGCGCTATCGCCACCGCTTTCAGCAGGTGTTTTCTGGCTTTGGCCGTGAGTTTCAGTGTGTTGCAGCCGAGCCTGGCCAAGATGGCGGGCGCGGTATGATCAACGTCGTCGGCAGTGCCCGATCGAGGAGTCCAAATGAACCAAAGCAAATCTCTTTCCCTGGTAACGCCGCGTACTGGCCGGTGGCTGGCCGTTGCGGCCGTCGTGACGTCGATGGCAGTCTTGGGCGGCTGCGCGAATCCCAGCGCATCCAGCGGGGTTTATAGCTACGACCAAGCCCAGCGCGAGCAGATCGTTCGCACGGGCACCGTCACGGGCGTGCGCCCCATCGTGATCCAGAATGACAAGTCCAGCGGTGTCGGCATGTTGGCCGGCGGTGCGCTGGGCGGTGTGGCCGGCAATGCCGTCGGCGGCGGCACGGGCCGCACCATCGCCACCGTGGGTGGCGCCATCCTGGGTGCCCTGGCCGGTAACGCCGTGGAAAACCGGGTCGGCAAGAATTCCGGCTACGAAATCACGGTGCGCCTGGACAACGGCGAAACCCGCGTCGTGGCGCAGGAAGCGGACTTGCCCATCAGCGTGGGTCAGCGCGTGCAGGTGATCAGCGGCGCAGGCCCGACCCGCGTGACTCCGATGTAAGTCAAAGCCCGCGCAAGCGGGCTTTTCGATTGCCGCGCCAAGGCGCGCACAGGCCCCTATCAAGGGGCCATTTTTTTGCCTGAATGTCGCTCGGCCGCAACGCGGCCCCCCAGGATTTACCCGCAGCTGTCGCCTTTCCCGGCCATTTCTCGCCATCAAGCCCAAAAGTTCGATGGCGATTCAACGGTCGAAGTGCAATGATTGCGCCTGCGAACGAGGCCAAACTCGGTTTTTGATGTAACCGAGTGCATCTTGGCGTCATTCTGAATGGCTGAATCCCGTCAGTTGAGCTTCAGCTTTTTTCTATATCCTCAAGCACCTGAATCCCTGCGAGCGGGGGTGTTTCGCCGACGAGGCGCCCCGCACACCTTATGTATACCGAGCAAGAACTCCACACCAAGATCGGCGATATCGTCGAGTCGATCGTCATGAAGAAAGTCACCCCCGACACGCAATTGATCGCCACAGGCCTCGTGGATTCCCTGGCCGCCGTGGATATCACGCTGGCGGTTGAATCGGAGTACGGCTGCAGCATCCCGGCTCCTGAAATCGCGGAAATCCTGCAGTCGGTCCGTACGCTTGCCGGCTATGTTGCTGCCCATTCTGCGTAACACGCGCTTGCTGTCCCACGTCGCGGCTGCCGCGACGGCGGTTGCACTGGCGGTTGGCGCGTATTGGGGGGCGGACGATGTGCTCAGCCGCATCGTGACGCCCGCCGCCGCGCCCTTGTCGGCCACGGCCGGCAAGAACAACTACCTGCCTAATCTGGGACCGGACTGGGGCACCCAGCACGTCAACCTGAATCGTCTGGGCAACGCCCTGAGCGACGGCACGCTGGTCGTGCTGGGCTCGTCCGAGCTGTCCAGCCACGACCTGCGTTTCGTTCCCTACCGTTTCTTTCCCGAAGAGCTGAAAATGCCGACGCTGGCCTATGGCCACGCCATGTTCCAGTCTTATGGGATCGTCAGCGTGCTGGAATCCGTGGCCGATTCCCTGACGCCGAACACGCGGCTGGTGATCATGGTGTCGCCCGCGTGGTTCGCCTCGGGCGGCCAGTTGCCGCGCAGCGCGTTCGCCGAGCACGTGACCGGCCCGGTCTGGGACCGCCTGTGGGACCAGCCCAGCACGCGCGAGCAGATGCAGACCTGGATCACCGACAACGCGAATTGGGGGCTGCTCTGGCTGATTGCCAACGGCCAGGCGGCCGAGCTGAAAGACAAGCTGGCGCTGTGGTGGCATGCGCGCCAGGAACCCGCGCCCGACCGCCCGCGCACCAAGCTGTCCGTGCCCGCGCACCGCTTCGTGTCCTGGCCGTCCGCCGCGCGCTTGAACGCAGGGCAGTGGGGGCAACTGACGCATCAGGCGCGCGAGGTGGAGCACAGGCTGGGCGGCCATAACCCGTACGACGTGCGCGACGATTACTACAAGCAGTACCTGGCGCCGCTGTACTCGCCGGCCCGCAACGAGTTCGCCGACGTCGACCCCATCACCCGCGCCGAGCTGGGCGATCTGTCGCGCGTCATGGCCTTGCTGCAAAAACGCAAGGTGAAGGCCTACTTCGTCATTCAGCCGTTCAACCCCAAGCTCATCCTGGATGTCGAGCGCTTTGATCCGGTGGTGGCCGCCATCACGGGCATGTGCACGCGCTATCAGATGGGTTGCCTGGACCTTTACAGCATTCCGTTCGAACCGGGCATGCTGCGTGACGACATGCACCTGGCCGAGCTCGGCTGGGCCATGGCGGACCAAGGCATTGCGGAGTACTTTTCCCGATGAAATTCTTTCGCAAAGACGGCGCCGGACGCCGCTTTTTTTGGCATGTGTGCCTGTACGTCGGGGTCATCCTCGTGTTTGTACTGCAGGCCCAGCCCACCACGGGCAGCGGCGGACCGATCAAGGTCGAATTTCAATACCAGCAGTTCTGAGCCGCGCCATGGAATTGTTCGCAAGCTTGAGCTTTTTTGGCGGCGCCTTGTGCGGCGGCCTGGGCCTGTTGGCATACCGCTCGTTCGGCATGCCGTTTCGCATCGGCTACCGCCACATCATCGGGGTGATCTGCCTGGGTGTCTGGATGGCGGTGTTCTGGGCGCGGCCCTATCAGCCCATCGCGCTGCTGGCTATTTCGGGTAGCGCCTTGTGGGCCGTGCGCCGCAACTACATTCCCACCTGGCTGGCCGTCATCATCACCATGACGCCGCTGCTGCTGGTGAAGACCGGCGTGTCGCACCTGGGGGCGATGCTGGGCCTGTCGTTCGCCACCTTCCGCGCCATCGACGTGCTGCTGTTCGCGCAACGCAACGAGCGCGTGTCGCCGCTGGACTACTTCATCTACCTGTTCTTCCCGCTGACGCTGTTGGCCGGCCCCATGTACCGCTGGCGCAATTTCCAGGCGGATCTCAAGCGCGGCTATGAAGGCGTGAACCTGAACACCTGGCTGACCGGGCTGGAGCTGATCATGCTGGGCGTGATCCAGAAGTTCGGCCTGGCCGAGCTGATCTGGCGTTATGGCCTGGCCACGCTGGACGCGCACGACTATTCGTTCACGGGCGTGGTGTTGAACGCCTCGCTGTACAGCGCGTATCTGTTCTTCGACTTCGCCGGCTATTCGACGATGGCGATCGGCATCGGCATGCTGTTCGGCTTCACCTTGCCGATCAACTTCCGCAACCCCTTGGCCACGCTGAACCCGCAGGACTTCTGGCGCCGCTGGCACATCAGCCTGTCGGAGTGGTTGCGTGATGTGGTGTTCATGCCGATCTACAAGGCGTTGAGCAAGATCAGGTTCTTCGGACGCCATCGCATGGCGGCGCAGAACATCGGCATCTTCGCCACGCTGCTGGCCATGGGCGTGTGGAACGGCTTGTCGTTGCATTACATCGTGAGCGGGCTGATGTTCGGCGCGTATTCGGTGGGGCACAACCTGCTGGTCAACGCGGCGCGCACCCGGCCCGCCTTGCAGTCCACGTTGGCGCATCCGGTGATGCGGTTCATGGGCCGCGTGCTTACCTTGATTCTGGCCGCGCTGGCGCTGTACGTGTTCAGCGGCCGCAGCCCCATCTGACGCCGGGAGTATCGGCATGCGTTTTGACCTGAAAACGTTCCAGTTCGTTGATACCGGAATGTCGCCCGACGCCTTGGCCGTCGCCGCCGCCGATCGCTCTTTGAGCTGGGCGCAGTTGCGTGACGAGGCGCACGCCTGGGCGGAGAACGCGCGCAAGCATGGTGCGGGCCCGGATGTGCCGGTGGCCATCTACGGCCACAAAGAAGCGTCGTTCTTCGTCGCCATGGTGGGCGCGCTGCTGATCGGCTCGCCATTCGTGCCGGTTGACACCATCTACCCGGTGGAGCGGTTGCGCCGCATTGTCGAGATCGTGCGCGCCGCGGCCGTCTACGATGCCGCCGCCGGCACGTTCACCCAAGGCGAAGGCGCGTTGCTTGCCGAGCGCGGCCTGGCTTACGTCATGTTCACCTCGGGCAGCACGGGCGACCCCAAGGGAGTGCAGATCGGCCGCGAAAGCGTGGGCTTGCTGGGCGACTGGATGTTGGGCAGCTTTGGCTTGGGCGATGCACCGGTGTTCATGAACCAGGCGCCGTTCAGCTTCGACCTGTCCATGTACGAGGTCTTCGGCACCCTGGCCTCGGGCGGCGCCTGCGTGCTGAACGCTCGCGAGCAGATCGCGGCGGCGGGCACGTGGATGCCGCGCCTGGCACAACATGGCGTCACGGTGTGGGTGTCGACCCCGTCATTCGCCCACCAGCAGTTGGCCAACCGGGATTTTTCCCCGGCCACCTTGCCCGCGCTGCGCACTTTCCTGTTCTGCGGCGAGCCGCTGCCGGCGGCCTTGGCCAAAAAGCTGCGCCAGCGGTTCCCCGATGCTGTCATCCTGAACACGTATGGCCCCACGGAAGCCACCGTGGCAACCACCTGGATCGAAGTCACTGACGCCGTGCTGGCGGCCCACGACCCGCTGCCGGTGGGCCACGCCAAGCCGGATAGCCTGTTGATCGTGGACGAGGGCGAGATCTGCATCGTGGGCGACCACGTCATGCGCGGCTACCTGAACCGGCCTGATCTGAACGACGCCAAGCTCTACAGCCACGAAGATGGCCGCCGCGCTTTCCGCACGGGCGACCTGGGCCAGATGGAAGAGGGCGGCTTGCTGTTTTGCCGAGGCCGCATGGACGACCAGATCAAGCTGAACGGCTATCGCATCGAATTGGCGGAAATCGACGAGGCGCTGCACGGTCTGCCGGGGGTGGAAGGCGGCGCTTGCGCGGTGCTGCGTCGTCCCGATGGCACGGCGGTGCGCCTGATTGGTTTTGTGGCGGGCGTGGCGCGGGAGCCGGATGCGCGTTTGCTGGCGCCCGATGCCTTGGCCGATTGCAAAGCGCGGCTGGCTCAGCGCCTGCCGCCCTATATGGTGCCGTCGGAATTGGTGGCGTGCCCGGCATTGCCGATGTCGAACAACCACAAGATCGACCGCAAGAAGCTGGTCGAGATCTACGCCGGGATTCCGGCATAGCGGAAACAAGAACGGGGCGCGATGCCCCGTGTCTTTGGTCTACAGCCCCATCATGCGCTGGCTCAGATTGGCCAGCACCATCAGCAGCACCTGCGCCACGATCAGCAGCACCAAGGGCGAAAAGTCGATGCTGGTGCGCGGCAGGATGCGGCGGATGGGATCCAGCATGGGCGCGGTCAGCGCCTGCAGCAGCGGCATCATCGGCGCCGTCGGATTGACCCAGGACAGCACGGCCTGGATCAGCGTCAACCACACCACCAGGTTCAGCGCCCACTTGATGGTCATGATCAAGGCCGAGCCCATGGCGGCCGGCAGCAGCGCGGCGGGAATCAGCGCGCCCAGCGCCAGCAGCCAGATCAGCACGATATACAGCAGCGCGGCCAGCCAGGCGGCGACCAGACTCGTCCAGTCGATCTTGTTGCCGGCGGGAATGATCTTGCGCAGCGGCATCACCAGCCAGTTTGTTGCCTGGTAGATGGTGCGCGCAATCGGGTTGAAGGCGTGGAGGCGGATCGCGTGCATCCAGGCGCGGGCAATCAATGCCGCGCCGAACAGCGTGAACACGATTTCGAGGAGGAAGCGGAAGATTTCACCGAGCATGGAGGCGATCACCGAAAAAATGAGGAATCAATTGTCGCACGCTGCGTGGAAAGTTTGCTGCGGCGTTTGGCGGATGGAGATGACGCAAAAAAGCCGCCTAGCCAAGGCCAGGCGGCTCTAGTGAAGCTACAGCTTCGAACCGTCCTGATTAGGGACGGCCACCCGTGGGAAACGGCCACGAAGCGGCGGGATTCAGCGCGGTCTTTGCACCCGGGGCGGCAGCCGTGGACGGCGGCGTTGCGGGCTTCTTGGGAGCGGCTTTCTTCGCGGCAGGCTTCTTGGCAGCGGCGGGCTTGGCGGCAGCAGCCGGCTTGGCGGCGGCAGGAGCCTTCTTTGCAGCGGGAGCCTTCTTGGCAGCAGGCGCCTTCTTGGCAGCGGGGGCCTTCTTGGCTACCGCTTTCTTGGCAACTGCTTTCTTGGCGGCGGGCGCCTTCTTGGCAACGGCCTTTTTGGCGACGGCCTTCTTGGCTACCGCTTTCTTGGCGACGGCCTTCTTGGCGACGGCTTTCTTGGCAACTGCCTTCTTTGCGACGGCCTTCTTGGCTACCG
>NZ_JBHFIZ010000039.1:693853-705448 GCF_057334535.1 Achromobacter colocynthidis
GCCCGGCATTGCCGATGTCGAACAACCACAAGATCGACCGCAAGAAGCTGGTCGAGATCTACGCCGGGATTCCGGCATAGCGGAAACAAGAACGGGGCGCGATGCCCCGTGTCTTTGGTCTACAGCCCCATCATGCGCTGGCTCAGATTGGCCAGCACCATCAGCAGCACCTGCGCCACGATCAGCAGCACCAAGGGCGAAAAGTCGATGCTGGTGCGCGGCAGGATGCGGCGGATGGGATCCAGCATGGGCGCGGTCAGCGCCTGCAGCAGCGGCATCATCGGCGCCGTCGGATTGACCCAGGACAGCACGGCCTGGATCAGCGTCAACCACACCACCAGGTTCAGCGCCCACTTGATGGTCATGATCAAGGCCGAGCCCATGGCGGCCGGCAGCAGCGCGGCGGGAATCAGCGCGCCCAGCGCCAGCAGCCAGATCAGCACGATATACAGCAGCGCGGCCAGCCAGGCGGCGACCAGACTCGTCCAGTCGATCTTGTTGCCGGCGGGAATGATCTTGCGCAGCGGCATCACCAGCCAGTTTGTTGCCTGGTAGATGGTGCGCGCAATCGGGTTGAAGGCGTGGAGGCGGATCGCGTGCATCCAGGCGCGGGCAATCAATGCCGCGCCGAACAGCGTGAACACGATTTCGAGGAGGAAGCGGAAGATTTCACCGAGCATGGAGGCGATCACCGAAAAAATGAGGAATCAATTGTCGCACGCTGCGTGGAAAGTTTGCTGCGGCGTTTGGCGGATGGAGATGACGCAAAAAAGCCGCCTAGCCAAGGCCAGGCGGCTCTAGTGAAGCTACAGCTTCGAACCGTCCTGATTAGGGACGGCCACCCGTGGGAAACGGCCACGAAGCGGCGGGATTCAGCGCGGTCTTTGCACCCGGGGCGGCAGCCGTGGACGGCGGCGTTGCGGGCTTCTTGGGAGCGGCTTTCTTCGCGGCAGGCTTCTTGGCAGCGGCGGGCTTGGCGGCAGCAGCCGGCTTGGCGGCGGCAGGAGCCTTCTTTGCAGCGGGAGCCTTCTTGGCAGCAGGCGCCTTCTTGGCAGCGGGGGCCTTCTTGGCTACCGCTTTCTTGGCAACTGCTTTCTTGGCGGCGGGCGCCTTCTTGGCAACGGCCTTTTTGGCGACGGCCTTCTTGGCTACCGCTTTCTTGGCGACGGCCTTCTTGGCGACGGCTTTCTTGGCAACTGCCTTCTTTGCGACGGCCTTCTTGGCTACCGTTTTCTTGGCTACCGCTTTCTTGGCAACGGCCTTCTTGGCGACAACCTTCTTGGCTACCGCTTTCTTGGCGACTGCCTTCTTGGCGACGGCCTTCTTGGCTACCGCTTTCTTGGCGACGACCTTCTTGGCTGCCGGCTTCTTGGCGGCAACCTTCTTCACTGCCGGCTTTTTGGCGGCGGCGACTTTCTTGACTGCTACCTTCTTGACAGCGGCTTTCTTGGCCGGTGCGGCCTTCTTAGCGACTGCCTTCTTGGCGGCGGGCTTCTTCGCCGCGGCTTTCTTTACGGCTTTCTTGGCTGTTGCCATGGTCATGCTCCTTAGGTTCAGGGGTCCCAGAACTTAAACCCGTGCCCCGACTCGCCAACAAAGCGAATCGTGCCCGGGCTATTCATCGGCGCATGCCGCTGTTCTGTGCGAGCAACAGCTACTACGGTTTGCGCTAATGAATTCGGCACAGCCATTTGATATGGCCCCCGCTCCTTTGGCGCGAGCCATTTCAAATGGCGCCGGTCGCAGCCTGATCACAGGCCGCCGACCGCTTGTTCTACGTGTTCGAAAACACCCTGACCAGGAAGCGCGTCATCAAGCCTGTCGCGAACGCGACGCTCTGTGTTGGCAGAGCGTGCCCGCGCCGGGCCTGATGACGTACTGCTTTACTCCCAGCTCAGCGTGCCACCGGTTTGGTATTCGATCACGCGAGTTTCAAAAAAGTTGCGTTCCTTTTTAAGATCGATCATTTCCGCCATCCAAGGGAAGGGATTCTCTTCCTGCGGGTACAGCGGTTCGATACCGATTTGCTGGCAACGACGGTTGGCGATGAAGCGCAGGTAGGATTTGAACATAGGTGCGTTCAAGCCCAACACGCCGCGCGGCATCGTGTCTTCGGCGTAAGCGTATTCGAGTTCGACCGCTTTGCGGAAGAGTTCTCGAATTTCTTCGCGGAAAGCCGGCGTCCACAGATGCGGATTTTCCAGTTTGACGGTGTTGATCAGGTCGATGCCGAAGTTGCAGTGCATGGATTCATCGCGAAGGATGTACATGTACTGTTCGGCCGCGCCGGTCATCTTGTTCTGGCGGCCCAGCGCCAGGATCTGCGTGAAGCCCACGTAGAAGAACAGGCCTTCCATCAAGCAAGCGAAAACGATCAGCGACTTCAGCAGCGTCTGGTCGGCTTCGGGCGTGCCCGTCTTGAAGTGGGGGTCCGCGATCGCGTCGATGAACGGGATCAGGAACTCGTCTTTGGCGCGGATGGACGGAACTTCGTTATAAGCGTTGAAGATCTCGGCTTCGTCCAGGTCCAGGCTTTCGACGATGTATTGATAAGCGTGCGTGTGGATCGCTTCCTCGAATGCCTGGCGCAGCAGGAACTGGCGGCATTCGGGAGCCGTGATGTGGCGGTAGGTGCCCAACACGATGTTGTTCGCGGCCAGCGAGTCGGCCGTGACGAAGAAACCCAGGTTGCGCTTCACGATGCGGCGTTCGTCTTCGGTGAGCCCGTTCGGGTTCTTCCAAAGCGCGATATCGCGCGACATGTTGATCTCTTGCGGCATCCAGTGGTTGGCGCACGTGGCCAAATACTTTTCCCACGCCCACTTGTACTTGAACGGCACAAGTTGATTGACGTCGGTTTCGCCGTTGATGATGCGCTTGTCGGCAACCTTCACGCGCTGCGCGGTGGCTGCACCGCTGGCGGCCAGACCGGCCGCGTGTTCAGGCGCGGCAGGCGTAGGCATGGCGGTGTCGCCGAACACACCCGTCGCCGCCCGGACTTCGGGCGCAGCCTGCTGGCCGCCCGCGGGGGCGGGGGAAGCAGGTTGCGTGGCGGTGGTGTCGTCTTCCCAATTAATCATTTCAATTCTCCGGAGGCGGTTATTGGCAGGCTTCGCACTCTTCGAAGCCGGGGTCGCCCGGCCGCATGGTGCAAACCGCCCCGAGAACTTCGGGTTCCGGCAAAACAGGTGCGGCGCCCACGGCCGCGGCCGTGGATTGGCCACCAGCAGTGACGGCGTTCAATTCGCCGCCGCGACCGGTGGACTTCTCGGCGCTGGTGGCGCCCAGGGTACGCAGGTAGTACGTGGTCTTCAGGCCACGCAGCCATGCCAGCTTGTAGGTGTCATCCAGCTTCTTGCCCGATGCGCCCGACATGTAGATGTTCAGCGACTGGGCTTGATCGATCCACTTCTGACGGCGCGACGCGCATTCAACCAGCCAGCTCGGTTCGACTTCGAACGCGGTGGCGTAGAGTTCGCGGAGTTCGGAAGGTACGCGATCGATGCGGGACAGGCTGCCGTCGAAGTACTTGAGGTCGGCGACCATGACTTCGTCCCAGAGACCGAGTTTCTTCAGGTCACGCACGAGGTAATCGTTAACGACCGTGAACTCGCCGGAGAGATTCGATTTGACGTACAAGTTCTGGAAAGTAGGTTCGATGCACGCAGATACACCAATGATATTGGAAATAGTCGCGGTTGGGGCAATTGCCACGCAATTGGAGTTGCGCATGCCATGTTGTTTGATGCGCGCGCGCAACGTATCCCAATCGAGCGTGCTCGATTCATCAACTTCAACATGACCACCGCGTTCATCACGCAGCATCTTCAACGTGTCTTGCGGCAAGATGCCACGCGACCACAACGAACCTTCATACGATTGATAGCGACCACGTTCTTCGGCGAGCAGGCTCGACGCGAAGTAGGCGTGATAGCAAACGGCTTCCATCGAACGATCAGCGAATTCAACGGCGGCTTGCGATGCATACGGCACGCGCATCATCTGCAGGCAATCCTGGAAGCCCATGATGCCCATGCCCACCGGACGATGGCGCGCGTTGGAATTGCGGGCCTTCTCGACGGCGTAGTAGTTGATGTCGATGACGTTGTCGAGCATGCGCATCGCGATGCTGACGGTGCGCTTGATCTTGTCGTGATCCAGTTCGAAACCACCACCGGCAGCCGGCTTCATGTGTGCGACCAGGTTCACCGAACCCAGGTTGCACACCGCGATTTCGGATTCGTTGGTGTTCAGCGTGATCTCGGTGCACAGGTTCGAGCTGTGGACGACGCCCACGTGCTGCTGGGGCGAACGGATGTTGCACGGATCCTTGAACGTGATCCACGGATGGCCGGTTTCGAACAGCATCGACAGCATCTTGCGCCACAGCGTCAGCGCCGGCATCTTCTTGTAGAGCTTGAGCTCGCCGCTGGCGACGCGCTTTTCGTGGCCGATATACGCTTCTTCAAACGCGCGGCCGTACTTGTCGTGCAGGTCGGGGCAGTCGGACGGCGAGAACAGCGTCCATTCACCACCTTCCATGACGCGCTTCATGAACAGGTCGGGAATCCAGTTCGCCGTGTTCATGTCGTGCGTGCGGCGGCGTTCGTCGCCGGTGTTCTTGCGCAGTTCCAGGAATTCTTCGATGTCCAGGTGCCACGATTCCAAGTACGTGCACACCGCGCCCTTGCGCTTGCCGCCCTGGTTCACCGCGACGGCGGTGTCGTTGACGACCTTCAGGAACGGAACCACGCCCTGGCTTTCGCCGTTGGTGCCCTTGATGTGGCTGCGCAGCGCGCGCACCGGAGTCCAGTCGTTGCCCAGGCCGCCGGCGTACTTGGCCAGCAGCGCGTTTTCCTTGATGGCGTCGTAGATGCCTTCCAGGTCATCCGACACGGTGGTCAGATAGCACGACGACAACTGCGAGTGCAGCGTGCCCGAGTTGAACAGCGTCGGCGTCGAGCTCATGAAGTCGAACGAGGACAGGATCTCGTAGAACTCGATGGCGCGCGCTTCGCGGTCGGCTTCACGCAGCGCCAGGCCCATGGCCACGCGCATGAAGAACACCTGCGGCAGTTCGATGCGGGTGCCGCGGATGTGCAGGAAGTAGCGGTCGTACAGGGTTTGCAGGCCCAGGTAGCCGAATTGCAGGTCGCGCTTGGCGTTCAAGGCCTTGCCCAGGCGGGTCAGGTCATAGTTGGCCAGTTCGGGCGACAGCAGGCCGCCTTCGATACCGCGAGCGATGAAGGTGGGGAAGTACTCGGCGTAGCGCGCGATCATGCCGTCTTGCGAGACTTCTTCGCCCAGCACTTCCTTGCGGATCGTGTGCAGCAGCAGGCGAGCGGTGACCTGGCTGTAGGCCGGGTCTTTTTCAACCAGCGCGCGCGCCGACAGGATGGCGGACTTGAACACTTCGTCGACGGGGATGCCGTCGTACAGGTTCTTGACCGTTTCCTTCAGGATGGATTCGCTGTCGATGAATTCGGCCAGGCCTTCGCCGGCGGCGACGATGGTCGCGCGCAGTTCAGCCAGGTCCAGCGGACGGCGCACGCCGGCGTCGGTCACGTTCAGCACGTGTTCCACGGGCGCGGCAGCGGCCTTTTCCTGGCCTTCGGCGGCAGCGGCGGCGGCGCGCTCTTGCGTGCGCTTCTCGCGGTACAGGACGTAGGCGCGGGCAACATCATGTTGGCCCGAGCGCATCAGCGCCAGTTCAACCTGGTCCTGGATGTCTTCAATATGGAAGGTGCCGCCGTTGGGGCGGTTGCGCACCAGGGCATTCACGGCCTGGCTGGTCAGGTTCTCGACCAGTTCACGCACCCGGGCGGACGCTGCGCCCTGGCCACCGTTCACGGCCAGGAAGGCCTTGGTCATGGCGATGGCGATCTTGCTGGGTTCAAACCCAACCACCGAGCCATTGCGGCGAATGATGTTGTAGCTGGCCCATTGCCCGCCATTGGCGTCGGCAGGGGAATCGGTTTGTGAGGGCGGCACGGCCGAAGGCCGGGTCACAGAGGCGATCGTAGTCTGCATGGAAGCTCCTGTGCGAAAACGCGTAGATAGCGACATGACGGCGGTCATGCCGGGTATGAATGTGGATCTTTTGAGGGGGTCGAAACGGCTTGGACGGCTTAGTCCAAAAGGCGTGGCCGACGAGAATCAGCGCTTAGGCGACCACAACATGTAGTGTAGCACCCCTCGTTGGACACTAATTCTAGTGATCGAGAACTACGGGAACAAGAAAAAGGTATGACGAAGCTCACAAAAGATTGTTACTAAATGCACTGGGCGCGCCCAGTAAGGCGCGCCCAGTAGTGCACGGCTCAAAGCGACTGTTTATGCGGTTTTCCGCAGAGGCATGTCGCGCGGGGCCGGTGCTGTATAGCTCTGCATCAATCGACCCAATTGCGTCCGGTACTTCTCGACGCTTGCTGCCTTCACGTGGCCGTAGCCGCGGATGGTTTCTGCAAGGCCGGCGATTGTAGCTGCTTGCGCGATGTTGTCCCGGTTCAACCCTACAAGAAGTTGGTCTATGGTCTGGCGATACTCGGCAACCAGCGCCCGTTCCATCTTGCGTTCGGCGGTGTGGCCGAAGGGATCGAACCAGGTGCCGCGCAGGCCCTTCATGCGCGTCAGCAATTTCAGTGCCGTCATGGTGCGCGGGCCCAGCGTCATCTTGCGCGGCACGCCGGTGCGCGGGTCCTTGCGGGCGAAGATCGGCGGGGCCATATGAAAGCGCAGGCTGTAGTCGCCTTCGAACTGGCCCTTCAATTGCGCCTGGAATGCGTCGCCGGTGTAAAGGCGCGCCACTTCGTATTCGTCCTTGTAGGCCATCAGCTTGAACAGGCCGCGCGCCACCGCCATCGCCAGGCGCGGCGTCTTGGTGTCGGGCGCCAATTAACGCTCGCGCGCCGCGACGGCTTCGACGACGTCCTGGTAGACGCGCGCATAACGGGCGTCCTGGTAGGCCGTCAGGTCCGCGATGCGGCGGGCCACGGCGCGGTCGAACGTTTCCGGCACATGTAGTTGCACGACCTGGGCGCGCGGACGCAAGGCGCTTTCCAGCGCATCGGGCTGGTGCGCGGCCAGGCGGCCGCTGTCAAAGGCGGCGCGATTGGCCGCGATGGCCACGCCGTTCAGCTCGATGGCGCGGTTGATGGCCGCTTGCGACAGCGGCACGCCGCCGCGTTGCCACGCATAGCCCAACATGAACATGTTGGACAGGATGCTGTCGCCGAACAAGGCCAGCGCGGCTTCGTGCGCATCAATGGCGGCCGTGTTGGCATCGCCCGCGGCGTGGCGGATCTTGGCCAGCAGCGCTTCGGGGCGCATGGCGGCGTCGGGGTTGCGGGTGAATTCGGATACCGGCGCAACATAGGTGTTGACCGTGACCTGGGTATGCCCACGACGCAGCGCGCCCAGCGAATCCGGCGCCACCGAGGCCACCGGGTCGCACAGGATGGCGGCATCGGCCTGCTGCCAATCCAGGCGGACGGGGCCTGCCGGCGCGCCCGCCGGGGCCAAGCGGATGTGGCTGACGACCGTGCCGCCTTTTTGCGCCAGGCCGGTCAGGTCCAACACCGCGGCCGACAGGCCTTCCAGGTGCGCGGCCATCGACACGATGGCGCCGATGGTGATGACGCCCGTGCCGCCCATGCCCGCGACCAGCAGCCGATAGGGTCGATCCAGCGACGGCGTGGCGGGCTGCGGCAACTGTTCGATAAGACGTTGCAGGCGTTCCTGATCAGTCTTGGGCGCCGCGCTCTTGCGTGGCTTGCCACCCATCACCGAGACGAAGCTGGGGCAGAACCCTTCCGCGCAGGAGTAGTCCTTGTTGCAGCTGGATTGGTCGATGGCGCGCTTGCGGCCATACGGCGTTTCCAGCGGCACCACCGACAGGCAGTTCGATTGCACGCCGCAGTCGCCGCAGCCTTCGCACACCGCGCTGTTGATCAGCATGCGGCGTGCCGGGTCAGGGAACTGGTTCTTCTTGCGCCGGCGGCGCTTCTCGGCGGCGCAGGTTTGATCATGGATCAGCACGGTCACGCCGGGAATCTCGCGCAGCTCGCGCTGCACCGCGTCCAGCTCACGGCGATGGTGCACCTTGATGTTGGGGCCCAGGTCCACGCCCTGGTATTTTTCTGGCTCGTCGCTGGTGACGACGATGCGCGCCACGTTCTCACCACGCAGTTGCTGGCAGATCTGCGGCACCGAGATCGGCCCGTCCACCGGCTGCCCGCCCGTCATCGCGACCGCGTCGTTAAACAGGATCTTGTAGGTGATGTTGGCGCGCGCGGCCACTGCCTGGCGGATCGCCAGATAGCCCGAGTGGTAATAGGTGCCTTCTCCCATGTTCTGGAAGATGTGCGGCATCTTGGTGTAGCGCGACAGGCCGATCCAATCGACGCCTTCGCCGCCCATCTGCGTCAGGCCGCCCGTGTCGCGGTCCATCCAGGCGGCCATGTAGTGGCAGCCCACGCCTGACAGCGCCTGGCTGCCCTCGGGCACCTTGGTCGACGTGCTGTGCGGACAGCCTGAACAGAAATAGGGACGGCGGCGCATGCCGTCGGCATCATTGGACAACGCCGATTGGCATTCGAACGCCGCCAGGTCCGCACCCAGCGGCAGGCCGGCGGTGCGGGTCAGCCAGGCGGCCAGCGGCTGGGCCAGCAGCGATGGGCGCAGTTGTCCGGCCGAGGGCACCAGCGTTTCGCCACCAAAGCCCTTCTTGCCGATGACCGACGGGCGCTCGGGCAAATTGAACAGCAGATCCTTGATCTGGCTTTCGACCACGGCGCCTTTTTCTTCAACCACCAGAATGTGCGACAACCCGCGCGCAAATTCCAGCAGCCGTTCGCCATCCATCGGCCAGGTCAGGCCCGGCTTGTAGATACGCACCGGTGCGTTGGCGGTGACGGTGTCCACACCCAGGCGCGCCAGCGCTTCCATGGTGTCCAGATGCGCCTTGCCGACCGTGACGATGCCCACGGTCGCCTTGGGCGCGGGACAGGTCAGGCGGTCGATGCTATGGCGGCGCGCGAATGCGGCAACCGCCTTCATGCGCAGGTTCATGCGCGTTTCGACGGCCAGCGACAAGAAGTCGCGCGCGGAATATTCCAGCGCTTCGGGCGGCATGTCGGGATCGGCCGGCATGTCGTAGTGCTGCACGGCGGCCGGCGTGAACGAGTGGCCGCTTTCGATGGTCTCGGATACCGCCTTGAACGCGACCCAGGTGCCGGCATAGCGCGACAGCGCCCAGCCCCACAGCGCGAAGGTTTCGTACTCATCGATAGAGGTCGGATGCACGATCGGCATCTGCCAACCGATCAACGACGCTTCGCTGGCGTGCGGAATGGACGACGACACGGCGGTGTGGTCATCGCCCACCACCACCAGCACGCCGCCGTTGCGCGATGCGCCGGCCGCGTTGCCGTGGTGCAGCGCATCGCCCGCGCGGTCCACGCCGGGGCCCTTGCCGTACCACATGGCAAACACGCCATCGACGTTGCGGTCGGCGCGCACGCCGGCCTGCTGCGTCCCCATGACGGCGGTGGCCGCCATGTCTTCATTGATGCCGGGCAAGAACGAGATCTGGCTGGCGTCCAGCGCCTTCTTCGCCTTCCACATCGCCATGTCCACGCCACCCAGCGGCGATCCCCGATAGCCCGACACAAAGCCGGCGGTGTTCAGCCCACGTTCGCGGTCAACCCGCGCCTGCGTGAGCATGATCCGCACGAGCGCTTGCGTCCCCGTCAGGAAGATGCGGCCGGACTCTCGGGTGAGGTTGTCGGCAAGCTGGTAGTCAAGGTCCAACTGGGGATCGGGGGCGGGAGTGCCGTCCATAATGAATGCTCCTGGTATTTGGCACCATGATAGGTTCGCGGAGCATCCGATTTATTGCGTTTTTGGATCGTGCTATCCCTATAATACGCAATGAACATTTCGTGTTCGACAAAAACCAGGAGACAAAGCGATGGACAAGACCGATATCGGCATCCTCAAGGCCTTGCAGGAGGACGGCCGGGCTTCGGCGCAGCAGTTGTCCGACAAGGTGGGGCTATCGGCCGCACCCGTGTGGCGGCGGGTAAAGGCGATGGAAGCCAGCGGGGTCATCCAGGGCTATAGCGCCCAGGTGGACCGCAGCAAGGTGGGGCTGGGCTGCATGTTCGCGCAGATCAGCCTGGAGCGGCATTCCTCGAACACGGTCGAGCACTTCGAGCGTTCGGTGCGCGACGCGCCCGAGATCCTGGAGTGTTATGCGGTGACCGGCGATTCCGACTTCCTGCTGAAGATCCTGGTCGAAAGCCCGGAAGCGTACGACCGTTTCCTGCACCGCTTCCTGTTCAACATGCCCGGCATCCGCCAGACACGCACCATCGTGGCGCTGCGCGAGATCAAGCACGAACAACGTCTGCCGCTGTAATTGATTTACGGCGCTCTCTATATATAGAGAGCGCCGGTGCGGTGTCGCTTGAAACCAACGCATTCGTGCGCGTTCCACACCTAAAACCGGCGCATTCCGGCGTGCACTGTTGCGCAATTGCACACGGCGCGGATCGTCGTTGATTCTTCCCTAGCGGCTCATTAGAGTGCGTCATGTTTGCTGCGCGAAGCCCGTGCCGGTCTGATCGGTACGCCGCGTCGACAGACGTGTTGAGGAAGTCATGAGCAGTGTGTATTTGCGTTCGGCCAGCATCGCCTGTGCCGTTCTTGTCCTGGCCGGTTGCGTGGCCAGAAAGCCCGCCGCCATCACCGACGGCCAGCCCGAGGCACCGCCCAAACCGGTGGCCTGCGTGCCCGCCAAAACGGGTGACCCCATGATCGGGACATGGCTGTCGAACACGCGGCCGCGCGACGTCAGCGGGGAACTGCAATCGCTGATCGTCTTGTCCGCCGATGGCACCATGGCCTATGAGTCGTTGCTCAAGATCGGGCGCAAGGCGCGTCCGGCCTTGCGTGAGACCGGCTGCTGGACCGTGGCCGACAACGTCTACACGATGCAGACGACCAAATCCGCCGGCGAGCCCGTGGATACCAAGGACCCCATCTACCTGAGCCGCTACCGCGTCGAAAAGGTCGAGCGCGCCAAGCTGACGCTGCGCGAGCTCAAGAGCGGCGGTCAATTGGTGACCGCGCGTCGCATGCCGCAGGGCTACCGCCTGCCTTACTGACCGTTGCGCGGGGCGGACACTGCGTGCGTCCGCCGCGCCAGGATGGGCTGGCTGCGGTAAGGTGCGGGCTTCGACTTTTGCCTTGCCGCCGGTTTCCCATGCCCGCCATGTCTTCTGAAGCACGCGCCATCGCGCTGCTTGCCCTGGCTGCTTTTGTCAGCGCCAGCGCCTTCCGTATTTGTGACCCCATGCTGCCGCAACTGGCGGCGGAATTCGGCACCTCTACCGGGCAGGCCGCGCGCGTGGTGACGGCGTTTGCCGTGGCATATGGCGTGTTGCAGATGTTCTTCGGCCCGGTGGGTGACCGCTACGGCAAGTACCGCGTCGTCAGCGTGGCGACGGTGGCCTGCGCCGTGGGCAGCGCCGGCGCCGTCATGGCGGATTCCCTGGATATGTTGGTCTTGTGCCGCGCCGTGTCGGGCGCGGC
>NZ_JBHFIZ010000039.1:705470-744715 GCF_057334535.1 Achromobacter colocynthidis
GCGCCGGGGCGGGCGCGGCAGGGGCGGGCATCGTCCCGCTGTCCATGGCATGGATCGGCGACAACGTGCCCTATGAGCGCCGGCAGGCAACGCTGGCGCGCTTTCTGACCGGCACCATCCTCGGCATGTCGGCCGGCCAATTGGCCGGTGGCTTGTTCGCCGATACGGTGGGCTGGCGCTGGGCCTTTGCCTCGCTGGTGGCCGGCTACCTGATCGTGGGCGTGCTGCTGCACCTGGAAGTGCGCCGCCAACGCGCGGCGGGCTTTGCGCAGGTGGACCCCAACGCCGTCCGCCAGGGCTTTGTGGGGCAGGCGCGGCTGGTGCTGGGCACCCCCTGGGCGCGTATCGTGTTGGCGACGGTGTTCGTCGAAGGCCTGCTGGTCTTTGGTGCGCTGGCGTTTGCCCCGTCCTATCTGCACGAACGCTTCGATATTTCGCTGACAGCCGCGGGCGCCTTGGTGGCGGTCTACGCGGTGGGCGGGCTGATCTACACGGTGGTGGCCGGCCGCATCCTCAAGCGCCTGGGTGAACGCGGCCTGGCGGTGGCGGGCGGCCTGGTGCTGGGCGTGGCCTTCCTGTCGTACTTACTGGGGCCGGTGTGGATGTGGAGCCTGCTTGCCAGCGTGCTGGCCGGCTTTGGCTATTACCTGCTGCACGCCACCCTGCAAACCAACGCCACGCAGATGGTGCCGTCAGCGCGCGGCACTGCTGTGGCGTGGTTCGCCTCCTGCCTGTTCATGGGCCAGGCGGCCGGCGTGGCGCTGGCGGGCGCGGTAGTAGACGAGATAGGCGCCGCAGCCCTCTTCGGCGGCTCCGCCATCCTGCTCCCGCTGCTAGGCGCCTTCTTCGCCCGCGCTCTAAAAGCCCGCCCCAAACCCTCAACCCCGTAGGATGGGTGAAGCGCGAGACCGCCCCAAAAAGAACACTAGTGTCGATCGCGCGCAACCCATGCGGCTCTACACCGAACACCACCGCCGGTCACCCGCAACCCATGCGGCTCTACACCGAACACCACCGCCGATCACCCGCAACCTATGCGGCGCCAAAAAGAACACCACCGGAGACCGCACGTAACCCTTGGGATTCAGAAGACCCGCACCCCCAAGAGTCCGTGATCGGCCCCCAACCTTAAATTCCCCCCAACCGTCCCAGCACCGTTTCCTTACCCAACAACGCCAGCACCGCATCAACCGCCGGCGTCTGGGTCTGACCCGTCACCGCTACGCGCAGCGGAATCGCCAGTTGCGGCATTTTCAAGCCACGATCAGCCAGCACCGCCTTGATCAGGGCCGACAACGCTTCACGGGTCCAGTCCGTATCCTTGGCGCGCTGCGCGAAGTCGGCCAGCGCCTCGCGCGCGGCAGGCGTCAGGTGTTGTTCGACCAGTTCCGGCGCGGCGGGCGTGAACGGCGCGCAGAACAACATGGCGCCGTCGGCCAGTTGCTCCAGCGTTTCCGCGCGGTCTTTCAGCAAGCCCATCACGCCCGGCAGATCAATCTTTTCCGGATGGCCGCCACGGTTCGCCACGCGCGGGGCCACGCGCTCGGCCAGTTCCGCGTTGTCCATCTGCTTGATGTAGTGGGCGTTGACCCAGTTCAGCTTCTTCGGATCCCATTGCGACGCGGACTTCGACAAATGCTTGGTGTCGAACCACGACACCAATTGTTCGCGCGAGAAAAGCTCGTCGTCGCCGTGGCTCCAGCCAAGGCGGGCCAGGTAGTTGATCATGGCCTCGGGCAGATAGCCCTCGTTGTCGTACTCCATGACGTTGACCGCGCCGTGGCGCTTGGACAGCTTTTCGCCATCCGGGCCCAGGATCATGGGCACGTGGCCGTATTCGGGCAACGTCGCGCCCAGCGCGCGCAGGATGTTGATCTGGCGCGGCGTGTTGTTGACGTGGTCATCGCCGCGCAGCACGTGGGTGATGCCCATGTCCCAGTCGTCGACCACGACGCAGAAGTTGTAGGTGGGCGTGCCGTCGGGGCGCGCGATGATCAGGTCGTCCAGTTCGGTGTTGTCGAAGCTGATCGTGCCCTTGACCATGTCGTTCCATGACGTGGCGCCTTCCTGGGGATTCTTGAAGCGCACCACCGGCTTGCGGCCTTCGGGAACGGCGGGCAGCGTCTTGCCCGCTTCCGGGCGCCACGTGCCGTCATAGCGCGGCTTGTCGCCACGCGCGCGGGCGGCTTCCCGCATGGCTTCTACTTCCTCGGGCGAGCTATAGCAATGGTAAGCGGTGCCGGCGGCCAGCATCTGCGCCACCACCTCGCGGTAGCGGTCCATGCGCTGCATTTGATAGAAGGGGCCTTCGTCGGGCTGCATGCCCAGCCATTCCATGCTGTCCAGAATGGCCTGCACGGCTTCAGGCGTGGAGCGCTCGACGTCCGTGTCTTCAATGCGCAGCACGAACGTGCCTTGGTGATGGCGTGCGAACGCCCAGGAGAACAGCGCGGTGCGCGCGCCGCCCAAGTGCAAAAAGCCCGTGGGCGAAGGCGCGAAGCGGGTACGGATGGGGGAAGTGGCGTTGGAAGTCATAGGGGGCAATGATAGCGGCTGCGGCACCACAAAGCGGCGTCGGACACGGTCCACATCAAGCGGACGGCGGGCTTGTCTTGTTACGATGAACGGTATTTTAGATTAGGGCGACCCTCCCTATGTTGCGACACGCGCTTGCCCCGATGTTCGAACCCAGTTCGCTGGTGATCGTTGCCGACCGGCCCTTGCCGGCGGCGGGCTCGCTGTCGCCCGCGCTCAAGGCGAAAACCACGGTGGTGGATTGCGAGCCGGGCGCCGCGCCGGAACTGCCCGTTGCGCTGGAAGGCCTGGCGGCGGGGGCGCGTCCCGATCTGGCCCTGGTTTGCGTGTCGCCGGCCGTGCTGCCCGAAACGTTGCGCCGGCTGTCGGCGTTGGCGCCCCGGTCCGTGATCCTGCTGCCGCATCCACTGCCGGACCCGTATCCGCGCGGCACATGGGCGTTGTGCCGGGCGTGGGCGGAAGAAAATCGTTGCGAACTGCTGGGCCCGCGTTCCTTTGGCGCGCAGCGGCCGCACGCAGGCCTGAACTTCAGCCAGCACCCAGTGCTGGCGCGCGCCGGGCGCGTGGCGCTGGTGGCGCAGTCGCGCTCCATCATGGCCGCCGTCATGGACTGGGCCGAAGACGTGCACATCGGTTTTTCCACGGCGGTGTCGCTGGGCGACGAGGCGGTGGTGGGGCTGTCGAAGGTGCTGGATTATCTGGCCAGCGACCCCCGCACCGACAGCATCGTGCTGTACCTGGAAGAAGTGGGGCCCGCCCGCGAGTTCATGAGCGCCTTGCGCGCGGCGGCCAGCGTGAAGCCGGTCATCGTGCTCAAGGCGGGGCGATCCGACGCCGACAGCGGCGACGCCATTTTCGACGCCGCCTTGCGCCGCGCGGGCGCCGTGCGCGTGCGCTACTTCGTGCAACTGTTCTCGGCCGTGAAAGTGCTGGGCTATACGCGCCGCCCCAAAGGCCGGCGCGTGGCGCTCATCTCCAACGGCAACGGGCCTCCCCAATTGGCGATGGACCTGATCGGCCCCGACGCCGCCGTGCTGCGCGCCGACCTTGCCCCCGCCACCCGCCGCGCGCTGGAGGCCATGCTGGAGCCGGACGCGGCCTGTCAGAACCCGGTCATTACCTACACGCCGCTGACGCCCGAGCGCATACGCGCCATTCTGGAAACGGTGCTGGACGACGTGGGCGTGGACGGCGTGCTGGTGCTGCTGGCGCCCGACGCACTGGCGGACATGCCGGCCGTTGCCCGCGAGCTGGCGCAAATCGCACCCACGGCCAAGAAGCCGGTCGTCAGTTGCTTCATGGGCGACGCCGGCATGCGGCCCTTGCGGCGCATGCTGGACGACGCGGGCACACCCGCCTTCCGCACCCCGGAATCGGCCGCCGATGCGTTTGGGGTACTGGCCTCGCACCACTACAACCAGCAACTGCTGCTGCAGACGCAACCGCAGGAACCTCCCAGCCACGTGCCCGACCTGGCCGCCGCGCGCGAGCTCATCGCGCGCGTGCGGGCCGATTGCCGGCGCGAGCTGAACACCTCTGAAATCCGCACGCTGCTGGGCCTCTTCTATGTGCCGCTGCGCGACATGCCGATCGACGTGGCGTCGGCGGAACCCGAATCCCGGCCGATGGCCATCCAGGTGTGGCGCGACCCCCAATTCGGCCCGGTCATCCGCTTTGGCGCGGGCGGCCCCGACGCGGTGCTGTCCGTGTCCGACCGAGGCATGGACCTGCCGCCGCTCAACGGCTTTCTGGCCCGCCAACTGATTGAACGCAGCCGGCTGTGGCGCCGCGTGTTGGCGCCGCGCGTCGGCCACATGGCGGCGGAAGCCTTGCAGCAGGCGGTGGTGCTGGTGTCTGAACTGGTGTCGGAACTGCCCGACATCGAATCGCTGGATATCGACCCGCTCTACGCCGGTGAAACGCATTTGCGCGCGGGCGGGCTGCGCATGACGCTGACCGAGACCCCCGGCTGCGAAACACCGCAGACCTCGGGCTATCCGCAC
This sequence comes from Achromobacter colocynthidis, assembly GCF_057334535.1. Classification (NCBI taxonomy): domain Bacteria; kingdom Pseudomonadati; phylum Pseudomonadota; class Betaproteobacteria; order Burkholderiales; family Alcaligenaceae; genus Achromobacter; species Achromobacter colocynthidis. The sequence goes on from NZ_JBHFIZ010000039.1 coordinate 710,009, forward strand.
ATGGCGATCCACCCGTACCCGGCGCGGCTGGTGCATGTGCGCCGCTTCAATGATGGCATTCCGTGGGTGCTGCGCCCGATTCGTCCGGAAGACGGGAGCGCGCTGCAGGAATTCATTCGCGGTCTTTCGGAGCGGTCCCGCTACATGCGGTTTGTGTCGATGATGCGCGAACTGACGCCGCGCATGGTGTCACGCTACACGCAGGTGGACTATCACCGCGAGCTGGCGCTGGTGGCGGCCACGCAGGTGCCCAACCCGGCCAACCGGGGGCATCCGCGCGAGGTGATCGTGGGCTTTGCCCACTATCTGCGCAACCCGGACGGGCGCGGCGCGGAGTACGCGCTGGTGATCGGCGACGACTGGCAGCGGCGTGGCCTCGGCCGTCAATTGATGACGGCGCTGATCGACGCCGCGCGCGAGCAGGGGCTGGAATATATCGATGGCCTGGTGCTGTCGACCAACCGGCCCATGCTGGCGCTGATGACGAGCCTGGGCTTCACCAACGACGCGGATCCGGAAGACCCGACCATGCGTCGCGTCTGGCTGAACCTGACCTGAGGCTATGACGGCCAAGGCGCGCGGCCGGCCCCGTGACGGGCCGGCGCTCGCTGTCAGGCGGTCTTGCGCGCGGCCTGCGCGGGCGTCAGCCGCGCCGTCACTTCGTCTACTGACAGCACGTCGCCAAAGAACAGCATCCAGCCCTGCAGCGAATGCTCGTGCTCGGCCGGCGTCACCGCCGCCAGCGCATCGTCCACCATGATCGTGCGGAAGTCGCGCATCATGGCGTCGCGCGCGGTGGACTCGCAGCACACGTTGGTGACCGTGCCGGAGATCAGCAGCGTGTCCACGCCCAAGCCGCGCAACAGCGGTTCCAGTTCAGACGAGCCGGGCGCCATGGCGCTGTAAAAGCGCTTGACCACGCGCAGGTCGGTATCGGGCGCATGCAGGTCGGGGTGCAGTTGAAAGCCCGGCGAATCGCGGCGCAGTGTTTCCAGCCGGCGCTTGCTGCGCTCGGGTGTCAGCATCACGCCGTGATGGTGCGACCAGAAAGCGTCGGCATTGTCGGACGCCGTCTGCACCCACACCACCGTGCCGCCCGCCGCGCGCACCGCGTCGCACAGGCGGTTGACGGGGGCGATGATCTCGCGGGCCGGCGCGCATTCGCCCTGATAGCCGGGCAGGGTGAAATACTGCTGCATGTCGATCACGACCACCGCGGTACGGTCGGCGGGCAGTTCGTCATACGGATGCAGGCAGCCTTGGCGCGCCACGACGCGATCTTGTACCCATTGCGGAAATTCCATGACGATTCCTTATCCGTAGCGCCGCGCCACGGCGGCTTCGATGCGGTAGATGATCATGTACATCACGCTGGAAATCAGCGCCAGCATGGTGATGGCGGTCATGACGATGTTCAGCTTGAACACCTGGCTGCCGTTCATGATGAGAAAGCCCAGGCCGGAATCCGCTGACTGGAATTCGCCCACGATGACGCCTACCAGCGCCAGGCCGATGTTCATCTTCACGGCGGCGATCAGGGTTGGCACGCTGCCGGGCAGCACCACCTTGGTCAGCACCTGCCAGCGGCTGGCGCCGAAGGTGTGGGCAAGCTTCACCTTGTTCAGGTCGATGCCGCGAAAGCCCGCGTACACCACCATGATGGTGACGAACACGGCGATGGCGACCGCCATGCCATACACGGCGTAGTCAGACCCCAGCCACAGGTAGAAGATCGGCACGAACGCGATCTTGGGCATGGCGTTGGCCACCACCAGGAAGGGGTCCAGCACTTTGTACAGAAAGTCGGACCACCACAGCGCCGCGGCCACCACGATGCCGATCACCATGCTCAAGGTAAAGCCGACCAGCGTGGCCGACAGCGTGGTCATGATGTGCTTGGCCAGTTGGCCGTTGGTCCACAGGTCCAGAAAGGTGGGCCATAGCGCGCTGGGGTAGCTGGTCAGCAGCGGGTTCAGGATGTGCATGCGCGGCAGGATTTCCCATGCGCACAGGAACACGATCAGCAGCAGGGCCTGGGTCAGGCGGATGTTGCGCTTCTTGGCGCGGTCGCGCCGCAGATAGTCCAGGTACTTGGCGCTGGGCGCGGGCACGGCGCGCAGCGGCACGGTATTGGCGATGGGAGCATTCATGGGTCAACCCTCCACATGGACGTCCAACTCGTCCCATAGCTGTTTGAAGTAAACGTTGAACTCGGGCCGCGATCGCGCCTGGAAGGGCGTGGGCCGCGCGCCGTCGCCATAGTGGATGCGGTACTGGCTTTTCAGCCGACCGGGCCGGCGCGACAACACGATGACGCGGTCGGTCATGGCAATGGCTTCGCCGATATCGTGCGTGACCAGCACCACGGTCTTGCCTTCGCGCCGCAAGATGTCCACGACTTCGTCCGAGATGGCTAGGCGCGTCTGCGAGTCCAGCGCGGAAAAGGGTTCGTCCAGCAAGATCACGTCTGGCTCGGTCACCAGCGTGCGCGCCAGCGCGGCGCGCTGGCGCATGCCGCCCGATAACTGGCGCGGCGTGTGCGACAGGAACGCGCCCAACCCGCACTTTTCCAGCAGATGCACGGCGCGCGCTTCGCTGCGCGCATCGCGTCGGCCCTGGATCTCTGCGCCCAGCATCACGTTGTCCAGAATGGTGCGCCATTCAAACAGGTAGTCTTGCTGCAGCATGTAGCCAATGCGCGGGTTCGGCTTGGTCACGCCTTGGCCGTCGATCATCACCGCGCCGGATGTCGGTGGGATCAGTCCGGCAATCAGCGACAGCAGGGTGCTTTTGCCGCAGCCGCTTTGGCCAATCAGGCTGACGAATTCGCCCGGGGTCAACGAGAACGACACGTTCGATAGCGCCTCGGTTTCGCCTTCGGCCGTGAAGTACGACAGGCACACGTCGCGCAGTTCTATCTTCGCCGTGGCGGTGGCGGGCTTCAGGTTGTGGACGGCGGCTCCCATCACTGCACCTTGTTGGCAAAGTCAGCCACCACCACGTCTTCGTATTTCACGCGGGCGGTGTCCTTCATCACGGCGCTGGCAATCAGCATGTCTTGCAGCCGGTTCATGGCTTCGGCCGTGACCAGCGGCGTCGTCTTCCAGATCTGGTATTGCTTGTAGCGCTCGATGGCTTCGGTCACCGCGCCCTGGTCCATGCCCGGGAAGAACGTCATGATCTGCGGCGCCAGCGTGGCGGCCGGCGTGTCCTTCACGTATTTCTCGGCGCGCGCGACCACATTGGTCCAGGCCTGGATGACCTTGGGGTTGTCGCGAATGTATTTGTCGGTGGCGGTAAAGACGGTGTAGTCCACCTGGCCGACCTCATGGCCCACCGAGGCCACGATATAGCCCTTGCCGTTGCGGACCAGTTCGCCGGCCTCGGGCTCCAGGAAGATGCCGTATTCGCCTTGCCCTGCCATCCATGCGCCGGCACGGGCCGGAATGCCGATGTTGTTCAGCAGTTTCACGTCTTTCTGCGGGTCCACTCCATGCTTGCGCAAGGCAGTTTCCAGAAACACGATGGGGTTGGAGCCGGGCCGAAAGCCGATGATTTCCTTGCCCTTGAGCATGGACCAGTCAAACTTTTCGATCGGCTTGCGCGCCAGCAGGAAGAAGCCGTCGGTGGCGGTCAGGCCTGCGAAGATCTTCGGCTTGACCGGCGATTCGCTGTTCTGCACGTAAATGGACGCCTCGGGTCCGATCAGCACGATGTCGGCGCTGCCGGACAAGAGCGCGGTCATGCCCTTGTCGGTGCCCTGCGAGGTTTTCATGGACACGTCCAAGCCGGCATCCTTGAAATAGCCCTGCGACAGGGCCACGTATTTAGGCACGTACAGGATGGATCGCACGACCTCTTCGTAGCGCACCTTCACGGGGGGATTCAAGGCTTCGGCCTGAGCGGCCAAGGGGGCAAACAGCGGGGCGATCAGCGCGAGCAACGCCGCGCCCGCCAGGCGAGGCAATGGCAAGGATTTCACGGGACTTTCTCCTGCGTCTTGTATGGCACGCCGAAACCCGGCGCAGCATGGCCAATGGGGTGGAATCGACAACAACAACAGGGAAGCCCGAACACTTGCTGCCCGGGCCGATAAGGCATGGATCGAATACTATATTCAATACAAGGGGGCGACAAGCATTTTGGGATTGGCGTTTTTCTCTATGGACGAGCGCCGTTCAGCCCAGGAGAATCTAGGGCTTGAATACTGCTTGGTATACAGAATGGAGTTTTGGCGAGATGATGGGTTTGCGCGCTGACAAGTAATGCCCGCGTGGCGACCTGGGCGCGCCACACCCATCCTACAAACGACAGCCGCACCCCGTAGGATGGGTGAAGCGCGAGATCACGCGCAGTAGATCCCCACCGCCCTTCGCGCGCAACCCATCGCACCCCTTGAGACAGTCACACCCCGTAGGACGGGTGAAGCGCGAATTCAAGCGCAGCAGATCCCAACCGCCCACCGCGCGGAACCCATCACATCCCCGCAACAGTCGACCCCATCATCACCCCAACACGGCATTCAAAAACGCTGAAATGTCCCGCACTTCTTCGGCGCAAACCGAATGCGGCATCGGATACGTGTGCCAGCGCACGTCGTAACCCAAGCGTTTCAATTCCGTCAGCGACGCCTCGGCGCGCGCCAGGGACACGACCGGGTCGTACTGCCCATGCGCCATGAAGATAGGCGTGGCGTTATTGGCGGCGTTGCGTTCTGCCTCGGCCGTGTCCACCAGCGGCAGATACCCCGACAGCGCCATCATCCCCGCCAGCTTCTCCGGCAGCCGCAATCCCGTATGCAAGGTCATGGCGCTGCCTTGCGAGAAGCCCGCCAGCACGATGTTCGACGTCGGAATACCCCGCGCATTCTCCCGGGCGATCAGCTTGTGCACGGCCGCTTCCGACGCGCGGATGCCCTTGCCGTCTTCCACGCGCACCAGGTCCATGACCAGGATGTCGTACCAGGAACGCATCGCCATGCCGTTGTTGATCGTCACGCGCTGGACCGGTGCGTTCGGAAACACAAAGCGCACCCCCAGGCCCGCGGGCAAGTCGAGCTCCGGCACGATGGGGGCGAAGTCGTTGCCATCGGCGCCCAAGCCGTGCAGCCAGATGACGGCGTGCGTGGGGTTGGGGGCGGTTTCGATCTCGATGCAATCGAGCAGGTCGGTAGGAGCGTTCATGGCGGCCGCGGGGAAATTTCAGAAAGGGGAAATCAGAGCGTCAGGGTCTTCAAGGCCTGGAACAACGCGCGATAGTGCTTCTTTTGCGGTTCCTGGCCTTGCAGCAGCGAGGCGTTACCCAGCTTTTCCTTGCGCGCGGCGCGGATCAGCGTGCGCAATTGCTGCGCATCGGCTTGCGGGTTTTTCGCCAGCAGCGCGGTCAGCGCGTCATCGTCGTCCAGCAGGCGGTCGCGCAGCCCCTCCAGGCGGTGCATGGCGGCGGTTTCCTCGCGCGAGCCGTTTTCCCAGACATCAAGCTGGGCGCGGATTTCGTCAGCGGGCGCGTCGCGCATCAGCTTGCCCACAAAGTGGACTTGGCGGCGTCGGCCTTCGCGCCCGGTCGTGCGCTGCGCTGTGCGGATCGCCTCATAGAGGCGTTCGGCCAGCGGCAATTGCTTGAGGCGGTCGGGGGACAGTTCGATCAGCTGCTTGCCCAGGTCCAGCAGGGCGTGCATTTCACGCTTGACCTGGGACTTGCTGGGACGGTCGTAGCCGTTCTCGTCGTAACCGTCGTCGACGGATTCTTCTTCAGTATGGGAATTCATGGAAAACTGCGCAATGACAGACTTGGCTATGATAACCGTCTCTGCAAATTGGACAGCAATGGTTAAATCCTCCTCATCCCTGCCGCTGGCGGCGAATCACGCGCGTTTTTCCGAACTCGTCGAACAAACCCTCGCCTACGCGCGCCAGATCGGCGCCTCGGACGCGGCGGCGGAAGTCTCGGAAAGCCTGGGACTGTCGGTCTCGGTCCGCAAGAACGACATCGAGACCGTTGAGCAGACGCGCGACCGCTCGCTGGATCTGACGGTCTACGCCGGCCAGAGCCGCGGCTCCGCCTCGACCTCCGACTTTTCCGAAGCCGCCCTGCGCCAGACGGTCGAGGCCGCCTGGCACATCGCCCGCCACACCGCCGCCGATCCGGCCGCCGGCTTGCCCGACGCCGATCAACTGGCTACTGAATTCCCCAATCTGGACCTGCACCACGCCTGGACGGTTTCCACCGAGGAAGCCGCTGAACTGGCGTTACGCGCCGAACGTGCCGCGCGCGATGTCGATCCGCGCATCACCAACACCGACGGCGCCACCGTGGGCACCTACGAAGGCCAGTTCGTGATGGGCAACAGCCGCGGCTTCCTGGGCGGCTACCCCTATTCGCGCCACAGCCTGTCCGTGGCCCCCATCGCCGGCCGCGGCAACGGCATGCAGCGCGACTACTGGTACACGTCCGAACGCGATCCCGCCAAGCTGGCGTCGCCCGAGGCCATCGGCCGCTATGCCGCCGAACGCACCTTGTCGCGCCTGTCGGCCCGCCGCATCCGCACCGGCAAGTTTCCGGTGCTGTTCGAGGCTCCGCTGGCGCTGGGCCTGGTGGGCGCGCTGACCCAAGCCGTCAATGGCGGGGCGCTGTACCGCAAGGCCAGCTTCCTGCTTGACGCGCTGGGCAAGCCCATCTTCCCCAAGCACATCAACCTGACCGAAGATCCGCACATCCCGGGCGCCATGGGCAGTTCGCCCTTCGACGACGAAGGCGTGCGAACCCGCCGCCGCAACGTCGTGTCGGCGGGCGTGCTGGAAGGCTATTTCCTGTCCAGCTACACGGCGCGCAAGCTGGGCATGGCCACCACCGGCAACGCCGGCGGCTCGCACAACCTGGTGTTCAGCTCCACGCAGACCAAGCGTGGTGACGATTTCGAAGCCATGCTCAAGAAGATGGGCACGGGCTTTCTGGTTACCGAACTGATAGGTCAGGGCGTCAACTACGTCACGGGCGACTATTCGCGCGGCGCATTCGGCTACTGGGTGGAAAACGGCAAGATCCAGCACGCCGTCCAGGAAATCACCATCGCCGGCAATCTGGCCGACATGTTCCAGCAGATCGTGGCAGTGGGCGCGGACACCATTTCGCGCGGCACGAAGACCACGGGTTCGATTTTGATCGAGCAAATGGCGATTGCGGGTACCTGATTGATCGCGGTGCGACAGGCATGATGGGTTTGCGCGTTGCCCGGTTTCGTCCTTTTGGCGACCGTCTCGGGGGGCACCCATCCTACAACCGTAGGATGGGTGTAGCCCGGCACCCCCTAAACCAAAACACAACCCGCCACCGCGCAAACCCATCAGCAACCTCCCGCGTAAACTCATCACCACCCCCCCTCCGCGCAAACCCATCACCACCCCCTCCGCGCAAACCCATCACCACCATCCCACCCAAACCCACCACCAACAGCCCGGGAATTCCTCTACTCTCCCACCCCCGCCCAACGTGTAATATCCGGCGGGTATTGCTCGAAGTCCCTAGAAGCTGTTGGTCAGGAGCATTGCGATGCAACGACGTTCATTCTTGAAGCACGCAGGGCTTGGCGCCGTTGCGACGGGCGCCGCAGTCAGCACGCCCGCGTTCGCGCAAGACATGCCGTCGTTAAGTTGGCGCTTGGCGTCCGCCTTTCCCGCTGCGCTGGACTTGCGCATTGGCGCCGGCGAGCAATTCTGCAAATTCGTGTCGGAATCCACGGGCGGAAAATTCAATATCCGCCACTTTCCCGAAGGCGAGATCGTGCCGGCTGCCGACCTGCTCGAGGCCGTCTCCACCAACAAGGTGGAATGCGGGCACGGTTCTTCTCGCGCCTTTTACGCAAAGAGCCCGGCATTTTGTTTTGACGCCGCCGTGCCATTTGGATTGAGCGCGCGTCAGATGAACGCCTGGATGAGCGAAGGCGACGGCCTGCGCCTGACGCGCGAACTCTTCAAGCCCGAAAAGATCATCAACTTCCCGCTGGGCAATACCGGCGCGCAGATGGACGGCTGGTACGCAAAGGAAATCAAGCGCCAGGCCGACCTGAAAGACCTGAAGATGCAAGTCGCCGGGCTTGCCGCCAATGTGCTGGCGCGCCTGGGTGCGGCGCCGCAACCCACAAGCCAGGTTCCGCTGGCGGAAGCGTTCGAGAAAGAAGGCTTGCAGGCCATCGCGGGGGCAGGCGCTTATGACGATGCCAAGCTGGGGCTGAATAAAGTAGCTAAGTATTACTACGGACCCGGCTGGTCGGTTCCCGGTGAACAGTTGTCGCTCTATATCAATGACGAAGCGTGGAACAAGCTGCCCAAGCATTACCAGTCCGTAGTGCAGGCCGCCGCGCTGGCCGCGCATGGTTCACTGACCGCGCGCTACGACGCGCGCAACCCGGCGGCCGTCGCGCAATTGTCGGCAAGCGGCGCGCAAGTGCGCGCATTTCCGCGCTCCATCATGGACATGGCGTTTGAAGCCACCCAACAGGTCTACCAGGATTTGTCCGCCAAAGACGCGCGGTTCAAGGCAATACACGACAGTTACGTGGGCTTTCGCGACAGCGAAATGCCCTGGTTCCGTTTGACGGAAAACGCCTACGGCCAGTATGTGGCCGTGGCGCTTTCCGGCAGGTAGCAGGGAGGGCGCCGACGGCCGAATGGCATTCGGTGCAAAGTAGGGTTTTTGCTAGCAATACCGCATTTTTTACAAAAAAATGGGCGGTTTTCGGGCTTTTCTCGAACCACATTCGAGTTTCGGCCTGATACAAAGGAGTAATATCGCGGGTCTTGACGCGCAACCATGGCGCCTTTAGGCGGCATATGACGTCAATCCGGCGGGATTACACCAGCCCGGATTACCAATATTCCGAGACAGACTTTAAGGTGGTATCAACCATGCAATCCAAGACCAAGAAGCTGCTGGCCGCGCTGATCGCCGCCGGTATCGTCCCGGCTGCGCACGCGGCTGACATCAAGCTGGGTGTGGCGGAAGCCCTGTCCGGCGGCGCCGCTCAGTACGGCGTGTCGATCCGCAACGGTTTCCAGCTTGCCGCTGACGAAATCAACGCCGCGGGCGGCATCAACGGCAACAAGCTGGTGCTGGTGGTTGAAGACGAACAAGGCAAGAAAGAAGAAGCCATCAACGTCTTCAAGAAACTGATCTTCAAAGACAACGTCCTGATGGTCTTCGGCCCGACGCTGTCGAACTCGGCCCAGGCCGCCGACCCGGTCGCCCAAGCGGCCAAGACGGTTGCCTTCGGTACGTCCAACACCGCTGACGGCATTACGTCCATCGGCAACTACGTGTTCCGCAACTCGGTTACCGAAGCCGACGTGCTGCCGGCCACGATTTCCACCGTCAAGGCAAAGACCGGCCTGAAGAACGTGGCCGTGCTTTACGGCAATGACGACGTCTTCACCAAGAGCGGCTACGACAACTTCAAGAAGGCCCTGGAAGACCAGAAGATTCCGGTCACCACCACCGAAACGTTCGCCAAGGGCGACGTGGACTTCAAGGCCCAGCTGACCAAGATCAAGGGCACCAACCCCGACGCCATCGTGCTGTCCGCACTGCTGGCCGAAGGCGCGCCCATCATGGTGCAGGCTCGCCAATTGGGCCTGAACGTGCCCGTCATCGGCGGCAACGGCATGAACTCGGTCAAGATTTTCGACTTGGCCCCTGGCGGCGCATCGAACAATCTGTGGATCGGCAGCCCGTGGTCCATCGAGAACAAGGCCCCCGAGAACGTCAAGTTCATCGACGCCTACAAGGCCAAGTTCAACGGTTCGCCCGACCAGTTCGCGGCGCAGTCGTATGACGCCCTGTACATCGTGGCCCAGGCCCTGAAGAACACCAAGATCACGGGTGAACTGGCCAAGGACCGCGCGGCCCTGCGCGACGCCTTGCCCGCCGTGACCTGGACCGGCGCCACCGGCGCGGTCAAGTTCCGCCAAGCCAAGGACCGCGCCGGCAAGCCCGCCGGCTATGATGCCGACCAGTCGCCGATCGTCAGCGTGACCAAGGACGGCAAGTACGTCATCGAAAAGTAAGCGCTACGCATCCCCGCGCGGGGGGATGCGCCTTGCGGACCGCCGTCAGGCAGCCCGCAAGGCGCTTTTTATCGCAGGGCCGTCCCAATAAAAGCAATGCCGTCTTCGCGGGCGGCGTCAGGCCATGCAGTGGGCGCTGCATGGGGCCCTCATAGATCTGGAAAGTCCCATCATGTTCGAACAACAATTCGTCAATGCCTTGTCGCTGGGCTGTGTGTATGCACTGTTCGCGCTGGGCTTCACGCTGATCTTCGGCGTGCTCGGGGTGATCAACCTGGCGCACGGCGCCGTCTTCATGGTTGGCGCCTACGCGGCACTGTTCGTGGTCCAGCAATTCGGCCTGCCCCTGTGGGCGGCGCTGATGGCCGCGTTCTTCGTGGCAGGCTTCACCGGGGTCATCATCGACTACCTGGTGCTCAAGCCGCTGCGCAAGCGCAACGCGCCGCACTTGATCCCCATGATCGCCACCATCGGCGTAGGCATCATCCTGAATAACGGCGCCCAAGGCATCTTCGGCGCCAGCAACCTGCGCTTTCCGCACGGCACCGTGCCCGAAGAAGTGATCGAAGTCGCGGGCCTGCACCTGACCGTCATCGAACTGGGCATCATCTTCCTGTCGTTCGCGCTGATGGCCGTGCTGATGTACGTCATGCGCCGCACGCAGTTCGGCCGCGCGCTGCGCGCCATTGCCGAATCGCCCAAGGCCGCCTGGCTGCTGGGCATCAACGTCGAAAAGCTGTTCGTCACGACCTCGTTCGCCGCCGCCGCCCTGGGGGGCGTGGCCGGCGTGCTGATCGGCTTGTACTCGAACGCGCTGTTCCCGCTGATGGGCCAGCCGATGCTGCACAAGGGCATCGCGGTCATCATCCTGGGCGGCATGGGCGACATACGCGGCGCCATGCTGGGCGGTCTGTTTCTGGGATTCGCCGAGGTGCTGTCGGTGGCCTATATCGGCTCCACCATGCGCGACGCGGTGGCTTTCGGCCTGCTGTTCCTGATCCTGCTGGTGCGCCCGCAAGGTCTGTTCGGCAAAGTGGTTCAACGCAAGGCTTAAAGAATGAGCGGATTCGAAAACTTCTGGGCCATCTACGGCAACCTGGTGCTCACGCTGGGCACCAACGCGTTGCTGGCCCTCTCCATCTGGCTGACCCTGGCCTGCGGCATGCTGGCCATGGCCAATGCCGCCTTCATGGGCATCGGGGCGTATACCGCCGCGCTGCTCACCATGAACTACGACGCCCCGTTCACGGTTGCGCTTGCCGGGGGCATGGCCGCGCCCGCGTTGGTGGCGGCGTTGATCGGCTTGCCGACCTTGCGATTGTCAGGGGTCTATCTGGCCATGGCCACGCTGGGCTTCGGCGAAGTGGTGCGCGTCACCATCCTGAACACCGATTCCATCACCGGCGGCGCGCTGGGCCTGAACGGCATTCCGCAACTGACGCAGTGGTGGCATGTGGTGTTGGCGGTGGTCATCGTTCTGTTCGTGCTGTGGCGCGTTCGCGCGTCGAAGATCGGACGCTCGTTCGACGCCATCCGTGGCGACGAAACGGCGGCTGGCCTGATGGGCATCGACGTGCGCGCCAACAAGATGCTGGCGTTCGTGGCGGGCGCGATGATCGCGGGCCTGGCCGGCGCCTTGAACGCGCACCTGACCTTCTTCATCGGCCCCAATGAATACGGCTTTGACCGTGGTGTTGAAATCCTGACCATGGCCATCCTGGGCGGCATCGGCGGCTTGGCCGGTCCCGTGCTGGGCAGCTTCATCATTACCGTGCTGCCGGAATTGCTGCGCGGTTTTGCGGATCTGCGCCTGGTCGCCAACGGAGTGATTCTGGTGGTGATTGTGTTGTTCCTGCCGCAAGGCATCTGGGATCCGGCGCGCTTCAAGCGCTGGATGCGTCACGGCCAGGGTGGCCAGGGAGGCAAGCGCCATGCTTGAGCTTTCCTCCGTCTCCAAGAGCTTCGGCGGCCTGCATGTGCTGCATGACGTCAGCCTGTCGGTGCCCGAAGGCTCCATCTTCGGCTTGATCGGCCCCAACGGCGCCGGCAAGACCACGGTGTTCAACCTGATCACCGGCCTGTTGCCGCCCAGCGGCGGTTCCATCACGTTCCAGGGCCAAAGCGTTCTGGCCAAGAAGCCGCACAGCATCACGCGCATGGGCATTGCCCGTACGTTCCAGAACATTCGTCTCTTCAAAGAGATGACGCTGCTGGAAAACGTGGTGGTGGGCGCCTACCGGCACATGAATTACGGCTTCCCCAGCCTGCTGCTGGGCCTGCCGGGTTACCGCGAGCACGAAAAGCGCGCCCGCGAACGCGCGCATGAGCTGCTGACGTGGATGCGCCTGGATCACAAGGCCAATGATCTGGCCGACAACCTGTCCTACGGCGAACAGCGCCGCCTGGAGCTGGCGCGCGCGCTGGCCACGGAGCCCAAGCTGCTGTTGCTGGACGAGCCGGTTGCTGGCATGAACACCAACGAACGCGCCGAACTCATGCGCGAGATCCTCGCCATTCGCGATCGCGGCTACACCATCCTGATGATCGAGCACGACATGCGCTTTGTCATGGGCTTGTGCGAACGCATCGCGGTGCTGAACTTCGGCAAGATCATCGCTTGCGGCGGCCCCGACGAAATCCGCAACAACGAGCAAGTCATCGAGGCCTATCTGGGCCGCGAAGACGACGAAGACACTGAACAAGTGGAGGCCGCCAAATGAGTCGCTGGGCCGCTTCCAAGACGAATACCGTAGCGCGTTGCGCGGAGGTTGCACAATGAGCGCGATGCTTGAAGTCCGCGGGCTCGAGGTCAACTACGGCCATATCGAAGCCGTCCGCGGCATCGATCTGGACCTGAACGCCAACGAGATCACCGCCCTGGTGGGGGGCCAATGGCGCCGGCAAGTCGACCACGCTGCTGGCGCTGTCGGGCCTGTTGCCCAAGGCGCGCGGCCGCGTCCTGTTCGAAGGCGAAGACATCACCAACCTGGCGCCCCATCAACTGGTGGCGCGCGGCATCGTGCAGGTGCCGGAAGGCCGGGCCATTCTGACCACCATGACGGTGCAGGAAAACCTGGAACTGGGCGCCTACCGCCGGGGCCTGAAGAATGTGGGTCCCGACCTGGAATACGTGTTCAACCTGTTTCCGCGCCTGAAGGAACGGATCACGGGTATCGCCGGCAACCTGTCGGGCGGCGAACAGCAGATGCTGGCCATCGGCCGTGCCTTGATGGCCAAGCCGCGCCTGCTGCTGCTGGATGAACCGTCGATGGGCCTGGCGCCGATCGTCGTACAGGAAATTTTCCGTTCGCTGCGCGCCATCAATGCCGATGGCCTGACCCTGTTCCTGGTGGAGCAGAACGTGCGCCAGGCGCTGAAGATTGCCCAAACCGGCTATGTGCTGGAAAACGGCGCCATGGCGCTGACGGGCACGGGCCGCGAATTGCTGGGCCATCCGCGCGTGCTGGAAGCGTATCTGGGCGCCTGACCGCGCCTCGCGTTCCGGGGTTTTGTCCCCGAATTTGCATGTGCGTTGGCTGCAACGTTGCTTGCGGCCAGCCGCTGCCTGAGTTCTTTTCGCTTGCCCAATCTTTGAGCAGCCGTGTTAGAATTTCAGGCTTTCCCTCATTTTGACCATTGCACGGGCGGGTAATAACGCTTAGGCGGGACGTCGATAAAGGCAAAACCAAAGGCAAAAACCCGAACCAAAATTCTGGGTTTCAGTTCATCAGGTTTTGCCCAGTTGGGGAAAGAACACTGGCTAGACGTTCTAGCCAGCAAGAACTTTTTATTCTTAGGAACCATCATGAAGACCTTTGTGGCCAAGCCGCATGAAGTCCAACGTGACTGGTTTGTGATCGACGCCAAGGGCAAAGTCCTCGGTCGTGTGGCCAGCGAAGTCGCACGTCGTCTGCGTGGCAAGCACAAACCTGAATTCACGCCGCACGTTGATACTGGCGATTACATCGTCATCATCAACGCTTCCGATATCGTCGTTACCGGTACCAAGGCGAAGGACAAGAAGTACTTCCGCCACACCACGTACCCGGGCGGTATCCGCGAAACGAACTTCGAGAAAATGCAAGAGCGTTTTCCCGGTCGCGCCATTCAGAAGGCCGTCAAGGGCATGCTGCCCAAGGGTCCTCTGGGCTACGCCATGATCAAGAAGCTGAAGGTCTATGCTGGTGCCGAGCACCCGCACACCGCCCAGCAGCCCAAGACGCTGGATATCTAAGGAAACGCCATGATCGGTAACTGGAATTACGGAACCGGCCGTCGCAAAACTTCGGTGGCTCGCGTTTTCATCAAGAAGGGCACGGGTAAGATCGTTGTCAACGGCAAGCCCGTCGACGATTTCTTCGCCCGCGAAACTGGTCGCATGATCGTGCGCCAACCGCTGGAACTGACCGGCCACCTGGAATCGTTCGACATCAAAGTCAACGTCCACGGCGGCGGTGAAACCGGCCAGGCTGGCGCAGTCCGTCACGGCATCACGCGTGCCCTGATCGACTACGACGCGACCCTGAAGCCCGCACTGTCGCAAGCTGGCTTTGTGACCCGCGATGCCCGTGAAGTCGAACGTAAGAAGGTCGGCTTCCGCAAGGCACGTCGTCGCAAGCAGTTCAGCAAGCGTTAATGTTGCTGCAAAAAACCCGCTTCGGCGGGTTTTTTGTTTTTGGGCGCCCGCGTCGGCGCAACCCTGTATTCTCCGGGCGATACAATCTGTTTTCGTCCTACGAAGAGTTCATACCTATCATGGCCCAAGCATCGAATACCCGTATCAAGGTTGGTATTGTCGGCGGCACCGGTTATACCGGCGTCGAGCTGTTGCGCTTGCTGTCGCAGCATCCCAATGTGGAATTGACCGCCATCACGTCCCGCAAGGAAGACGGCTTGCCGGTCGCTGATATGTACCCGAACCTGCGAGGCCGCGTGAACCTGGCCTTTTCCGCGCCGGAAAAAGCCTCGCTGACGGACTGCGATGTGGTGTTCTTCGCCACGCCCCATGGCGTCGCCATGGCGCAAGCCCAGGAACTGATTGCCGCGGGCACCCGCGTCATCGACCTGGCCGCTGATTTCCGCCTGCAGGACATCCCCACGTTCGAGCGCTGGTACAAGATTCCCCACACCTGCCCCGACATCCTGGCTGAATCCCAGTATGGCTTGGTGGAACTGAACCGCGACGCCATCGCCAAGGCGCGCGTCATCGGCAACCCAGGTTGCTACCCGACCACGGTGCTGTTGGGCCTGGCCCCGCTGCTGGAAGGCGGCAAGTCGTTGGTGGATGCGCAAACGCTGATCGCCGATTGCAAATCCGGCGTGTCGGGTGCGGGCCGCAAGGCGGAAGTGAGCTCGCTGTTCTCGGAAGCGTCCGACAATTTCAAGGCTTATGGCGTGTCCGGCCATCGGCATCATCCGGAAATCGTTGCCCAGTTGGAGAAGATCGCCGGGGGCAAGGTTGGGCTGACGTTCGTGCCGCACTTGGTGCCGATGATCCGTGGCATGTTCTCCACCCTTTACGCCCGCATCCTGCCCGAGGCCCGCGACACGGACTTCCAGGCGCTGTTTGAGGCGCGCTACGCGAATGAGCCGTTCGTTGACGTCATGCCGGCCGGCAGCCTGCCTGAAACCCGTTCGGTGCGCGCGTCGAACAACCTGCGCATTGCGCTCAGCCGGCCGGGCAATGGTGACCAATTGATCGTCATGGTCGTCCAGGACAACCTGGTCAAGGGCGCGGCGGGCCAAGCAGTGCAGAACATGAACTTGATGTTCGGCGTTGCCGAGTCCACGGGCCTGGACCAGTTGGCCATTCTGCCTTGAGGCTTGGCACGGGCTGGCGGCGTGTGTCGCCGGCCCCGCTCGCTTTATGTCAGTCGACCCTGCATCCCCCGGCCCGCAAACCCGCTCCCTGAGCGGGATGCTGCGCCTGCTTGCGGGGCTGCTGATAGGCGTGTTGGTAGGTGGCGCCGCCGGCTATGGCTATGCGCAGCGGCAAGCGCGGCCACAAGACGTGGTAGTAATCAGCAGGCAACAGGCTGAAGAGCAGGCCGAAGCCATGCGCCAGCAGGGCGCGCAGTTGCGCTACACCCAAGGCCAGTTGGATACGGCGGACGGCGAACTCGTCATCGAGCGCGCGGCACGCCAAGAGCTTGAAACCCAGCTACGCACCGCCCAGGCCGAGGTCGGCCGGGTGCGCGACCAACTGGCGTTCTACGAGCAGCTCTTGCCCGCCGGACCGGAAGGGTCCGTGGATATACGCGGTGTGCAGATCGACCGTGAAGGCGGTGGCTTGCGCTACAAAGTGCTGCTGATGCGTAGCGGCCGCAATGGCGGCGCATCGTTCGCGGGCGCGTTGCGGTTCCAGGCCACGGGTGTGCTCAAGGGCGAAACCGTCACGGTGGAACTTGCCCCCATGCAGGTCAAGGCCGAAACCGGCCCGGTATCGGCCACGGCCGCCGCCGAGTCCACCTCAGCCGCGTTGCTCGCCTTGCAGTTTGATCAGTACCAACGCAGCCAGGGCATCCTGGCGATCCCCGAGGGATTTGTCCCCGAAAGCGTGACCGTCAGCGTCCTGGAAGGCGAAACCGTCCGCGCTACACGAAGTGTCAAACTCGAACTTTGAGTCTAGTCAAGCCCTGCGCTATAGTGACACTATGCGAGCGCCGTTGCCGCTCACCGAAATATGGCCGATCCGGCCAGGAGTGAACCATGAATGCAGTAACCGAAACCGTCGATCTTCAGGCCGCCCCGCCTGTGCCCTTGGTATTTACCGACTCGGCTGCCGCCAAAGTGAAGGATTTGCTGGCGGAAGAAGGTAACCCCGACCTGAAGCTGCGCGTCTTCGTCCAAGGTGGCGGCTGTTCGGGCTTTCAGTACGGCTTCACGTTTGATGAAGTTGTGAACGAAGACGACACCGTGCTGGACAAGGCTGGCGTTCAACTGCTGGTTGACCCGATGAGCTTCCAATACCTGGTCGGTGCTGAAATCGACTACAAGGAAGACCTGGAAGGCGCCCAGTTCGTCATCCGCAACCCCAACGCCAGCACCACCTGCGGCTGCGGTTCCTCGTTCTCGGTGTAATTACCCTGGCAGGAAAGTAAAAGCCCTTCGGCATGCCGAAGGGCTTTTTGCATGGGTCACGGAATACGCGCACGCGATGCGCGCTAAGGGATCCCTAGAGATCGTTATGCGGGATACAACGCGCCCAGGACCCGCGGGCCGCGAGCTCCCGTCACCGCTGGCTGTCCGGCGGGCTTGCGCTGGACGAAGGCCTGCGCCAGCCATGCGAATGCCAGCGCCTCGACTTGCTGCGCCGGCACGCCAAGCACGTCTGTCGGATGCACTGGGCGCTGCAGGCAATATGCCAGTTCCTGCATAAGGCCGGCGTTGCGGGCGCCGCCTCCGCAGACAAAAACTTCCTGCGTGTGCGCGGCGGCTGCGTCGATGGCGTTGGCCACGGTTCGGGCCGTCAGGCGCTGCAACGTGGCCTGCACGTCCTGGGGCGCCGGTGTGGGGCCGTCAAAGGCCGCCAGACGGTCGTCCAGCCATTGCAGGTTGAACAGGTCGCGTCCGGTGGATTTGGGCGCCGGCAGGGCGAACCAGGGTTCGCTGGCAATCAACTGTTCAAGCAGGGGGGCGATGACCTTGCCCGTGGCAGCCCAACGGCCATCAGCGTCATAGGGCTGCCCCAGATGCCGTTGGCACCAGGCATCCAGAAAGACATTGGCGGGCCCCGTGTCGAAGCCTCGTACAGGCTGGTCAGGCGCGAGCAGCGTGACGTTGGCGATGCCGCCCAGGTTAAGGACGGCGCGGCCTTGCGGCGCGCCGAAGATTGCGGCGTGAAAGGGCGGAACCAGCGGCGCGCCCTGACCGCCCGCCGCCACGTCGCGGCTGCGGAAATCCGCCACCACATCAATGCCGCTCAGCTCTGCAAGCAGCGCGGGCGCGTTAAGTTGCACGGTGTAGCCGCTGTCCGGCCGGTGCCTGACGGTCTGGCCGTGGGCGCCGATGGCAGTCACATCGCGGGCATGCAGCCCCGCGTCTTGCAGCAAGGCGGCCACGGCTTGGGCATACAGCCTGGCCAGCGCATTGGCGGCAAGGCTGGCGCGCGCTAGTTCGTCGTCGCCAGACCGATTCAACGCCAAGAGCTCGCGCCGCAGGTTTTCCGGCATGGGCAGGCTGGCGCTGGACAGCACTTGCGGTGCTTGCGTGTCGCCCAAACGCACCAGCACACCGTCCACGCCATCCACGCTGGTGCCGGACATCAAGCCGATATAGAGCGCCGCGCTGGCGGGCGATACAGGTACGGTGGAACTCACGGGCGCCTCGAAGAAAGAAAAAGGCGGCCGGCAGAGTGTGCGCGGGCCGCCTTTTAGGACGTTTGCTGTTGCGCGCCGTCTAGCGGCTGGCCACGTTGGTCAGCGCGTCGGGCAGCGTCTGCTGGAACTGCGTCAGCAGCAGGATCTGTTGCTTGTAGGGCGCCACGGCCTGGTTGAACGCGCGGGCTTCCGCCGGTTCCAGGGCGCGGGCAACAGGCAGGTCGACCGACAGGGGATCGATGGGCACGTTGTTGACGCGGAACTCGTAATGCAGGTGCGGGCCGGTGGCCCAACCCGTGGATCCGACGTAACCCAGCAACTGACCTTGCGAGATCTTGGAGCCCTTGGTGATGCCGGCGGCGATGCGGCTCTGGTGAGCGTACAGCGTCGAATACTGGCCGTGATGCTTCACGATGACCACGTTGCCGTAGCCGTTCTGCCAGCCCGAGAATTCAACCGTGCCGTCGGCCGTGGCGTGGATCGGCGTGCCCGAAGGCGCGGCGTAGTCCACGCCCTTGTGGCCCGTCCAGGTTTTGTGGATGGGGTGCATACGCATGCCGAACGTGGAGCTGATGCGGCTGAACTTCAACGCGGTGCGCAGGAAGGCGCCGCGCAGGCTGGTGCCATCGAAGTCGTAATACGAACCCGACTTTTCGTCCGGGCTGAACCATACGGCGTTGTAGGTTTTGCCGCCGTTGATGAATTCCAGGGCCAGAACGCGGCCCGCGCCGGCGTAGCGGCCGTCGTGCGAACGGACTTCATACACCACGCGGAACTGGTCGCCTTGGCGCAGGTCGCGCAGGAAGTCGATCTTGGCGCTGAGAATGTCGGCCATCTGCATGGTGACCGAATCCGGGATACCGGCGCCGTCGGTGGCGCCGAAGAGCGACGACTTGATCGTGCCCACGGCCACCCGGGTTTGGCGGTCGGTGCTTTCGGTGACTTCCTCGGCCTTGTAGCTATCGCCCGACGGGGCAACATGCAGCATGCGCGTCACGACCTGGCCGTCAGACTCGTTGCCGGGCGTGTGGATGTAACGCAGCCAGACCAGGTTGCCTTGTTCGTCCGTGGCGGCCTGTACCGAGCGGCCGGGATAAAGCTTGTAGATGCTGCGGGCGCTGGCGTCGTGCGTCAGGAAGCTTTGCAGGTTGGGCGCGTCCAGCTCCAGCCGTTGCAGCACCGCCGAGAGCGTGTCGCCAGGGCGGATGCGCGTTTCGCTGATGTACGGGGCGGCGCTCGGCGTGCTGACTTCGACTTGCTCGGCGGTCAGCGGCAGAACGCTCTGGATAATGCGGGACGGGGGGAGTTCGGAGCGGTCGGGTTGCTGCACCATGCCCAAGGCGGCGGCGCCGGCAAACAAACCGATTGCGGTGACGAGAAGAGTGCGGCGGAAAAGTCCCGAGCGATGGGGCTTGGGCTCAACGGGCGCAAACAGGGCAGCAACTTTGCGCTTGATGCTACTCGCCAGTTCGTGGAGGCCACGATTCATCGTGAAGTAACCCTCTCAGGTAGCTGGGCTCGCAGGGTGCGTAACACGATCGGCCCCCGCGCATCCGAGATCCGGGGCAAGGGCTGGCGCTAGGCGCATCTTGTGAACAACGGGTGGTAGGCCGAACCGCAACTGCGTATAGATGGCAGTTGCGTATGATTGGGCGGTATCCTAGCTGATTCGGCTAGAATTTTCGATAGTTTTCGTCACTTTTTACACCTTTTTGTCGGCTGAAGCCGCTTTGGTCCCCCTGCCATGTCTCCCTCTGAAGCCCCTATTTCTCCTGAAGTTGAAGCCGATCTGCGTATAGCCAAGCGCGGCTGCGACGAATTGCTGGTTGAATCCGAGTTTGCTCGCAAGCTGGCCAAAAGCCGCGCGACCGGCGTGCCGCTGCGCATCAAGCTGGGGCTGGACCCCACCGCGCCGGACATCCACCTGGGCCATACGGTGGTGCTGAACAAGATGCGCCAATTGCAGGATCTGGGGCACAACGTCATTTTCCTGATCGGCGACTTCACCTCCACCATTGGCGACCCCAGCGGCCGCAATAGCACCCGCCCGCCGCTGACCCGCGAACAGATCGAGTCCAACGCCAAGACCTACTACGCGCAAGCCAGCCTGGTGCTGGATCCGGCACGCACCGAGATCCGTTACAACTCCGAATGGTGCGACCCCCTGGGCGCGCGCGGCATGATCCAGCTGGCCTCGCGCTATACGGTGGCCCGCATGATGGAACGTGAAGACTTCACCAAGCGGTTCAAGGGCGGCATCCCGATTTCGGTGCACGAATTCCTATATCCCTTGATGCAGGGTTATGACTCCGTGGCGCTGAAGTCCGATCTGGAGCTGGGGGGCACCGATCAGAAATTCAACCTGCTGGTCGGGCGCGAGCTGCAAAAGGAATATGGCCAGGAGCCCCAGTGCATTTTGACGATGCCGCTGCTGGTGGGTACGGACGGCGTCGAGAAAATGTCCAAGTCCAAGGGCAACTACATCGGTATTTCGGAGTCGCCCGACTCGATGTTCGGCAAGCTCATGTCGATTTCCGACACGCTGATGTGGCGGTATTTCGAACTGCTGTCCTTCCGGTCGCTGGAAGACATCGCCGCTCTCAAGCAAGAGACGGATGGCGGCCGCAACCCCCGCGATGCGAAAGTCATACTGGCTCAGGAAATCATCACCCGCTTCCATTCCGCCAAGGCGGCGGACGACGCGCTGGCCGCTTTCGAGGCGCGCTTCCGTGACGGCGCCATTCCCGAAGACATGCCCGAAGTGAACATTGGCGGCGCGCCGGTGGGCATCCTGAAGCTGCTGCGCGAGGCGGGCCTGGTGGCCTCCGGCTCGGAAGCCCAGCGCAACGTGGAGCAGGGCGGGGTGCGCGTCAATGGCGATCGGGTCGAAGATAAATCGTTGCAATTGCCGGCTGGAACTTACGTGGTGCAGGTGGGCAAGCGCAAGTTCGCGCGTGTTAACTTGAACCCATGATTGCGAAGTTTTGATACGCTGAGCAAACGGACAAGGGCTGGTACGCCTTTGCGGCATTTCAAGGAGCACGACATGGAACTTTCGAGTTTGTCTTTTTCCGATCACGAGTCGATTCCGGAACGCTATGCGTTCGGCAAGATCGATGCGCAATCGCACGTCGCGCTGGCCGATAACTACAACCCGCAGTTCTCCTGGGACGACGTCCCGGCGGGAACGCAGTCGTTCGCGTTGATCTGCCATGATCCGGACGTGCCGTCGCGGCCCGATGACGTCAACCAGGAAGGCCGCGAAGTGCCGGCCGACCTGCCGCGCGTGGATTTCTTCCATTGGGTGCTGGTGGATCTGCCGGCGGACCTGCGGGACATCGACGAAGGCGCCTTTTCCAATGGCATCACGCCGCGCGGAAAAGGCGGCCCGCTGGCGCCGATGGATGCCCGCCAGGGCATCAACTCGTATTCGTCGTGGTTCGCCAACGACCACGACATGAGCGGCGACTACTTCGGCTACGACGGCCCGTGCCCGCCCTGGAACGATTCCATCGTGCACCGCTACGTCTTCACCCTGTATGCGCTGGACGTCAGCAGCCTGAACCTGAACGGCTCGTTCACGGGCGAAGACGCGCTGCGCGCCATGCAGAAACACGTGCTGGCCCAGGCTTCCGTCACGGGCACCTACACGCTGAACCCCCGGCTGGCGCCCAAGCAGATCGGCGCGACCTCCGCCTCGTAACTGTTTGGCGCGTCTGGCAGCGCAAAAAAGCCGCGATAGCGATATCGCGGCTTTTTTTCGTTTGCCATCCGTACGCGGCCCGTCAGCTACTAGCGAGTAGATTCTTGGCAGGGCGGTTTGCATGAAAGTTTCTCAAGTCGGATTGAGAGCGGTTTTCGGGCGCCGTGCGATAGCGTGGTTTTCGTGCTCGTCGCACGGTTTTTGCTCACCTTCGGCGCATTTGGGCGGCATTTGATTCCGGCTGACGGGGTAAACTAACCGAATTCTTCGGGTTTACCCACCCGACACTGCTTTCTCCTCTCTTACCGCCTCAGGAATCCCCCGTCATGTTTGACCGCAACCTCACCTTGTCCAAGGCTGACCCGGACGTTTGGGCCGCCATCCAGAAGGAAGACGTACGCCAAGAGCAGCACATCGAGCTGATCGCTTCGGAGAACTATGCCAGCCCGGCCGTCATGCAAGCCCAGGGCACGCAGCTCACGAACAAGTACGCCGAAGGCTACCCGGGCAAGCGTTACTACGGCGGTTGCGAGTACGTGGACGTGGTTGAACAATTGGCCATTGATCGCCTGAAGCAGATCTTCGGTGCCGAGGCCGCCAACGTGCAGCCCAACTCGGGTTCGCAGGCCAACCAGGGCGTGTACATGGCCGTGCTGAAGCCGGGCGACACCGTGCTGGGCATGAGCCTGGCCGAAGGCGGCCACCTGACGCACGGCGCGTCGGTCAACGCTTCCGGCAAGCTGTACAACTTCATCTCGTATGGCCTGGACGAAAACGAAGTCCTGAACTATGCGCAAGTCGAACAACTGGCCAAGGAACACAAGCCCAAGCTGATCGTGGCTGGCGCATCGGCCTATGCCCTGCACATCGATTTCGAGCGCATGGCCCGCATCGCGCGTGAAAACGGCGCGCTGTTCATGGTCGACATCGCCCACTACGCGGGTCTGGTTGCCGGCGGCGCCTACCCCAACCCGGTTCCGCACGCCGACTTCGTCACGTCGACCACGCACAAGTCGCTGCGCGGCCCGCGCGGCGGCGTCATCATGATGAAGGCCGAGCACGAAAAGATCATCAATTCGGCCATCTTCCCGGGCATTCAAGGCGGCCCGCTGATGCACGTCATCGCCGGCAAGGCCGTGGCGTTCAAGGAAGCGCTGGACCCCAGCTTCAAGGACTACGCGCAGCAAGTGGTCAAGAACGCCAAGGTCTTGGCTGACACGCTGGTCAAGCGCGGCCTGCGCATCGTCTCCGGCCGCACCGAAAGCCACGTCATGCTGGTTGACCTGCGCGCCAAGGGCATCACGGGCAAGGAAGCGGAAGCGGTGCTGGGCCAGGCCCACATCACGGTCAACAAGAACGCCATCCCGAACGATCCGGAAAAGCCCTTCGTGACCAGCGGCATCCGCCTGGGCACGCCGGCCATGACCACGCGCGGCTTCACCGAAGCCGAGGCCGAACTCACCGCCAACCTGATCGCCGACGTGCTGGACAATCCGCGCGACGAAGCCAACATCGCCGCCGTGCGCGCCCGCGTCAATGAACTGACCTCGCGCCTGCCGGTCTACAGCAAGCAATAAGCAGCCAGCGGTAAACCTTCGGGGGCTTCCCGCCGAAGGGCCGCTACAGAAAGGGACGGCCCCGCAAGGCGCCGTCCCTTTGCTTTCAGGGCGGCGGGCGCTATCCTCGTTGCTAGCCGTGATGATATTGGGGACGAATTAGCCCGTCTCGACGCTTCCCGGGGGAGCGTCGTTACAATATGCTCAAATTTTGCTATCCGTGCCTATAGGGAACACACATGCGGTGTCCATTTTGCGGCCATGCCGAAACGCAGGTTGTCGACAGCCGGGTCTCGGAAGAGGGCGATGCCATTCGTCGCCGCCGCCGTTGCCTGTCCTGTGACAAGCGCTTCACCACCTATGAACGGGTTGAGCTCGCCATGCCTTCCATCGTGAAGCGCAACGGCAGCCGCAGCGACTACGATCCCGTCAAGTTGCGCGCCAGCCTGAGCCTGGCGTTGCGCAAGCGCCCCGTCAGCACCGAAGACGTGGATGCGGCGGTCGCCCGCATCGAAGAGCAATTGCTGGCCAGCGGGCTGCGTGAAGTGCCGTCCGAACATATCGGCGAACTTGTCATGAACGAACTGCGCAAGCTGGACAAGGTGGCTTACGTTCGCTTTGCATCCGTCTACAAGAGCTTCGAGGACATCGGCGAATTCGTTGAGGCCATCCGCGAAATGCAAGGGCCGCTGCTGCCGGGCAAGCTGCGCAAGGAATAAACGCTGTTCACATGACGGCGGATAACGGCGCTTCGGCGCCGTTATTGCATGGGGGCCGACCGCGCCAGGCTAGGCGTATTCGGCTGGAACTTGCGCCAGACTCGGCGCATGTGCTGCGCGGATCCGAAACCGGATTTCTCTGCCACGCGCTCCAGATCCAATCGCGTTTCGCGCAGCAGGTCGCGTGCCAACGCCACCCGGATCTGATAGAGATAGTCCATCGGCGTGCAGCCGGCGTGTTCACGAAACAGCCGCGTCAGGTGGCGCGGGCTGGTGTGTGCATGGTCCGCTAACGATTGGGCGGACCACGGCGCCGCCGGATTGCGGATCACCGCGTCCTGGACGCGGTGTACGCCGGGGTGCATGTGGCTGCGGTGCTCCAGCCACGGCGACAGCGTGGTGTCCGTGCCCGCGCGACGCTGGTAGACAACCATGTCGCGCGCCACCTCGCTGGCCACACGCGGCCCGCAATGGCGCGCCACCATATGCAGCGCCAGGTCGATGCCCGCCGTGATGCCGGCGCTGCTGACCAGGTTGCCGTCTTCGACGAAGATGCGGTTGTCGTGCACGCGCGCACTGGGGTCGATGCCGGCCAACTGCGCCAGGCAGGAATGATGCGTGGTGCAGTCACGCTGGCGGGTCAGCCCGGCGGAGGCGGCGAACAGCGCGCCCGCGCACACCGTCATCAACGTGAACTCGTCCGCGGGGTGGCGCACGGCCAGCCAGTCGATGATGCTGTGCGCGTCCGGTGAGTCCAGGCGCGTGTGCTTGCCCACCACGCCCGAAATAATGACAAGCGCGTTGGCGGGCAGTGCGGTCGGCAATGGCCGGATGCGCGCCAGATTCAAGCCCGGCAGACCGCTTTCCACTTCAGGCGTCGGGCCGCAGAAGTGTTGTTCGAAGGTTCCCGGGCATAGCTTTTCCGCGACGCGGAACGCCTCGGCGGGCCCCGCCAGGTCCAGCAGGACGATGCCCCGCGTCAGGATGAAATACACGGGGATCATGCGTGGCTCTGCCTTGTTCAGCCGGCCAGTGCGTCGGCGGCGTGGGTGACGCGGGCAAAGCGGCCGTTCAGCACCAGCTCGGTGTGGTCCCGGATTTCGGCGGGCGTGTAGTGCTTGCCCGACGGGCTCTGCATGGTGAAGGTCAGCGTGGCGTCCGTCGGGAACACGACTTTGAAGCCGGCGTCGCTGGCGTGGCGCGAGGTCGTTTCGCAGCACTGTTCGGTACGAATGCCGCTGACGATGATGCCCTCGATGCCGTTTTCGCGCAGCCAGTCATGCAGCGTGGCGCCATTCGCGCCCTGTGCATACAGCGACGAATGCACGGTTTTGTGGAACACCGCGCTGGGAGAAATTCGCAATTCTTCGAGCGTCCTGACATGCCCCGAGGCCAGTGAAAACGGGTTGGCGGCATCGTCGGACGGGCTTTTGTGAAACACCTGAAGCACTGGAATACCCTGGGCGTTGGCGGCATCGATCAAGCCCTGGATCTTGGTCAGAAATGCGGGATACTCAGCTTCGTCCCAAAACGGACGGTGACGGAAGGACTCTTGTACGTCGATGACGATCAGTGCTTGCTTCATGTTCCGGGCTCCTGGCCTAGGGTTTTAGAGGGGGTGAACACATTCTGCGGGTAATTCCCGCCGCCCGCGAGATCGCCCCAAGCCACGTAGCGGCCCAAAACGGACATACACGTAAAAGGCGCGCGTGACGCCAGCATACCTCTTGGCAGTGGGCGGCGAGGCACCGGAGGCCTGTCGCCGGACATACAATTCCGCCATGACGACCCCAAGCGATTCCGACGATATCTTCTGGATGCGGCGCGCCCTGGCGCAGGCCGAGAGCGTGCTCTACACCACCACGCCCAACCCTCGCGTAGGGTGCGTGATCGTGCGCGACGGCCGTGTGCTGGGCGAGGGAGCGACTCAACCGCCGGGTGGCCCACATGCTGAAATCCGCGCATTGCGCGACGCCCAGGCGCGCAACGAGACGGTCGAGGGGGCCACCCTGTATGTCACGTTGGAGCCTTGCAGCCACTTCGGGCGCACGCCGCCGTGCGTGGACGCCGTGCTGGCGGCCCGGCCGGCGCGCGTGGTTGTGGCCATCGGCGACCCGAATCCGCTGGTCAACGGCCAAGGGCTTGCCCGCTTGCGCGCGGCAGGCATCGCGGTAACCACGGACGTTTGCCCCGAAGAAGCGCTAGCCCTCAATGCGGGTTTCATCTCGCGCATGAGCCGTGGCGTGCCCTGGGTCTGGATGAAGATGGCCGCGTCCCTGGATGGCCGCAGCGCCTTGCATAACGGCATGTCCCAATGGATCACCGGCCCGGAAGCCCGTGCGGATGGCCATCGTTGGCGCGCGCGTAGTTGCGTGGTGCTGACCGGCATGGGCACCGTGCTGAAGGATGATCCGCTGCTTAACGTGCGCGAAGTGGAAACACCGCGCCAGCCGCACAGGGCGGTGGTGGACGGCCTGTTCGATATTCCCGAGAACGCCCGCATGTTCGACGGCGGGCCCGTTATCGTCTTCACCGCGCGCGAAGACGCCGCCAAAACGGCACGCCTGGCGGACAAGAACGTGCAAGTAGTGGTGTTGCCGGGCCCGACGCCAGGGCGTGTGGACCTTGTCGGCATGATGCAATGGTTCGCGCAGGCCCAGTTCAACGAGGTCCATGTCGAGGCCGGCGCGGGCTTGAGCGGCGCGCTGGTGGCAGCGGGTTGTGTGGATGAGCTGCTGTTGTACTTTGCGCCCGTGCTGCTTGGCGATGCAGCGGGCATGGTGCGCTTGCCGATGCTTGAGCATCTGGACGCCGCGCGGCGTTACGCATTCATCGATAGCGCACAAGTGGGCGCGGATTTTCGCCTGCGCGCGCGGGTGGAAGGCTCGTGGCGCACACTTATGCAGCGCGTGGCGCTGCCGCCGGTTGCGTCGTGAATGCTGTGCAGTGCCGTGCAAGCCATTGCTCGATTTCGCGCGTGCTAGCACTCAAGCTCAATGGCTGCTAATCCCGCGTGTAAGTCGTCTTGGCGATGATCCGTGTCGCGTTCAGCAAGGCAATTGGCGCAAGTTTGCGAGTGTTTGCTCGCCCGGTTTTCTTGCTGAAAACCCGCATTACGATTTTGATCATTACGCCAAATGAATTGCCACAAAACCGTCAATTGGCTTTAGCATAGGCACATGACTTGGCGATTCGTGCATACGGCCATCACCGAACAGCGCTACACGCCCTCGTCACCACGGATTCCCGTGCCGCGATATCGGCGCTTTTTCATAACCGAACCGGCACGCTGCTGAACGAAGCGCAACGCGCTCTTCAGAACGTTCGCCGCCATCGCATGGCGGACGCATCGGGCTACTGCCCGAATCATAAGAATCCACCGGGATATCGCTCATCCCTTCAAATCATTGCTGACCATTTCATGTGCAGTCGCACCACGCGTGCCTGCCATAGCAATATGCTGAAGACGAGCCAGTTAACTTATTCACGTAAGTTGCATTCCCTGACGGAACTTGTGTCCGCTGGGTGCAGCCTAAACGGAAAGGGTTCGAGCGTGCTTCATGGTTGTTGTGTGGCGAAAGCAACATAACAACAGGCCGAAAATGCTAATCGCGAGATTGTCTAGTAATGCGCAGGCACTGAGGCACAATGGGGACACGTAGGCGTAGTGAATTTTTCGCGTGTTGTAGGAGGTTTCCGTGCAAAACATCGTCGAAGGCTTCAAGTCGCAGTATGCAAGAGAGCAGGAGTCAGAGCTTTCTCTTGAGGAGTATCTGAACCTCGCCAAACGTGATCCCATGGCGTACGCCAGTCCCGCTGAGCGAATGCTGGCGGCAATCGGTGAACCCGAAGTCGTGGATACACGCAACGACCCACGTCTTTCCCGTTTGTTTTCCAACCGGACCATCCGGCGCTATCCAGCGTTTCAGGAGTTCTACGGCATGGAGGACGTGATCGGGCAGATCGTCGCGTTCTTCAAACACGCCGCGCAGGGGCTGGAAGAGCGCAAGCAAATCCTCTATCTGTTGGGACCCGTGGGCGGCGGTAAGTCGTCCATCGCGGAGCGGCTGAAGGCCCTGATGGAAAGCTATCCCATCTATGCCTTGAAGGGCTCGCCCGTCAACGAATCACCGCTTGGCCTGTTCCATCCGGAACGGTTTGGCGACACGCTTGAAAAGGAATACGGCATTCCGCGCCGATACCTGACGGGCATCATGTCACCCTGGGCGGTCAAGCGCTTGAAAGAGTTCGATGGCGACATCTCGCAATTCCGCGTCGTGCGCCTGAACCCTTCGGTGCTGCGCCAGGTGGCCATCGCCAAGACCGAGCCGGGCGACGAAAACAACCAGGACATTTCCTCGCTGGTCGGCAAGGTCGATATCCGCAAGCTTGACCGCCACTCGCAAGACGACCCGGATGCCTACAGCTATTCCGGCGGCTTGTGCCTGGCGAACCAGGGCCTGCTGGAATTCGTCGAGATGTTCAAGGCCCCGATCAAGATGCTGCATCCCTTGTTGACGGCCACCCAGGAAGGCAACTTCAAGGGCACGGAAGGCTTCTCCGCGATTCCGTTCAACGGCACGATCCTGGCCCACTCGAACGAATCCGAATGGCAGACCTTCCGCAACAACAAGCACAACGAAGCGTTCCTTGATCGTATCTATATCGTCAAGGTGCCGTACTGCTTGCAGGTGTCTGAAGAAGTCCGCATCTACGAAAAACTGCTGCATCACAGCTCGTTGTCGTCCGCCCCGTGCGCGCCGGGAACGCTGGACATGATGGCGCAGTTCTCGGTGCTGACCCGCCTGAAGGAACCCGAGAACTCCAGCATCTATTCAAAGCTGCGCGTCTATGACGGTGAAAGCCTGAAGGACGTAGACCCGAAGGCCAAGGCCTTGCAGGAATACAAGGACTACGCCGGCACGGACGAAGGCATGAACGGGGTGTCCACGCGATTCGCGTACAAGATCCTGTCCAGCGTCTTCAACTACGACCAGACAGAAGTGGCCGCGAACCCGGTGCATTTGATGTACGTGCTGGAACAACGGATCGGCCGCGAGGACTATCCGGAAGAGATCCGCCGGCGCTATCTGGAATTCATCAAAGGGTTCCTGGCGCCGCGTTACGCGGAATTCATCGGCAAGGAAATTCAAACCGCTTACCTGGAGTCGTATTCGGAGTACGGCCAGAACATCTTTGACCGCTACGTCACGTTTGCCGATTGCTGGATTCAGGACGAAGAATTCCGCGATCCGGAAACGGGCGAAAGCTTCGATCGCAGCGCGTTGAACGACGAGCTGGAAAAGATCGAGAAACCTGCTGGAATTGCGAACCCGAAGGACTTCCGCAACGAGATCGTGAACTTCGTGCTGCGGGCGCGTGCCAATAACAATGGCCGCAACCCGACCTGGACCAGCTATGAAAAGCTGCGCGAAGTGATCGAGAAGAAGATGTTCTCGAATACGGAAGATCTGCTGCCGGTGATTTCGTTCAACGCCAAGGCTTCGGCCGAGGACAAGTCGAAACACCAGAGCTTCGTGGATCGCATGGTGGAAAAGGGCTACACGGAAAAGCAGGTCAGGCTGCTGTGCGAGTGGTACCTCCGAGTGAGGAAGTCTTCCTGAGCGAGGTGAATCATGAATTCACTGATCGATCGCCGTCTTAACGGGCGCAATAAAAGCGCCGTCAACCGCGAGCGTTTTTTGCGGCGCTACAAGGACCAGATCCGCAAGGCGGTTCACGGGATGATCCGTGACCGCTCCATTCAGGATATGGATCAAGGCGGAGAGATCAACCTGCCCGCCCGGGATATTTCCGAGCCGACGTTCCGGCACGGCTCGGGCGGTGACCGCGAGATGGTGCACCCTGGCAACCGCGAATTCGCCAAGGGCGACACCATCGACCGGCCGCAGGGCGGCCAAGGCGAGGGCGGGTCCGACCCGGGTGAAGGGGAATCGGTTGATCAATTCACCTTCAGCCTGTCGCGGGCCGAGTTTCTGAACCTGTTCTTCGAGGACCTGGAACTGCCGCATCTGGCGCGCAACCAGTTGGGTGAAGTCAGCCAGAAAAAATGGCAGCGCGCCGGTTACACCACGACCGGCTCGCCCAGCATGTTGAGCATCAGCCGCACGCTCAAGTCATCGTTGGCGCGGCGTGTTGCGCTGAATGTGAAAGCGCGCGCCGATCTTGAAGATGCTGAAAAGGCCTTGGCCGATGCGCGAGCGGCGAGTGCGCCCGCCGCGACCATCCGCACATTGGAGCAGGATGTCGAGGACTGCCGCGAGCGTCTCGCGCGCGTGCCGTTCCTGGACGACCTGGACCTGCGCTACCGCAATCGGGTGTCAGTCGCCATTCCGATGGCGCGCGCGGTCATGTTCTGCCTGATGGACGTGTCGGGGTCCATGGACGAAGGCAAGAAGGACCTGGCCAAGCGCTTCTTCACGCTGCTGTACCTGTTCTTGTCGCGCAAGTACGAGCACGTGGACCTGGTCTTCATCCGCCATACGGACAACGCCGAGGAAGTGGACGAGCAAACGTTCTTCTACGACCCCAAGAGCGGCGGCACCATCGTGCTGTCCGCGCTGGAGCTGATGCGCGAGATTCTGGAAAAGCGCTATCCGCCCTCGGCCTGGAACGTGTACGCGGCACAAGCCAGCGACGGCGATTCGTTCGGCGCCGACGCGGGCAAGAGCGCACGCTTCCTGGCCGAACACTTGCTGCCGTCGACACGGTATTTTGCCTATATCGAAATTCCCGACTCGCAAGAGGCTCGCAAGAGCAGCTTGTGGGCCGAGTATGAACAGAAGCTGGAGCCGCATTTCGTCATGCGGCGCATCTGCGATCGCGGCGAAATCTTCCCCGTGTTCCATGACCTGTTCAAGAAGGAAATCGCATGAATGCCATCGTGGGTGCTCTCGTGGAGCCGGGTACGGCCGGCGGCGCTCGGCCGATATCCCAAGGTTCCGAATGGACGTTCGAACTGATCCAGTCCTATGACGACGCGATTTCCAAGGTCGCGGCCGAGTACGGCCTGGACACGTATCCGAACCAGATCGAGGTAATCACCTCGGAACAGATGCTGGACGCTTATGCGTCGGCCGGGCTGCCTATCGGCTATCCGCACTGGTCATACGGCAAGGAATTCATCCGCAACGAACAGTACTACCGGCGTGGCATGCAGGGCTTGGCGTACGAGATCGTCATCAATTCCAACCCGTGCATCTCTTATCTCATGGAAGAAAACTCCATGACGATGCAGGCGTTGGTGATTGCGCATGCGTGCTACGGGCATAACTCGTTCTTCAAGGGCAACTACCTGTTCCGGCAATGGACCGATGCCGATGGCGTGCTGGACTACCTGGTGTTCGCGCGCAAGTATGTGATGTCGTGCGAAGACCGCTACGGCATCGACGCGGTGGAATCGTTGCTGGATTCCTGCCATGCGTTGTCGCACCACGGTGTGGACCGCTACAAGCGGCCCGCGCCGATGTCTTTCAAGGAAGAGGCCGCGCGCCAGGCCGAGCGCAAGGAACATGCGCGGCTGCAATACAACGACTTGTGGCGCACGTTGCCGCGCCTGGAATCGGACAAGGACACGCGCACAGAGGCATCGGTGTTTCCGCCGGAGCCCGAAGAGAACCTGCTGTACTTCATTGAGAAGTACTCGCCCAAGTTGGCGCCGTGGCAAAAAGAGTTGGTGCGTATCGTGCGCAAGATCGCCCAGTACTTTTACCCGCAGACCCAGACCAAGGTCATGAATGAAGGGTGGGCCACGTTCTGGCACTACACCATCCTTAACCGCCTGCATGAAAAAGGGCTGGTCAACGACGGCTTCATGATGGAGTTCCTGCAAAGCCATACCAACGTGGTCAGCCAGCGCGGCTTTGACGAACGCGGCTATGGCGGCATCAACCCGTATGCGCTGGGCTTTGCGATGATGACGGACATCCGCCGCATCTGCGAAGCGCCCACGCCCGAGGATCGGAAGTGGTTTCCCGATATTGCGGGCGGCGATTGGCAGAAGACGCTGGACTTCGCCATGCGCAACTTCAAGGACGAGTCCTTCATCTCGCAGTACCTGTCGCCGCGGCTGATCCGCGAATTCCGTTTGTTCGCGATCTCGGACCATCAGTCGAACCCGAAGCTGGAAGTGGCCGCCATCCACAACGACGAGGGCTACCGCGACATTCGCCGCCTGTTGGCCGCGCAGCACAACCGCGACAACCAGGTGCCGGACATCCAGGTGGTGCGGTTCAACCGCGATTCGGATCGTTCGTTGGTGCTGCGGCATTTGAAGAGTCGTGGTCGTCCCTTGGCGGGCGAAGATGCCGAGCAGGTGATGAAGCATCTGGCGCGTCTGTGGGGCTTCAAGGTCAGGCTGGAAGAAACCGAGCCGGACGGCACGGTCAGTTCTTACCGCGAGCAGGAACCGCCGTCCTCGCACTGAAGGCACAAGGACCAAGGGGCACACTGAGCTAAACCGCTCGGTGCGTCCCCCTTTCTGCTTCGGCTTGCTGCGCCGTGCCGAAACCTGCTAGAATCGCGGATTCGCAATTTTCGTAGTGTCTTTTTGCCTACGAAAATGCCGATTAGGACAGGTGGCCGAGCGGTTGAAGGCGCACGCCTGGAAAGCGTGTATACGTCAAAAGCGTATCGGGGGTTCGAATCCCCCTCTGTCCGCCAAGAAAACAGATGGTAATCACCATCCAAGCTATACCGATCCGGTACAGATGAAACACATAAGGCCCTCGGCTTCAATGAAGCCGAGGGCCTTTTTGTATTGCAACCGGCTGTGGCGGCTACAGGTAGCGCAACGTGAACGTCACCGAACCATCAAGCGGGATTTCCTTGGACGTCGGCAAGGCCGCGGTTCTGTTCAACACGGGTGTCACGGCCAAGCTGACGGATGCGGTCGTGATGGGCATGGCGGAGGCGTCTTTGCCGAACGAGTATTCGTCCGCCGGATTCACGTTGATGGTGTCCATGGCCGATTGAACCGGCCAGCTTGACGCCCCAGTTGGACGGGAAAGCACCATGGACGTGCTCAGGAAGGGCGGGACGCCGTCAACAACAGTGGCCTGGGGGCGCACCAGCAGTACGACGGCGCCGATCTTGACATCATCGATACGGCCCAGCCCCCAAGCGTGGGGCGTGCCGTTCACCGGGTTTTGATAAGGCCAGGGCATGCCGGCAGCGATGGCTTCCTGATGCGTGAAGGCACTGTCCGGACGGTTTTCATGGACCGTGAACGCGACGCGCGTCGGGCCGCCGCAAACGATTTCCAAGCGGGGGCGTTCTTCGGGCAGCAACGTGCCGCTGTGGTTCAGGCTTTGAAACGGCAACGTGCCGAAATCGATGGACCCCCCTCCGCCAAACCCCAGGTTGCAGGCTGGCGGAGTGAGTTGACCGGCGATGACCAGGTTCGCTTGGTCGGTCGCGGCATGCGTGCTGCTTGCAGCGGCCAAGGCCAGGCATACGAAAAGACGTGGCACGGTTTTCATCCTGTCAGCAAACATGGTCAGGATCGTGCGTATGCCACCGGAACATATTCACAGGTAACGCAAAGTGAACGTGATCGACCCATCCAACGGAATTTCGTTCGCGGACGGCAAGGTCGCCGGTTGGCCGATCATGGGCGTGAGCCCCATTGTCAATTGCGCGTTCGTAATCGGTACGGCGGGGCCGCCAATCGGGCCGAACGAGTATTCGAGGTCAGGGCTGAGGTTCAGGGAGTAATGCGACGACGCCAACGACCAGCTACTGCTGCCCGTGGGGCGTGCAAGGACCTTCTGCGCACCCGCCGTGGTCAGCAGCACGCCATCGACTGTGGTGGTAGCGGGGGTGATCAGCCCGATCAAGGCGCCGGTCTTGATTTTTTGGCCGTCCGCAAAGCCCAGGCCCCAGGAATACTTGTTGCCGTTTTCGGCGTTTTGGTACGGCCAGTTCAGGTTGGGAGCTTCCTGGATCGTGATGCCCGAGCCTGCCCGGTTATCCAGCGCGACAACGCTGACGCGGGTGGGTCCGCCGCAGTTGATTTGCAGGGCGGTGTCTTTGCTGCCCAGGTTCGTGCCATTGTTGTCCAAGGCGTTGAACGCGATGACGTCAAAGTCCAGCGTTGCGTTGCCGCCGAAATGAGCATTGCATGCCGGCGGCATGAGCTTGCCCGTCACATTGAGGTCACTATTGCCCGCAGCATGCGATGCGGCAGCCAGCGTGGCAAAGGCCACGCCGACGAAGAATTGGTTTTTCATGATGAACGTTCCTGATGTGAACAAATGCCGTCCACGGAAGACAGCGAGCGAGCTGGCCCTGGCGTTATGCAATGGCAGCGGCGGGGGGGGGGGGGGGGGGGGG
>NZ_JBHFIZ010000039.1:744755-749502 GCF_057334535.1 Achromobacter colocynthidis
GTGCGGCCGTTGAAGGCCGCACAGCCAGACGCCGCGCTTGTTTTAAGGGCTTGTTCGATTGCGACAGGGCGCCACAGCGCGCCCTACGCAATGCGCTTACAGGTAGACCAGCGAGATCGTGGCGCTGCCATTCAGGTCAATGGCCGTGCTGGTCGGCAGGGCGGCGGCGCGGTTGATCGTCGGGGTGACGGTAAGCGAGCCGGCTACCGAAGCGATCGCTGCCGGCGTGGCGCCGGCGCCCGGCGAACCCAGGAAGAACGCATAGGTGTAGTTGGGGCTGATGAACTGCCGCTGAATGGCCTCGGCGGACCAAGCGCGCTTGTCAGCGCTGTAGAGCACGGTGGCCTTGCTGTCGTCGGCTTGGACGTCGCCTTCCTTGAAGCCGAACATGTAGCCGCCGATAGGAATCTGCGTGTCGTCCGGACCGGCAACGGAGCCGAGGCCGAAGATGAACGGGTCGCCGATGGTGGCGTTGTTTGAGCCCCACGCATTGATGTTCAACGAGGCCTTCAGAACTTTGCTGCTGGCGCGGTTGTCTACCACGTGCAGGCCCACGCGCGTCTTGCCGTTGCAGGTGATGTTCAGGCCGATGGTCTTGGAATCCAGTTTGGTGCCGTCGTGAGCGAGTGAGTTGAATGCGTGCTCACCGAAATTCAGTATTCCCCCGCCAGCCAATTCAAGGTTGCACGAAGGCGGGGTGATGCGGCCGATGATTGTCAGGTCGGCGGTGGGAGCAGCTTGAGCCGAGGCGGCGATCAAAAAGCTTGCGGCGAGGAGGCAACGAAGGGCGGGCAGAGGGCGTACCGAGTGATTCATGACTATCCAATTTCTGATGGGACAAAGGAATCACTCTAGGAGACGGATGCCTTTTAGGATATAGGCATGCGCCTAATCTTCATTACAGTTGCGTAAACGGCTGCGTTACTATTTGTCCACGTTGGTTTTTCGCTCAACGAGAAGCAGTGGAAAATCTGGGCTCAACCGGGGAATTCCATATTGTCAGCATCCCATTTCTATCCGTTGCGTATCGCAATCCTGGATGACCATCCGGTAGTGCGGGCTGGCGTGTCAGCCTACCTGTCACAGAACCGGAACGTTTTTGTCATCGGTGAATTCGAGACCAGCCGGGACATGATTCTGGCGCTTGCGAATCAATCCGTCGACGTGCTGTTGATCGACTATTCGCTGGGTCCGGCCGAGGTTGACGGCATTTCGCTGATCAAAATGTTGCGCATCAAGTTTCCCGACGCGCGCATCTTGGTGTTCTCCGCGCTCTACGACCCCGCCACGGTTGCGTTGGCCTTGCGTTCCGGTGCGCACGGCTTTGTGGGCAAGGGCGGGCGCGAAGAGGAAATCGTGCTGGCGCTGCAGAAGGTGGCTGCGGGCGGTACCTACTGCGATCCCCAGATGACGTATCTGCTGTCTGGCGCAAGCACCGAGCAGATCGAGCCCTTGGCGGGCGGCACGGCTTCGGGCGACACAACCTTGTCCGCGTCGATAAGCGGCCTGCTGGATGGCGCATCGTTGTCTGGTCGTGAGCGTGAAGTGATTCGCTGCTTGCTCGCGGGCATGACGATTTCTGACATTGCGATCAAGTTTGGCCGGAGCCCCAAAACCATCAGTGCGCAAAAAGGCACCGCCTATCGCAAACTGGGCGTTACGACGGACAACGGCTTGTTCAAGCTGTGCGGGGTTTTGTAAGACCCGGGCTTATCGGCATGGATGGCGAACAGCCACGTGCTATCGATCCACCAATTCAAGCTGTAAGGTCGCCGACCATTCTGTCTGGTCCGCGACGCGGATGTCGGCATCGCCCACTTCGGGGTTCAACGCGACCTGGGCGGTAAGACTGCGTCCGGCGCGGCCGTTCTCCAACATCACGGTGTCGCCGGGACGCAGGGCGATGCGGGGTTGGGCGCCATGGGGCGCGTCCGGGTTGATCACTTGGGTTTCGTGGCCGTCAATCCGGACGTGGCTGAGCATGACGTGCAACGCACCGTTGCCGGCGAACTTCGCGGCGCCGTGATGCCCCGCGGCGGCATTCAAGCGCAGTGCGATGGGGCGCGCGGTGGGGCAATTGACGGTCAGGGGCACTAAGCGCGGCTCAAGCTGATAGCGCTGGTTGCCATCCAGACGCAACTGTCCAGCCGTGAAGCTGCCGTAGTCGATGGTGGCTTGGCCGAATGACACCATGCAGCCCGCTGTCGCCGCTACGGCTGCTCCGCGCGTCATGGGCGCTGAGTGCGGCGCCTGCGCCGCGGCAGGGGTGGTCCAGGCGGCGGTTGCCAGCATCGCTGCCAGCACCAGCGCGGACCGGCACGATCGAAAGAGATGAGGGGGGGCAAGAGTCATGGTGTCCTTTTGCGCTAGGCAAGACGGGGGGCTTCTACGGGGTGCATGTCGCACTGGCGCGTTCGTACAACGCGTTCAGGTCTGGCGTATCGGCGATGTCGAATTCGAGCGTGCATGACGCCTCTTCCGATGGCGACACGCTGAACGGCGTGGCGCCCGCGAGCATGTCGGGCAGGAATATCTGGCCGCCGCTGCCCACCAACGTGACGAATACGCCGTTGGCGTCCAGCACGGCTGCGCCCTTGGGCACCGGCGTGCCGTCAGCGTAGGTGGCGGTCACGAGCGCGCGGCGAACCCTGACTACCGTGAAGTCTACGGCCGATACCGACCCGCGCGCCGGATCCAGGCTGTAGCGTCCGTTGATCAAGTCCACATTGCGCGCGAGCGATGCCGTGGCGACCTGGATCTGCCCGTTACGGTACGCCGGCAGCGACGGGATGACGGCCCGGCCCCAGGGGTCGGTCCATACGTTGCCGGCCGGCGTGCTCAGGCGGACGCCCGACAGGCCACCCACGGAAGCGATGGCGAACGTGTCCTGGACGCGGTAGGGCGAAAAGCTCATGCCCTGCGCGTGCCCAACCAGTCCGCCTCGCATGCGCGCGGAATGGCTGTAGCCGCCCTTGAAGCTGCTGGCCGCCAGGTTCAGCTGTGTAAAGGCTGAATTGACGCCGACCGAACCGGAATAGCTGGTCTGGCCGTGCGAACCGGAATTGGCCGCCAGGGTGTAGCTGCTTTGCTCGCTGATGGCGCCGCCGGTATTGACGCCATAGCTCATGCCGTTGTCCTGCCGCTGCATCGATGCGCTGACGCTCTGCTTACCCAACGGCAAGCTCAGGTTGAGGTACATCAGATCGCCCTGGTTGCGGTGGCTGGAACCCATGTCACGCTCGAACGACAGCGACAGGCTGGTTCGACCGAAGCTCTTGCCCCAACTGAAAATGCCGCGACGCGACAAGTGGCCGCGCGTGCTCTGGGATTCGCTGACATTCATGCTGAAGCCGCCCAGCGTGGATCCGTTCCAGCCCAACCCTGCGCTGATCTGCTGCTTGATGCGGTCTTCGCGAAGATTCGGGTACCACTGCGTACCGTTCACCGGCCTGCTGGCGTAGTCCAGCACTTCGCTGTAGCCGTCCGTGCGACGCAGCAGCGACAGGTTCGAAGACACGCCCGGCAGCACTTGCGCCGAGACCGATATGATGTGCTGAGCCCCGCTGCGTCCCGTATGGGAATTTTGCGAGAAAGTGCTCTGTGCGCTGGTCTGGATGTTGCCGGGCAGAGCCAAGTCCGTGCGGGCCCCGAGCGAGCGATAGTCCTGTGTCAGCAATAATCCGGCCGCGACATTGGCGCGCTTGCCCACCGCGATACCGTATTCCGCCGCCGCGACCGGCCGGGAGTCGCCACCCGCCCCGCCAGTTTGGCGCAGCATGCCCAGGCCGCCGGTGAATCCGGTGGCTGCGCCAACGCGGTCCACCTGCAACGCCGCCGCGGGCACGTAGAACACGCGCTCTTCACCCGAGGCTTCGTGGATGACGACCTCAAGGTCTTGCGTCAACGACCGGGGCAGTACATCGGTCATGGTGAACGGGCCGGGGGGCACGATGGCGGACGCCAGCGGAATACCGTTCTGCCGAACTTCGACGCGGGCCTGAGTGTGGGCGATGCCGCTGATGGGCGGGCCTCCACGATCGTTGCTTTGTAGCGCGGTTTCCGGAAACAGCTGCATGCCGTTGATCGGCACGCCGGCAAACAGCGCGCCTCGCAAATTGATTTGGCCCGCTTGTAAAGTGGTGTGCCACGTGGAAAATGTACGTTGCGCGTAAGCATCGACGTGGTTCCACGTCGACTTCCCGCCGCTATTGGAATAGCTGCTGTTGCTGCGCAGGATCCAGTCGTTCACGTTCAGGCCCACTTCGGTGTAAGCCTGCAGATAATTCGACCTGCCGCCGATATGGCGCGTCTGGCTCGACAGGACGTCGTAGTTCAGGATGGCGGCGCGGCCCCCCGACTGATACGTTGTGGTGGCGGCGGTTCTGTTCATGGCGCCTGGCGGCGCGACGATGTCCACGGCCATGCGCTCGGGCTGTAGCGCGATGGTGGTAGTTGGCCATGTCTGAAGAAATGCGTCAGGGCAGGTTTGCGAGTCCGCGGCTTGTGCTTCGGGCACCTTCAGCTCGGCCAAGGTTAGCAGTTCCGGAGTCAGGCAGAGCGTGCCGCCGGCATCGAATGTGGCGACAGCGCGGCCCACGTTGCGCCCGTTGACGCTCACGTGCACGGTGTGTTGGCCTGGCAGGAATTGCGGCCCGTTCTTGAAGTGTGAGGCGATGGCCGGATTCAAGCCGCGGCTTTTCAGGGTTTCAAGGTCGAACCCGCCGCACCGGGCTGCGCGATGGCAGCC
>NZ_JBHFIZ010000039.1:749561-767176 GCF_057334535.1 Achromobacter colocynthidis
GGGCTGCGCGATGGCAGCCCGGTGCAGGCACAGCAGGAGGCTCGCGGCGACGAAGGCACCACCGCGAGCATTGCGTAAGCGGGTGCAGAACATGAAAAACCATGAGTGGAGCCGGCGCGCAACGCCCGCAAGACCCGGGTGCCGGATCTTGCGAGCATGGCCAAGCGAGTTGATGCCCCGTGGGGGCAGAGTGATGCCGTCAGTTCTTGATCGGCGCGTCGAAAGACGAGACTTGATAGCCGTAGACGCTGGCGGGATACAGGCGAACGCTTGACTGCCCCGCTTGCAGGGGGGCGTCTGTGCCGGCCAGCTGTAGCGTTTCACCCGGCAAGATGTAGGTCTTGGGCAGGATCAGCGCCTGATCCGACGGCTGCACATTGACGCGTTGGTCCATGCGCACGACGTAGGGGCTGGGGTTGTGCACCGTCAGCTTGCCGTCGTGCGCGGCCCATTGCAGCGAGCGCCACGGGGCGTTGTCGTTGGCGACCTTCTTGGGCAGCGCGATCAGCGGAAGGTCCTGTCGGATGGTCAGGTGCAGCTTGTTGCCTTGTTCACCGGTTTGCGGAATGCCTTCGAAGATGGCGCGCTTCATGCGCTGCACGTCCAGCGGCTTGTCATGCGTGAGCAAAAAGCGCACCAACTGCGTTTTGCCGGGAGCCACCACGGCAGCGGGCGGCGACACCATGACCCAATTGTCTTGGTCTTCGGTAATGTGTTCGATCGTGGAGATCAGCAGCACGGGTTCGTCACCCGTATTCTTGATGCCGATGGTGCCTTCGCCGGTATTTTCGTGCACGAGCACGACCGACGTTTCAGGCTGGATGCCCATTGCAAGGGCTTGGCTGGTGGGGAAAAGGAGGGCAAATAGAGATGCCGCGACGATGCGCGGAAAGGAATTTTTGAACATGGGGGATATCGCTAAGGCATCGGCCCAAAGGGCCTTGAAAGCGTAGCAGTGTAGAAACGGGTGCCCCCTGCTTGATATAGGCGAGCGCCTATTTCCCGTGTTCAAGTGCAGCGGGCCGAACCGTTGCCGGTCCGGCCCGCACGCTAACCGTGTCGATGCGGCTAGCGCATCATCGCTCGTTGCGCCGCGTCAGGTTTTGCGGTTCTCGTAGGACGTATCCAGCACATCGTCCTCGGGCGTGATGACGCCGGGTTCGCCGGGTTGCGCAATGGCGCGTCCGTCGCGTGGCATGCCAGCCACTTGCTTGCTTTGGTCCGGCATCGGTAGCGTTTCCGTGCCTTTGCGCGGGTCGGTGGGGGGGCGTGGGTCGACGGCCTTGGGGTTGGCCGGCGCTTGGGGGTCGGGGGCAGTTTTCAACATGGCTCTTGCTCCGCTTGCGGGCGTCCCAGGATGGCGACGCGCCTGTGTACCTGCGGTTTATCTTAGACCTTGGGCACGCTCTGGCGGCCATCCGGCCTGTCACGTTTGCAAGGGGCTGTTGCAGCGCCAGAACCTTATAATTCCGGCTCCTCGCCGTTTCGCGGCGAGGCCCGTGCAATGCGCTTGCTTACGCCCTTTGCTCACCCCTTCGTCCACCCTTCGCGACCTCCATCCTTGACCGAATCCGTCGAACGCTCCGTCCATACCGAACTCGTCGCCGTGCTGGTGGCCGTGACCAATGGCGAGCCGCGCGTGTTGACCACGGATGACGCAAGCGCCTTGCCGGCCGGGCCGTTCGAACTATCGCATCGTTCCTTGCAAGCCGGCCTGCGCGCCTGGGTGGAAACGCAAACCCACCATCCGCTGGGCTATGTAGAACAGCTCTACACCTTTGCCGACGGCGACCGTTCCGACGAATCGGGCGCGCGCGTCATGTCGGTCAGCTATCTGGGCCTGACGCGCGAAGCCGGCGAAACCGGCGTGGCGCAGGTTGGCTGGCAAGACTGGTACCGCTATTTCCCGTGGGAAGACCGGCGGGCCGGCGCGCCCGCATTGGTCGAGGATTTGATCGTGCCGTGGTTGGCGCAATGGTGCGAGGCCAGCGCTGACCCCGCCGTGCGCACGCGCCGCCAGCAGCGTGCCGCCATCACCTTCGGCCTGGACGGCGCGGCATGGAATGAAGATATGGTGTTGCAGCGCTACGAGCTTCTGTTCGAGGCGGGGGCGGTGCCCGAGGCCGTGCGGCGCGGGGGCGGCAAGGCCGTGTTGCCCGGTGAGCCGATGCGCCACGATCACCGCCGCATTCTGGCGACCGGCATTGCGCGCCTGCGCGCCAAGATCAAGTACCGGCCCGTGGTGTTTGAATTGATGCCGGCCCAGTTCACCTTGCTGCAACTGCAATTGGCGGTTGAAGCTTTGGCGGGAAGGGCACTGCACAAACAGAATTTCCGTCGCCTGATCGAGCAGCAGGCGTTGGTTGAAGAAACGGGCGAGATGGCGACGGGCACGGCGGGCCGTCCGGCCAAGCTGTTCCGTTTCCGGCGCGACGTGCTGCTGGAACGCGCCATTGCCGGCAGCAAATTGCCCTTGTCCCGGACCTTATGACGCTTGACAAGGCTTATGCTCGTATTTAGCATAACTAGTGCGCAACCTCTGCGCGCCTTTTTTTAACTCATAAATACTCAAAATGAGCATTAATGCCGAAGTGCCTACGAATGCCTTTCGCCTGACTGTCCCGCCTCTGCCGGACATCATGCTCGTGCCGCTGGTTCAAGCCGCCTTGCTCGAAGACCTGGGCCGCGCCGGTGACCTGACCACCGACGCTATCGTGCCGGCCGACGCCATCGCCGAAACCCGGCTGGTGTCACGCCAAGAGGGCGTGTTGGCCGGTTTGGACCTGGCGCGCCTGGCGTTTCAAGCCATGGACCCAGCCATCCGCTTCAGCGCATCGCTGCGCGATGGCGCCGACCTGTCGCCGGGCACCGAGATTGCGCGTTTGCATGGCAATGCCCGAGCGATGTTGACCGCGGAACGGGTGGCGCTGAACTTCCTGTGCCACCTGAGCGGTGTGGCGACCGCGACGGCGTCGATTGCGCGTGCCATTTCCAGCTACGGCGCGCGCGTGACCTGCACTCGCAAGACCCTGCCGGGCTTGCGCGCCGTGCAGAAGTACGCGGTGCGCGTGGGCGGCGGCAGCAACCACCGTTTTGGCCTGGATGACGCCGTGCTCATCAAAGACAACCACATAGCACTGGCGGGCGGCGTTGCCAACGCCGTGCAGCGCGCCCGCGCGGGCGTGGGCCACATGGTCAAGATCGAGCTGGAAGTGGACACGCTGGCGCAACTGGAAGTGGCGCTGTCGCTAGGCGTGGACGTGGTGTTGCTGGACAACATGAGCCTGGACGACCTGCGCCGCGCCGTCGACATGGCGCGTGGCCGGGCCATAACCGAAGCCTCGGGCCGCATCACGCCCGAGACCGCCGCCGCCGTGGCCGCCACCGGTGTGGACCAGATTGCCGTCGGCTGGTTGACCCACAGCGCCAAGGTGCTGGACATCGGCCTGGACGCCTGAGAGCCCATCATGAAAAGCCTGCTTCGAACTAGTCTTGCCTTGGGTACCGTTTTTGCGCTGGCGTCCTGCGGCAATTCGCCGTCGGGCGATGCGGCGGTCGACGCCACCTACCCCACGCACCCCATCACAATCGTGGTGACATTTCCGCCGGGCGGTGGCACGGATTTGCTGGCGCGTCGCATCGGCGCCAGCCTGCAAGAACAACTGGGTCAGCCGGTGATCGTCGAAAACCGGCCCGGCGCTAGCGGCAACATCGGCGCACGCATCGTGGCCGAGGCGCCGCCAGATGGCTACACGGTGTTGATGGTGAACAGTTCATTCGCTATCAATCCCGGGGTCTATCGGAACCTGGATTTTTCGCCGAAGCAGGATTTTGCCGCCGTGATCAATGTGGCGTTCGTGCCGTCCGTATTCGTGGTGCCGGCCGCATCGTCGCTGCAAACCTTGGGCGATGCGCTGGCCGTGGCTGTGCCGGGCACACCCTTGCCGTTCGCATCGTGCGGCAACGGCACGCCGCAACACCTAGCGGGGGAAATGCTGGCGCGAGCCAGCGGCGCGGTGCTGCAGCAAGTGCCTTACAAGGGATGTGGCCCCGCGCTGAAGGATGTGACGGCAGGCCAGGTGGCGATGGGTGTCGTGACGGCGTCCAGCGCGGCGCCGCTGATTGCCGCGGGCAAGCTGCGCGCGTTGGCGGTGACGTCTCCAGCGCGTTCGCCGTTGATGCCCACCGTGCCCACGGTTGCCGAGCAGGGCGTTGCGGGCTACGCCTTGGACCAGTGGCATGGCTTGCTGGCGCCAGCCGCCACGCCGCGCGCCGTGGTCGACAAACTGAACGCCGCCGTGACGAAGATCGTGCGGCGGCCCGAGATGCAGGCCGCGCTGCGCGAACAAGGTTTCACGCCCGCCAGCAGCACACCGAAAGAGTTTCAGTCGATGATCAATGCTGACATCGACCGCTATACGGCGTTGACGGCGTCCATCGGCCTGCGCGCGGATTGACAGGGCGGTGGTGTCGATGGCGTCGGCGGTGTGCTGACGCCATCTCTGCCGATCAGGCGACCGCGCTTTTGGCGTGCTGTTCCAGCTTTTCCTTCAAGCCGGGTTCCAGCCGAAGCTGACGCGCCAATTCGTCCAGATAGGCGCGTTCCATATAGCTTTCCTCGTCCACGACGAGCAGGCTGGCCAGATACATTTCGGCGGCCATTTCGGGTGTTTTGGCGGACTGGGCCACGGCAGCCGGGTCCAGCGGCCGCGACAATTCCGTTTCCAGCCACTGGCGGTCTTGCGCGTCGGAAGACAGCTTGGCCAATTCGGTTTCCAGCAGGCCGCGTTCTTCGGGGCCGATGTGGCCGTCGGCCTTGGCCGCGCCGATCATGGCGGTCAGCACGGCGTTGCTGTGCTGCTCGGCCTCGGGCGCGGGCAGGCGGTCCAGGGTTTGAGGCGGCGCGGCTTGCGCGCCACCGGCCTGGTTGCGCTGCCAGTCGCCATAAGCGCGGTAGGCCAGCGCGCCCAGCGCCGCCATGCCGCCATACATGGCAACCTTGCCACCGATCTTGCGTGCCTTCTTGCTGCCCATCAGCAAGCCCAGCGCGCCTGCTCCCAGCGCACCGCCGCCCAGGCCGGTCAGGAACGAACCCTTGCCGCCTGCCGAGCC
Source organism: Achromobacter colocynthidis (assembly GCF_057334535.1). Taxonomy (NCBI): domain Bacteria; kingdom Pseudomonadati; phylum Pseudomonadota; class Betaproteobacteria; order Burkholderiales; family Alcaligenaceae; genus Achromobacter; species Achromobacter colocynthidis. The sequence continues at coordinate 754,674 of NZ_JBHFIZ010000039.1, forward strand.
GCCCGTCGCGCCTTGCACGCGGTTGGTGGCGTCCGAAAGCAGGCCTTGGCCCGATTGCAGCAATTGATCAAGAAGTTGTCTGGCGCTCATGCGTCCCCCTAAGTCAGTTCGTGAATTGCGGATAGGGATATCCGACCAGTGGCTCAAGAATAAGTTCAGCATTCCGTCAGGTGTGGATGACGCCGGCGGATGCTACAAGTGGGCTTGCGGCGTCCGCAACGGATGCCAACTCCAGGAGATCCGATTCATGAGCATCCGCGTCCATCAGAATGCACCCGACACGTTGCAATTCACCGCCACGGCCGAGGGCCACGACTTGCCGCTGGCGATGCCGCGGCCGCAAGGAGAGGGCCCCGATCCGCATGACTATTTCGACACCGCGCTGGGTGGCTGCAAGGCAATGACGCTGATGGTCTACGCCCAGCGCAAGGAGCTGCCGCTGAAGTCGGTGGATGTGGAGGTGGTGCGCGACGCCAGCGAGGAGCGCAAGGGCGTGTATCGCCTGACGGCCAAGCTGACGCTGCATGGTGAGCTGTCAGACGCCCAGATCGATGAGCTTCTGGCCGTGGCCGAGAAATGCCCGATCCACAAGCTGATGACGGCGGTGGACGTGCAGGTGTCCACGCTGGTGGTGCGGCCGGCTTGAGCCGGCCCTGGGGTGGGGAGGTAAACCGCCCCGCCCCAGGTGAAGAATCAGTCTTCCATGCCCGGGACGACGGTCGAGAAGCCGGCGTCCACATGGGTGATCTCGCCGGTGACGCCGGCGGCCAGGTCCGACAGCATGAACGCGGCCACATTGCCCACGTCGTCAATGGTGACGTTGCGGCGCAGCGGCGCCTGCGATTCCACGAACTTCAGGATGGACGAGAAGTCCTTGATGCCGCTTGCGGCCAGCGTCTTGATGGGACCGGCCGAAATGCCGTTGGCGCGAATGCCGCGCGGGCCCAGCGCCGTGGCCAGGTAACGCACGCTGGCTTCCAGCGATGCCTTGGCCAAGCCCATGGTGTTGTAGTTGGGAACCACGCGCTCGGCGCCCAGGTAGGTCAGGGTCAGCACCGAGCCGTTGCGGCCTTCCATCAGCGGCAGCGCGGCCTTGGCCATGGCGGCGAAGCTGTAGGCGGAAATGTCGTGGGCGATGCGGAAGCCTTCACGCGACAGGCCATCAAGGAAGTTGCCGGCGATGGCTTCGCGGGGGGCGAAGCCGATGGAATGCACCAGGCCGTCCAGGCCGTCCCAGTGCTGGGCCAGTTCCGTGAAGGCGCCTTCAATCTGGCTGTCTTCGGCCACATCGCAAGGCAGCACGATCTTGCTGCCGAATTCAGCGGCGAATTCGACCACGCGATCCTTGAAGCGGTCGCCCACATAGGTGAACGCCAGTTCGGCGCCTTGCTTGTGACAGGCGCGCGCGATGCCGTAGGCGATGGATCGGTTTGAAAGCACTCCCGTTACGAGAATGCGCTTGCCGGCGAGAAAGCCCATGATGGTTCCTTTAGTTTTTTCCTGCTGAAAGACCGCCCATTTTAAGGAGTTTGGCGGCTTCGCGCAGTTGTAAAAACGGCGCCCGCTGGGGGCGCCGTTCTGTGTGGACGACTGGCGAATATCAGCCGCGGGCGTTGGTGCCCGGCACGCGCAAAGGGGTGCCGATCTTCAGGGCGCTGCCCTTGAGGTTGTTCAGGGCACGCAAGGCATCGACCGAGGTGCCGTACTGCTTGGCCAATGAGAACAGCGTGTCGCCCTGGCGGACCTTGTGGGTGCGCACATTGGGGCGGGCGCTGGCCACGCGGGCGGCGGGCGCCGGGGCGGCTCGGCCACGCGGGGCGGCCGCCTTGTTGTCGGACGGCGCCTGCTCCAGCGCGCCCACCGGTGCTGCCAGCGATGCCAGTTGCACGCCAGCGTTGCCGGGTTCGCCTGGCACCAGCAGAGCCTGGCCCGACGCGGACTTCTGGCGCGAGCTGATGTCGTTGGTTTCACGCAGTTCGGCCAGCGTCACGCCAAAGCGCTTCGCAATCGCGGCGTAGGATTCGCCACGGCGCGAGTGATAGATCTTCCAGGCGCTCAGGTCGCCCTTGTAGTTCGTCAGGTTGGCGTTGAAGATCTCGACGCGGTCGGCCGGCAGCAGCAGGGTCGGACCGTGATCGCCACGGATGACCGGGCGGTTGAACGACGGGTTCAGCGCCTTGAATTCGTCCACCGGCATCTCGGCCAGCTTGGCGGCGATTTCAACGTCGATGTCGCTGTTCTTCTGCACCGTCACGAAGTAGGGCGTGTTGCCCACGGGGGGCAGCGCCACCGCATAGCGCTGCGGGTCGGCAATGATGTTCTTGATGGCTTGCAACTTGGGCACGTAGTTGCGGGTTTCGCTGGGCATGTTCAGGGACAGGTAGTCCGTGTTCTGGCCGGCCGCTTCGTTCTTGGCCATGGCGCGTTGCACCGAGCCTTCGCCCCAGTTGTAGGACGCCAGCGCCAGGTACCAGTCGCCCTGCATCTCAAACAACTTTTCCAGATAGTCCAGCGCGGCGTTGGTCGACGCGATGGGATCGCGGCGTTCGTCACGCCACCAGTCCTGCTTCAAGTTGAAGTGCTGGCCGGTGGCCGGCACGAACTGCCACAGGCCCGAGGCCTGCGCGCGCGACAGGGCGGTGGGGTTGTAGGCGCTTTCCACGAAGGGCAGCAGCGCCAATTCCGTGGGCAGGCCACGGCGGTTGATTTCGTCGACGATGAAGTACAGGTACTTGCCCGCGCGCTCGGCCATGCGCTGAACGGCCTCGGGGTGGGACGCGTAGTAGTCGGTCCACTGCTGCGAGAGCTCGGTGTTCAGGTTGGGGATGGCGAAACCGCGGCGGATGCGGTCCCAGGCGTCGCTCGGCGGGTTGGTCAGGTCAACCGTTCGGGACGTATCCCGGGCGATGTAACGCCCTTGGGAATTGGTGGTGAGGTTTTTACTGTCGGGGGCTTTGGTTCCTGCGCAACCGGCGAGGACTGCCAACATGAGTGGCAGAAGGAGTCGGGATAGATTCATCAGGCGGTCACTTGAAATCGTTCTTCCATTCACGCAGGGAGGCAAAGACCTCTACCGGCGTAGGTTGAGTGTGTCCGGCCCAGCTGGCTGCGGCACGGATGACGTCGACTTGCTGCGTACGCAAAAACGGGTTCGTCGCGCGTTCCTGACCGATCGTCGACGGAAGCGTGGGAAGACCTTCTGCTCGTAATTGCTGGGCTCGCTGATACCACTGATGCAGGGTGCGGTTGGCGGGATCCACAGCCAATGCCCAGCGCAAGTTCGCTAGAGTGTACTCGTGCGCGCAAAAAACCTGTGTATCTGGCGGTAAAACGGAAAATTTTTCCAAGGAATCATGCATTTGCGCGGGAGTTCCCTCGAAAAGCCGACCGCAGCCCCCGGCAAACAGCGTGTCGCCACAGAACAGAACGGGTTCTATTCCGGCCGCCCGGCCGGTGTAGGCGATATGCCCGGCGGTGTGCCCGGGCACGTCCAGCACGCGCAGCTCCAGGTCCAGTTCGGGCAGCGTTACGCGGTCGCCTTCGGCCAGCGCGACATCGCAGCGCGGCAGGCTTTCCCGCGCCGGACCGTATACGGTAAGGTCCGCCATGCGTGACAATTCGAGAACACCGCCCACATGGTCGCCGTGATGGTGCGTGAGTAGAATGGCGCGCAGCCTCAAGCCTTCCTGCTCGAGCCATTGCACTACCGGGCCGGCTTCGCCCGGGTCCACCACGGCGGCGTTTTCGCCATGGACGATGGCCCAGATGTAGTTGTCGGTGAAGGCGGGTAGAGGCAAGACCGCGGCATGTTGCTCGCGGCCGCCTGCGGGGGCGGTCAAGGCTTGCATGAGATTCGAAGGAATAGAACGTGGCAGAAGAAACTCCGCCGATTGTAGAACTGGCCGAATGGTTCCAGACGCCACCGGGGCAGTACGCCCTGGCCTGGGAACGGGCCCAGTTCGACGCGGCTGTCGCGGATGTGTTTGGCTATTATGCCTGGCAGGTCGGCCTGGCCGACATGAATCTGCTGCGCGCCAATCGCATGCCTTTCAAGGGCTATGTGGGCACGGAAACCCCCTCGGCGGAAAGCGTTGCCGACTGGCAATCGCGGGTGGTGCTCGCCGAACCCGAGGCCCTGCCATTCGAATCCCAAAGCGTGGACCTGTTGATTCTGCCGCATGCCTTTGAGTGCACGCAGGACCCGCACAACGTCTTGCGAGAGGTCGAACGCGTGCTGGTGCCGGAAGGGCGAGTCGTGATTTCCGGGTTCAATCCCTGGAGCATGTGGGGCGCGCGTACGCGCATGCCCGGCATGGAGCCCTGGCTGCCGCAACCGCCCGCGTCGCAAGTGTCGCTACCGCGCCTGAAAGACTGGTTCAAGCTGCTGTCGCTTGAGGTCGAGGAAAGCCAGTTCGGCTGCTATGCGCCGGCTTGCCGCAGTGAAAAATGGCTGCAGCGCTGGGGCTTCCTGGAGTCGGCGGGCGCTCGCTGGTGGAGCGTGGGCGGGGCGGTATATATGGTGTCTGCCGTCAAACGCGTGGCCGGCATGCGTATCATCGGGGCCCCCTGGAAGACCAAGCCCAAGCGCGCGCGCGCCGCTTCCGTGGTGGTCAACCGCCACGCCGACGATGGTATTGACCCCTCTTGAGCGCGGCGCCACGCGTCTTACTTTGCACGAACAAGGACTATCAAGCAGCACCATGCAGGACAACAAAGCGATCGACCAGAAAGTGGAAATGTGGACCGACGGGGCCTGCAAGGGCAACCCGGGGCCGGGCGGCTGGGGCGTCTTGCTGCGTGCGGGTGGCCACGAGAAAACCCTGCATGGCGGAGAACTCCAAACCACCAACAACCGCATGGAGCTCATGGCCGTCATTGAAGGCCTGCGGGCGCTCAAGCGCACTTGCGTCGTCACCATCCACACGGACTCGCAGTACGTGATGAAGGGCATGACCGAGTGGCTGGTGAACTGGAAGCGCCGCGGCTGGATGACCGCGGAAAAGAAGCCGGTCAAGAACGCCGAGCTGTGGCAGGCGCTGGACGAGCAGGTGCAGCGGCACCAAGTGTCGTGGCGCTGGGTGCGTGGCCACACGGGCGACGAGGGCAACGAGCGGGCCGACCAGTTGGCGAATCTGGGCGTGGAAGTGGCTCGGCGGGCCTGAAGACATCGGGAAATACCCTGAAATCCGCCTGGAGAGGCGGATTTAGTTCTTTCATCCGGCTTCTGGATTGTTCCAGTATGTAAATTCGGGTGCTACAGTGCCTTCCCCATTCCAGTTCCTGTGGCGTCGTCCAAGTGGGGAGTCCGGGGCGCGCCGCATCAAAGCCACATTCGCGCATGAAAAAAGCTGTACTGCTGGCCGCCGGCGCGGCCGGGTTGGCCGCGGGGGCCGCATTGGGCGTTTTCGTGCCGCGATGGCTTGCGCCCGGCGCAACGCCTCCCGCCCAGAGCGCCGCCCGGCCGGTTGTCACGCCTGTCGCTCCCGTTCGGGTCGAGGTTGCCACCGTCAAGGAAATTCCGTTCGCCCGCGGCCTGTCCGCCGTGGGCAGTTTGCGATCGGACGAATCCGTCGTGCTGCGGCCGGAAGTGGTGGGGCGGATCCAAGCCATTGAATTCAAGGAAGGCCAGCCGGTTGCCCGGGGCCAGGTGCTGGTACGGCTGGACGATTCCGTGCCGCGCGCCGAACTTTCGCAGGCGCGCGCCAATTTGACGTTGGCGCAAAGCCATTACCGGCGCGCTGTGGAATTGCAGGGCAAGGGTTTCGTCAGCCAGCAGGCGCGCGACGAGTCGGCCAGCACGCTGAAAGTGCAGGAGGCGGCCGTGGCGCTGGCGCAGGCACGCCTGGACAAGATGACGATTTCGGCGCCGTTCGCCGGCATTGTCGGCTTGCGCAGCGTATCCGTGGGTGACTACGTCAACCAGGGGCAGGACCTGGCGCCGCTGGAAGCGATCGACCCCTTGAAAGTGGATTTTCGCGTGCCGGAAATGTACTTGAGCAAGGTGCGCGTGGGCCAGCAACTGACGCTGCGCCTGGACGCGCTGCCGGGGCAGGAGCGCCAAGGGCAGGTCTATGCCGTCAGCCCGCTGGTTGACGCGGGCGGCCGGTCCATCCTGCTGCGCGCCACGGTGGCCAACAACGACGCCGTGCTGCGCCCGGGCATGTTCGCCCGCGTGCAGTTGCTGTTCAATCAGGACAAGGCGCTGGTGGCGCCCGAAGCCGCACTGTCGCCGTCCGGGGAAACGCAGTACGTTTACCGGGTCAAGGATGGCAAGGCCGAGCGGCGCGAAGTCACCATCGGCGAGCGCCGCGAAGGCCGTGTCGAAATCTTGACCGGCGTGGCGGCGGGCGACCAACTTGTGGTGGCGGGCATACAGCGCGTGACGGACGGCGCCGCCGTGAACGTCGTCGGCGGCGGCTCGTGAGCGCGGCCCCTCTCTCTTTCTAGCGGTGACGCCATGCGTATCTCGGAAACCTGCATCAAGCGGCCGGTGTTTGCGTCGGTTCTGTCGCTGATCATTGTCCTGATCGGGCTGATCTCGTATTCGCGCCTGACGGTGCGCGAGTATCCGAAGATCGACGAGCCCATTGTCTCGGTGGATACGACCTACAAGGGCGCCTCGCCCGAGGTGATCGAGTCCCAGGTGACCAAGCCGCTGGAAGACCAGTTGGCGGGCATCGAGGGCGTGAACGTGATGACCTCGCGCAGCCGTTCCGAACGCAGCCTGATCAACATCAAGTTCAACCTGTCGCGCGATCCGGACGCGGCTGCCGCCGAAGTGCGCGACAAAGTCTCGCGCGCGCGGCGCTTTTTGCCCGATGAGATCGACGAGCCCATCATCGGCAAGGTTGAAGCCGATTCCCAGCCCATCATCTACATCGCGGTGGAGTCGGGCTCGTACTCGGCGATCCAGACGTCCGACTACATCAATCGCTACATCAAGACCCGGCTGTCCGTATTGCCCGGCGCGGCGGAAGTGCGTGTGTTTGGCGAACGCCTGCCGTCCATGCGCATCTATGTCGACCGCGACAAGCTGGCCGCCTACGGGTTGACCGTGCAGGACGTAGAGGCCGCGCTGCGCAGCCAGAACGTGGAGATTCCGGCCGGCCGCATCGAATCGCGCGCCCGCGAGTTTTCCGTGGTGTCGTCCACTGACCTGCAAACGCCCGCGCAGTTTGAAGACGTGATCGTGGCGAACGTGAAGGGCTACCCGGTGCGCCTGCGCGATGTCTCCAATGTTGAGATCGGCGCGGCCAGCGACCGCATCCTTTCGCGCTTTAACGGCAAGCCCGCCATCAACATCGGTATCACGCGGCAATCCACCGCCAACCCGCTGGAACTGTCCACGGCGGTGCGCCAGGAAGTCACGCGGCTGAACGAAACGCTGCCGGCGGGCATGAAGCTGAACGTCGCGTACGACTCGTCGGTGTTCATCGAGCGCTCCATTGATTCCGTGTTCCACACCATCGGCGAGGCCATCGTCCTGGTGGTGTTGGTGATCTTTTTCTTCCTGCGCAACCTGCGCGCCAGCATCATCCCCATCGTCACGATCCCCGTGTCGCTGGTCGGGGCGTGCGCGCTGATGTACTTCTTCGGCTTTTCGATCAACACGCTGACTCTGCTGGCCATGGTGCTGGCGATCGGGCTGGTGGTGGATGACGCCATCGTGGTGCTGGAGAACATCTACCGGCATATCGAAGACGGCATGCCGCGCAAGGAAGCGGCGCTGCGAGGGTCCAAGGAAATCGGTTTCGCGGTGGTGGCCATGACGATGACGCTGGTGACGGTGTACGCGCCGCTTGCCTTCGCCACGGGCCGCACCGGCCGGCTGTTCATTGAATTTGCCTTGGCGCTGGCAGGCGCGGTGCTGGTGTCGGGTTTCGTGGCCCTGACGCTGACGCCCATGATGTGCTCGGTGCTGCTGCGCCATCAAAGCAATCACAACCGCTGGTACAACCTGATCGAAGGCTGGCTCAACGGCATGAGCAACGGCTATCGCCGCCTGCTGGGCGCGTCGCTGCGTCATCGTTGGCTGGTGGTGGTGATAGGCGTGGCGGTGGCGGGTGCCAGTGGCGTGCTGTTCACGGTGGTCAAAAGCGAACTGGCGCCGGTCGAAGACCGCGGCGTGGTGTTCGGCATCGTCAACTCGCCGGAGGGCGCCACGCTGAACTACACGCTGGACAGCATGCTGGGTATCGAGAAGTTCTATTCACAGATTTCCGAGGCAAGCGGCAGCCAGGTCACGGTGGGCTTTCCTACCGTGACGGACGGCACCGCCATTCTGCGCCTGAAGCCGTGGGAAGAGCGCAGCCGCAAGCAGCAGGAAATCACCCAGCAGTTGCAGCCGCAGTTTGCGTCCCTGCCTGGCGTGCGCGCGTTTCCCACCAACCCACCGTCGCTGGGCCAGTCGGCCCGGTCCAAGCCGGTGGAATTCATCATCATGAGCCAGGCGTCGTACGAAGAGCTGGCGCGGCTGACCGAGGTCTTCCTGACCGAGCTGCGCAAGTATCCCGGCCTGCTCAACCTGGATACGGATCTGCGCTTGAACACGCCCGAATTGCGGGTGCGCGTGGACCGCGACAAGATGGCCGACGTGGGCGCTAATGTGGACACGGTGGGTCGCACGCTGGAGTCCATGCTGGGCGGGCGCCAGGTCACGCGCTACAAGGACGAGGGCGAGCAGTACGACGTGATCGTCCAGGTGACGCCGCGCGATCGCGCCAACCCGACGGATATTTCCGGCATCTACGTGCGGGCGCGCGACGGCAGCATGGTGCAGTTGGACAACCTGCTGGGCGTGCATGAAGGCGTGTCGCCGCAGTCGCTGAACCACTTCAACCGCCTGCGCGCGGTCAAAATCGATGCGGCGGTCGCGCCAGGTTACGCGCTGGGCGAGGTGCTGACGCACATGCACCAGGTGGCGCGTGACGTACTGCCCAACACCATCATCACCGACCTGGACGGCCAGTCGCGCGAGTTCCGGGATTCATCGGGCAGCATCTATCTGGTCTTCGGCATGGCGCTGGCCTTCATCTACCTGGTGCTGGCCGCGCAGTTCGAAAGCTGGCGCAACCCCTTCATCATCATGTTGTCGGTGCCGCTGTCCATGACGGGGGCGCTGCTGGCGCTGTGGCTGACGGGCGGCACGCTGTCGATCTACAGCCAGATCGGCCTGATCACGCTGGTGGGCTTGATTACCAAGCACGGCATCCTGATCGTGGAATTCACCAACCAGTTGCGCGACGAAGGCAAAGAGCTTTTCACCGCCGTGATCGAGGCCAGCGTGCTGCGGCTGCGTCCCATCCTGATGACGACGGGGGCGATGGTGCTGGGCACCGTGCCGCTGGCCTTGTCCACGGGGGCGGGGGCGGAATCGCGCCAGCAGATCGGCTGGGTGCTGGTGGGCGGGCTGTTGCTGGGTACACTACTGACCTTGTTCGTCGTGCCGGTGGCCTATACGCTGATTGCCACCGCACGCAAGAAACCCGGCCACGCCGGTAGCGCGGAGCACCCGCCGGCTCACCCGCCGGGCGCCCACACGCCGCCGTCGTCGGCCAATGCAGCGTCGGAATAAGTTATGCGCCAGATCATCTTTGACACGGAAACCACCGGACTGGACCCCGCACAGGGTCACCGCATCGTTGAGATCGGCTGCGTGGAACTGGTCAACCGGATGCCCACGGGCAATAACCTGCACATCTACCTGAACCCCGACCGCGAGAGCGACCCCGAGGCCTTGGCCGTGCACGGGCTGACAACGGAGTTCCTGTCTGACAAGCCGCGCTTTGCCGAGGTGGCGGACAAGTTCGTCGAGTTCATCCAGGGCGCGGAACTGATCGCGCACAACGCCGCGTTCGATGTGAAGTTCTTCAACGCCGAACTGGCGAAGACGGGCCGCGGCCCGATCTCCGAGTTCTGCGAAGCCATCACCGATTCGCTGTTGCACGCCCGCTCGTTGTTCCCGGGCAAGCGCAATTCGCTGGACGCCCTGTGCGACCGCTTCGGCATTTCGAACGCGCACCGCACGCTGCACGGCGCACTGCTTGACTCGCAATTGCTGGCGGAAGTGTGGCTTGCCATGACGCGCGGCCAGGACGCGCTGCTGATCGATGTGGACGACAACGATGGCGCGGGCAGCGACGGCATCGTGTTGGCGAAGTTTGACGCTTCGGGTCTGATCGTACTGAAGGCCAGCGATGAAGAGCTGGCCGAGCATGACGCCTATCTGGCCGCGCTGGACAAGTCGGTGGGCGGCGAGTGCGTGTGGCGCAAGCTGGATGCGCCGGTGACGGCGGCGTAAATAATCGCCGCAGTCCGCTTGCGCACGTTTTTAAATCTATGCTATTATTTCGCCTCTTTCAGGGTGGTTAGCTCAGTGGTAGAGCACTGCCTTCACACGGCAGGGGTCACAAGTTCGAAACTTGTACCACCCACCAAAGACCCTTGGAAGACAGCGCAGGGATTTATTCATTGCTGTTGTCTACTAGGTAAAGCGTAAAAGCAAAGCGTCTTTGGAACTAGCAACCCAGTTGGAAAACTGGAGAGCGAAGAAAGAAAAAAAGAAAGGAAAAAAAAGCAAAGCAAGCCAACCCTAACCGGTTGGCTTTTTTGTTTTCTTGACTTGGCGCAAGCATGGCGCTTGCCGTTGTGCGCCAGCGTGTCCCGGCGTCCCTATGATTGTTTTGCGGCAACTCGCCGAAGGGCATCCTTCAGCGGTGCTTGCCCGTGCATAGGGAAGCGGCGCTTGTCGGCGCCTGGGAGACGTCCATGTATACCCACAACAACACCATATTGATCATTGTCGTCACGGGTGTGGCGATGATGCTGATCGGTTTCGGCTTTCGCGACCGCAATATCGGGATGGGATTGATGGGCGTTGGCCTGATCACGGCCATCGGCACCATCTTGTACAAGGCCTACATCACTTTTTATTAAGACGCGCCAGCAGGGTGTCCAACTGATTGGCGAACGCCTTGCGGTCGGCTTGGCTGAACGACGATGGGCCGCCCGTATCGATGCCGGCGGCCCGCAGTTCTTCCATCATGTCGCGTACCGCCAGCCTTTCCCGGATGGTTTCAGGTGAATAGCGCTCGCCTCGCGGGTTGAGCGCCATCGCGCCTTTGGCCAGCACTTCGGCGGCCAGCGGAATGTCGGCGGTAATGACAAGGTCGCCGGGTTCCGCGCGTTCGACGATGTGCGCGTCGGCTACGTCAAAGCCGCGTGGCACCTGCACCGCGCGGATCAGCGGCGAAGGGGGCGTGAATAGCGCCTGGTTGGCCACCAAGGTCAACGGCACCTGCCAGCGCTGCGACGCGCGGAACAAAATGTCTTTGATGACTACGGGACAGGCGTCCGCATCGACCCAGATGTGCATACGGGCTTATTCGCCCAAGGCTTTCTGCAGGACGTCGGCCACGATGTCATTCGTGGACACGCCGCGTTCGGCCGCCAGGGCACGCAGCTTGTCAGCGTGCGCCTGCGACAGCTTCAGCGGAAACGGCACCAGGCCAGCCGCCTGGTCCAGCTTGCGCTGTTCCCGGCGATCGGGCGCCTGCGATGCCACGCCGAAGCGGTCGGGGGTGGCGGACTGCTTGAGCTGGCCGGCCAATTTCAAGGCCTGGGTTTTTTGGAGGTCGAATTTATTCATGGGAATTCCTGATTAGGAGCGCAATCATAAGCGCATCCGCGATCAGCGCGCCTTGGCGTGCTCCAACCCCGCCAAACCTTCCTCGGCGCCGTCGTGCAGCGGCACGCTCAGGCCGCGTCGCGCATTGGCGACCGACACCTGCGCACCTTGGGCCGAGCCGGCGGCCAGCAGGTCCTGGCCGGTTTGATAGACGGCGCGCACCACCACCAACGCTTCGTCGCGGGTCAGGTCTGCCGTGGTGAGCAACAGGGCCGCCGTGCCGACGGTGGCGATCGGCGCGGTCTGGTTGGGATACGTGCCCGCGGCGATTTCCAGCGGCATCAGGTCGCTGTTGCTTGCCGTCAGCGATTTGATGGCGGCAGGGTCCAGGGGCAGCAGTTTCAACTGTGCCTGGGTCAGCGCATCGCGCAGCGGCGTGGCGGGTACGCCGATCACTTGAGCCGCCGCATCCACCGAGCCGGCGTTCAGCGCGGGCAAGGACGCCGCGAAAGGCGTATCCGCCACGGTGTAATCGCGGCCCGCTTGCAACCCGTGGGCGGCCAGCACAGCTTCCAATGTGGCGCGCACGGCGGAGCCTTCCGGCCCCAACGCAATGGTCTTGCCCTTCAGATCACGCACGCCCCGCAATGCGGGGTCGTCGCGCACCACGATGTGAACCAGTTCCGGATACAGGCTGCCCAGCGCGCGCAGGCTGCCGAACGGCCCCTGCGCGGCGAACGGGCCACGGCCTTCATAAGCCAGGCGCGCGGTGTCGGCTTGCGCCAGCCCCACCACCGCGTCGCCACTGCGCAGCAGCGCGATGTTCTCGGCGCCGCCGCCAGTAATAAGCGGCGTTACGCGGATCTGGCGGGGGGGC
>NZ_JBHFIZ010000039.1:767237-808688 GCF_057334535.1 Achromobacter colocynthidis
GGCGGGCGCGCCCCACGGCGCTGAGGGCGCGCGCGAATGCCACGTATTCGCCACCGTCGGGGCCGCCCGCCAGTGGGTAGCCTTGTTGCAGGCGCGCCAGCCGACCATTGATGCGCGCGACCGAGCGTTCCAGTTCCTGCTGCACGACATTCTGTGCCGTGCTTGACGCACTGTAGGCGACGGAATGGGTGATCTGGTCCAGCGCATCCAGCAATCGCCGGGTGACGGGGGGCGGGGCGCCGGTATCCAGCGACGGCGCTTCGGCGGCTTTGAAGCCCGCCGGCGTAACGCGTTTCCAGGTGTCGCCCTCTTGGCGATAGATGGCACTGGCGTGCGCCACCAGACGGTCGCCGGCCTGGTTCCCGCCAGACTTCACGCCGCTGATGCTGCGCGGGCCCGCGCCCAGCAATGTCACCAGCGACGCCGCGCCGGGTTGGTCCCAGGCGCCCAGCGCGATGTCGCGCCCCAAGGTCAGTTCGACGTCGTAATACACCACGCGACGGCTTTCGCCCGCGGGCGCATTGCTGTCGGAGGCGGAGCCACGGCGTTTCAGGTCCGTGATGCGGAACAGACCCTCGCCATAGGTGGCGGCCAGCGCGGAGTTGACGTCGGCACGTAGCGCATCGGCATCGGGTGCGCGGCCGCAAGCGGCCAGCATCAGGCAGAGCGCGATCAGGACAAGGCGTTTGAACATGGTCACATCCCCCCCACGAACGGCAAGGAGATCAAGGACGTCAGCACGATGACGTTCAGGATGTCCACCAGGAACGCGCCCGTGACCGGCACCACGATGAACGCCTCCGGCGCGGGGCCGTGGCGGCGCGTCAAGGCTTGCATGTTGGCAATGGCGGTAGCGGTAGCGCCCAGGCCGAAGCCGCAGAAGGCTGCCGACATGATGGCCGCTTCGTAGTCACTCTTGAGCAGCCGGAAAACAACCCAGGCGGCATACAGCGCGCAGAACAGCGTCTGCACCACCAGCATCAGGGCCAGCGGGCCGGCCAGCCGCGCCACGCTGGACAGGTCCAGCGTCATCATGGTCATGCCCAGGAAGAGCGAGAGCGCGATGGTGCCGATGATCTCGGTGACGCGGTCGTCCAGCTTCAGGCCGAGGCGCGCGCCGCCGTTGCGGATGAGCACGCCGGTGGCCAGGCACCACAGGAAGTTGGGCAGGCTGACGGGGGCGCCCTCGACCAGCATGGCCAGATAGCCGCCCACGACCAGGCAGACAAACGCCGCCGTCATCGACACGATGAACGACCCGGCGGTGGCGGGTTCCGTGGGCTCGGCAAGGTCTGGCACCTTGTTGCCGGTATCTGCCTTGGGGTCCAGGCTGCCGGCCAGCTTGTGCCGGCGCATCAGCCATTCCGCCACCGGGCCACCCACCACGCCGCCCAGCACCAGGCCCAAGGTGGCGGAGGTCATCGCCAGGGCCATGACGTCCTGGATGTTGTTGAAGTCGGCAAAGCGCGTCGCATAGGCCGCGCCGGTTCCATGCCCACCCACAAGGGTGATCGTGCCGCCCAAGAGTCCCATCAGCGGATGCATGTCCAGCAGCCAGGCCATGCCCAGGCCCACGGCGTTCTGCAAAATCAGGAAGGGGATCAGCGCCAGTAGAAAGGCGATCAGGCGGGGGCCGCCCTTGGCCAGCAATTTCAAGTTTGCCGTCAGGCCGATGCAGCCGAAGAACAGCAGCAGCAAGGTGGGCCTGATGCTGGTTTCCATCGAGACGGAAACGCCGCCCCAGTTCGCCAGTGCGTAGGCCAGGATGGCGAACAACAGGCCGCCTACGATGGGGTCGGGAATGCTGTAGCGGCGCAGGATGCCGATGTTGGTGGTCAGCACGCGGCCGATGACTAGCACCAGGCAGCAGGCTAGCAGGGACTGGACGGGCGAAAGCGAGATCATATAAACCTTCGCGCCCGGGCGGGGCGCAGCAAGTCAGACTATCGGAACCGTTGCCGCCACATCATTGAGATTGCGGCCCTATATTACGGCCGCGAATGTCGCGATGTATAGAAAAGAAGCGTCAACGCGCGGGGCCTTGCGATGCAAGGCCCGGGACAGGGCGGCTACAGCGGAAAGCTGCGCGCCATGTAGCTGGCCTGAGGGCCATAGCCCGCCAATTTGTCGGCCAAGGCCAAATCGTTTTTATCGGGCGCGGCGTTTGCCTCGGACACGGGACGGTAGCCGTGGCGGTGCCAGTAGCTGGTCGCCGATGCCAGCGACACCAGGCTGGCGCGTTGCAGTCCGCATTCCATGGCACGTGAAGCCGCCGTGCGCAGCAGCGCCTGGCCCACGCCCAGCCCTTGCGCGGACGGCGCCACGGCGCAGTCGTGCAGGAACCAGTGGTCAGCCTGCGTGGGCAGCGCCGTCAACGCCACCCCCAGGGCAGGCGGCAAGCCCGCGTCCCAGGGATACGAAATCAGATAACCCAGCACGGCGTCATCGTCCGACGCGCAGGCCACCCAGCAGTGATCGGGCGCGAGCATCAAGCGATTCAAAAAGAACGCAGCGCTTTCCAGCAGAAAGTTGGGATAGGCAAGGGCCTGGGTATCCAAGATGCCGTCCACGTCGCTGGCAAGCATAGGTCGGACTCGGTATTGCATAACAACCTGTAAAGACAAAAAAACTGCCGCGCATTTTACCGATGCGGGCCGGGACGCCGTTTCACGGGGCGTGACGAATCAGGGACGTATAGCGGCAGCCAGGGGGCCTGCGCCGGCCGGGCCGGCAGGTTGGCGCTTGGGCATTTCATGAAAATTTGACGCAGTGCCGCACATACTTCGCGTCATTGCATTCCCTGCATTCCTAGACCACCGTCGTATGCATCTTCATTTCCGGTCTGACCCGATAGCTCAGCGCGTGCTGACTCACCCGTACCCGCTGGAGACGCCTTGGGCCGCGAGAGCAGCGGTCGCGTCCGCGGCGGTGCCATATGACAGTTGTGTCTCCTGCGTGGTTCCCTGCCTGAACGAAGCCGAAAATCTGCGCGTCTTGCTGCCGCTCTTGCGCAGTCGCTTGTCGGCGCGTTGCACCCGTTGGGAAATCATTGTGGCGGACGACGGCAGCACGGACGCCACGGAATCGCTGATGGCCGAATGGACGCAGCACGCGGGCTTTCGCTACGTGCAGTTATCGCGCAACTTTGGCAAGGAAGCCGCGCTAAGCGCCGGGCTGCAAGCCGCCATCGGCGACGCCGTCATCTGCCTGGATGCCGACCTGCAACACCCGCCCGCGTTGATCGAGCAGATGCTGGCCCGTTGGGCCGCGGGCGCCGAGATGGTTTACGCCGTGCGCGAAACCCGGCATGACGAGTCTTGGTTCAAGCGCTCTGGCGCGCGCTGGTTCTACAAGCTGTTGAGCAGTGCGCGTGGCGTCGATGTGCCGGCACACGCGGGAGATTTCCGCCTGATGGACCGGGGCGTCGTCGACGCGCTGAACGCCTTGCCCGAACGTACCCGTTTCATGAAGGGCCTGTACGCCTGGGTCGGCTTCAAAGGCGAGGCGCTGCCCTACACGCCCGATGAGCGCATGCATGGCAACAGCCGCTTCGGCGGCATACGCCTGTTTCGCCTGGCACTGGACGGCTTGACGGCCTTTACCACCTGGCCGCTGCGGCTGGTGAGCCTGGCCGGTGTGGTCTTCGCGTTCGCGGCGATGTCTTATGCCGCGTATCTGGTGGGCGACTACCTCCACTCTGGCAACCCCGTTTCGGGTTGGACGACCATCGTCACCGCCGTGCTTTTCTTTGCCGGCGTGAACCTGATTTCGCTGGGTGTCGTGGGCGAATACGTCGCGCGCATCTTTGACGAGGTCAAGGGGCGGCCGCTGTATGTGGTGCGCCAGCGGCGCGGCCGGCCCATGGATGCCGGCACGGACTCTGGCAAGCCTGGCGTCTGATCCTGGCCTCTGACCCCGCTCGTGCGCCGCTTAGTTGGCGGGCTTGCGGAAGGCCCACAGCCTGCTCGCCACGAACGTGGCGAACGCCAGACCGATCAGGATCAGGGCCAGCAAGACGTCATAGCGGATGTTGGTGGTGTGCAGCAGCAGCGCATAGGCCGACTCGTTGATGACGAAGCCTGCCGCTGAAATTAAGAAGAAACGACGGATCGCTATGGTCCAGGGAATTTGGGCATGTTGGAACGTCAGCCGATAGTGGCCAGCGAACGACACGGCGAAGGCGACCAGCCATCCGATCAGGTTGGCGGCCAGCGGCGGCATGGCGAAAGCCTCGACGCAGCCGACGGCAACCGCCCAATGCGTTGCGGCCGCGGCGCATCCAACGGCAACAAAGAGGCTGATCTGGTGAAGCAAGGCGCGCATGGGGCCGGCGTGAATGGGAATATTGAGGTAAATGCGATGAGCAAACGAGTCATAGTCTGCGGCGACGATTTTGGCATGAATGCCGACATCGATGAAGGCATGATTGCACTGGCCGACATGGGCCGAATCAGCGCGGTCAGTTGTCTGGTGTTGGGGCCAACCTTTGCCGCCAACGCCCGCCGCCTGGGCGAGCGCAACGTCGATATCGGCCTGCATGTGAACCTGACTGAATCGCTGGGCGCCGGGGCCATGCCGATGCCTGCCTTGGGCAAGCTGATCTTCAACGCCTATGCGGGCCGCCTGGACACGGACTGGGTTCAGGCACAACTGGACCAGCAGTTCGATGCGTTTGACGCCGCGTTCGGCCGTGCGCCGGATTACGTCGATGGCCATCAGCACGTGCATCAGTTGCCGGGCATACGCGATCAGGTGCTGTCGCAGTTGAAGCGGCGCCAGGGCGCGCAACGACCCTGGTTGCGCCAGACCGCGCCGGGCATGCTTTGCGGTATTCCGCTCAAGGAATCGATCAAGGCGCGCGTCATCGGGGCGCTGGGTGCGGGGGCGCTGGCGCGTCAGGCCAGCCGCGACGGGCTGCGCACCAATCGCCGGCTGCTGGGCGTGTATGGGTTCGAAGGCGGCAAGCGGCGTTATGCGGATCTGTTGCAGCACTGGCTGTTCAATGCGCGCGACGGCGACTTGCTGATGTGCCATCCCGCCATGCGCGTCCAAGATGGCAATCCAATGTCGAGCCAACGCCGTGCCGAGTTCGATGTACTGGCAAGCCCCAAGCTGGGTGACTGGATGAACGCCAATGGCGTGCGCATCTCTCGGCTGCCCGCGTACTGAAGCGGGGCCGCGCGCGGATCAGCGCTGCCGGGAAGCGTCGCGGGTCAGGCTATCCAGCAGCCAGGCGCCTGCCGGCCCCAACGCGCGTCGGGTGGACCAGACGGCGTCCACGCGGATGTGGCGGGGCCAGCCCGGCACCGTCAGTTCCACGAGTTGGTCGCGGCCAAAACGTTGGATCATCCAGCGGGGCAGTTCGGCCCAGCCAAAACCCAGGCTCGCCATTTCCAGCAGCATCAGGTAACCCGGCGCCGACCAGGTGGCGTTCGGCGGTGCGGCGTCCTTATCGTCAAGCTCGTAGGTGCTCAGGCGCAGTTCGCGTTCGAGCCTGAGCGCATCGGTGCCGACGCTGGGCTGGCTGGCCAGTGGATGGTTGCGGCCTACGCACAAGACGATTTCGGAAAGCTCCGACAACGTTGCGTGCGCCACGTCGGGCGGGTAATCGTCCTGCGCGGCCATCAGGCCCAAATGCGCGCGGCCTTGCTGCACCAGCGCCACCACATCTTCGTATTCGGCGATCAGGCATTCAAAGCGCAGCGCCGGGTAGCGCTGGTCGATCTGGCTGAGCATGTTCTCGAATGTCTTCGACTGGAACGTGTCCGACAGCACTACGGTCAGCCGGGGTTCCAGGCCCTCGGCCAACTGGTTGGCGCTGCGGTTGAAGCGGTCGTTGGCGGCCAGCACCTGCAGCGCCTGGCCCAGCAGCACCTGGCCGGCTTCGGTCAGGGCGGGCTGCCGCTGGCTGCGGTTGAAGAGGGTGACGTTCAGGTCCACCTCCAGGTTCGCGATGGTCTCGCTGATGGTGGACTGGCTTTTGCCCAGCTTGCGGGCGGCGGCGGAAAAGGAACCTTCAGAGGCGACCTGGGCGAATGCCGCCAGGGATTCGAGCGAGTGGCGCATGGTTGTATCGGGTTTTCCGATGGATAGTATCTTTATCGTACCGGAAATATCGTCGAAAATCGTCGCCGTTCTCTTCAATCGACCGCAGGTGGGTCATGTCGCAATCCTCCAAAACCCCAAGCACCAAAACCCTCAAAGAACGTTTCTTCCACGCTTTCCTGTTCGAAATCCTGGCCATCGGCCTGTGCGCGCCGGCTGCCGCCTGGGCCATGGGCAAATCCTTGTTTGAAATGGGCGTGCTGACCGCGGTGATCGCCTGGATCGCGCTGGTGTGGAACATGATCTACAACGCCGGATTCGACCGCCTGGAAAACCGCTTGGGGTTCACCCGCAACATGCGCGTGCGGGTCGTCCACGCCTTTGGCTTCGAGCTGGGCCTGATCTTGATCGTGATTCCGCTGGCGGCCTGGTGGCTCAATATCAGCCTGTGGGAAGCCTTCGTGCTGGACATTGCGCTGGTGCTGTTCTACCTGCCCTACGCCTTCCTGTACAACCTGGCCTACGACCGCTCGCGCCCGCGCGTCATGCAGTGGCTGGGCCGGGGCAAGGCGGACGAGGCGCCGCCGACGGCCGTTACCCCGACGGTCGCTCCCCCGACGGTCGCTCCCATTACGCGCTGATTAAATTACGCGTTGATCACCTTGCGCGTGAACATCTCCAGGTAGTCCATCAACGAATCGGCGCCCTTGATGGCGTCGGCTTCGTTGCCGGTGGCGATGCCTTGGGCCATCAACATGTGGCGGCGCGCACCCTCGGCGATGTCGCCTTCATGCTGATAGGCGTACCAGAAGCGCCGGCATTGGATGATCAGCGGCTCGACGGCGTTCACCGCCGACTCATTACGACAGGCCTGATGGCAAACATGGTCCAACAACTGGTCCGCGTGCATGTAGTCGTCCAGGTTGTCGCCTTCCGAGGCGCGGATCATCTGCGCCGCGCATTCCACGATCTGGCTGCGTTGCGCGGAGGTGGCCCGGCGTGCGGCGTTGGCGGCTATCAGATGTTCCAGCGCGCGGCGGGTCTGAATCAGATCCATGTGATCCGCCAACTGGATCATCGATACGCGCAGGCCACGCCTGGGTTCCTGGCGGATCAGGCCGGCCGCCACCATGCGCAGCAGCGCTTCCCGCAGCGGCGTTCGCCCCAAACCGGTTTTTTCAACCAGATCTGCTTCCACCACCGCGCTGCCCGGTTCTAATTGCAGCGTGGCGATCATGCTTTCGATCTGGCCGTAGGCGACGTCCGCGGCGCGCCGCTTGGGCTCTGCTCCAGCCATGAATTATTGCTTTCCTTGGGTGTGCACCATTGCTTGCCGGCCAGCAGTTTGCGCCGATCCGTATCGTAACCTAGCGCATTGGCGCGAGCGAAGGCGCGCTCAGCCTTCCTTGCGCGTGTAGGCGCGCGAGGCGTCCTGCATGAAGGTTCTTACGGCGGCATCGTACTGCGGGCCGCTGCGGAAGGCGCCCGAGTGCGAGGCGCCGTCGATTTTTACCAGCCGCTTCAGCTCCGGCGCCACATTGCGGGCGGCGGCGAACAGTTCGTCGCTCATCGTGTGCGGCACCACGCGGTCGGCCGTGCCGTGCATGAACAGCATGGGCGTATGCATGCGCGCCAGCTTGTCCACCGAGTCAAAGGGCTGCGTCACCACCACCCCCGCGCCGGGAACTTTGCCCCAGCGCAATGTGCCCAGCATGGCGCCGATGCTGGTGAAGCTGGATTCCACGATCAGGCCGGCAAAATCGGGTTGTTCGGGGCGGGCCGCCAGGTCGATGGCGATGGCGCCGCCCAGGCTATGGCCATAAACGAAGCGGCGCGCGGGGTTGGGTTGCAGCCGGGCCAATTCCTTCAGTCCCGCCATGGCGTCTTCCAGCGCGCTTTCTTCCGAGGGCAGGCGCGGTGTCGAGGCCCCGAACCCCCGGTAGTCGATGGCCAGCACCGAATAGCCCATGCGCGCCCATCCGTCGATGCGAAAGGCGCTGCCGTTCAGGTTCCAGCGCGCCCCATGCAGGTAAAGCACGGTGGGCGCGTTTGCCTGGGCGCTTTGCCGGTACCAGGCACGAATCTGGTCACCATTGGCCAGCTTCAGGTCGTAGACCTCGGTGCCGGCGGCGGGTTCGCGCCACCACGTCTGCGGTTCGGATTGGGGGGAGAAGATCGTCTGGCGTTGCCAGGAGTCCAACTGCGAGCAGCCGACCACGCTGGCGGCGGCCAGCAGGGCAGCGACGAATAGTCGGCGGGGAGAAAAGCGGGGAAGGGCGGGCATGGAAAATATGACCCTGTTGGGCCGGCTGGGTTCCGCCGTCAGCATACTCCCGGATGCGCCGGGGCCGTCAACACCCCGTGCCCGCCAGCCGGCCTTGGCTTCAGCGCAGCAGGTCCAGCGCCACGGGATACAGGGATGCCACCAGCAGCAGCGCCATGCCCACGTTGAACGCGCGAATCGCCCAGGGCTTGTGCAGTACGCGGCGCAGGGCGGTGCCGAATGTGACCCACACGCCGATGCTGGGCAGGTTGACCACGCCGCACACCACGGTGGCGATGACCAGATTGGCGAAGAAGCCATTTTGCGGCGTATAGGTGGCCACCACGCCCACCGCCATGACCCAGGCCTTCGGGTTGACCCACTGGAACGCCGCCGCTTGCAGGAAAGTGAACGGCTTGCCGCGGGCCTCGCCATCTTCCATGTCGCCGGAGTTGGCAATCTTCCAGGCCAGGTAAAGCAGGTAGGCCGCGCCGGCGTACTTCAGCGCGGTGTAAAGCTCGGGCACCTGCTGGAACGCCGAACCCAGTCCGATGCCCACCAGGAAGATCATCAAGGTGAATCCCAGGTTCACCCCCAGCAGGTGGGGCAGGCTGCGGCGAAAGCCAAAGTTCAAGCCGGACGACGCCAGCATGACGTTATTGGGTCCCGGCGTAATCGAGCTGACCAGCGCAAACAGGGCCAGCGGCCCCAACAGCGACATGGAAGCCAGGGGCACGTCGGCCCAGTTGGTCGGGAACAGATTCATTTTTGGGTCCTTACGATGGCGCGGCGTCCGCCGGCAATAACGGCGATCACGGCAGCGGCAAAGACGAATGTCGACGCCTCCACGGTTTCGCCAAACAACAATGCGGCCGCGACGACGGTCAGGAAGGGCTGCAGCAACTGCACTTGGCCTACCCGGGCAATGCCGCCCACGGCCAGGCCGCGATACCAGGCGAAGAATCCAAGAAACATAGATCCGATCGCAAGATACGCGCAAGCTGAAACCACGGCGGCGCTTGGCCAGGTGGCTTGCGCCGCCATCCAGCCAACCGGCGCGGCGACGACGGGCGCGCTGATCGCCAGCGCCCAACAAATGGTGCGCGAGCCGCCCAGCGTGCGCGCGGCGCGTCCACCTTCCGCATAGCCCATGCCGCCCAGCACAACCGCCACGAGCAACCACAGGTAGCCCGTGCTCAAGGTGCCGTCGCCCTGGCGCAGCGCATAAACCGTTACCAGCGCGGCGCCGACGATCGCCCAGCTCCAAAAGGAGGCGGAAGGTCGTTCGCCGCTGCGTAATGCGGCAAAGGCAGCGGTCGACAGCGGCAGCAGCCCGTTGAACACGGCGCCGTGCGCGGCAGGCACCGTCTGCATTGCCATGGACGACGCCAGGGGCCAGCCCACCACGATGCCCAAGGCGGCAAGAATGACGCCGGGCCATTCCTGCCGGTTCGGTCGCCGGCTGCGCGTCACCCAAAGCAGGGCGACGGCCGGTACCGCCGCCACCAGCGCTCGTCCCAGCCCGACCAATAGCGGAGCTAGTTCGGCCACGGCCAAGCGGGTCATGGGCAGCGTCAGGGAAAAGACCAGGACACCCAGGAAGCCGTATCCATAGCCTTCCCAGACAGAGGAGGGCGCGGCGGGCATCGCCGGGGCCGGGGGATAGAGCGTGGAGCGGGTCATGTGATTACCGGAAAACAGGGGAGGACGTCACCCATTGCGGGCAAGCCGTATTGCTGTCACTCTACGCATAGTTATCGGTACAGTACCGGTACACTTCGGCATATCACTTTAATCACTGGCCTGGTCAAATTCCCATGACAGTTGCTCCTCCCCCCGCTTCCTCCCTGCCTTGGCTGCCCGTGCGCCAGGCCGATGCCTCGCTGGTGTCGCAATTGGCCGACGGCCTGGCGCGCCGCATCGACGAACAAGGCCTGCGTCCGGGAACGCGGCTGCCGTCCATTCGCAAAATGGCCGAGCAGTCCGGCGTCAGCCGGTTTACGGTGGTCGAGGCCTATGATCGCCTGGTCGCCCGGGGGCTGGTGCAGTCACGCCGTGGGGCCGGCTTCTTCGTCCGCGCGCGCAGCGGCCCCTTGGCGGCGGTGGCCACAGCCCCTGCCGCTTCGCTCGCGCCGCCCGCGCGCATCGATATTGCCTGGTTGCTGCGCAGCATGTTTCGCGAAACCACCGCACAGGGCATGCCGGGCGGCGCGGGCCTTTTGCCGGCCGACTGGCTCGATCCTGAAATGGTGGCCGGCGCGGTGCGCGCGGTGGGGCGGTCGGTGCGCGCCAACCTCGTCAGTTACGGCCACCCGCAGGGCTTTGCGCCGTTGCGGCAGCAGATTGCGGCCACCTTGCAGAACGACGGCGTGCCCGCGCACCCCGAACTGAATCTGCTGACCACGAACGGCGTCACGCACGGCCTGGACCTGATCGCCCGGTACCTGGTCAAACCCGGCGACACCGTATTGGTGGAAGACCCCGCCTGGTTCGTCATCTTCGGCCGCCTGGCGGCATTTGGCGCACGCCTGATCGGCGTGCCGCGCGGGCCCGATGGCCCGGATATCGCCCTGTTGGAGCAACTGGCCGCCGAGCACAAGCCCAAGCTGTTCATCATCAACAGCGCCGTCCACAACCCCACCGGGCACACGCTGTCCGCCGGCGTGGCCTACGACATCCTGCGCATCGCCGAACGCCACGACTTCATGGTCGTCGAGGACGACACCTATGGCGAGCTGCATCCGGGCGGCGCCATGAAACTGGCCGTGCTTGACCGGCTGAACCGCGTCATCCTGGTCAGCGGCTATTCCAAGATGCTGGCCGCGAGCCTGCGCGTGGGCTATGTCGCGGCCAACCCCGACATTCTTCAGAAATTGGCCGACTTGAAAATGCTGGCCGGCCTGACTTCGCCCGAACTGGGCGAGCGCGTGATCCATCGCGTGCTGATGGAAGGGCAGTACCGGCGCCACATCGAGCGCGTGCGCGCAAGAGTGGACGACGCGCGTCAGCGCTGCCTGAAAGGCTTGCTGAAGCTGGGCCTGACAGTGCCCCACGAGCCCAATGCCGGAATGTTTGTCTGGGCTGACTGCGGACGCGATAGCGAGGTGCTGGCGCGCGAGGCCGCCGACCGGGGGATGCTGCTGGCGCCGGGCACGCTGTTTTCCCCGTCGCAGGCGCCGTCGACCATGCTGCGCTTTTCCGTCTCGATCGCCGATGACCGCGGGATCTGGACCCAATTGGAAAAACTCTTCGCGCAAAACGGCTCCTACAATCAATAATATGCAGCTATCTATTTGAAGGAACCGCCATGTCCGCACCGATCAAACCCCTGACTGAAAACTTCGCCGTCGCGCCGCAACTCGGCCCCGACGACATGGCTGACGTTGCCGCCGCAGGCTACAAGAGCGTCATCATCAACCGCCCCGACTTCGAAGGCGGCCCGGACCAGCCCACCGCCGCCGACGTGTCCAAGGCCGCCGAAGCGGCCGGCCTGAAAATCGAATACCAACCCGTGGTGGGCAGCGCCATGACGGTGTCGGATGTAGTTCGCTTTGCCGAATTGCTGAAAACCCTGCCGGGTCCCGTGCTGGCCTATTGCCGCACCGGCACCCGTTGCACCAACCTGTACGCCGCCGCCCAGCAATTAGGTTGACGCACGTCAAGATCGCCGGGCTCACCTTGATGTGGGCCGGGCGGCTTTCCGGTAGCATAAAGATCCCTCTCAAACAGGAGCAGGCAAGATGTTCAAGAAGATCCTGATTCCCACCGACGGTTCGCCGTTGTCGGCCCAAGCCGCCAATGCGGGCATTTCCTTCGCACGTTCGGTCGGCGCGGAAGTCGTCGCGCTGTATGTCACCCAGCCGTTTGCGGCCACCATCGGGTTTGACGGCATGGCCGCCGCCTACGCCATCACCGACGAAGACTACGAGAAGGCATCGGCCGAGCAAGCCGACAAGTATCTGAAGCAGATCACCGACCGCGCCGATACCGCCGGGGTCAAATCCGAATCGCGCGCCGTGTCCAACTTCAACGTTGCGGACGGCATCGTGCAAGCCGCCTCCGACGTCGGCTGCGACCTGATCTTCATCGGCAGCCACGGCCGCAGCGGCCTGTCGCGCCTGCTGTTGGGCAGCGTCACCGCCAAGGTGCTGTCGCTGGCGACCACCGCCGTGCTGGTGTATCGCGTCAAAGAAGACAAGAAGTAAGGCGGGCGGCAAGGCCGGGCGTGCGCGCCTGGCCCATCGCTGCCGCCTCGCGTGCCGTGCACAGCCCCTCTTTCAAGAGGGGCTTTTTTGTGGGCGTTGCGCACGCGTTGCCGCCCGGCGGGGCGGCGGTAAAGCCGCGATGCCGGGTTTCCTTGTCGGCCGTAGTGGCAAAGCTTGAAACTTGGCGCGCGGCGCGTAATATTCACGCATCAGCGCGGGCGCGGTTACGCATCACCCCACACGAAACGCGGCATGGCGCCCGCCGCGGCAGCGCCCGGTCGGGCTTGCCGTACTGCCTAGTGGTTTACTGCAAGGAAGAGGCCATGACTCGCAAGACGCGCATCGAGCTTTACCGCAACATCGGCATCAGCGCCCATATCGACGCGGGCAAAACGACGACGACCGAGCGCATCCTCTTCTACACCGGTATCACCCACAAAATCGGCGAAGTCCATGACGGCGCCGCCGTGATGGACTGGATGGAACAAGAGCAGGAACGCGGCATCACCATCACGTCGGCCGCCACCACCGCCTTCTGGAAGGGCATGGCGGGCAATTACCCCGAGCACCGCATCAACATCATCGACACGCCGGGCCACGTTGACTTCACCATTGAAGTTGAACGGTCCATGCGCGTGCTGGATGGCGCCGTCATGGTCTATGACGCCGTGGGCGGCGTGCAGCCGCAGTCAGAAACCGTCTGGCGCCAGGCCAACAAGTACAAGGTGCCGCGCCTGGCGTTCGTGAACAAGATGGATCGCGTGGGCGCCGATTTCCTGCGCGTGCAGCGCCAGATCGCCGAACGCCTGAAAGGCGACGCCGTGCCGATCCAACTGCCCGTGGGCGCCGAAGACCACTTCGAAGGCGTGATCGACCTGGTCAAGATGAAGGCCATCATCTGGGACGATGCCAGCCAGGGCGTGAAATTCCAGTACGTGGACATTCCCGCAGCCATGCAGGACGAGGCCCGGAAGTGGCACGACAAGATGGTCGAAAAGGCCGCCGAAGCCAATGAAACCCTGCTTGAAAAATACCTGTCGGGCGAAACCCTGACGGAAGACGAGATCAAGCAGGGCCTGCGTGCGCGCACGATCGCCAACGAAATCGTGCCCATGCTTTGCGGCAGTGCCTTCAAGAACAAGGGCGTGCAAGCCATGCTGGACGCTGTCATCGACTACATGCCGTCGCCGTTGGACGTGCCTGCCATCAAGGGCCACGACGAGCGCGACGGCGAGATTGAACGCCATTCCGCCGACAACGAACCGTTCTCGGCCTTGGCCTTCAAGATCATGACGGACCCCTTCGTTGGCCAACTGGTGTTCTTCCGCGTGTATTCAGGCGTGGTGAAATCCGGCGACTCTGTCTACAACCCCATCAAGGGCAAGAAGGAACGGCTGGGCCGCATCCTGCAGATGCACGCCAACGAACGGCGCGAAATCACCGAGGTGTACGCGGGCGATATTGCCGCGGCCGTGGGGATCAAGGATGTCACCACCGGCGACACCCTTTCAGACCCCGCCCACATCATCATCCTGGAACGCATGGTCTTCCCCGAGCCGGTCATTTCCCAGGCGGTGGAGCCCAAGACCAAGGCCGACCAGGAAAAGATGGGCATCGCCTTGAACCGGCTGGCGCAGGAAGACCCGTCGTTCCGCGTGCGCACCGACGAGGAATCCGGCCAGACCATTATTTCGGGCATGGGTGAGCTGCATCTGGAAATTCTGGTCGACCGCATGAAGCGCGAGTTCAACGTCGAGGCCACCGTCGGCAAGCCGCAGGTGGCGTACCGCGAAACCATTCGCAAGGTCTGCAACGAAGTCGAAGGCAAGTTCGTCAAGCAGTCGGGCGGACGCGGCCAGTACGGCCATGTGGTATTGAAGCTTGAGCCGCAAGAACCCGGCAAGGGCTACGAGTTTGTGGACGCCATCAAGGGCGGCGTGGTGCCGCGCGAATTCATTCCGGCGGTCGACAAGGGCATACGCGAGTCCCTGAACGCAGGCGTATTGGCGGGCTACCCGGTGGTCGATGTGAAGGCGACGCTGTTCTTCGGCTCGTACCACGACGTGGACTCCAACGAAAACGCCTTCAAGATGGCGGGCTCGATGGCGTTCAAGGAAGGCATGCGTCGCGCGGATCCGGTCTTGCTTGAACCGATGATGCAGGTCGAGGTGGAAACGCCTGAAGACTTCACGGGCAACGTGATGGGCGACCTGTCTTCGCGGCGCGGCATGGTGCAGGGCATGGAAGACATTGCGGGCGGCGGCGGCAAGGTCGTGCGCGCCGAAGTGCCGCTGGCCGAGATGTTCGGCTATTCGACGTCATTGCGCTCGCTGACGCAGGGCCGCGCTACCTACACGATGGAGTTCAAGCACTACGCCGAAGCGCCGCGCCAGGTGGCGCAGGAAATCATCGCGGCCCAAGGCTCGGGGCGCTGAGCACGTACGCAACGCAACGCGATGCAATGCCGTGCATGAGCCTTAGCCGCCGATGAATTCCTGGATGGCGCCATTGAAGGCGCGCGGGTTGCCCAGGTTCATGCCATGGGACGAACCCACGACGGTCACGCGCTGGGCGTGCGGCAGCCATTCAGACAAGGCGTCCAGCACGGCGGGGTAGGGGGCGGGGCTCAGTGCCCCGCCGATCAACAGCGTGGGCAGCTTCAGCGTGCGGATCTGTTGCGGGGTCAGCGCTTCGGGGTGTTCGTCGGCTTGGCCGAAGAGCGTGCCCACGTTGTCGCGCACCATTTCCTTGAACCAGGGCACCATGCGTTGCCAGGTGTCCGGCCCCGTGACGGTGTCGACGAACAGCGCCAGGCCTTGCTCGACCTCGCCCTGGCGGATCAGCGCCAAGGCCCGCTGGCGAAATCCCCCGCGCGCGTCGCCGCCGCCAGGCAGCGGCAGGCCCGGGTCAGCCAAGGTCAGGCTGCGCACGGCATCAGGCCGGCTCAGCGCCGCTTCCAGCACGACGCGGCCGCCACGGGAATGGCCCACCAGATGGGCGGGGCCGCCCGCCACGGTATCGATGAATTCCAGCACGTCGGCGGCGTGCTGCTCAATGGAAAACCCATCGCCTTCGCCGTCCCAGGTTTCGGGCCAATACCGGCGCAGGCACACGGCCAGCACGCGGAATGATTTTCCCAGCGGCGCCATCTGCGACTTCCAGTAGCGGCAGTCGGACAGCGACCCGTGCACCAGCACCAGCGGCACGCCGCTGCCGTATTCGGTGTAAGACATGGCGTAGCCGCCAATCAGGGCGGTTTGCAGGGGTAGGACGGGTTCGGAACGCATGGGGGAAGAAAGCGGAAAGGCCAGGTCCGCATTCTAGCCCGGCACTGACGGCGGCCCATCCGCCCGGTCGCTTCGGGCAGCGCTGATAAACTCATCGTCGGCTTTCCGAACGCAGCGTCTGCATCGCTGCCGTCTTGTCTTCATGGAGTCTGTCACGATGTCCCCTGAGTCCCTTGCCCTGTTGCCCGAATCCGCCCAACGCGTCGCCCGCCTGTTGTTGGAAATTGGGCATGACAAGCCGGTCGTGATCCTGCCGCAAACCGGCAAGACCTCGGCGGAGGCGGCGGCGGGCTTGGGCTGCGAGGTGGCGCAGATTGCCAAGTCGATCATTTTTCGGCGCGCCTCGGATGACGCGCCGGTGTTGGTCATCGCCAGCGGCGCCAATCGCGTGGACGAGGCCAAGGTGGCGGAGCAGGTGGGGGCGCTTGCCAAGGCCGACGCCAAATTCGTGCGCGACATGACGGGCTACGCCATCGGCGGCGTCTGCCCGATCGGCCACGCCGTCAAACCGGTGATGCTGCTGGACGCGGATCTCTTCAATTACGACAGCCTGTGGGCCGCCGCTGGCCACCCGCACGCGGTGTTCAACCTGACGCCGAAGCAGCTAGCCGACATGACCGGCGCGCCGGTGGTGGACGTGGCCCAGCGCGGCTGACTCCGCGCATTGGTCAAGCACATTGGCTACGTGCACGGGGCAAGCGCCGAGATCAGCGCGGGTGCTCGTCCAGCCCGTCGATCAGCACTTGCCGCAGTCCGCGCGAACACGCTTCCACGCGGCCCTGCACGCCATACACCGCGGCCAGTGAATCCGGCGTGATCACCTCGGCCGGCGTGCCTTGCGCGTGCAGCCGACCGTGTTGAATCATCACCGCCCGGTCGGCGTGTTGCAGCGCCACATTCAGGTCATGCAACACGATGACGCTGATCAGCCCATGTTCCCGCGTTTCCTGTTTCAGCAGGCGCATCACGTGGAACTGGTAGTTCAAGTCCAGCGCGGACAAGGGCTCGTCCAGCAGCAGCACGCGGGGCTGGCGGATCAGCGCTTGCGCCAATCCCACCAATTGCTTTTGCCCGCCGGAAAGCGCATCCAGGTAATGCAGCGCAAGGTGCGCAATGCCCAGCCGCTCCAGCAGGCGGTCGATGTCCGTCAATGCCAGCGGAGGCGCCTGCGCGTGCCGGCTGGCGTTGGCAGCAACCAGCACGGATTCAAACACCCGCAAATGCACGG
The DNA here is from genome assembly GCF_057334535.1 of Achromobacter colocynthidis. Taxonomy (NCBI): domain Bacteria; kingdom Pseudomonadati; phylum Pseudomonadota; class Betaproteobacteria; order Burkholderiales; family Alcaligenaceae; genus Achromobacter; species Achromobacter colocynthidis. The sequence goes on from NZ_JBHFIZ010000039.1 coordinate 784,266, forward strand.
CGGCGGGCAGGCTCTGCGGCAGGTAGACCAGATGCCGGGCGCGTTCTCCCACACCTAATCGGCTTAGGTCCTGGCCGTCCAGCAAGACACTGCCGCTGCGGGTGCGCACCAAGCCCGCCAAGGCTTTCAGCAAGGTCGATTTACCACTGCCGTTCGGCCCAAGCAGGGCGGTGACTTCGCCCGCGGCCAGCGACGGTATCGACAGCGCATGCAGCACATCGTCGCGGGCATAGCCCGCACTCAGTTGATGCACGTTCAAGGCCATGCCGCGCGTCATGGCAGTTGGCGGCGCAAGATCACCGCGATAAAAAATGGAATACCGACCAGCGCCGTGACGATGCCCACGGGCACGACTACGCCGGGCACCAGGTTCTTGGATACGACCGACGCCAGCGACAAAATCAGGCCGCCCACCAACGCGCTGCCGGGTAGATAAAAGCGATGGTCTTCGCCGAATAGCCGTCGGGCGATATGCGGCGCCACCAAGCCGATGAAGCCGATCGTGCCGACAAACGCCACGGCCAACGCCGACAACAGGCTCACGCGGGCAAGCGCCGCCACGCGCACGCGGCGGACGTCAACGCCAAAACTGGCCGCGCGGTCCTCGCCCAGCCGTAGGGCGGTCAGCTTCCATGACTGGCGCATCGCCAGGGGCAGGCCAATGGCCACGGACAGGGCCACCACCCCGGCGCTTGTCCAATCCGAGCGGGACAGGCTGCCCATGGTCCAGAAGACCAGGCTTTGCAGCGCCTCGGCGCTGGCCAGAAACTGCACCAGCGACACCAGGGAATTGAACGAGAACACCATCGCGATGCCGAACAGCACGACGCCCGAGGTGTTCATGCCGCGCCAACGCGCAACCACGTCCAGCAATAGCGCTGCCAGCATGGCGAACAGGAAAGCGTTGCCCGCGATCAGCCAGGCGTCGGGAATGCCCGGCACGCCCAACTGCAAAACAATAGCCAGCGACGCGCCGAACGCGGCGGCTGATGACACGCCCAGCGTGAAGGGGCTGGCGAGCGGGTTGTTCAGGATGGTCTGCATCTCGGCGCCGGCCAGCCCAAGGGCCATGCCCACCAGTGCCGCCATCAACGCTGACGGCAGCCGGATGTCCCAGACGATTACACGGTAAGTCGCGTCGGCCGAGGCGGGCGTGGTCAAGGTGCGCCATAGATCCCGCCAGGGCAGGCCGGAAGGCCCGATGGTGAAGTCGATCAGCAGCGCCATGAAAATCGCCGCCAGCAGCAAGGCGATAAGCCCTGCGCGGCGGCGCACGATGCGCCGGTAGGCGCTGACCGCGCTTGCGGCGTGTGACATTACTGCAGCAATTGCAGGCGGCTCTTGGCGGTGCTGGCGGCCTGGGCGTTCGGATAGTCGCGAACGATGCGTTGCAAGGTGGCCTTGGCGCCTGCGCGGTTGTTCAGTTCGATCTGGCCGCCCGCGATGATCAACAAGGCGTCCGGCGCGCGTGCGTTGTCGGGCGACTTCTGGACCATGGCGGTCAATTGCTCGATGGCGCCCTTGAAGTCTTTCATGCCGTAGCGGCTGCTGCCCAGATAGAACTGAGCGCTGGGGGCCAGCTGGCTGTTGGGGTAGAGCGCGGTAAAGGCAGCCAGCGACTCGGCGGCGTCCTTGTACTGGCCCTTGCGGAACAGGTCCATCGCGCCGTCATAGGCGGCCTGTTCTTGCGGATCGCCAGCGGCGGCGCCCGGCGGGTTCGTGCCGCTGGGAGCGCCCGGCTTGGCGCTGGGCTGCTGGCGGGACACCAGTTCCAGTTGGTCGCGCAGTTGGGCAACTTCCTGTTGCAAGGCTTGAATCTGGTCGGCCAATTGAAGCTTGGCGCGTTGGCTTTGCTCGTTCTGCTGCTGAACCTGCTGGCGCAAATCCAGGATGGCCTTGCGGGCCTCATCGTCGGAAAAAGCGTGAGCGGGTGCCGCCAGAGCCGCAAGCACGAGGCCGGTGGCCACAATCAGAGGACGCAGGGACAGAACGTTATCGCGCATAAATATTCCCGGTATAAAAACAAACGTCGGGACGGCCGGCTGACCGTCCCGACGCGTGGTAGGGCTCTTGGACTAAGCGAAAAGCTTAACGCAGATATTCGATATCGGCGCGGCGGTTTTCAGCAAAGTCGGCTTCCGACGTACCCGTCGACTTCGGCTTTTCTTTACCGAAGCTGATGGTTTCGATCTGGTTGTCGCTGACGCCCAGCAGGGTCATCATGCGACGCACGGCGTCTGCACGACGCTGGCCCAGGGCCAGGTTGTACTCAGCACCGCCGCGTTCGTCGGTGTTGCCTTCGATCTTGACCTTCTGCTGCTGGTGCGAGGCCAGGTAGCGGGCGTGGGTTTCGACCAAGCCGCGGTACTGGTCCGACACGGTGTAGCTGTCGAAATCAAAGTACACCGAGCGCTGTTGCGCCAGGATGCTTTGGGGGTTAAAGGGATCAAGGATTTGGCCAGAGGCCGAAGATCCTTGGCCAGCGCCTCCGCCCTGACCCGCTTTATCGTCGAGAGGGACGGAGCTGCAAGCTGCCAGAGTGGCAGCCAGAGCGGCAATGGTCAGGCTTTTGGCAATGCGCGACTTCATGATAGTTCCTTTGCAAAGAGAGTCACACGTGTTATCGGGTAAATGGGCCCCAAGTCGGTTCACGTATTTCCCCGTTCAGTACCGAAAGCGTCTGTCGTACGCGGCCATCGCTCGAGACACCCGCAAGCACGCTACGACCATTTTGAATGGCGGCGTATAGGACTTGCATGCCATTTGGCGCGAAGCTTGGCGACTGATCGTCACGACCATCAGTGATCAAGGATTCGGAGCCTGTGGACAGGTTCAACGATGCGATTCGAAACGCGCCGTCGCGTCTTGCAACGTACAGCAGCGTCGATCCATCGGGGGAAATTCGGGGTGATATGTTGTAACCACCATTAAACGTGAGGCGGCGAGCTTCGCCACCTGTCGAGCCGGTCTGATAGATTTGCGGCCCGCCGCTGCGGTCACTCGTAAAGATAATGGAAGCCCCGTCCGGCGTAAAGGTCGGTTCGGTGTCAATCCCGGGAGAACGCGTAATTCGCGTGGGATTGGACCCGTCCGTCGCGCCAACGACGTAAATTTGCGACAGACCGTCTCGGGTCAAGGCCACGGCCAACTTGGAACCGTCGGGCGACCAGCCTGGTGCGCTGTTGTTACCCTTGAAGTTGGCAACCGGTACGCGCGCGCTGGTGGCCAGCGTATGCACATACACAACGGGCTTGCCGGACTCAAAGCTCACATACGCCAGCTTGGCGCCATCGGGCGACCAGGACGGCGAAATGATGGGCTCGCGCGAACGCAGGGCCACCTGCGGGTTCTGCCCGTCAGCGTCGGCCACTTGCAGTTCGTAGGTGGCGCCCTTCTTCAGCACATAGGCAATGCGGGGCGAGAACACGCCGCGAACGCCGGTGATCTTCTCGTAGATACGGTCGGCGATCTGGTGGGCCACGCGGCGCAGTTCCTGCTCGGTACCCGAGAACGCCACGCCGTCCAGTTGCCCCTTCTTGACCGTGTCGGCCAAGCGGTAGCGCACGTCGTAACGGCCATCGGCGCCACGGGTAATGCTGCCATAGGCCAGGAAGTCGGCGCCTTTGCCGCGCCAATCGTCGTGGGCGACGGGGGAGTCGACATTCAAGCCGGAGCCGGCGGCGTTGATCAGGCGGAACTGGCCCGTGCGGGTCAGGTCAGCGCGGATCACTTCAGCCAGGGCGCGGCCATGCGTATCGTCGACGGCAAAGTCGGCGATCGCCACGGGATATTGCGTGGCGCCCGTGCCGGAAATATCAACGCGCAGTTGCGCATGGACGGGTTTGGCTGCCATCAGGCATAACGCGATCATCAGCAAACCGAGCCCATACGATCGCCAGAGAGCGAGGAGGGAACCTCTTCGGCTATAAGCGGGAGTCATATTCATCAATCTCCTGTCAATCATACATTTTGTGCACTACGTCAATGAACTTGTCGTAGCCGCCCGTCGAGGGCTTCGGGAAGGGGTTGCAACGGCGGATGCCCGTCTCGACCGCGCGGTCGAAAGCCGGATTCCCCGAAGATTGGGTCAAGTTCACGCCGTTCACTTTCCCGTCAGTTCCTAACTGTACCCGGTATTGTGCAGTCGGATTCGCGGAGCCGTTGCGCGGCGGAGGCTGGTAAGCGACACCGGGAAGAATGCATGCGCGGACCTTCGCGGCGTAGCCGTTATCTCGGCCGCCGCCCGCTTGGTTGCGGTCTGCCGTGCCGCCCGGGATGCCAGCGGCGCCCAGGGCGTCATTGCGGAACGCGTCCTTCAACGCCTTGTCCGCGGCCGCTTTCTTGGCGGCGGCGGCCTTCTCGGCAGCCGCCTTTTCAGCAGCGGCCTTTTCCGCGGCGGCTTTGGCTGCCGCAGCCTTGTCAGCCGCTGCTTTCTCGGCCGCGGCTTTTTCAGTCGCTGCCTTTTCGGCGGCAGCCTTCTTGGCTGCGTCGTCCTTGGCCTTCTTTTCCGCGGCGGCCTTGTCGGCAGCGGCCTTTTCAGCCGCAGCCTTTTCAGCCGCTGCCTTGTCGGCGGCGGCTTTTGCAGCAGCCGCCTTTTCAGCAGCAGCCTTCTCGGCAGCCTGGCGTTCCTGTTCCAGGCGCTTCTTTTCTTTCAGCTCGGCTTGCTTGCGCTCTTCTTCCAGGCGCGCTTTTTCCTTGGCCTCGGCGGCCTCACGCGCCTTTTCTTCCTGCTCGCGCTTCTTCTTCGCTTCCTGAATCGCGATTTCGGGGTCGACTTCCTCAGTCTTCGGCTGAGCCTCGGGTTCGGGCGGGGGAGGCGGAGGAGGGGGCGGCGGCGGTGGCGGCTCCGGTGCCTTTTCAGGCTCGGGCTGCGGCTCGGGTTTGGGTTGCGGCTTGGGTTGTTCGGGTTGCGGCGTGGGCGGCGGGGCGACGGGCGAATTGCCGGCGGCCCAGAGCTGGACCTCGACGGGGCCGGGGGCCTCCGTGCGCCAGTTCACGCCCAGGATCAAGGCGACCAGCAGCAGCAAATGCACCGCCACGGCCAGAATGAGCGCATTCCGGTTGTCGTTGTTGGGCGGGGTGGCCGGTGGGCCGCTGCGGTGTCTAATAATGGGTGGCGTCATGGGCGTTGCATGCCGGCCGAGCCGGCGGAAGGCGGCGCGTTAGCGTTTAGTCGCGGATGCGGGCTGGGAAGTGCCGGCGGCGGATTGGTCCACCAGCAAGCCCAGGCGGGTGATGCCGTTGGTGCGCAATTCGTCCATCACCTTCACGACCGTCTCGTAAGGCACCTTGCCATCCGCGGCGATCACCACCGGCGTTTCAGCGGTAATACGCGAACGCACTTGCGCCACGAGTTCGGGGCGCGCGATGTCCTGCATGGTGGCGCCGGGTTCGCGCAGACGCAGGGCGATCTTGCCATCTTCCGAAATCTGGACTTCCAGCGGCTTCACGGGCACGTCCGAGGCCGCGCCAACCGAAGGCAACTGAATCAGTCCGGGCGTGATCAGGGGAGCGGTCACCATGAAGATGACCAGCAGCACCAGCATCACGTCGATGTACGGCACCACGTTGATGTCGGCCTTCATGCGGCGGCCGGACCTGCCGCGTGAGCTTACCGAGGGCATTAGCGTACCTGCCGTTGCAGAATGTTCAGGAATTCGTCGACGAAGCTGTCGAAACGGATCGAGATGCGGTCGATATCATTCGTGAAGCGGTTATAGGCGACCACTGCGGGGATGGCGGCAAACAGGCCAATGGCGGTTGCGATCAACGCTTCCGCAATGCCGGGCGCCACCGAAGCCAGCGTGGCTTGCTGCATGTTCGACAGGCCGATAAAGGCGTGCATGATCCCCCAAACCGTACCCAACAGGCCGATGTACGGCGACACGGAACCGGCGGATGCCAGGAAGTTCAGGTGCGATTCCAGCGCGTCCATTTCGCGCTGGTAGGCAGCGCGCATGGCGCGGCGCGGGCCGTCCAGCAGGGCGGTGGCGGCGCCGGCGGAATTGCCGCGGCGCGCCTTCAGGAATTCAGTCATGCCGGCATCGAAGATGCGCGCCAGGGCGCCTTGCTCGTCGCGGCGCGAAGCCACCGCTTGTTGCAGCATGGACAGGTCGCCGCCGGACCAGAAGTCATCTTCAAAACGGCGGGTCTGGGTGTGTGCGCGCTTGATGGCCAAGCGCTTGGCGAAAATGTAGGTCCAGGACATGATCGAGATGCCCAACAGCATCAGCATGATCAGCTGGACCGGCACGCTGGCGTGCGAAATCAGCGAAAGCAACGACATGTCGTTGGTGACTTGCATGGTTATTCCTGAATGAATTCCAGTTTTGCGCGAACGTCGGCCGGCAACTCCGCCGGCCGCATATGAATGGCATCGACACAGCAGACTTGGATGTTGCCCTCGGCGAGCAGTTCCCCGTTGCGTTCCGCGCGCTGCGCGAAGTGTATCGAAGCGCGGCCGAGTTTGGTGATTCGGCTGCGTATGGTAAGCAAATCGTCCAGTTTGGCCGGTTTCCGGTAGGACATGTCCAAGGAGCGGACAACGAACAAGCGTTGTTCGCTGGCGGCCAGCCCGGACTGGTTGACTCCCAGGTCGCGCAACCACTCAGTGCGTGCGCGTTCCAGGAATTTCAAGTAGTTGGCGTAGAAAACGACCCCGCCCGCATCCGTGTCTTCGTAATAGACACGGACCTGCAGGAGGGATTCGCTGGACTTCGGATCGGTCACGGTACGGATAAGCAATGAAGCGGGTCGGGACGCGGTGAAGTCCGTATCTACTATAGGGTTTAAAGGGTGTCGAGTTTCGTCAGCACCATTTCAAGCGCGGACTCTACCGGAATCTTGGCGGCTTCGGTTTCCCGACGCGCTTGCAATTCCACCACACCATCGTTCAAGCCGCGTTCTCCAACTGTTACACGCAAGGGCGCGCCGATCAATTCCCACTCGGCGAACATCACGCCGGGGCGCGCATCGCGGTCGTCCAGAATGACATCCACGCCCCGCGCCAACAGCGATTCATAGAGCTTCACGGCGGTGTCACGCACCGTTTCACTTTTGCCCCAGCCCACCGGGCAGATCACCACTTCGAAAGGCGCGATCGCGCGCGGCCAGATGATGCCACGCGCGTCGTGGTTCTGCTCAATGGCCGCGCCCACGATCCGGGTCACGCCAATGCCGTAGCAGCCCATCTCCAGGACGGCCGGCTTGCCGGTTTCGTCCAGGAAGGTCGCCTTCAAGGCTTCGGAGTACTTCTTGCCCAGATAAAAGACGTGCCCCACTTCGATGCCGCGCTGGATGGACAGCGTGCCCTTGCCGTCCGGCGACGGGTCGCCCGCGACAACGTTGCGCAGATCGGCCACCAGCTCGGGTTCGGGCAAGTCGCGGCCCCAGTTCACGCCCTGGATGTGGAAGTCTTCCTTGTTTGCGCCGCAAACGAAATCGGCCATGTGGGCGACGGTGCGGTCAGCAATCACGTGTACGGGCTTGACCGTCTTGACGGGGCCCAGGTAGCCGGGCTTGCAGCCGAAGTACTCAACGATCTCGCTTTCCGTGGCGAAGCGGAAGCCCGCCAGGCCGGGCAGCTTGCCTGCCTTGATTTCGTTCAGCTCGTGGTCGCCGCGCAAGAGCAGCAGCCAGATATCCACTTTGCCCTTGTCGCCGTCGGTGGCAAGCACGATGGACTTGATCGTTTTTTCCAGCGGCAGGCCCAGCAGCTTGGCCACGTCTTCGCACTTGGCCGCGCCAGGCGTGGCGACGTCGGCCATGGCTTGGGTGGCGTCCCCGCGGGTGGGGTACAGCGCCACGGCTTCGGCCAGCTCGATGTTGGCGGCGTAGTCGGTTTCGGCGTTGTAGACGAGCAGGTCTTCACCGGTGTCGGCGATGACCTGGAATTCATGGCTGCGCGTGCCGCCAATGGAACCCGTGTCAGCCGCCACCGCGCGGAATTCCAGGCCCAGACGGCCAAAAATTCGCATGTACGCGGCGTACATGGTGTCGTAGCTCTTCAAGGCGCCGGCTTCGTCACGGTCGAAGGAATAGGCATCCTTCATGGTGAACTCGCGGCCACGCATCAGCCCGAAGCGCGGACGGCGTTCGTCGCGGAACTTGGTCTGGATGTGATAGAAATTCAGCGGCAGTTGGCGATAGCTGTGAATTTCATTGCGCGCGATGTCCGTGATGACCTCTTCGGACGTCGGCTGCAACACGAAGTCGCGCTGATGGCGGTCCTTGATGCGCAGCAGTTCGGCGCCGTACTGCTCCCAGCGGCCCGATTCCTGCCAGAGCTCAGCGGGTTGCACCACCGGCATCAACAGCTCGATGGCGCCCGACGCATTCATTTCTTCCCGGACGATGGCCTCGACCTTGCGGATGATCTTCAGCCCAAGGGGCATGTAGGTGTAGATGCCGCCCGCGAGCTTGCGGATCATTCCGGCCCGGGTCATCAGCTGATGGCTGGCGACTTCGGCTTCGGAAGGGGCTTCTTTGAGGGTGTTGATGTGGTAGTTGGATGCGCGCATGTTTAAAGGTGGCAGCAGATACGTATAATCGACTGTAATTGTATTGAATTCGGTGGGGGTGGCCCATGCTTGACCGCGAAGGCTACCGCCCCAATGTCGGCATCATTCTCGTCAACAGTCGAAACGAGGTCTTTTGGGGCAAGCGTATCAGGGAACATGCATGGCAGTTCCCCCAGGGCGGCATCAAATATGGCGAAAGCCCGGTGCAGGCCATGTATCGCGAACTCCATGAAGAGGTGGGCTTGAAGCCCGAGCATGTCCGTATTTTGGGGCGTACACGAGATTGGTTACGTTATAACGTGCCCGATCACTTCGTCCGGCGTGAGTGGCGTGGCCACTATAAAGGACAAAAGCAGATTTGGTTCCTGTTGCGCCTGGTGGGACGCGACAGCGATGTTTGCCTGCGCGCGACGCAGCATCCGGAATTCGATGCCTGGCGCTGGAGCCAGTATTGGGTGCCCCTGGACGCGGTGATCGAGTTCAAGCGAGACGTCTACACCCAGGCGTTGAACGAGTTGTCGGCGATCCTCTTTCGGCGTCATCACGAAACCCGCTACCTGCGCCAGCGCGTGCATGGGCAGCGGGCAGCAGAGAATTTGCCCGAAGGAACGGACGGTCATGCGCATATTGTTGGTTGAAGACGAACGGGACATGGCGTCCTGGTTGATGCGCGCGCTCGCCCAAAGCGGATTTGTGCCGGATCACGCGGCCGACGCCCGCACGGCCGAGGCCTTCATGGCAGGCACGGAATATGACGCCATCGTCATGGACCTGCGCCTGCCCGACAAGCACGGGCTGGTGGTGCTGCGCGAAATGCGCAACCGGGACGACCGCACCCCCGTGCTCTTGCTGACCGCCCAGGGCGCGCTGCAAGACCGGGTGCGCGGCCTGAACCTGGGCGCGGATGATTTCCTCACCAAGCCCTTTGCGCTGGAAGAATTGGAAGCGCGGCTGACCGCCTTGGTGCGCCGCAGCCGCGGCCGCCAGCATCCGCGCCTGCAATGTGGCTCGCTTTCCTACGACAGTGAAAGTCGGGCGTTCACGCTGGACGGTTCCCTGCTGTTTCTAACCCCGCGCGAACACGCCGCGCTGGCGGCGTTGCTGACCCGCAGCGGTTACCCCGTCGACAAATCCCAACTATTTGGCAAGGTCTTCACGCACGATAGCGAAGCCAATCCCGACGCCATCGAAGTCGTGCTGCACCGCCTGCGCAAGAAGCTCGCCGGCAGCGATGTGCGCATCGTGACGGTGCGCGGCCTGGGTTACATGCTGGAAAGCGTGGCCAGCGAATCCACGGAAGCTGAGTGAGCCTGCGGATCCCCGGATTGCCGCGCGTCGGCATCCGCGCGCTGCTTATCATCCTGCTGCTGCCCGGCGTGGTGGTGCTGCTGGTCATCGACAGCCTGAACGACTACCGCACTCTGTCCGAGATCACCAACGAAGCCTATGACAGCGCGCTGGTGGAACCCGCCCGTGTGCTTGAAAGCAGCCTGGAGTTCACGCCCGACGGCAATCTGCAGGTGGCAACGCCGCTGTACGCGCAGGTCATGCTGGAATCCCGCGCCGGCCTGCGCAAGTACTTCCGCATCGAACAGATTGACCCGCCCATCCCGGACGAATCGACGGTACCTAAAGAGCAGGGCAAGACCCTTCTTGGCATGCCGGAGATGCCGCGCCCGCCCACTTGGCCGCGTTCGAATGGACAGCCTGTCTTTTACGACGGCGTCTACCGCAATGACCCGGTGCGGGTCGTGGCCGTGGTGCGCGATCTTTACTACCAAGGCCTGCATCGCCAGGTGCTGGTTGTGGTCGCCGAAAGCACGGGCAAACGGATCGAAGCCGAAAACAGCGCTCGGCGGCAAGAGATCCTGCGCGACACCCGCATGCTGGCATTGGTGGTGCTGCTGGTGTGGTGGGGCGTTTCCTGGGCGCTCAAGCCGTTGCGCCGCCTGCGCGCCGATATCCGCAACCGCCGTCCCGATGACCTGACGCCGCTGGACGCGTCGCGCGTACCCAGCGAGGTGGCGCCGCTGGTCGATGCCGTCAATCATCACATTGCCCGCTATCGACGGGTGCTGGATGAGCAGTCCCATTTTCTGGCCGACGCCTCGCATCAACTGCGCACGCCGCTGGCCATCATGCTGACGCAGGCGCAGTACGCGCTGCGCGAGCGCGACCCCGCCCGTACGCGCGAAGGCCTGCGAGCCATCGTCGACCAGTTGGGCCGTACCCGTCGCCTGACCGAACAACTGCTGTCCCTGGCGCACGCCAACCAGGCGGAGCCGCTGCCGCGACAGTTGCTCGACATGAACGCGGTGTCGCGTGAGGTCGTGCTGCAATACCTGCCCTTGGCTCATGAAAAGCAGCAAGACCTGGGCTGGGTGCAAGCGGGTTCCGAAGAGGGGCTGGAAACGTCCGCGCCGGTCTCGGGCAACGAAGCCGAACTGCACGAAGCCTTGTCCAACCTGGTTCACAACGCCATCAACTACGCGCCGGTCGGCGCGCGCATCACGGTGTCGGTCAGCCGACTGGAAAATCGCGCCGAGGTGTCTGTGTCGGATAACGGTCCGGGCCTGGATCCCGTGTTGCGCAGCAGGGCATTTGCGCGTTTCGAGCGCGTCGGCACCGATAAGCCCGTGGTGTCGTCGGGTTCCGGGCTGGGCCTGGCCATCGCTCGGGCCTACGCGCGCCGTAACGACGGCGATATCGAGTTGCGTGACGGCGAACCCAATGCGCAAGGCGGCGTGGGCTTGGCGTCAGTGCTATGGCTACCCTTGGCGCCCACGGTCTCGCAGTATCCGCGTCCGGCGGATGTCGACCTGAACGGCGAGCAATAAGCCGTCTGGCTTTCAAATTTTTTTCTTCTCTTCCCCCTTTCTTAGAGCTCTTCCTGTCAGGGATAACCCCCGGATTCAGGAATGCGACAGCGCATAGAAAGCGGATTAGCAGCTTCCCTCCGTAATCTGCGCTCCGGTTCGTTGTGAAGGACCGGGCGAGGCTCGTGTCGAGCGGCGCATCAAGGGCCAGCACGGTCCTGCACCCGGAAGGAGGAAGCAAGTGCAAAAAAATATCAACAGGAAGGACTATTACGGCGGTGCGCTGATGGTCCTGATCGGGTTGGGGGCGATATACGGCGGCACCGACTATCACATCGGCACGTTGAGCCACATGGGGCCCGGCTTTTTTCCGGCCGCGCTTGGCGGTCTGCTTGCATTGACGGGTGTGCTGATCGCGATGTCCGCGCGGTCGGGTGAGTCCACGCCTCCCGCGCCGGGCGATGGCCATGCACACGGCTTGCCCGACCTGCGCGGCAGCGTCTGCATCATTCTTGGCATCCTGGCGTTTCTGCTGCTGGGCGAGTACGGCGGCCTGCTGCCGGCCACGTTTGCCATCGTCTTCATCTCGGCGTTGGGTGACCGCAAAAACACCATCAAACAAGCCATCTTGCTGTCGGTCGCGATGTCCGCGATCGCGGTCGTCGTGTTCTGGTGGGCGCTGCAATTGCAGTTGCCGCTGTTTCGTTGGGGTTGAAGCGCCATGATCTCTCAATCTTTGATGGACCTTTGGTACGGCTTCGGTGTCGCGTTTCAGTGGCACAACCTGGTGTGGTCGTTCTTCGGCGTGCTGGTGGGTAACCTGATCGGCGTGCTGCCTGGCATGGGCGCCTTGTCGGCAATCTCGATTCTGTTGCCGCTTACTTATGTCATGCATCCCGTGCCCGCCATCCTGATGCTGGCCGGTATCTTCTATGGTTCGCAATATGGCGGCGCCATCGGCGCGATCCTGCTCAACCTGCCTTCGCACCCACCGCACGCGGTGACCTGCCTTGACGGTTATCCATTGACCAAGCAGGGCAAGGGGGGAACGGCGCTGGGCATCACGATGATCTGCTCGTTCTTCGCGGCGTCGGTCGGCATCATCGTCATGATCTTCGCCTCGCCGTTGCTGGTGGAAGTGGCGTTCAAGTTCGGCCCGACCGAGATTTTCTCGATCATGCTGCTGGGCCTGTTGGCCGGCGCGACGATGTCGCGCGGTTCACCTCTCAAGGGCGTTGCAATGACGCTCTTCGGCCTGATGTGCGGCGTGGTTGGCACGGACGTGAACACGGGCACCATCCGCTTCTCGTTCGGCTTGTTGGACTTGTCCGACGGCCTGGAGCTGGTGGCTATTTCGATGGGCCTGTTCGGCGTGGCCGACTTCCTGATGAGCGTAAACCGCATGACCATCATCGGCAGCGGCGCCAAGCTGCGCATTCGGGACATGCGGCCGACAAAGCAGGAGCTGAAGACGGCGTTCTGGCCCATGGTGCGCGGCACCGCGGTGGGAACGCTGTTCGGCGCCATGCCCGGCACGGGGCCGACCATCACTACGTTCGTTGCCTACGCGCTGGAACGCAAGATTTCCAAGACGCCTGAAAAGTTCGGCACCGGCATGATCGCTGGCGTGGCCTCGCCCGAAGCGTCGTCGCACTCGAAGACGCAGGTGGACTTCATCCCCACGATGAGTCTGGGCATTCCGGGCGACGCGGTCATGGCGCTGATTCTGGGCGCGCTCTTGATTCAAGGCATCCAGCCGGGTCCGCAGTTGATCACCGAGCATCCGGACATCTTCTGGGGCCTGATCGCCAGCTTCTGGGTAGGGAACGTTTTGCTGATGGTGCTGAACGTGCCGCTGATCGGCGTGTGGGTCAAGCTGCTGCAAGTGCCGTATCGCTATCTGTTCCCGTCCGCGCTTTTCTTCATTGCGGTGGGCGTGTTCAGTACCCAGAACAGCCTCTTCCAGATTTGGGAAGTGTTGGCGTTCGGCGTGATCGGCGCGATCCTGATGACACTGGAGTTTTCAGTGGCCCCCATCTTGCTCGGCTTTGTGTTGGGGCCGATGGTGGAAGAGAACTTCCGCCGTGCGTTGCTGCTGTCGCGCGGCGACCTGGCGGTGTTCGTCGAGCGCCCCATCAGCGCGTGGTTCATCGGTGCCAGCGCATTGCTGATCTTCCTGCAGCTTTGGGCCTTCGCGCGCCGGGGCAAGAGTAAGGGCAAGAACAAGCCCGAAGTCCCGCAGACGGTTTAAACGAAGCTGCTACGCAGGCACAAGACGGCCCGGCTTCATGCCGGGCCGTTTGATTTGTGAGGCGCCATCCTGCATGCTTGCGGTTTCGAAAACCGCCTTGCAGAGCCGCCATCATGCATATCCTTTTTGCTTGCCCCCTTCACGATCCCGATGTCTGGGTGCCCCGTCTGGAAGCCGCAATGCCCGGCTGTCGCATTTCGGTGTGGAACCCCGATGGCCCGCCCTCGGGGGCAGAAGTGGCGCTGGTGTGGCGTCCGCCCGTGGAGCTGTTCAAGCACGAAACCAACATCTCGACCTTGTTCAATCTGGGGGCGGGAGTGGATGCCTTGCTGAAGATGCCCGAGATTCCCGAGCACGTTCGTATCGTGCGCCTGGAAGACGCCGGCATGTCAGTGCAGATGGCCGAATATGCGCTGTATGCCCTGCTGCGCGTGTCGCGTGATTTCGAAGCGTTTGACCAGGCGCAGGCGCGCCAGCATTGGGATACCCGCGAAGGTACGCGCCAGGCGGATTGGCCTGTTGGCGTGCTGGGCCTGGGGCAGGTGGGTGCGCGCGTCGCGCAGACGCTGGCTGATTTCGGCTATCCCGTGGCGGGTTGGTCGCGGTCGCCGCGTGATTTGCCTGGCGTGGAATCCTTTGCGGGCGAAGCCGCCTTGCCGGCCTTCTTGGCCAGAACGCGCTTCTTGGTGAACGTATTGCCGCTGACGCCTGACACGCACGGCATCCTGAACCGCGACACGCTATCGCAACTGCTGCCTGACGCGCACCTGGTCAACGTCGGCCGGGGCGAACACCTGGTCGAAGACGACCTGGTTCAAATGCTCGAAGAAGGTGAGATCGCCGGCGCTACGCTGGATGTGTTCCACACCGAGCCGCTGCCCAACGATCACCCCTTCTGGCGCGATCCCCGTGTGCATGTCACGCCGCACATTGCCGCGCGCACGCTGCGTGATGAAAGCATCGAGCAAATCGCCGGCAAGGTGGCGCAACTGATGCGCGGTGAACCCATCACAGGCGTGGTCGAACGCACTCGGGGCTACTGAGGAGCCGGAGGGGCTGCGGCTTTCTCCAGCCGCTGATACATCGACGGCAGGCGTTGCGACAGGAAATCCAGCAACGTCCTGACCGCCGGCATCATGCCGCGCCGAGACGGATAGATGCAATGCACGATGCCTTCCGGCGATTGCCATTGCGGCAGCACCTGCACCAACTGGCCCCGGCGCAGTTCCTCTTGCGTGGCGATGGATGGCAGCAGCGCAATGCCTCGGCCACGCACCGCGGCTTCGGTCAGAACGATGAAGTCGTTGCACGACAGTTGCGGCTTGAGCTCAACCTGCAGCTCTTCGCCCTTGTCATTTCGCAGTGGCCAGCGCACTTCGTTTTGCGGGTCTGAAAAGCTAAGCGTGGTGTGAGAGGCCAGATCCTGCGGCGTGTCCGGTGCGCCATGGCGCTGCAGGTAGCCGGGGCTGGCCACCAGCGTGCCGCGCGCGGTGCCCAAGTGGCGCACCACCAGCTCGGCGTCGGTATCCAGCTTGGTCCGCACGCGCAAGGCCAGGTCCACGCCTTCACGGATCAGGTCCACGCGCCGGTTGGTCACCAGCAACTGCACGGATATCGCCGGCCATGCGTCCAGGAATTCAGGCAGCAGGGGCGCCAGCACATCCTGCGCTATGGAAACGGGGCAACTGACGATCACCGGGCCTGCTGGTTCGGATTGCAGTTGCCGCATGGCGTCGTCCGCGGCACGCGCAGATGCCGCCATTTCACGGCAGTAATGCAGGTAGCGTTCGCCGGCGGATGTGAGCCGCAGGCGCCGAGTCGTGCGTTGCAGCAGGCGCACGCCCAAGCTTTCTTCAAGATGTGAAATCCGCCTTGAAAGGCGGGATTTGGGTATGTCCAGCGCTCGGGCCGCCGCACTGAAGCCGCCCTGTTCGACGACTTGGGAAAAGTAGTAGAGGTCGTTTAGATCTTGCATGATTGTTCTATTCCTGGAACGAATAGTTCATCATATCTGGGTTTATGTGAATAATGAACCGGTCTACAGTGACGCCATGCAATCGGGATCTGCCAACGCCACCCGGCGCCCAGCCCCAGTCCGGTACCCCTTATGAATCGGACGTGGCGCTGACGGATCCCTCGCCTGCTCATGGCAGGCCACCACTGGAGAAATTCGCAATGAAGACCCTTGTCATCCTGTCCTCGATTCTTGGCAACCGTTCCCACAGCACGGAATTGGCCGATCATTTCATGGCGCGCGTCAAAGCCGCCCACCCGGCCGATACCGTGAAAATCCGCGACCTCGGCGCGCAGCCCATTCCGTACTTCGACGGCAATACCGCCGGCGCGCTGTTCTCCCCTGCAGAGGCCCGTAGCGTGGAGCAGCAACGCATCGTCGAGCTCAGCGATTCGCTGGTTGCCGAACTGATGCAAGCCGACCGCATCGTGTTCGCTGTGCCCGTCTACAACTTCAATCTGCCCGCTCAGTTCAAGAGCTATCTTGACCACGTAGCCCGTGCCGGCGTCACGTTCCGTTATACGCCCGAAGGCGTGCCGGAAGGCCTCGTCAAGGGTAAGCAGGTGTTCGTGCTGACGGCTCGTGGCGGCAAAGCCGAAGGCACGCCGTCCGACACGATGACGCCGTACCTGCGTCAGATGCTTGGTTTCCTTGGCATGGACGACGTCACGTTCATCGCCGCCGAAGGCATGGCGATGGGCGAAGTGGCTGCGCTGGAAGGCGTGACGCTGGCCAAGCAGCGTATCGATGCCCTGGTGCTGGACGCGGCGCAGGACGGCCTGGCCGCCTGATCGGCCTCGTTCGCGTGTCAGAAAAAAGGCGAGCCTTGTGGCTCGCCTTTTCATTGCTGCATGCTAAGTGCCTAGTCGCGTAGCCGTTTCACCAGGCTGGACGTGTCCCAGCGGCCGCCGCCCATCTTCTGAACATCGGCATAGAACTGGTCCACCAGCGCGGTCACGGGCACGCGCGCGCCGTTGTTGCGCGCTTCCGCCAGCACCAGACCCAGGTCTTTACGCATCCAATCCACGGCAAAGCCAAAGTCGAACTTGTCGTCGACCATGGTGCCGCCCCGGTTCTCCATCTGCCAGCTTTGCGCCGCGCCTTTGCTGATCACGTCCAGCACCAACTTCATGTCCAGCTTGGCCGCCTGGCCGAAAGCCACGGCTTCGGACAGGCCTTGCACGAGGCCGGCGATGCAAATCTGGTTGACCATCTTGGCCAACTGGCCCGAACCGGGCGCGCCCACCAGCGTCACGGCGCGGCCAAAACACTGGGCCACGGGCTTGATGGCTTCGAATACCGCTTCTTCTCCGCCGCACATGATGGTCAGCGCGCCATTGACGGCACCGGCCTGGCCGCCGGACACGGGCGCATCCACGAAATTCAGGCCCAGGCCCTTGGCTTGCGCGTAAAGTTCGCGGGCCACATCGGCCGACGCGGTAGTGTGGTCGACGAACACGGCGCCAGGCGCCATGCCCGCGAATGCACCGTCAGGCCCCAGCACAACGCTGCGCAGGTCGTCGTCGTTGCCCACGCAGGCAAAGACGATCTGTGCACCTGCCACCGCTTCGCGCGGCGTGCCCGCCTGGCGGCCGCCGAACTCCGCGACCCAGGCCTGAGCCTTGGCGGGCGTGCGGTTATAGACCGTCACGTCGTGCCCGGCGCGGGCCAGATGGCCGGCCATGGGCAGGCCCATGACACCCAGGCCGAGGAAAGCGACTTTCTGGGCTACGACCGCGTCGTAGCTCTTGGTACCGATCGTTGCCATTGCAGGAAACTCCGCTCAATGTGAGTAAGGTCAGTCTTAGGGAACTAACCTTAACGCAATCCAAAAGCCGGCGGCCAGTCCATCAAAAAAAAACCCCTGGGGCAAGCCCAGGGGTTTTGGAAAGAGGCAAGGCGCCGCGGTGGGCGGCCTGATCGCTTTTTACTCTTCTTCGACGAAGGTCTCTTCGCGCTTCTTGCGGATGGCGGGCAGCGCCACCAGGATCACAAGGAAGGCCGCCACGGCCAGCAACGAAGCCGACAGGGGACGGGTCACGAAGGTGCTGAAATCGCCACGCGACAGCAGCAGGGCACGGCGGAAGTTCTCTTCCATCATGGGGCCTAGAACCAAGCCCAGCAGCAGCGGTGCGCCTTCGCACTTCAGCTTCGACCACACGTAGCCGATGATGCCGAACATCGCCGTGGTGAAGATGTCGAACGAGTTGTAGTTCAACGAATACACACCGATCGTGCAGAACACCAGAATCGCCGGGAACAGGATGCGATAGGGCACCTTCAGCAGCTTGACCCACAGGCCGATCAGCGGCAGGTTCAGCACCACCAACATCAGGTTACCGATCCACATCGAAGCGATCAGGCCCCAGAACAGCTCCGGGTGGCTCGTCATGACTTGCGGGCCGGGCTGGATGTTGTGGATCGTCATTGCGCCAACCATCAGCGCCATCACGGCGTTACCCGGGATACCGAGCGTCAGCAGCGGAATGAACGACGTCTGCGCGGCAGCGTTGTTCGCCGATTCCGGACCAGCCAGGCCGGCCGGGTGGCCCTTGCCGAAGCGTTCCGGATTCTTCGAGATCTTCTTTTCCAGCGTGTAGGACGCGAACGACGACAGCACGGCGCCACCGCCCGGCAAGATACCCAAGGCCGAACCCAGGGCCGTACCGCGCAGCACGGCGGGAGCGGCTTCCTTGAATTCCTGCAGGTTCGGGTACAGCGAGCCGATCTTGTCGGTGATGTCGACGCGGTTTTCCTTCTGCTCCAGGTTGGTCATGATTTCGGCGAAGCCGAACACGCCCATGGCCACGATGGCGAAGTCGATACCGTCTTGCAGTTCGGGGATGCCGAAGTCGTAGCGGGCAACGCCCGAGTTGACGTCCGTGCCGACCATGCCCAACAGCAGGCCCAGGATGATCATCGCGATCGCCTTGGGCAGCGAGCCCGAAGCCAACACCACGGCGCCGACCAAGCCCAGGCACATCAGCGAGAAGTACTCGGCGGGGCCGAACTTGAACGCCACTTCAGCCAACGGAGGAGCAAACGCGGCCAACAACAGCGTTGCCACGCAACCGGCGAAGAACGAGCCCAGCGCGGCGATGGCCAGCGCGGCGCCCGCACGGCCATTGCGGGCCATCTGGTGACCGTCCAGCACGGTCACCACCGCGGACGTTTCCCCTGGCAGCGCCACAAGAATCGCCGTGGTCGAACCGCCGTATTGCGCGCCGTAATAGATGCCGGCCAGCATGATCAGGCCTGCAATCGGGGGCAACACATACGTGATCGGCAGCAGCATCGCGATGGTCGGGACCGGGCCGATGCCCGGCAGCACGCCAATCAGCGTACCCAGGATGCAGCCCAGCAGTGCGTAAGCCAGGTTCTCGGGCGTAAACGCCACCGAGAAGCCCAACATTAGGTTGTCAAACAATTCCATGACCGGTTGCTCCTTAGTTCATGCCCAGAAAGGACGGCCACAGCGGGAAGATCAGCCCCAGCCCCTTGACGAATGCCAGATACGAGAAGAGCACCAGGAAAATCGCGTTGGCAACGGCGACCTTCAGGCTGAACTCATGGCTGGCCAGGCTGCTTACGACAACCAGGATGAATACCGAAAGATAGATGCCCAGCGGCTTGAGGATGAATCCGTACAAGACCACGGAACCCACGACGAGAAAGACAATGCGCCAATCGAACTTATCGATATGCGTCTCGTGGGCTTTCTTGGAAAGTGAGCCAAGCAGCACGATGGCGCCCAGCAAAGCCAGAACAATGCCTAGCCAGAAAGGAAAGTACCCTGGGCCCATTCGGGCGGCAGTACCCATTTGGTAGCTGCTGGCCTGCCAGGCGAATCCCAGTCCAAGGGCGATGAACATCACCCCCGACCAGAAGTCCTGTCGATTGCGTAGCTGCATGATTGGTTGGCTCCTATTTACAGCATGTAGATAAAAAAGTTTGTAGCCGGATGGGACCCGCCGAAAGGCGAGTGACAGGCACAAAAAAGGCACTTCGGGGTGCCATTAGTTATTCTGAAAGCGACGGCGTGGTTTCTTGAAAGGGCGAATGGTAATGGACGCCTGCCATGCTGCAAACCCTGTAAGGTCGGTGAAAGGCTGGGGTTTTCCCTAGAATTCGGGTACTCCCGAGCCTCAGATGTAACGCCACAGGAAGAATGAGGGCTTTTTGAAAGCTAAGTGAAAGTTTATAGAAAGAAATGCGAAAGCCGAATCGGCCGGATGCGGGGATTTTGGAGGAGGCGCTTTTCTTCTTCTGCCGGAATCGGTTAGTCTCGCGCCGCCCAAATCAACACCGCATTTCCTACCGAATATTGCCGGGTTTCTCACCTTGCGTGAAGTGGCCCGGTTCACCTCAGGATGGTTTACGATAGCGCCCATGCTGCAAGACCTAGACCAACTCGCCGCCCGAATCGGGCAACTGGTGCATCGCACCCGCCAACTCCACGCAGAGCGTGATGCGTTGCGCCTCCGTCTGAACGAATTCGAAGCTGAACAGCGCGTGCAGAAGCAACGCGCGGCCGAGCGCGAGGCTGACATCGCCACGTTGCAAAGCAAGCTTCAGGATCACGACGGCGCGGTTTCCGCAATGCTTGAGCAAGCCCAGCAGGCCGAAGCCGCCTTGCGCGAGCAGCTTGCCCGAGAATCCGCCGAACGGCAATCGCTGGAGTCGCGTTTCACTGCTCGCGAAACCGAACTGCAGGGTAGCCTGCAAACCCGCGACGCCGAACTACAGCGCTTGCGCGTGGCCGCCGCCTCGGCCCGCGAGCGCATTGACGCCGTGCTGGCCCGCCTGCCGGGCGCACCGTCTGGAGAGCAACACTGATGGAACGCGTAGACGTAACCATATTGGGACGCGACTATTCGCTGGCCTGCTCCGCTGAAGAGAAGCCCACGCTGATGGCCGCCGTGCGCCACGTTGATCAACTGATGCTCCGCATCCAGGGAACCGGCAAGATCTCCAGCAATGAACGCATCGCCGTCATGGCTGCGTTGCAGGTCGCTGGCGAGCTTCTTGCCATGAAAGCACCTGATGGTCCGCTAGGGGGTTTGGCGGTTGGCGACTTCAAGCGTAGAATTGAGGACATGAACGCAGTACTCGATGACGCCTTGTCGGGTCAGGAAAAACTGCTCTAACGTTCATAAAGCTGTATTCAAGAATTTTCAGTTTGTCCCTGCCGTGTCCGTGACTAGGCCATACATTCTCTGAACCTATGCTTTCGGCATATGGTTGCGGGAGTGTAGAGCTGGAGTGATCGTCTCTCGTAGACGAACCCGACGCTCTGCGGAACGCGACCACCTCTTACCCTAGGGTTCGAGATGCCGGCCTTGACGGCACAGGCGGGGCATTTACCCAGCGGGCCTGCCAACAGCGCAGGGCCGCGTCGGGTGCCACAACCATCCCCCTCTCTTTCTCTCTGTCCTCCCTCCTAGGACCCGTCCATGTTTAAACACCCTGTTCTCTCGCTGACGAAACTCGGCGCAGCGTGCGCAGCCGTGGCCGCTATTGCTGCTGTTCAACCCGCATTCGCACAGACGCAGGCGCCCAGCGCGCCCGCAACGGCGGAATCGTCCACGAATCGTTCGCCGGAATTGACACTGCAAGCGGCCGCCTCGTCGGAGGTCAAGCAGGACACCGTTCGTATTTCCTTGTCCGCCGAGGTCGAGGCGCCTGATCAGCCCGCCGCCGGCAAGAAGCTGACGGCCGTGCTGGATGACGTCGTCAAGCGCGCGCGCGACACCAAGGGTGTGGAAGTGCGCACGGGCGGCTTCAACGTGTGGCCCAACACGAACAGCAAGGGCAAGATTGCGTCGTGGCGCGGCCAGGGTGAGATCGTGCTGGAGTCCAAGGACTTCGAAGCCGCTGCCGCCTTGGCTGCCAAGCTATCGGACAAGACTGCCATTTCCAATATCGGATTCTCGCTGTCGCGTCCCGCGCGCGAGGCCGAAGAGCGCAAGCTGATGAAAGAAGCGGCCCAAGCGTTCAAGGATCGTGCATTGGCTGCTGCCAACGCATTCGGTTTTTCGGGTTACCGCTTGTCCAAGCTGGAACTCGGGGGCTCGGGCGGCCCCGTGCCGATGCCGCGCATGCTTGGCGCGGCCATGGCCAAAGACGCCTCTGGCGGCTACAGCCCGGACGTCCCGCTGGAAGCGGGAGACGTCACGGTCAGCGTCGCCGTCAACGGGACGATCGTTTTGCAGTAAGGCTGAACATGATGGCGCCCAAGGCGACCATCGGCAGGGACAGCCACTGTCCCATGCTTAATCCGCCCGCGAGCAGGCCCAGGAAGTTGTCTGGCTCGCGGGTGAATTCCACCAGGAAGCGGAACGTTCCGTAGCCCATCAAAAACAGCCCGCTCACTTGTCCAAGTGGACGCGGCTTGCTCGAAAACCACCACAGCAGCACAAATAGCACAATGCCTTCCAGGCCCAGCTCGTAAAGTTGGGACGGGTGGCGCGCCAGCCCGTCGCCGCTATCGGGAAACACCATGGCCCAAGGCACATCGGTCGGTCGGCCCCAAAGCTCGCCATTGATGAAGTTGCCTAAGCGGCCAAATCCCAGGCCCAGCGGGATCAGCGGCGCGATGAAATCGCTGACCGCGAAAAAGGGCAGCTTCTTCTTTCGTGCAAAGAGAAGCATGACGAGGATCACGCCGATCAGGCCGCCGTGGAACGACATGCCGCCTTGCCACAAGTACGCCACTTCCAGCGGATGCGCCAGGTAGTAGGCAGGCTTGTAGAACAGTACATATCCCAGTCGACCGCCCAGTACGACGCCCAGCACGCTATAGAAAATCAGGTCTTCCAGGTCGCGCACGTTCAGCGATGTGGTGTGGCCGCTGGTGATGCGCCGGCGGCCAAGCACGTACACCAGGGCGAAGCCCGCCAAATACATCAGGCCGTACCAGTGGATGGCAAGCGGCCCGATCTGCAAGGCTACGGGATCGAATTTTGGATATTGCAGCATGTTCTGCCCGACACAATGAAGTTGAATGATAATAACCGGCGAGCTCTGAAGATTCGCATGCATGCAAGCGAGCCAGCTTCCCGGGTGCGTTCGCCTTGTCCGCGCCCCGACGCCGACAGGAGAGACTGACCATGCCGAACAACGAACGTTCCCGCCACATCACCGAAGGCGTAGCACGCGCACCCAATCGCGCCATGTACTACGCGCTGGGCTACAAGGAAGCCGATTTCAACAACCCCATGATAGGCGTGGCCAACGGCCACTCCACGATCACGCCCTGCAATAGCGGCCTGCAGCGCTTGGCCGACGCGGCCATCGACGCCATCCGGTCCTCCAGCGCCAACCCCCAGGTGTTCGGCACGCCCACCATTTCCGACGGCATGTCCATGGGCACCGAGGGGATGAAATACTCGTTGGTTTCGCGCGAGGTCATCGCCGACTGTATTGAGACCGCCGCCCAAGGGCAGTGGATGGACGGCGTGGTGGTCATTGGTGGCTGCGACAAGAACATGCCGGGCGGCATGATCGCCCTGGCGCGCACGAATGTGCCGGGCATCTACGTCTATGGCGGCACCATCAAGCCTGGCCACTACAAGGGCAACGATCTCACCATCGTCTCGGTCTTCGAAGCCGTTGGCGAATACACGATGGGCCGCATGCCCGAGGCCGACTTCAAGCAGATCGAAAAATGCGCCATCCCCGGCTCGGGTTCCTGTGGCGGCATGTACACCGCCAACACCATGAGCTCCGCCTTCGAAGCCATGGGCATGAGCCTGCCGTATTCCAGCACGATGGCCAATGAAGATGAAGAAAAAGTCGTCTCGGCCGCCGAGTCGGCGCGCGTGCTGGTCGACGCCGTCCGGCGCAACCTGCGTCCGCGCGACATCATCACGCGCGAATCCATCGAGAACGCCGTGTCGGTCATCATGGCCACGGGCGGGTCCACCAACGCGGTGCTGCACTTCCTGGCCATTGCCCATGCCGCCGACGTGCCGTGGACCATCGATGACTTCGAGCGTATCCGTAAGCGCGTGCCGGTGCTGTGCAACTTGAAGCCATCCGGCAAATACGTCGCAACGGATCTGCATCGTGCGGGCGGGATCCCGCAAGTCATGAAGCTGTTGCTCAATGCCGGCCTGCTGCATGGCGACTGCATCACGATCACAGGCAAGACCATCGCGCAAACGCTCGCCGATGTGCCTGATGCGCCGCGCGCTGATCAGGACGTCATCATGCCGCTGGATCGTGCGCTCTACCCGCAGGGGCATCTGGCCATTCTCAAAGGCAACTTGTCGCCGGAAGGCTGCGTGGCCAAGATCACCGGGCTGAAGAACCCCGTCATGACCGGTCCGGCGCGCGTGTTCGATTCCGAGGACGACGCGATGACCGCCATCATGGCGCAGCGTATCAAGGACGGCGATGTCGTGGTCATCCGCTATGAAGGCCCCAAGGGTGGGCCGGGCATGCGCGAAATGCTGGCGCCCACTTCCGCGTTGGTGGGACAGGGCTTGGGCGAAACGGTAGGCCTGATCACCGATGGCCGCTTTTCCGGCGGCACCTGGGGCATGGTCGTTGGCCATGTGGCGCCAGAAGCATTCGTGGGCGGGCCGATCGCCCTGATCCAGGAAGGTGATTCGGTTACCATCGATGCCCACAAGCTGCTGCTGCAGCTCAACATCAGCGACGAAGACCTGGCGGCTCGTCGCCAGGCCTGGGTCCAGCCCAAGCCGCGTTATACACGCGGTGTGCTTGCCAAGTTCGGCAAGCTCGCCAGCACCGCGAGCCGTGGGGCAGTTACCGATGCATTTGAAGATTAGTCTGTGGGCGGCCGTCGCCGGCGTGTTG
>NZ_JBHFIZ010000039.1:808748-812659 GCF_057334535.1 Achromobacter colocynthidis
CCTGCGTGTTGAGCGCAGGCGCGGTCCAGGCGCAAACGACTGGCCTGGACCTGGCCAAGAGCAAGGCCTGTATGGCCTGCCACCAGGTAGAGGCCAAGCGCGTGGGCCCGCCGTTGAAGAGTGTGGCGGAACGTTATGCGGGGCAGGGCGACGCCATGGTGGATTACCTGGCCGGCAAGATTCGTGGTGGTGGCCGCGGTGCCTGGGGTGCGGTTCCCATGCCTGCCCAAACCCATGTCAACCAGGAAGACGCCCGTCTGCTGGCCGAATGGATACTGTCGCTGGCACCGACCAAGCAGTAGGCTTATTCTTGATGCCCCGGCGTGAAGCGCGGGAAGTGGGCCGCGCGGCGTGGCCCCTTATCAATGAGGAATTGTCATGACAGAACAACCATCCCCAGGCAATGAGGTTGCCGTCCTTGGCGGCGGCTGCTTCTGGTGCGTCGAAGCGGTCTTCGTCGATCTGCGCGGCGTGAAGAGCGTGTTGCCCGGCTACAGCGGCGGGCACGTCGACAACCCCAGCTATGAGCAGGTGTGCGGCAAGGACACGGGCCATATCGAGGTCGCCAGAATCGAATTCGACCCCACCGAACTGTCGTTCAGTGACTTGCTGCGCGTGTTCTTCGCCACGCATGATCCCACCACGCCGGGCCGTCAAGGCAACGACATCGGTCCGCAGTACGAGTCGGCAATCTTCTGGCAGAACGAGTCTCAGCGTGAGCAAGCTGAAGCGGTCATTGCCGAGGTCGAGGCGCAACAGGTTTACGATGCGCCCATCGTCACCAAGCTGTTGGCGCCCGCCAAATTCTGGCAAGCCGAGGATTACCACAGCAACTACTTTGCCCTGCACCCCGAGCAAGGTTATTGCCAGTTCGTGATCGCACCCAAGGTTGCCAAGTTCCGCAAGCAATTCCAGGATCGTCTGAAGCGCTAACTGCCGCGTGGACGCCCGGGTCGGTTCGAACGGGCAAAAAAAACCTCACCATAAGGTGAGGCTACAAAGCCAGTGCCGATGCTAGGGCACTCGGGCACTGGCGGGGGAAGCGCTTACTCGACGTTCTTCACCACGCCGCGGCGCATCTGGTCCAGTTCGATCGATTCGAACAGGGCCTTGAAGTTGCCTTCGCCAAAACCGTCGTTGCCTTTGCGCTGGATGATCTCGAAGAAGATCGGGCCGATCTGGTTCTCCGTGAAGATCTGCAGCAAAAGGCCGCCACCAGGCGCGCCATCCAACAGGATACGGTTTTTCTGCAGGCGCGCCACATCTTCGCCGTGGTTAGGCAGGCGGCGGTCCAGCAGTTCGTAGTACGTTTCCGGCGTATCCAGAAATACCACACCCGACTCGCGCAGCGCTTCAATGGTGCTGTAGATGTCATCCGTCGCCATGGCAATGTGTTGGATGCCTTCGCCGCGGTACAGGTCCAGATATTCCTGGATCTGCCCCTTCTCCTCGGTGCCTTCCTCATTGATCGGAATGCGGATATTGCCGCACGGCGACGTCATCGCCTTCGACTTCACGCCCGTCACCTTGCCTTCGATATCGAAGTAGCGCACTTCACGGAAGTTGAACAGGCGTTCGTAAAATTCCGACCACTCGGCCATGCGGCCCTTGTGCACGTTGTGCGTCAAGTGGTCCACCAACGTCAAGCCGGCTCCGCGGTGGTTCAGGTCCGCCTGCGCATTGCCCGGATCCACGGGCACGAAGTCAACGTCGTAGATGCTGATGTCACCAATGCCGCCATGGCCTTCCTTACCCGTCCAGCGGTCAACCAGGTAGATGAGCGAGTCGCCGATGCCCTTGATGGCCGGAATGTTCAGTTCCATCGGCCCGCTGTGCGAGTCGAATCCCCATGCCCCCAGTTCCAACGCGCGCTTATACGCGGCATTGGCGTCTTGAACGCGGAAACCAATTGCACAGATCGACGGTCCGTGCAGACGCGCAAAGCGCTGGGCAAAGGAATCCGGCTCGGCATTGATCAGAAAATTCACGCCACCCTGACGGTACAGCGTGACGTCCTTGTGACGGTGTTTGGCGATGGCTTTGAAGCCCAGTAGTTCAAACACCTTGCGCAGCGCAGCGGGGTCCGGCGCGGCATATTCAATGAACTCGAACCCGGCGGTGCCCATCGGGTTGTCCCAGGGTTGGAAAGCGCTGCTCATAAGTCTGCTCCCTTGCATCGTTTTTCAGGACGACTTGTTATTCAAGTCTAGAAGAGGATTGTAGGTAGGATCGACGAGCAGACAATTGCAAACATGGCGTTGAACCGCCCTATTTGGGCAATAATATTGCCGAATATGAAAACTAAAGGGCAAAAAATGTCTGATATCGAGCTTGATAGGACAGATCTAAGGATTTTGGCTGAACTGCAGCGCGATGGACGCCTTAGCAACCAGGAACTGGCCGACCGCGTATCCCTGTCCCCCAGTCCCTGCTTGCGGCGGGTGCGCCGGCTGGAAGAGAAGGGCTTCATCAAAAAGTACGTGGCGCTGATCGACGCTGAGAAAGTTGGGCTCGGTCTGCTGGCCTACGTCAACATCCGCCTGAACAAGCATAGCGGCTCCAGTCACGCGCCAATGAGCGACTTCGCGCGCGACGTGCAGCTTTGGCCTGAAGTGGTCGAGTGCTATGCCATGTCTGGCGACATGGACTATCTGCTTCGAATCCAGGTGGCCGACCTGGCGCACTTTTCCCGTTTCGCCATGGACACATTGATGCGCCACCCTGCCGTGGTGGATATGCGTTCCTTCTTCGCGTTACAGCAGATCAAGGAAACCACCGAGCTAAGGCTGTGAGGTGAGGGCGGAGAGTAGGGTAGTGGTGTGCTCTATATATCTATATATATAGAGCGTGGTCTGCCTATATAGAGGTGCTACCGGAGCACCTCTATATAGAGTGCCGCGCGGCTCTTAAAGGGAGTGTCCCTATAAATGTTCACCTTTTTGAAAAATGGGTGTCATGTGGAGCCCCTAGTAGAAATTTCCGTGCTATAGTCTCGCTCCTTCGCAGTTCAGGCAGTTTTTGAACCGCGAAGCCAAGCAAGCGCAACAGGCCACCCGGCAAGCGATCCGCAAGGAAACCTACCCCGGCCTGCCGCGAAGCAGCCAGTAGTAGTTATGCAGGCAGCCAAGCGGTTATTGCAAGGATTGCAGCAAATCAGGCAAAAGCCAGTTGCGCAATCTGCAAAAATCGTGCTATAGTCTTGGGCTTGGCTGGTGATGGTGAATCAGGGTTTACCCGGATCAATATCGCAAGCCACCTGGTTCAGTAACCAACCTCTGGATTCCAGAGCCAACGCAAGCGTAAGCGAGCGGCGGGGTTGCAAGATAGGATGCAAATTAGGCAAGAGCCGGTTGCATAATCTGCAAAAGTTGTGTTATAGTTTCAGGCTTGGCAGCTGCCGAAAACTTAGGGTTAACCCGAATGGGTGTTCTGATGTTTCGATAGCTGCTAAGAGAGGGTGATCTGAAGAGGTCGCAAGCAAGAAAGCGGTGGCGCGAAAGCGAACGAAGCTGGCTTGACAAGCGATAAAAACTTCTTCATAATCTCGCCTCTCTGCTGCTGAAAACAGCGAGCGACGCAAAGCGAAAGCCGCAGCGAAGCGAGCAAGTTCAGTAAGTGGCAAGAAGTTGGTAGTACAGAATTTAGCAGTACCGCTCTTTAACAATTAAACAACCGATAAGTGTGGGCGCTTGATGCGATGCACTGTGATCAAGTTGGGAGTCAAATCCTGGCTTTATCACAAGCACAATGAAATCAAGTGCTCACTAGAAGTGAAGTACCTTAGACGTCAAGTTTAAGAACATACCTCACTTCCTTTGAGTAGCGACGTATGACCTGGTTCGGATTTATTCGGACCAAGAATACGAAACAAATACAGAGATTAAACTGAAGAGTTTGATCCTGGCTCAGAT